>NZ_JADPCJ010000029.1 GCF_015670795.1 Collinsella aerofaciens | reverse complement strand
TCACCATTGTCGGCCTAATCCGCGGTCTTTCATGCAGCAGGGGCTCTCAATGTTTTTATGTCCTGCTCATATCGTCTCTGCCGGCACCTGGGGACAGTCCTTGCGGGGCGTCCCCACAGCGCCTATGCCAGCTTGTCGATCTGCCCAATCTCCCAAAGCGGAATATTGACGAGCATGCCCTCGTCTCTATATGTCGCCAGGGAGCTCCTCACGCAACGCTCGAGCTTGAATTTTTCGCAGGCTATTTTCAGACTCTTCGCTTTAAGGTTCTCTGCCGCCTTGACCTCAAGCGGAAGCACGGTTCCCGCATGGTCGATGGCAAAGTCGGTTTCGGCATTGCCAGAGGTAGAGGACCAATACGCGGGAGTTTTGTCCTGGAGCAAAAGCTCCTGCGCGACGTATTGTTCGGTCAGCGAACCTTTGAACTCGGTAAAAACAGCAGATCCGTTAAGAACGATGGCCGGAGAGAGACCGGAGAGCGCTCCGAGGATGCCGGTGTCGATGCAGAACAGCTTGAAGCCCGAGAGGTCTTCGTAGCTCGAGAGCGGCGCCTTTAGAGCGGAAACACGTGGCACCTTATGAACGATTCCGTAGTCCGTGAGCCACTGGAGGCTTTCCTCGAAATCGCGTGCGCGCGCTCCGGGACGAAGGGCGCCATAGACAAACTTCTTGTTCTCCTTTGCAAGCTGGCCGGGAAGGGATTTCCAAACCAACCTCATGCGCTCGACGATGCGGGCGGGTGCATGTTTGCCAAAATCGGATTCGTAAGCCTCGATGATTTGCTGTTGAAGCCTTCGGGCTTCGATGAAGTCGCGTGTCTCGGCGAAAGTGGAGACAACTTCGGGCATACCGCCGACAACAAGGTATTCCTTGAGCAAGTGCTCGAGCTTTTCGGTAACGTTTGCTAGAAGGTTCATGTCTGCGGCAAGGATGGCGTCGGCGAGCGGGTTGCCGTCGACGGCACGAACGAACTCAGCAAACCCCATGGGACGCATGGTGAGCTGGTCGATTTTGCCGACGGGAAATGACTCGTTTTCGCGTCGGAGCGCGAGGCCCATATAGGAACCGGCTGCCACGATGTGGCATTCGGGTGCAAGCTCGTTGAAGTACTTGAGCGAGGTGATCCCGCGTGGCGCCTCTTGGATCTCGTCGAAGATGATGAGCGTGTCTTCCGGCGTTACGGTTTGGCCACGTAGGAGTTCTATCTGGGAGATGATGCGCTTGGGGTCGAGGTTCCCATCGAACAGCGAGCGTGTGCTCGGCTCGAGCATAAAGTCAAAACGAATGACGTTTCGATACTGCTGGCTTGCGAATTCGTTAAGAAGCCAAGTCTTTCCTGTCTGGCGGGCTCCCTTAAGCAAGAGAGGTTTGCGATTCGCCCTTGATTTCCAAGCGATAAGTTCACTCATAAGCTGTCGCTGCATATTGCCTCCCAACCCTCTCGGCTAGTATAAGGCCATTTGGGAGTTTCCATCGGAAAATGTGGGAGACAACCACGTTTTTCCATCGGAAAATGTGGGAGACAACCACGTTTTTCCATCGGAAAATGTGGGAACACCAACCTAAGTCGCGGTGGAATAGTTCCTAAATGGGCTGGTAAACTGCCAAAACAGGAACTATTCCACCGCAACTTAGAGCCCCGCCGGCGTGTAAAAGAAACGAGCCCGCATCCCTGGGGGACACGGGCTCGTAAAAGCCAAATGGTAGGGGCGGTGGGACGTCTGCGTATTTGCTGCGCAAATACGCACCGGCTTCGGCCGCCTGTCGGCGCCCTCGCCGGCTCGCTACGGACGCTGCGCGTCCGCTTAACGCTCGCCCCCTCGCGGGTTCGAGTCCCGCCGGCATCTTAAAGAAACGAGCCCGCATCCCCAGGGAACACGGGCTCGTAAGCACTACATGGTAGGGGCGGTGGGACTCGAACCCACAATCCTTGCGGCGAGAGATTTTAAGTCTCCTGCGTATGCCAATTCCGCCACGCCCCCGTGAGACTAGAAGTCTAGCACAAGCCGTCCGTTACGCGTTGACGGCCATCGAGTGTTGGCCCGACTTCTCCAGGAACTCTTGGGACTTTGCCTCGTCGCCCTTGTTTTGGTATTGCAGGGCCAGCAGGTACTCCAAGCGGCAGCGCTTGACCGGGTCGTCGCCGGCCTCCTTGAGCATGCGCTCCAGCTCGGGAATGTCGTTGTGGCGCTTGAGGATCATCGTGTCGTACATCAGCTGACACTCGTGCGCAACTGCCTCGGCCTGACCGCCCTCAAAGCCCTTGATCTCGTGCAACAACTCTTTGGACTTTTTGCGGTCCTCCTGGCCAACGTAGTAGTTAAAGGCCTTAATCACCAGGTCGACGCGCTGCATCTTGGGCAGATTGAGTCCCAGCAGCAAATCGAACATCTCGTCGGCGCGCTCGTGGTCCTCGCGCAGCAGATAGGAGTTCAGGCGCAGGTAGTCGCGGTTATAGCGCGGGTACAGCATGCTGGTGAGTTTGCCATCGAGCAAACGATCGAACTCGTCCCACTGCTTGGCAGCCATAAGCTGTTGCAGGCGCTTAAACGTGGTGCGTTTTTTTACGCTAAAGAACACCGATATGGCGATACAAATAATGACGACGGCGGTCCAGAGGGTGCGGGAATCGGGCATTTTAGAGTCCTTAGTCGCTCGTAAAGCGAGCGGTATGACAACACGTGCTAGATGTATTATACGCGGCGTGCAAGCAAACTGGCATAAAAGCGCATCGAGGCCGAGTGCCATCGCTCGCTGCGGTACACTTACCTAAAGTAAACCATGAAGGGAGACATTACCTATGAAGAAGATCGTTTTGGCTTGCGGTGCTGGCGCTGCTACTTCCACGCTCGTTGCCCAGAAGGTCGCCACCATGCTCGACGCCAACGGTTACGCCGACAAGTACGAGATCGTGCAGTGCGCCATCTCCGAGGCCAAGGACGTTTGCGACGAGGGCGCCGATCTGCTGATCGCCACCACCGTTGCCCCCGAGGGCCTTACCTGCCCGTACGTGAGCGGCGTGCCCTTCATGACCGGCATGAACCGCGTCGCTGCCGAGAAGGCCGTTCTTGACGTCATGGCTCAGTAGGCGCTGACTGCATGAGTGAGCAGAACGCCAATCCGGTCGAGCTCTTTGGCATGCGCGTTGCCCATGTGGGCATTAACGCCGCCGACCCGGCAGACGCCTTGGAGATTGCGGAGCTGTTCTCGACGATGATGGGCCTGCCCGTCATCGAGACCCCGGTTTCGTACTTCAACGATTCGCTGGTCGAGATCATGAAGCAGAACGGTCGTGGCACCAAGGGCCACATCGGCTTTGCCGTTAACGACATCGATGCAGCTGAGAAGTGGTTTGCCGAGCGCGGGCTCGAGGTCAACGAAGAGTCGCGCGCGCTGCTGCCCGACGGTGGTACCAAGCTCGTGTACTTTAAGCGCGAGTTCGCCGGTTTCGCCGTGCACCTGTGCCGCGAGTAGCGCACAAGCTGCCATAGCGGCAAAAAGGGATAGGGCCGCGTGGCCCTATCCCTTTATTTATGCCGAGGGGCTTCCTATCGTGGCAGGCGAATCGTAAAGCGGCTGCCGACCCCTTCGACCGAGGTCACACCGATGACGCCGCCGTGGCTGTCGACGATCCACTTGGCGATCGCAAGCCCCAGACCCGAACCCTGTGCGCCGGCATCGCGCGCGTTGTCGGCACGGTAGAACCGCTCGAACGCGTGAGCTGCGGATTCCTGGTTCATGCCGATGCCCTCGTCCTCAACGGCTATATCGATCGTGCCCGTGCCCACATCGGGCGCTACGCCAAATGTGACGGTCGTTCCCGCATCCGAGTACTTGGCGGCGTTTTGCACGATCACGCGCAGAGCCTGCTTCACGAGCGCCACGTCGACGGACGCGTCGCAGCGCGGGTCGCTGACAAGCGCAGCGTCAAAGGCCAGCCGATACGTGTGCTCGGTATCGATCATCTGCGATTCCTCGCATACCTCGCCGACCAGTGCGGCAAGGTTGGTATTTGCGCGCCGCAGGACCGTGCGCCCGGCATCGCCGCGCGCCAAAAACAGCAGCTGCTCCACGAGCTCTTGCATGTGCTCGCTTTCGGCCTTGAGGGACGCGATGGATTCTGCCAGCACGTCCGGGTCGTCTTTGCCCCAGCGATCGAGCATGTTTACGTAGCCCTGAATCACCGCGATGGGCGTGCGCAGCTCGTGGCTCGCATCGTTGACAAAGCGCATTTGCTGCAGTTTGGCCTCTTGCATCTGGCGCAGTAGGCGGTTAAGTGCAACCTCGATGCTTGCCAGGTCGGCGTCGCCGGTAGTGACGCTCGGCGAGTCGACGCTTGCGCGCTCGATGGCCTGCTCCAGTGTTTCCATCTTGCCGCCGGAGAGCTGCATACGGCCGAGTTCGTCCACGCGCAAGGCCAGGTCGTTGAGCGGTGCCATGGTGCGGCGCACGCGACGGGCGCCGCCGAGCATGTCGAGCACGCTGATGACCTGCCAACCCACAACGACAAGGTAGAGAGGCCATAGCGCGACGAGGTCCTGCGCGAGGGGGAAAGTCTTGGTGGTACGCGCAAGCTCGACGGTATAGGTGAGCGTTGCCGGGTCCCAGCCGCGCGCGGGCGTCAGCGACATGCCGTGAACGGTGGCGCCGGGGATCCATCCTGCGGTAAACGCGCCGTCGGGCAGCGTCTGGTTGTATCCATAGACGAGGATCGCCGCCGCAATCACCATCAGCAACAGATCGAGCCAGACATAGCTCATCAAGCGGCGCCACATATAGCTCCAGTTGATGGCGCGGGCGATGGATGTAACGCGCTTGGCCTCGGCGTTACGCGCGGCAGACATAGCCCACCCCGCGCACGGTCTGGATGATGCGGGTACCACCGGCGTCTTCGATCTTGGCACGCAGGTGCGCGATATGCACGTCGACGTTGTTGGTGTCGCCCACGTATTCGTAGCCCAGCGCCTCGTGCGCGATGCGCTCGCGCGTGAGCACGGTGTCGGCATGTGTCATAAGCAGGGCGAGGACGTCGAACTCGCGGGCCGTGAGCGCGATGGGCGAGCCTGCGACGGTGACTTCGCGGCGGTCGGGATCGAGCGCGACCGAGCCCACAGTGAGCGTGGCGGGGGAGGGCGCGGCGGATGTCTGGACCGTGTCGCTGGCTTGGGACATCGTGGCGGCGTTGCCGGTCGCACCGCCCGCCATGCCCGCCCCGGCACCGAAGCCGCCCGCACCCGAAGCCGCCCGCACGGCCTCCGAGCGCTTCAGCGCCACGCGGATCCGTGCGAACAGCTCCTCAATCGCAAATGGCTTGGTCAGGTAATCGTCGGCGCCGGCATCGAGCCCGGCCACCTTGTCCATCACGGCATCGCGCGCGGTGACCATGATCACCGGTACATCCTTGTGCTTGCGGACGCGTCGCAGCACCTCCATGCCGTTGAGCTGCGGCAACAGCACATCGAGCAGAATAAGATCGTAGTTGCGCTCCAGCGCCAGGTCCACAGCGGTGCGGCCATCGGCGGCGTGTTCCACCTGGTAGCCCTCGTGCTCCAGCTCGAGCGTCACAAAGCGGGCGATTTTCTCCTCGTCCTCTACGATCAGGATCCGTGCCATGCGTGCCCCCGTCTGCGATTACTTGTCGTCGTTGAGATTTTGCTTGATGTCATCCGCGGCATCGGCGGCGTGATTCATAAGGTTGTTGATGCTGCCGGGCACGTCGCCGTCGCTATCGATGCGGTAGCGCATGCCAAAGAACAGGCCAATCAGCATCAGCCAAATCGTAGCGCCCCAGGCAAACAGGGCGATGATGGGGATCAGGATGGGGATGTTGAAGATGATCGCATCGCGGCGCGTGGCGATAAACTTGGTGTCCAGGCTCAGGCGGAAGAGCTTTTTGAGGTACTCCCACACGCCGTCCATCTTCTTGGAGAAGTCGGTCTTTTCGCTCGACTTCTCGTAGGCGGCCTGCGCGGCGACCATCTCGGCCGAGGGCTCATCGACTGGCGCGGACTCGGTGGCGGCGTGCGCCGATGTGGTCTGCGTCTTGCCCTGCGACTCGAGCCAAATGATGGCGTCCAAAACGTTGCCGTCGGCGGCGTCGAGCGCGGCCTTGGCATCGGTGTAGCTCACGTTGCACTTGGTGCGGATGGTTTCAACTTTTTCGAGGTCGTCCATGACCTGTCCTTTCGTTCGATGGGCGCGAGCGTTGCGTTCGGCGGCCTGCGTTGCGCGGCGCCGCCCCGCCCCTTGTTCGAACTCTATAGTGCAGGTTATAGATTAAGCGATTCTTGAGCCAAGATTAATGTTGGATGAGTTTTTGGGTAGCGGTGGGAAAAGTATTAGACCTCGATAGCGGGGGATGGGGTGCCGGTGCAAAACGGCGTCAAAGGTTGGTCGAGCAGGCGGTTTCTCCATTGATGTCCGCACGGCATGGGACACTTACCCTGCCGCCCTGCTCTGCCGCGGCGGCATGTACCCAAACAACGACCCTCTAAGGAGTTCGATACCAATGAGCGATAACACCAAGCATCTCGCAAAGAAGTGCGTCAAGGACGCGGGGCCGTGCCTCGCGTTGTGCCTTGCCGGCGCAGCGGTCGCGCTGCTGGCTGTTCTGGGGCCATTCGACGTGCTCCGAAGTGCCAGTTCTCTGCACGTTTGCATGGCCCTTGCCGGCGCCATGATGACCGGCGGCGTGCTCGATCTGGTTTTTTGGGTGCTTGACCCGTTTGGATGGAAGAACGAAGGGTAAGCCCTAAGGGACGGAAGGGCTGGAACGGTTTGCTTGGCGATCGTGCAGAATGTGGGCTAGCGACTTACAGGGAAGTGGTGATCCGATGACGGTCTATGTGACGGGCGACATTCACGGTGGGCTCGACATGCAAAAGCTGCGCGATTGGGAGCTTGGGGATAGCCTGGCGAGCGACGACTATCTCATCATCGCGGGCGACTTTGGCTTTCCCTGGGACTTTTCTACCGAGGAATGTGCCGATATTGCTTGGCTGGAGTCGCGCCCCTACACCGTGCTGTTTGTCGACGGCAACCACGAGCGTTTCGATCACTGGGCGGAACGCCCCATGGAGTTGTGGCACGGTGGGCTGACGCAGCGCCTGTCGGATACCTCGCCCATACGGCGCCTGACGCGCGGCGAGGTTTTTGAGCTCGACGGCTCAACGGTCTTTACCATGGGCGGCGCCACGAGCGTGGACAAGGAATACCGCATTCCGTATTCCAGCTGGTGGCCGCAGGAGCTGCCGGACGAGCGCAACTTTGAGGAGGCGCGGGCAAAGCTCGACAGCGTGGGCTGGACGGTCGACTACGTGATCACTCACACCTGCTCTACGCGCATGCTTTCGTCCACGCTTTATCCAGCGTCCGGCTGGAATTGCCCCTCCGTTGATCGGCTTACGGCATTTTTCGATGAGCTGGAAGACCGCTTGGACTACAAGCGCTGGTACTACGGGCATTTTCATCGGGATACCAACCCGGCCGAGCGTCACACCGTGCTCTACGACTGCATCGTTCGCTTGGGTGACGAACTCCAGCCCTGGGATGTTGCGTAGAGGCGGGGTGGCTGGCTACTCGACCGTTACAGTGATGTTCTCCCGATGCGCGCGGATGACGTCCCAGCTAAAGTGCTCGACCAGCTGCTCGGCGGTACGCGGCGTGGTGTCCGGCGCGATGCCTGTTTGCCCGGCGAGCCATCCCAACAGTGCCTCGGGTGTGCCAAAGCGGGTGCGGAGCTCGCCCAGGTCCAGATCGCGATCGCGCTTGGAAAGGCGGCGGCCGTCCGGTGACATGAGCAGCGGAATGTGCGCGTAGTGCGGCGTGGGCAGTCCCAGCAGATGTTGCAGATAGATCTGGCGCGGCGTGGAACCAAGCAGGTCGCATCCGCGTACGATCTCGGTGACGCCCATGGCAGCGTCGTCGACCACCACGGCCAGCTGATAGGCAAACACGCCGTCGCTGCGGCGCACCAAAAAGTCACCGCACTCGGTGGCGAGTGCTTCGCATTGGGCTCCGTACGTGCGGTCCACGAATTCGATCACGTCGCTGGCGAGGTCGTCGACGGTGGGCACGCGCAGGCGCGTGGCCGGAGCACGCAGGGCACTGCGGCGGGTGATTTCATCAGCAGAAAGACCTCTGCAGGCGCCGCGGTAGATGGGCGTGCCGTCGCTGGCGTGCGGCGCGCTCGCGGCGTGGAGTTCGGCACGCGTGCAAAAACAGGGATAGGTGAGGCCGGCGTCTTGCAGCTGGCGCAGGGCGTCCTCGTACAGATCCGGGCGATCGTGCTGGTAGTAGGGGCCTTCGTCCCACTCGAGCCCCAGCCAGGTCAGATCGTCAATCAGTTGAGCGGCAAGTTCCGGGCGCTTGCAGCGATCGTCCAGGTCCTCGATACGCAACACGATGCTGCCGCCCTGGCTGCGGGCCGAAAGCCATGCGCACAAGCAGCTGAACACGTTGCCCAAGTGCATGCGGCCCGAGGGCGACGGGGCAAAGCGGCCCACGACGGGGGTGGGCACTGCCGTTGCTGGTGCGTCCGCGGCGGGCGTTGCTATGTTGCGTGTTTTGATATCCATGCGGATGAGTATAGCGCGGGGCTTGGCAGGGAAGGCGTTGCCGCGCTCACAAGTTGGCGGCGGTGCGCATTGCGCACGGTGGGTTTGCGGCTCAAGGTCTCGATCGCTGCGTACCGACTTAGCCTCACAAACGACAGAAACCCCGGCAGCTCTTCGCAACTGCCGGGGTTTCCGCGGAAAAGGGGGACATGATCCTCGAGCGAACGGCAAAGGGGCAAACCGTTTTCGCTCGACTGCTTTATGCCCCTCGGCTGGCGGCTCAGTCAGCGCATGCCGCGCCCACACAAAGCCGCTACACCTGTGACGGAGCTGTGAAGTGGTATCTATTGCTGGCGCAGGCCATGCCAAGGGTGTCCCTAATGACTGGTCATTTAAGAACGTCCCCAATGACTGGCTGTTGGGGTGCGGGTGTGACTTTCATCCCGTTTGGCGCTCCGGTCGCCTAGATGTTCGTCATGCGTACCCGCAAACGTGGGACAATGGCGCTGTTGGTTTTACAGACAAAGGATGTGCCTATGAACACCCTCGCCGCCAAAGTCAGCCGGCAGCGCCACCTGTTTGCGCGATTCGCTTCCGTCTGCGTGCTCGTCGCGCTTGCGTTGTTGCTGCTGCCTGTCGCCGCGCACGCCGACGGCTACTCCATGACCCAGACCTATATCAGTGCCACGGTCGAGGCCGATGGATCGCTGACCGTTGTCGAGGGACGCCAGTTTGATTTCGACGACGACATCAACGGCGTGTTTTGGGAGATCAATACGGGCTCCAACCAGCAGGGCGGCACGGCGGGCGTCGACGTGCTGAGTGTCGAGGAAGAGGACACCGCGTTTAACAAAGTCGATAGCGCGAACAAGGGCGACTCTGGCGTCTACACGGTCGAGCAGACCGGTGACGGCGTAAGAATTAAGGTGTTCAGCCCTCACGAGAGCGGCGACAGCGCAATCTACTACGTGAGCTACACCATGACCGGTGCGGTTATGAACTGGGCCGATACCGCCGAGCTCTACTGGAAGTTCGTAGGTGACGGCTGGTCTGCGGATTCCGATGACGTCGAGATGGAAGTGTGCTTCGCGAATGCCGCTGCCGGGACGGCGGCCGTCAAGGGCGATAACTTCCGCGCATGGGGCCATGGTCCGCTGACGGGCGACGTGTCGCTCGATGAGGACGAGCCCATGGTCACCTATACCATTCCCTGCGTGCACCAGGGCGAATTCGCCGAGGCACGCATCGCCTTCCCTAGCGACTGGGTGCCGCAGCTTGCCGCTTCGGGCGAAGAGCGCATGTCAACGATCCTGAGCGAAGAGAAGGAATGGGCCGACGAAGCTAACGCCCGCCGCGCTCACGCTCGCATGATTGCCAATGCACTTGCCGTGCTAAGTGTTGTTGCGGCGGTGGCCTTTACCGGCACAATCGTTATGCTCAAGCTGCGCAAGCGCAAGCCCAAGCCGCTTTTCCAGGACGAATATTTCCGCGATGTGCCTTCGGCCGACCATCCCGCCGTGCTTTCGGCCCTCATGAGCTGGAACGAGGTGCCCGATCAGGCATATATCGCCACGCTCATGAAGCTCACTGACGACCGTGTGATCAAGCTGGAGCAGGCGACCGTGACCAAGGCCAAGAAGGGTCTGTTGGGGCGTGAAAAAGAAGAGCAGACGTATCGCGTGACGGTGAGTGATGCGGGCTGGAAGTCGGCCAAGGGCATTGACCACATGGTGCTCAAGGTCTTCTTTGCCGGTACTAAGCCTGACGAGAACGGCGATCGCTCGCGCACGTTCGACGAGCTGCAGCACTACGTCAAGCAGCACGCTACACCCGTGGGCGACAAGCTCGAGGACTATCAGAACACCGTTAAGGGCAAGCTGGCCGATAGCGAGTACGTTGCCTCAGACGGCATTGTTGCAATGGTGTTTTGCCTGGTTCTTGGTATCCTGATTGCCTTTGTTCCCGTGGGATCCATTTTCTTTACCGATGGCGCACAGGCGAACATCACCGCCGCGGTTATCTCGGTGCCGATTGTGCTGGTGGGTATCGGCGTGGGCCTTACGTTTCGCCGCTTTACGCCGGAGGGCGCCGAGGTGGCGGCTCGCTGCAAGGCACTTAAGCATTGGCTCGAGGACTTCACTCGTCTAAAGGAAGCCGTCCCGGGCGATCTGGTGCTGTGGAACAAGCTGCTGGTGATGGGCGTGGCGCTGGGTGTTTCCAAGGAAGTGCTGCGTCAGCTTGCCGAGGCCGTGCCTGCGGACCTGCGCAACAGCGACGATTTCTACGACAACTACCCCTGCTACTGGTGGTACTACCATCATTACGGTACCGAGTCCCCGCTCGATTCATTCGATGACGTGTATCACGAGACCATCCGCGAGCTGGCTTCGAGCTCCGATAGCTCGAGCGGCGGCAGCGGCGGCGGCTTCTCTGGCGGCGGTGGTGGCGGCGTCGGCGGAGGCGGCGGCGGAACGTTCTAGCGCGTTCTGATTTTTGGGATGGATCTTCTCCGGCGACTGTTGGCGGAAAATCTATCCCATTTTTATGCTTTGAAATGGGTCTATCTTTCCGTTACGGATCCCCACACAGGGGGCAGTGGGCAAAAAATGCCAAATATGAGTACTGTTGCCATTATAGTGACATATATTTGCACTAAATAATGGGCTCCTAATGAGATTATCTCTCGTTAGGGGCCCATTTTATTGAACATTTGTGGAAATACGTCAGCTCGCCTGACTGGCTGCTATGTCTAAAAGCCTCTAAAATGCCCCAAATCGCTGCTACTAAAAAGGTAACAGTACTCATATTTGATGTTTTTTGCCCACAGCTATTTGCAGACCCCTCTATAGGGCGACGCCAACGAGGGTTTCGTCGACTGTGTTACCCAAGAATGTCCCCAACAACTAGGTGCGGTTGCTGCCAAGGAGTGTCCCGGGGTGCCGGCACAAAAGGAACGTCCCTAACTGCCGGGTTTAGGCTGTTAGGTCGAGTTCGTAGAGAAAGCTTTCGCGCGGCATGTCGTGACGGCGCTCTTCGCGGTTGGCGCGGTGCGTGGCCGTGCGCTTAAAGCCGTGCAGCTCGTAGAACTTCCACGAGCAGTTGGAGTCGGTGTACAGGTGCGCCCTCGTCGCTCCAAGCGAGGACAGGTGCGAGACCGCGGCATCGAGCAGAACCGTGCCAACGCCCAGGCCATGGACATCGCGATCCACGGCAAGCAGCGTGACCTCGTTGTCGTGCGGCAACGGGCTGCTCTCGAGCAGGCGGTTGTTGGTTCGGATGGTTGCGCGCACAAACGAGAGATACTCGGCGCACGCATCGGGCTCTAGCTCACGCATCTGCGATAGCAGCGCGCGTTCGGTATCCATCCAATGCTCGTTGATAGTGGTGCCGGAGCTCTGTCCCGCACGCGCGAGCGAAATGCCACGCGCCTGACCGTCGATTACGGCAACCTGTGAAAACGTCGACGACGAAAGGCAATAGGCGAGGTCGCACGCGGCCTCAAGGCGGTTGTACTCATCGTTATCCGAATTGTTATGCCAAAGCTGCTGCAGAATCAGCGCGATGGCGTCGAAGTCTTCGGTATCAAACGGTCGGTAGAGAACCCGCGAGACCATGGCGCCTCTTTCTTTTGCGGATGCATATCGAGCACAGTTCTACCACGCCATTGGCATCTAATTATGGTGCCCCTGTGTTCCATGAACTCACCGTGCCCGGTGCCATGCCCATCCCCTCCGCTCGCAAACTTTTTCTGCACATGCGCCCGTTGCGGGGTGCATCGATGCGCTCGATGCGCTACATTAAATCAGTATTTTCAATGCCGCTGCGCGAGCGCTGCAGATCGACGTATCACCGACTCACAGAGCACGGCGGCGTACCAGACAGGAGGACTGCATGGGATCTGATGTGAAGATCGCACGCGCGTTGATCTCGGTTACCGATAAGACGGGCGTCGTCGATTTCGCACGGACGCTGGTTGACGACTTTGGCGTCGAGATCATCTCTACGGGCGGCACGGCTCGTGCCATCGAGGACGCGGGCATTCCCGTAACCCCCATCGAGGAGTTCACGGGCTATCCCGAGATGATGGACGGCCGCGTTAAGACCCTGCACCCCAAGGTTCATGGCGCGCTGCTGGCCCGCCGCGATTCCGAGCAGCACATGCAGGAGGCGGCTCAGCACGGCATTAAGCTGATCGACCTGGTCGTCGTCAACCTGTACGAGTTCGAGAAGACCGTCGCCAACTCCGAGGTCACCTTCGCGGACGCCATCGAGCACATCGACATCGGTGGCCCCTCCATGCTGCGCTCTGCCGCCAAGAACGCCACGAGCGTTACCGTCATTTCCGACCCGGCCGACTATGATGCCGTCCTGGCCGAGATGCACGAGACCGGTGGCTGCACCACGCTTTCCACCCGTCGTCGCCTGCAGGTGAAGGTCTACCAGACCACCGCCGCCTACGACACGGCCATCTCCCGCTGGCTCGCCGCCCAGGCAAGCGACGTGGCGGACACCTCTGCCAAGCTCGAGATTTCGCTGGAGAAGGTCGACGACCTGCGCTATGGCGAGAACCCGCAGCAGAAAGCCACAGTCTATCGCTTTGCCGAGGGCTGCGAGAACACCGCGAGCTCGCAGTTCCCGCTCGTGGGCTCCAAGCAGATCCAGGGCAAGCCGCTCAGCTACAACAACTATCTGGATGCCGACGCCGCTTGGAACCTGGTCCGCGAGTTCGACGAGCCGGCCTGCGTAATCCTCAAGCACCAGAACCCCTGCGGTTCCGCCGTTGCCGAGGACATCACGGCTGCCTACGACCGCGCTTTCGCTTGCGATCCCAAGAGCGCCTTTGGCGGCATCATCGCCTGCAACCGCGAGGTTCCCTTTGATCTGGTTGAACACTTTGCCGATCAGAACAAGCAGTTCGTCGAGGTCATCATCGCCCCGAGCTACACTGCCGAGGCGCTCGAGCGCATGGCCAAGCGCCCCAACCTGCGCGTGTTGGCGACCGGCGGCGTGGACCACGGCGCCCAGGTGGAGCTGCGCTCCGTCGACGGCGGCATGCTGGTGCAGGAGGTCGACCACGTGACCGAGGACCCCGCGACCTTTACGTTCCCCACCGACCGCAAGCCCACCGACGCCGAGATGGCCGAGCTCGAGTTTGCCTGGAAGGTCTGCAAGGGCGTCAAGTCCAACGCCATCCTGGTCTCCAAGGGCAAGGCCGGCATTGGCATGGGCCCGGGTCAGCCCAACCGCGTTGACTCCGCACTGCTTGCCTGCGAGCGCGCCGAGGACTTCTGCGAGCGCGAGGGCGTGGAGAAGGGCGGCTTTGCCTGCGCAAGCGACGCATTCTTCCCGTTCCGCGACAACGTCGACGTGCTTGCCGAGCACGGTGTGACTTGCATCATCCAGCCCGGCGGCTCCAAGCGCGATGACGAGAGCATCCAGGCCTGCAACGAGCACAATATTGCTATGGTGTTTACGGGCGCCCGCCACTTCCGCCACTAAGTTCCGCCTTGGGACAAAATAATCTCTGCAAAAGACGGCTGCTCCGTTTGGAGGGCCGTCTTTTTGGTATAAGAGGACGGAATGACTAACACGAAAGGTATGACCATGCCCCAGATTGATGATGCCGAGCTGTTTGGCAATGCCGAGGATCAGCGTGCGTACGAGGACTTTTGCGCCAATCAGGAGGCGGTCGAGAAGTTTACACTCGACAAGCCTGCGCTTGTCTGCCGTTGGCGCATGTCCAACAAAAAGGTGCCCATGCTCAACCGCCACATTCGTGCGCTGTCCGAGCGCCTGGTGCAGGGCGAGCCGCTTACCCATAACATGCTCAGCTGGGCCAAACAGCACGTTGAGTGGTCGCTTGCCGAGGGCGATTACACCGCACGCGACGGCGTGCTCATGCTGGTGATCGACGTTAACGGCAACGCCGCCATGACGGTGGGGGAGTACGAGCCGCTAACCGATACGTCGGCCAAGGCGCTACGTGCCCGTTCCGCCGAGGCCCGCTCCGAGGCTGACGAAACTGGCGTGGCGCCCGAGCTGCTCGCCGCCGTCAACAACGGCGAGCTTGCCTTTGTGGCGCCGGCGGACGAGTGCCTGTGCGGCACGGCGACGCTCATCGAGCAGCTGGCCCAGACCAAGGGCATCCCGGTCACGCGCGTAGATATTCCCGCGCAGCTTAAGGGCGCCTTGTTCCTGGTGAGCGACGAGCACGGCGTGGTCCCCGCTGCCGAGACGGACGCCGCCGAGGCGGACGCCGCTACGGTCGCCTTCTTCGCCGAAGGCTACGAAAAGCTCCGTGCCCGCCGCTAAATGATGTTTCTGGGACGGGGATTAAAAACTCATTTAATTCCCGTGCTCGTCGCGAGCGAGGGGCAAGCCTCTGCCACTCGCGAACAGTTCTGTCACTTTGGTGCCGCGTGAGGCGCGTATCTGCGGATCCGCGGTCATAATGGGGCAAGATAACCAAGAGGGGGGGGGCGGAATCCATGGCGCTAATCTATATCGTTGAGGACGACGAGCCCATTCGTCGTGAGCTTATCGACATCCTTGCCCGCGCCGGGTTTGAAATCGAGGCCTGCGAATCGTTTGAGCATGTCTCGCGCGATATTCTCGCCGCCGCGCCCGACCTGGTGCTGCTCGACCTGACGCTTCCCGTCAAGGACGGCCAGCATATCTGCCATGAGGTTCGCCGCGAATCCGAGGTTCCCATCATCGTCCTCACGTCGCGCGCGACCGAGATTGACGAGGTCATGGCCATGACGCTCGGCGCGGATGACTTTGTTCCCAAGCCCTACAGCGCGCGCGTGCTCGTGGCGCGCATCAACGCACTGCTGCGTCGTACCGCGGCGGCGGGCGAGCGCAGCACACTTGTCCACAAGGGCCTGGAGCTCGATCTCGCTCGCTCCATGGTCACCAACATGCAAACCGGCACCAGTACCGAGCTCACCAAAAACGAGCTGCGTATCCTCTCACTGCTTCTGAGCCGTGCGGGCAAGATTGTCTCGCGCTCGGCCATCATGCAGGACCTGTGGGACTCCGACGCCTTCGTGGACGACAATACGCTCACCGTCAACATCAACCGTCTGCGCACCACGCTCGAAAAAATCGGCATCAAGGGGTATTTGACCACGCACCGCGGCCAGGGCTATTCGGTCTAGGGGCTGGCTATGTCGTTTGGCAAGTTCTTTAAAGATGCGCTGCTTCCCGTCGCCGTGTGGACGTGCGGCGTGCTGCTGAGCTGCTTTGTGCTGACGGTCGCCGGCGCACCCATTTCTATCGTGGTCGTGGCGGTTGGCGTGTCCTTTATCTTTGGTATGCTCGGCATCGTGATCGAGTACGCTCGCCGTCGCCGTTTTCTGCGTCAGTTGGAGCGCGCGGCAGAGGAGCTCGAGAGTCCCGCATGGGTGCAGGAGATGGTGCAATGCCCGGCCTATGCCGAGGGCGAGCTCGAGTACGAGGTCTTGCGCCGGGTGGGCAAAGCCGCCTGCGACGAGGTTGCCGAAGGCCGGCGTCAGACCGATGACTACCGCGACTATATCGAGAGCTGGGTCCACGAGGCCAAGCTGCCCCTGGCGGCGGCCCATCTGATTTTGGAAAACCTGGACAGCAGCGAAGACGACCTGTCGCGCGTGGATGACCTGGGTCGCGAGCTGGCTCGCGTGGAGCGCTATATCGATCAAGCGCTGTACTACGCGCGCTCGGAAGTCGTGGAGCGCGACTACCTGATTCGCCGCTGGGATCTCAAGACCCTGGTGACGGGCGCGATTAAGGCCAATGCGCGTGAGCTCATCGCGGCGCACGTGGCTCCGGTGTGCGAGAACCTCGACTTTGAGGTCTTTACCGACGAGAAGTGGCTCGAGTTTATTCTGGGCCAGCTCATTCAGAACAGCATTAAATATGCGCGTGAGGACGGCGCAAAGATCGTGTTTTCGGGTGCGTTGCTGGACGAGGGTCTGGCAAGCGAGCGCATCGAGCTTACCGTCGCGGACAACGGCTGCGGCGTGTGTGCGGCAGACCTGCCGCGCGTGTTCGAGAAGGGCTTTACCGGCGACAACGGCCGCACCACCAAGCGTGCGACGGGCATCGGCCTCTACCTGGTGGCGCGCCTGTGCTCCAAGATGGGCATCGACGTCACCGCAGCATCCGAGCCCGGCGAAGGCTTCGTCGTCACGTTCGCCTTCTCGACGAACAAGTTCCAATACTTTGAGTAACGCACACGGCAAACGCCCGTCCAAACAAAACGTGCCGCCCCAAACGGGGCGGCACGCCATTTTTCTATCAGACAACTCGTTGAAGTAAGGCTGCGAAGGCCGCGGGGCCGGGAGGGGTTTCCTAAGGGCACATCCCGCAGCCGCAACGCGGCGAGGACGTGCCCGTGGAAACCCCGCAGGCCCCGCGGCCGGTGGGAGCAACGCTACTTCACGACCAAGATGTCGCAGTCCGTATTGCGCAGCAGGAACGTCGAAATCGAACCCAGCAGCGCATACTTGATCGAGGACAGGCCACGTGCGCCGCAGAGCACCAGGTCGGGCTTAACCACGTCGAGCATCTCGTCCTTGAGCGTCTCGCGAATGCGGCCGGCGCGAATCATGACCTCGACCTCGGGAATGTCAGGATTGGCCTTGGCCTCCTCGAGCTGCTTGGCAATGGAGTTCTTAAATGCCTCCTCTAGGCCGTTGACCAGATCAACCGGATAGGAACCGGCGCTCTCGAGCGCCGTGGAATCGATAACGTGGCCGATGATTAGCTTGGCGCCGTTGTTCGCGGCGACCTTGATGGCGCGTGCGAGCACAAAATCCTGCTGCTCAGTACCGTCGAGTGAAACAAATACCTTGGTGTAGCCCTCGTTCATGGTTTCCTCCTTGGTCTATCGCACGGGCGCGGGGCTCGTGCGTCGGGCGGGCGCGGGCGCGTTGGCCGCCGGACACTTTATCTTGTTGCAGTTATACCCAAGGATTTCGGTTTGACCGCTCGCAATTCTGTGAACGGACGAGTTTTTTGGTAAGGGTAGGCGCAGGCGCGCCCGAACGGTTGATAATGGGACATCGCCCGCACCGTCCGCAGAACAATATCGGCGGGTGTCTAACGAGGGGGTCCCTTTGGATATCATCGAGCTTCTAAAATCTGCCTTCATGGGCCTGGTCGAGGGCATCACCGAATGGCTGCCCGTCTCGTCGACCGGTCACATGATCTTGGTGGACGAGTTCGTCAAGATGAACGTGAGCGAGACGTTCTGGAACATGTTCCTGGTCGTGATTCAGCTTGGCGCCATTTTGGCCGTCTGCGTCCTGTTCTTCCATGAGCTCAACCCGTTCTCGCCCAGCAAGGGCAAGGAGGGCCGTCGCGACACGTGGGTGCTGTGGGGCAAGATCGTGCTCGGCTGCATTCCTGCGGCGGCGATCGGCCTGCCGCTCAACGACTGGATGGAGGAGCATTTCTACAACGCTCCCGTCGTGGCGCTGGCGCTCATTGTGTACGGCGTGCTGTTTATCGTGATCGAGAACTGGCGCGCGAGCAAGCGCGAGGAAACGGCCGTTGCCGGTTCGTTTGGTTCGCGTGCTGTGGTGTCGGGTGGACGCCCTGCCGGTGCGCACTTTGCGGCGCCCGCCGC
The DNA here is from genome assembly GCF_015670795.1 of Collinsella aerofaciens. Taxonomy (GTDB): domain Bacteria; phylum Actinomycetota; class Coriobacteriia; order Coriobacteriales; family Coriobacteriaceae; genus Collinsella; species Collinsella aerofaciens_Q. The sequence continues at coordinate 13,710 of NZ_JADPCJ010000029.1, read as the reverse complement.
GGCTACCGCTGAGGATGAGGACGATGACGAGGATCTGGACTTTGGTTCCATCACCACGCTCGAGGATCTGAGCTGGAAGACTGCGCTGGGTATCGGCTGCTTCCAGGTGCTTTCGCTGATTCCGGGCACGTCGCGTTCCGGCTCCACCATCATCGGTGGCCTACTTTTGGGCTGCACGCGTTCGGTGGCGTCCAAGTTTACGTTCTTCCTGGCCATCCCTGTCATGTTTGGCGCGAGCGCGCTCAAGCTGGTCAAGTATTTCATCAAGGGCGGCACGTTCGGCGCCAACGAGGTCGCTATCCTGGGCGTGGGCTGCGTTGTGGCCTTTGTGGTTTCGCTCATCGCCATCAAGTGGCTCATGGGCTTCGTCCGCCGTCACGACTTTAAGTGCTTCGGTGTTTACCGCATCATTCTGGGCATCGTAGTGCTCGCATACTTCTTCGTTCTGGAGCCTATGCTCGGCCTGTAACTTGGTTGACGCTGCGCGGCGGCCAGAACGACAACTTGTCATTCAAAGAGGGCGGCATGACCAAAAGGTCTATGCCGCCCTCTTTTCATGCCAATTTGTTCGCCCTGGCCGCCGCTCGCTGCTGCTGCCATGATATCGGTGGCTCCCTGGTTGGTGCATTGGGGTCAGGTTACTTTGCAGCAACATGGTGCAGACTAACCTGACCCCATTGCGCCAAATCCGCTGGGGCGGGCCTGACGGTGGCGCGCGGAGTCGTGGTGTGATTTGCGTCGGTGTCCGCGCGGCTCGGTATACTGGTACGGCTCAAACTATGGCGTCGCCCGCAGGCGCGCCGTCCGTCAGATGAGGAGTCGCCCATGACCCAGCCCTTGCCCTGGGAAAAGAACGCCGCGGTACCCGTGCCGCCCGCGCCGGAACCCGTGCCGCTCGATGCGTACACCGCCCCTGCTGCGCCGGAGCCCGAGCTCGTCCCGCTCGACATCTACGACGCTCCCGCGCCGGCACCCAAACCCGCCAAGCCGCTCGTCGACATCGACAGCCTTAATCCCGCCCAGCGCGAGGCGGTCCTGTCCACCGAGGGCCCGTTGCTGGTGCTCGCCGGCGCCGGCTCGGGCAAGACCCGCGTCTTGACCTTCCGCATCGCACACATGCTCGGCGACCTGGGTGTTAAGCCTTGGCAGGTTCTTGCCATCACGTTTACCAACAAGGCCGCGGCCGAGATGCGCGAGCGTCTGGCGGCACTCATTCCCAGCGGCACCCGTGGCATGTGGGTGTGCACCTTCCATGCCATGTGCGTGCGCATGCTGCGCGAGGACGCCGACCTGCTGGGCTACACCGGCCAGTTCACCATCTACGATGACGATGACTCAAAGCGCATGGTGCGTGACATTATGCAGGCGCTCGGCATCGAGCAAAAGCAGGTCCCCATCAACATGATCCGCAGCAAGATCAGCTCGGCCAAAAACGCCATGATCGGCCCCGAGGACATGCTCAAGAGCGCCGATAGCCCCAACGATAAAAAGGCCGCGCAGGTCTACTTGGAGCTGGAGCGCCGCCTGCGCGCCGCCAATGCGATGGACTTCGACGACCTGCTCGTGCGCACGCTTGAGCTGCTGCGCACCCGCCCCGAGGTGCTCGAAAAGTACCAGGAGCGCTTCCGCTACATTAGCGTCGACGAGTACCAGGACACCAACCACGTCCAGTACGAGATCGCTAACCTGCTGGCCGCCAAGTACCAAAACCTCATGGTCGTAGGCGACGATGACCAGTCCATTTACAGCTGGCGCGGCGCCGACATCACCAACATCCTGGACTTTGAGAAGGACTTTAAAAACTGCAAGACCGTCAAGCTGGAGCAGAACTATCGTTCCACGGGTCACATCCTGAGCGCCGCCAATGCCGTGGTGCGCCACAACTCGCAGCGCAAGGACAAGCGCCTGTTTACGGCCGAGGGCGATGGCGAGAAGATCCAGGCCTTCCAAGCGAGCGACGAGCGCGACGAGGGCCGCTGGATTGCCGGCGAGATCGAGAAACTGCATGCCAAAGGCACGAGCTATGACGATATCGCCGTGTTCTATCGCACCAACGCCCAGTCGCGTATCCTCGAAGATATGTTCCTGCGCGCGGGCGTGCCCTACAAGATCGTGGGAGGCACGCGATTCTTCGACCGTGCCGAGATCCGCGACGTCATGGCTTACCTCAAGATGATCGTGAACCCGGCCGACGAGATGAGCGTCAAGCGCATCATTAACACACCGCGCCGCGGCATCGGCTCAACCTCGATCCAAAAGATCGAGCAGCTGGCGCGCGACAACCGCTGTTCGTTCTTCCAGGCCTGCGAGATCGCGTGCGCCGAGACGGGCATGTTTAGCGCCAAGGTGCGCAATGGCCTGTCGAGCTTTGTGTCGCTGGTGCGCGAGGGTCGCCGCATGGACGGCGAGCTCAAGGACGTTGTCGAGATGATTGTCGATAAGACGGGCCTGCTGCAGGCGTTTCGCGCCGAGGGCACCATGGAGTCCGAGAGCCGTGCCGAGAATATCCAGGAATTTCTGGGCGTCGCTGCCGAATTTGAGGAAACGCACGAGGATATCGAGGGCACGCTCGAGAGCTTAGAAGAGCTGCGCGCAGCCGGTGTTGCCGACGTGCCTGCCGGCGCCGAGCCCGAGCCCGTCGTGGTGAGCGCGCCCGCGCCCAAACCGGGACCGTCCGCCCCGGCATCCTCGTTTGAGGCACTCGTCGGCGCGCGCGATGCTGCAGGTTCCAATCCGCTCGATAGCCTAGCCGCCCCGGCGCTCTCGCCGCAGGATGCCCTGGCCGCCGCCATCGCGGGCAACGCGTATGCCGCGCCGACGGAGATGCCGGCGGGTGTCGTACATGCCGACGAGATCGAGCGCACCTACGGCCCGCTCACCTGTAAAGCGCTGCCGGCACTCATGGAGTGGCTGGCCCTGCGCTCTGACTTGGATTCCCTGGCCGGCGAGACGCATGCCATCACCATGATGACCATCCACTCCGCCAAGGGCCTGGAGTTCCCGGCAGTGTTCGTGGCCGGCATGGAGGAGGGCATCTTCCCGCACGTGCACGACTTTGGCGGCAGCGATGACCCGGGCAAGCTCGAGGAGGAGCGTCGCCTGGCCTACGTTGCCATCACGCGCGCCCGTAAGCGCCTGTTCTTGACCTATGCGGCCACGCGTCGCACCTACGGCTCGACTTCTGCCAACCCGCGCTCGCGCTTCCTCAACGAGATTCCGTTTGAGGACATCGAGTTTAGCGGCATCGGTTCTGCCGGTTTTGAGGGCACGGGCTGGGAGAAGCGCGGCGACCGTCACGGCACGTTTGGCTCGGGTATGGGCTCGGACATGTATGGCGGCAAGGTGTTTGGCTCACATACGCGCTCGACCGGCGGTTCCGGTTCGCGCGGCGGATCGAGCTTTGATGACTTCTTTGGCGGCAGCAGCTATGGGACCGAGCGCCATCGTGGGGTCTCGCCCGACGCTGGCCGTGTTGCCTCGACCTTTGGCTCGGGCGCGCCGCGAGCCAAAAAGCCGTCGTCCAAGGTGTCCCCGACGGTGGAGCGCAAGGTCGATCGCGCCAGCGCATCGCAGGACTTTGCCGCGGGCGATACTGTGAGTCACAAGACCTTTGGTACGGGTACTGTCATCTCGGTTGTCGGAGACATGATCGAGGTTCAATTCGAAAAGACCGGCCAGACCAAAAAGCTGATGAAGGGCTTTGCACCGATCGTTAAACTGTCGTAATCCCGGCGGACCTGGGCGGGCGTATGGGGCAACATCGCCTGCTCGGACAGTCCTGCGCAAGACGGAGGCCACATTAAGTGGCCTCCTTTGCGTGCGGAACTCGCGATCGATGTTGCCCCATACGCCCGCCCAGGTCCTTAGATAACGTTGCTTGCGAACGTCGCTCTGCTCGTTCGCTTTTTGATCTGGAGAGCCGGGTGGGCTGATATGTAGATACGAGTAGGGGCTCCTCCGTTGGTGGACGGGGGAGCCCCTTGTTGCGTTTTGGTTGTTGTTGCGACCTAGAGGTGGCTGATGATCAGTTCCATCTTGCCTTCGAGGTCGATGGAGCTGACGGTGCTCGGGGCCAGCAGGTGGCTTCCCTTGTGGACGGGGTCGCCGCAGACGGTGCCTTCGCCGTCGATGACCGACAGACACATGAAGGGCCAGCGCTGGTCGAGGGTCTTGCTGCCGTCGACGCGCACGCGGTCGACGGTGTAGCAGGGGTTGGACTCGAGCTCGGTTACGCCATCTACCTCGGGCGTGGTTACGGTACCGTCGGTCGGTGCCTGCGCGTTAAAGTTGATGCAATCCAGGCTCTGCTCAATGTGCAGCGGGCGCAGCTTGCCGTCGGTGCCGGGGCGGTCGTAGTCGTACAGGCGATACGTCACGTCGCTCGACTGCTGCGTCTCCAAAATGAGCGTGCCGGTCTTGATGGCGTGCACGGTACCGGAATCAATCTGGAAAAAGTCGCCCTTGTGGATCGGCAGCACGTTGAGCATGTCGTCCCAACGGCCTTCCTCGATCATCTGTGCGGCCTCGACGCGGTCCTTGGCGCGCTGGCCGACGATGATCGTGGCACCGGGCTCGCAGTCCAGTACATACCAGCACTCGGTTTTGCCCAGGCTGCCGTTCTCGTGCTCGGCGGCGTACTCGTCGTTGGGATGAATCTGGATCGAAAGGTCGTCCTTGGCATCCAGAATCTTAATGAGCAGCGGGAACTCCTTGCCCTCGCAATTGCCAAAGAGCTCGCGGTGCTCGGCCCACAGCCATGAAAGCGTGTGGCCGGCATACGGGCCCTCCGCAATCTGGCAGTCACCGTTGGGATGGGCCGAGATGGCCCAGCACTCACCGATGGGACCCTCGGGAATGTCGTAGCCAAATACGGTTTCGAGTTGACGGCCGCCCCAGATTTTCTCGTGGAAGATCGGCGTCAGTTTAATCAAATCGGACATGTTCATACCCCCATTGTGCTGCGTGGGCGCCGCGTAAAACTGTTCAAAACGAGCGCCTGTATGACTACAAAAACCTATGCCAATGTTACGTTGTGCAACTCAAAGCGGTCGCCAACGTTGCGCGAGACCGAATACTCAAAGGCGGCGCCGCTGTCCAAAAAGCCAATCTGCTTGAGCTCGAGCAGGGGAGAGCCAGGTTTGGTGTCCAGGCGCTCAGCTTCTTCCTTGGTTGCTGCCACGGCGCGAATGGTACGGTGGAAGCTCGAAATTTTCAGCCCGCATTGCTCGCGGATGAAATGGTAGACCGATCCGTACAGGTCCTTCTTTTTAAGGCCCGGAATCAGCTCGAGCGGCATGTAGGTGTACTCGATAACGATGGGCTTCTCATCGGCCTGACGCACGCGCACGATGTGATAGGCAAAGTCATCCTCGGCAATTCCCAGCTGGGCTGCGATGTCCGCTGGTGGATTAACAATCGAGAAATCATAGACCACCGAGGTCACCTTCTCCCCGCGGTGCTCATACGAAAAACCCTGGGCACGGTCGTTTTTGCCCTGGAAAAACGCCTGGCCGGGAAGCCCCGCCGTGTCCTTAACGTAGGTACCCGATCCACGACGGCTGGTAATTAGACCTTCCTCGGTGATTTGCTCGATAGCTCGTTTGACAGTGATTTTGGAAACGCTATAGAGCTCACAGAACTCAACGACGGTGGGAAGCTTGTCGCCCGGTTTAAGAGCGCCATCCTCGATACTTCGACGAATATCTGCAGCTATCGCCTCGTATTTGGGAATCATGGAACCTCCTTTCCGACATATATGAATACAAAAAGTAAGTATAACCCTCAACAGGGCATCCATATTACTTTTATCTAAGAAGTTCGAGAAAGAAAAAAGAAAAAGACGCTTTACTTTCAAAATTAGAGCGCTATAGTTTAAGCAACGAACGGAATCCTTCCGCACAACAGGATCGACCGTTTGGGGACGGTTTTGTTTTGGCGGGTTGGATATCGGTATGGCCGGTGCGCGCCCGCGCCGGATAACCTGCCAAAGCAAACCCGTCTCCAACCGGAAGCTCTAGAACACGAAAGCGAGGACTTTGATGGCACAGTATCAGCTGCCCAACGACTTCTTCTTTGGCGCTGCTATGTCCGGCCCGCAGACTGAGGGTCAGTGGAACCAGGGCGGCAAGCTCGAGAACCTGTGGGACACCTGGTCCATCCAGGATCTGGGTTCGTTCTACAACCGCGTTGGCTCTTACGCCGGCAATGACTTTATGGCCAAGTACCAGGAAGACCTTCGCATTTTGAAGGACTTGGGTCTGGATACCTATCGCACTTCCATCCAGTGGAGCCGTCTGCTCGATGCCGACGGCAACCTCAACGAGGAAGGTGCCGCGTGGTATCACGAGTTGTTCCGCGCCTCTCGCGAAGCCGGCTTGGAGCCGTTTGTCAACTTGTACCACTTTGACATGCCCACCTACCTCTTTAACCGTGGCGGCTGGGAGAGCCGTGAGGTTGTCGAGGCTTACGCACATTACGCCGACGTCGCCTTCCACGAGTTTGGCCAGGAGATTAAGTACTGGTTCACCTTTAACGAGCCCATCGTCGAGCCCGAGCAGCGCTATCAGGAGGGCGTGTGGTTCCCGCAGCTCCACGACTTCAACCGCGCCCGCACCGTGCAGTATCACATCTCGCTGGCGCACGCGCTGGCCGTGGCCAACTATCGTCGCGCCTATGACGAGGGCGCTATTCGCGCCGATGCCAAGATCGGCATGATCAACTGCTTTACCCCGGTCTACACCAAGGAGAACCCCAGCGAGGCGGACCTCGAGGCCGTGCGCATGACCAGCGGCATCAACAACCGCTGGTGGCTCGACCTCATCACCAAGGGCGAGCTTCCTGCCGACGTGCTCGACAGCCTGGCCGAGGGCGGCGTTAAGCTCCCGTTCCGCGCCGGCGACCAAGAGATCCTTAAGCAGGGTGTTGTCGACTGGCTCGGCTGCAACTACTACCACCCCACGCGTGTTCAGGCGCCGGCGAGCAAGGTCGACCAGTACGGCCTGCCGCACTTTGCCGACGAGTACGTATGGCCCGACGCCGTTATGAACGAGAGCCGCGGCTGGGAGATCTACCCGCAGGGCCTCTACGACTTTGGCATGGACTGCGCTAAGAACTACCCCGATCTTGAGTGGTTCGTTTCCGAGAACGGCATCGGCATCATGGACGAATACAAGAACCGTGACGCCGAAGGAACCATCCAGGATGACTACCGCGTCGACTTTGTACGTCAGCACCTGGAGTGGGTGGCCAAGGCCATCGACGAGGGCGCCAAGTGCCGGGGCTATCACTACTGGGCCGTCATCGATAACTGGTCTTGGGCCAATGCCTTTAAGAATCGTTACGGCTTTGTCGAGGTCGATCTCATGGACGGCTACAAACGCCGCCTTAAGAAGTCGGCGGCCTGGCTCAAACAGGTCGCCACGACCCACGTGGTTGATTAGCGACCGGGCGAACGCCCAGACCGCGCGCCGCCGCGCGCAACACATGGCACATCTGGTGGCAGAGGGCGACAGACCACCGTGCGCATAGGAAAAGGCCGGATTTGAAAGTTAGGAGCAATCATGGCCAGTGACAACGGAAAGAGCTTCCTCGACAAGTTTGCCGAGGTCTCTGCGAAGGTGGGAAACCAGGTTCACCTGCGTTCCCTGCGTGACGCCTTCGCGACCATCACGCCGCTCTATATCCTTGCGGGTATCGCGGTTCTTATTAACAACGTCGTGTTCCCTCTGTTCCCGCTCGATGCGGCGGGCCTTGCCAACCTTCAGACGTGGGGCTCGGCAATTACGCTGGGCACCCTCAACGTCTCTGCCATTATCTTGGCCGGATTGATTGGCTACAGCCTCGCCAAGAACAAGCGTTTCGATAACCCGCTCGCTTGCGTGGTCGTCGCCATCTCTGCCTTCGTCATCATGATGCCGCAGCAGATCACCGCCTCGCTTGCCGCCACGAGCCCACTGCTCACCGACAAGATCACCTCCGCCGAGGTCACGGGCGCCCTTTCGACTGCCAACACCGGCACCAACGGTCTGTTCTCGGCTATTATCATCGCCCTGCTTTCCGTCTCGCTCTTCATCAAGATTTCTGGCGTCGAGAAGCTCAAGGTTAAGCTGGGCGAGGGCGTGCCTCCCGCGGTCTCCAACTCCTTCAACGTCATGATTCCGATGCTGCTTAACCTCGCGGTCTTCGCTCTTGCCGCAGCCCTGCTCGCCGTGTGCGCCGGCACCGATCTGTGCACCATCATCTCCACGTGCATCTCCAACCCGCTCAAGAGCATCATGAACGCCGGTCCGTGGGCTGTTATCCTCATCTACACCCTTGCTAACCTGCTGTTCTGCGTCGGTATTCACCAGTCCACCATCTCTGGCGCTACCGTCGAGCCGATCCTGACCATGCTCATCGTCGACAACATGGCTACCTTTGCCGCCGGTGGCACCATCCAGCCCGATCACTACATGAACATGCAGATCGTTAACAGCTTCGCCCTCATCGGCGGCTCGGGCTGCACCCTCATGCTCCTGCTCGACACGCTCCTGTTCTCCAAGAACAAGGCTTCCGAGACCGTTTCCAAGATGGCTATCCTGCCTGGTCTGTTCAACATCAACGAGCCGGTTATCTACGGTTACCCCATCGTGTACAACCTGCCGCTCATGATCCCGTTCGTTCTTCTTCCCGATCTGTTCATCGGCATCACCTATGGCCTTACCTGCGCAGGCATCATCAGCCCCTGCATCGCCCAGGTGCCCTGGACCATGCCTCCCGTCATCAATGCCCTGCTCGCTACGGGCTTTGACTGGCGCGCCGGCGTGTGGCAGGCTATCGAGATTGTCATTGGCATGGCCGTCTACCTGCCCTTTATGAAGATTTCCGAGAAGGCAATCGCCAAGCAGGAGGCTTTCGCCGAGTAGAACGCCTAACGTTCGTCCCTTTCACCTTTGCGGGCGCCGGTACGCGGTGCCGGTGCCCGCAGCTCTCTCCCTTGTGTAAAGATGCAGGGGGGTGGGCACAATAGCCGCAAGGAATAAAACCAGTTGTCGTCTGCGCGCCGCGCAGTTATAAGGAGGAAACCATGAAGAAGGTCATGCTCTGCTGCAATGCCGGTATGTCCACGAGCCTGCTGGTCCAGAAGATGCAGGCCGAGGTTGCAAACCGTGGTCTGGATATTGAGGTCGAGGCTCGTCCCATGAACGAGGCCCACGATCACCTGGACGAGTGCGACATGTTGCTGCTTGGTCCGCAGATCGGCTACACCAAGGGCGATTTTGAGAAGGAGGCCGCCGGCCGCTTCCCGGTTGAGGTTATCAACATGGTCGACTACGGCCGCATGAACGCTGCCGGCATCATCGACCACTGCGTCAGCGTGATGGGCTAGGTGCTCTGCATGGAGGATATGAACGAACTGCAGATGACCTGCTTTGAGATCATCAGCTACGTCGGTACCGCCAAGAGCATGTACATCAATGCCGTGCAAAAGGCCAAGGAGGGCGATTTTGACGCCGCCGAGGAGCTTATCAAGCAGGGCGACGAGGCCTATAACGGTGGCCACGATGTTCACATGGGGCTTCTGAAGAAGGAGGCCAACGGCGAGCGTAACGGCGAGGCCCCGTTGATTTTGCTGCATGCCGAGGACCAGATGGCCGGCACCGAGACCATGCGCGTCATGGCGACGGAGCTCATCGAGGTTCACAAGCAGCTGCAGGCACTTCAGGCCTAGTCGGCGTTATCGCCGCGACGGACCGTGCGGTCCAACAGACAACATAGTCCCTTTGACGGGCGCCGGGAGCCTCCGCCTCCCGGCGCCTTTATTTTTGGGGATGGTCTTGCGCGGCCTGTTGGGCAGCCAATTGCGTTACCCCAGATAAAACCTGCCAAAACAAACCTGTCCCTTTTTGGTAGGTTTTTGCCTTGAGAGCGGTACCATACAGGCAATGTTTAAACGAGAAAGGTGGGCTCCCATGGAACCTAAGCAGTACTACATCGGCATCGACGTCGGCGGCACTTCGGTTAAGGAGGGCCTGTTCGACGAGGACGGCAACCTGCTTGCCAAGGCCAGCGTGCCCACGCCTCCTATCGTTGACGCTGCGGGCTTTGCCGCGGTGACCGAGGCTATCGACCAGGTGGTCGCCAAGGCACAGATTCCGCGTGCCTTTGTGGCGGGCATTGGCCTGGCCGTTCCGTGTCCCATCCCGGCGTCGGGCGATGCCAAGGTCAAGGCCAACATTGCCATTAACCTGCCCGAGCTGAGGGTCGCCATTCAGAAGCACTGCCCCGATGCGGTCGTTAAGTATGAGAACGATGCCAACGCCGCTGCCATGGGCGAGGCCTGGCTCGGTTCTGCCAAGGGCGTGCAGAACGTGGTTATGGTCACCATCGGTACCGGCGTGGGCGGCGGCGTTATCGTTAACGGCGACGTGGTATCGGGCGTTGTGGGTGCTGGCGGCGAGATTGGCCACATGTGCCTGAACCCGGCCGAGGAGCGCACCTGCGGCTGTGGCGGCCATGGCCATCTGGAGCAGTATTCCAGCGCCACCGGCGTGGTGAGCAACTACCTTGCCGAGTGCAAGAAGGCGGGTGTCGAGCCCATTGAGCTCACCGGCCCCTCCGATTCCAAGGACGTGTTCCAGGCCTGCCGCGAGGGCGACAAGCTTGCGCTGGCCGCAGCCGACACCATGGCCGACTACCTTGGCCGCGCCCTGGCGCTTATCGCCAACGTGGTCGACCCCGAGATGTTCCTGATCGGTGGCGGCGCGTCTGCCTCGGCCGATGTTTATCTCGACAAGGTTCGCGAGCACTTCCAGCGCTACGCGCTTTCCGCCTCGCGCGAGACGCCCATCAAGGTCGCTTCGCTCGGCAACGACGCCGGCATCATCGGTGCCGCCTACGTAGCCCTGCGCGCCGCCGGCAAATAGCTGGTGCAAGGAGGCCAAGGCTGCGCCCCAAAATATGCCGTGGCCCTTCCGTCTGCGAAGGCTCGGCATCGGCGTGCTACCATAGCTACGTCCAAGTACACATATCAAGTGGAGGATATCCATGGCAAACGTTCTTGTCTTTGGTCACCAGAACCCCGATAACGACGCCATCATGAGCGCCGTCGTCCTGTCCCAGTTGCTCAACCAGGTTGAGTATGCCGGCAACACCTACGAGGCCTGCGCCCTTGGTCAGCTTCCGGCCGAGTCCGCCAAGCTGCTCGCCGACGCTGGCATTGCCGAGCCCCGCGTGATTGATTCCGTCGAGGCCGGTCAGCTCGTCGTCCTCACCGACCACAACGAGTCTGCCCAGTCCGTCGCCGGCCTTAAGGACGCCACGGTCTTTGGCGTCATCGACCATCACCGCATCGGCGACTTCGAGACCGCCGGTCCGCTGCACTACATCTGCCTGCCCTGGGGCTCCAGCTGCACCATCGTCACCAAGCTTGCCGGCGTGCTCGGCGTTGAGCTTTCCGACGTCCAGGCCAAGCTGCTGCTCTCGGCCATGATGACCGACACGCTCATGCTCAAGAGCCCCACCACCACCGATGTCGACCGCGCCGTCGCCGCCAAGCTCGGCGAGCAGGTGGGCGTCGATCCGGTCAAGTTTGGCATGGAGGTCTTCCTCACCCGTCCGTCCGGCTCCTTCACTGCAGCCGAGATGGTCGGCAACGACATCAAGATGTTCGAGCCCGCCGGCAAGAAGCTGCTCATCGGCCAGTACGAGACCGTCGACAAGAGCCGTGCGCTTGGCATGATTGACGAGATCCGCGAGGCCATGCGCGCCTACGCCGCCGAGAAGGGTGCCGACGGCATTGTCCTGTGCATTACCGACATCATGGAGGAGGGCTCGCAGGTCCTGCTCGAGGGCGAGACCGAGGCTGCTCAGAAGGGTCTGGGCATTGCCGACGAGCACGACGGCGTCTGGATGCCGGGCGTCCTCTCCCGTAAGAAGCAGGTCGCTGCCCCCATCATGGCCGCCTGCTAGGTTTAGTTGACCAAACGCCACGACCGGATCGCGGACGCCCCGCGCTCCGGTCGTTTTTTGTGCGCGGCGCCGCGTTGTCTCTTGGACAGGCGTGCCCGTGCCGTTGAGCAAATAATGTTCAACCTGTGGTTCCGCTTTTCGGTCACGCCTGCGTGCTTGTCGTGCAGGGTAGGCTAGATGCAAGCGTAATACGTTAGAGCGCGGCGCCGCCACTTGGGCGGGCCGTGCTTTTTTAAGACGGGAGCTTTCCCGTGAAAGGAGCCGCCCATGGCAGCAACTGAGCAGCTGTTCAACGTTCGTGAGCGCAAGCGTTTTGAGCGCCACGACATCTGGGAGCGCATCGCCGAGAACGGCACGATTTCCGCCGCCGTCATGGTCTTCGCCGCCATCGCCGCCGTCATTTGCGCCAATACCGATGCCTACGAGGCCATCCATCACTTTTTGGAGACCCCGCTGTATGTGGGTCTGGGCAACCTTACGGCCGGTCTCACCGTTGAGCTTTTCGTCAACGACTTCCTCATGGCGATTTTCTTTTTGCTGGTGGGCATTGAGCTCAAGTATGAAATGACGGTCGGCGAGCTCAAAAACCCGCGCCAGGCTATGCTTCCCATGCTGGCGGCCGTGGGCGGCGTCGTCGTTCCCGCCTGCATCTATCTGATCTTTAACCATGCCGGCGCGCACAACGGCTGGGCCATTCCCATGGCAACCGATATTGCCTTTGCGCTGGGCGTGCTGTCGCTTTTGGGCAATCGCGTGCCCAACGGCGTGCGTGTGTTCTTCTCGACGCTCGCCATCGCCGACGACCTCATTTCCATCGCCGCCATCGCCATCTTCTACGGTCAGAGCCCCAATCCGTTTTGGTTGGGCGCCGCCGCGCTTGTGACCTGCGCGCTCGTGTGGCTCAACAGGACGCAGCATTACCGCCTTGCCCCGTACTCGGTGCTGGGCCTGCTGCTGTGGTTCTGCATGTTCAAGAGCGGCGTGCACGCTACGCTTGCCGGCGTCATCCTGGCCTTCACCATCCCGGCCAAGTGCGGCGTCAAGCTCGATAGCCTCACCGATTGGTTGGGGGAGTGCCTGCCGCTGCTCGATGACCGCTACGATGACGAGGCGCACATCCTGGGTCAGCATGACTTTACCGTCTCGACCACCAAGGTCGAGCGCGTCATGCACCGCGTGACCCCGCCGCTCATCCGCATGGAGCGTCTGATCTCCACGCCGGTCAACTTTGTGATTCTGCCGATCTTTGCGTTCGTGAACGCGCAGGTTCGCCTAGTGGGCGTGGACATGAGCACGCTGCTCACCGACCCGGTGACGCTCGGCGTGTACTTTGGCATGCTGCTGGGCAAGCCGATCGGAATCTTTGGCATGACGTTTGCCCTGGTTAAGCTTAGGGCCTGCGAGCTGCCGCGCAATGTCAACTGGCACATGATTGCCGGTGTGGGCATTCTGGGCGGCATCGGCTTTACGATGTCGATTCTCATCAGCGGTCTTGCTTTCCCGACGGCCCAGTTTGAGGTTCTGGCTGCCAAGGCCGCCATCCTTGCCGGTTCGGTCACCGCGGCCGTGCTTGGCATGATCTACATGAGCGTGGTCTGCAAACACCCCGCGCCCAAGGACGAGTAAGAGCACATACAAGTTTGAAAACGCCGCCTGTGAACACCATCACAAGCGGCGTTTTAGTCATTGGGTGTTCCTATAGTTTTGTCAACCGTCGGGGCTACTCCCGGTAGGGCACCCGGTCGCGCATCACGGCGTATA
>NZ_JADPCJ010000028.1 GCF_015670795.1 Collinsella aerofaciens | reverse complement strand
TATACGCCGTGATGCGCGACCGGGTGCCCTACCGGGAGTAGCCCCGACGGTTGACAAAACTATAGGAACACCCAATGACTAACTTCCTCCTTTCCGTAACCTTTCCGCAACAATGTGGCCTCCGCGGCGCCTGCGCCCGTTCACAACGTCCCCTGCGCTACACTTAGTCGCACTGTGGCGCCGCTGCGCCGTGCCCAAACCAAGGGAGACCCTCATGAAGAATACTCAGCTGCTGCTGATCAACGATATGTGCGGCTACGGCAAGGTTGCGCTTTCCGCCATGCTGCCGGTGCTGTCGCACATGGGCTATCGCATCCACAACCTGCCGACGGCGCTGGTGTCCGATACGCTCAACTATCCCAAGTTCTACATCCATGACACCACCGAGTACGTGCGCCAGAGCCTCGCTATCTGGGAGGAGCTCGGGTTTGAGTTCGACGCCATCTCCACCGGCTTTATCGTGACCGAGGAAGAGACGCGCATCATCTCGGACTTTTGCCACCGCCGTGCGCAAAAGGGCACCAAGGTGTTCGTCGACCCCATCATGGGCGACAACGGCAAGCTCTACGCCGGCGTGCCCGAGTCCACGATCGGTCTCATGCGCAGCCTGCTCGAGTGCGCCGACTATGCGGTGCCAAACTACACCGAGGCGTGCCTGCTCACCGATACGCCCATTGCCGAGCAAATCACGCCCGATAAGGGCCGCGCTCTTGTGGATGCCGTGCGTGCCCTGGGCGCCAAGTCGGTGGTCATTACGAGCGCTGTGGTCGACGGTGCGAATGTCGTCATCGGTTACGACCATGTGGCGGGGGAGTACTTTACGATTCCCTTCGACCTGATCCCGGTCTACTTCCCGGGCACGGGCGACACGTTCTCGGCGGTGCTCGTCGGCCGCGTTATGGCAGGTTGGAGTCTGCAGCGCGCGACGTCCGATGCCATGCGTGTGGTGGCTGAGCTTATCGAGCGCAATGCCGACCAAGAGGACAAGTCGGCTGGCCTTCCCATCGAGGCCTGCCTGGATGTGGTTGACCATGAGTAATGCCGGCGAGGGCGGCATCAAGCCTGCGGGCGAGAACAAGCCGCTCGGCGTGCCACGTGGCAAGCGTCCGCGTATCCGCGTAAGCTGCGTGGACCAGCTGGGTGCGTGCCGCTGCCACCATGGTCACAAGCCGGGCGACGTTTTTGACTTCGACCGAGACCGCGGCAAGATGTGCGCCATGGCCTGCCATGTGGGCTTTCCCTATATCGATATCCTGCGCTATGGCGGAACCGTGCCTGGCAACGAGCCCGGCACGGCAAAGTTCTGCTGCCCCGAAGTCGATACGCTGAACGTCTGGCTCGCCGAGATCGTCGACGAGTAGCCGAGCGCAATGTGACAAAGGGACAGTTCTTTTGTCACATTCGCCGGTGGTGCCCCTTCTATTATGCTTGTAATCTCAAATCTCTGCATTTCATCCGATTTTAGGTTCTAAAAATTTTGCGTTTCATCGATAATCAAGCGTATAAAACTTTGCATTTAATTTGATGACACTGAGGGGAGAGCCTATGCTGCGCAGGAAAATAGCGGTAGAGCTGGAGCGTTGGCTGAAGTCTGCCGAGCAAAAGGCCTTATTCATTACGGGTTCTCGCCAGATTGGCAAAAGCTATTCGATTCGCGCATTTGGCAAAGCCAACCATGCAACCTACATCGAGCTTAACCTCATGGAAAATCGCCAGGCAAAAGATGCTCTTCTCGAGGCGCGGGATGCCGATGATTTCATCAGCAGGGTGACGCTTCTTTCGGGAAAGTCGATTGCACCAGGCAAAACGCTCGTGTTTATCGATGAGGTCCAAGAGGCCCCCGACATCATGACGATGGCAAAGTTCCTTGTTGAGGACGGGAGGTGCCGCTGGGCGTTTTCGGGGTCAATGCTCGGGACTCAGTTCAAGGGCGTCAGGTCCTATCCCGTGGGGTATGTCCACGAGCTTAGGATGTTCCCGCTCGATTTTGAGGAGTTTTGCTGGGCAACCGGGGTGAGCGAGGGGGCTCGCCAAACGATACGTAACGCGTGTATCAGCGAGAGGCCCATTCCTGATTACATTCATGACGCGATGATGGCAAACTTCAGGACCTATACCGTTGTCGGCGGAATGCCGGAGGTCGTGCAGCGTTTCCTTGACACGCAGGGCGACCTTGCCTCTGTTCGTCAGCTACAGTCAGAGCTCAACGAACAGTACCGACGGGATATTTCCAAGTATGCAAGCGGGCGTGCCCTTCAGGTGCAGAGCATCTACGATCAGCTCCCCATTATGCTTGAGGGCGAACACAAGCGTTTCGTGCTCAATTCCATTGACCCCAAGGCGCATTATGAGAAGTACCAGCGAGATTTTGTCTGGCTTGTCGATGCCGGCGTTGCTCTCAAAGCCGATATCGTAACCGAGCCAAAGTCGCCCCTGCTCAAGACGGCACGGCCATCGCAGTTCAAGCTATACCAATCGGATACGGGCATGTTGATGGCGCGCTACCCCGTTGGAGTCGCCCAAGCGGCGTATCTTGATAGCAAGGAGCCCAATCTGGGCGGCATTTACGAAAACGTGGTGGCCCAGCAGCTGGCTGCCCAAAATCGCCAGCTTTACTACTATCAGACAAAAAAGCGCGGTGAAGTGGACTTTGTGGTCGACGGACCGGATGGGACGGCTGTTCCGATCGAGGTTAAATCGGGCTCCTATTACCACGCGCACGCTGCGTTCGGTCATGTGCTTGATACGGCTGAATATGGCGTAAGGCTCGGGATTGTTTTCTCGAGAGGCAACGTTGAGCGCAACGGAGCGGTTCTCTATTTGCCGCTATATGCGACCTGGGCCCTTTCGGATGTTTTGGGCGACTCCTGCGCCGAGGGGATAAAGCTGGAGGTCAAGCCGGTCTAGGGCCGGTCCCGGATGTGGCAAAGGGACAGTCCCTTTGTCACATTCATGAGTGTGGATTTTCTCCCACCGAGATAACGAGCGTGGATTTTCTCCCGTTTAGAGCGCACTCGAACGCTCAAAGTGGGAGAAAATCCACGCTCGTTTTATGCCGATGGCGTGGCCCGTGTGCCCGCGCCGCCCGAGCGCCTACAGCTGCTCGAGCATGGCGGTGCAACCGGCGAGTACATCGCGGTAGGTGGCGTCGAAATTGCCGGTGTACCAGGGGTCGGCCACGTCGCCGGGGCGATCGGTCCAATCGAGCAGGCGCGAGATCTTGCCATCGGGGTCCTTCCCAAAAATTCGGTACAGGGCGCGGGCGTTCTCGTCGTCCATATAGACAATGTGGTCCCAGTCGCCATACTCCGCGCGACGCACCTGACGTGCGCGATGTGCGACGACGGGAATCCCGACCTCGCGTAGCTTGGCAACGGTACCGTGGTGTGGCGGGTTGCCGATCTCCTCGGTCGAGGTCGCCGCGGAATCGATGGCAAACTCCGCCTCGCGCCCAGCGCGGCGCACGAGCTCGGTAAACACCGACTCGGCCATCGTCGAGCGGCAGATGTTTCCATAGCAGATGAACAGTACACGTTGCATATGCGGTTTCCTTTCGATCGCCATCATCGAGCTCGAGTATCGCATCTACGCCTGCGCCATCGCCCTCTTGCGTTCCCAGCGAGCCAACTTAATCGTCACCAGCGTAAGCACCCAGGCCACAAGCGAGAACGCGGCACCCACTGCGCCTACGTGCGCAATGCCAATGCTGCTTACCACGGCGCCGCCCACTGCGGTGCCAAACGAGATGCCGACGTTAAACGCCATGGGCTCAACCGAACTTGCGAGTACCATCGACTTGGGATGGCGGCTGCGTGCCACGTCCATGAAGTGCGTGATGCACGACACCGAGAACAAGTACATGAGCAGCGCCAAGCTAAAGACAAAGGCCAGCGCGAGCGGCATGGTGCCGCCCACAGCAAACAGCCCGAGTAACGCCGCAGCCTGCAGCACGAACGTCACAAGCAGCGCCTTCATGCCAAAGCGCGCATCGATCCATCCGCCCAGGATGTTCGAGATCAGGCAGAACACGCCGTAGGCCATGAGCGTGGTACTGGCTTCGACCGTGCCCATGCCCAGCACCTGCTCAAGATAAGGCGTCACGTAGCCATAGAAAACGTAGACCGACCCCACGCCAAACAAAAAGATGAGCATGCCGGTGACGATGCTCGGCTCGCGTAGCAGACCCGCCTGCTCGCGAAAGGTGGCGGGCTCGTCGGTTTGCCCAGCGCGCGGCATAAACATCACGAGCGCTCCGCAGATCAGAACGGCAAAGGTCAGCGTGCCGTACATGGCCACGTGCCAGTCGAGCGTGTCGGCCACAAACTTGCCGATCGAAGTGACAAAGACCATTGCCACGGAAAACGCGCCGTACACCACCGAGATGGCGAGTGAGGTCTGCTGCGGGGACAGCAGCTCGGGGATATACGTCACGCCCACGGCGAGCAGTGCGCCCGAGACGGAGCCCAAGATGATGCGCGAGGCGAACAGCACTTGAAAGTTGGGTGCCAGCGCCATGACCAGATTGCCGAGCACAAAGACGATGCTATAGCACACGAGCAGTTGGTAACGACGGAAGCGCCCCGTGCTGAGCGCGAGCACCGGCGTCGCGATAGCGTAGATCAGTGCGAACACGCTAATAAGTTGGCCTGCGGTGGCAAGCGATACGCCGAGTTCCGTCGCCAAGTCACTTTCGATGCCGATGACCACGAACTCCGAACAGCCGAGCGAAAAGCCTAACAACACGAGCAGCGCCAGGCAGAGCTTGGTGCGCACGGGGGAGAGCGCGGCGGCGGTTGACTTACTTTTTGGCGTGGTTGCGGCGGTCAAGGTTGTCACTCCAATGTCGCGTGAATAAGCGGGATTCAATCCCTGCAACTCTAACAGAATGTGACAAAGGGACAGTCTCTTTGTCACATTCGCGGCGTGGCTGCCGCCTAAACCGTCACAACATTCGATGAAAATCTCGAAAACGAGGAAAAACGTCGAATGTTGTGACGGTTTTCGTGTCCGGCGCGGGTGAGCTTCGGTGCCGTCTGGGGGTATAAGACTAGCGAGTGTTTATTTGCGAGGCCTAAGGGGCGCCCCGTATGGATATCGATAACTTTGAATGGTGGTATAGCGAGGGCGAGGCTCCGGACGATGAGTGGGACGAGCCCGCGTCGCGTGACGTGTCGAGCGACGAGGACGAGACCGGCAACGATGCCGCTGTCGAGCCTGATGCCGCCTCCGATGCCGCCGAGCCCCTGACCTTTGAGCAGGCTTGGGCCCAAGCCGAGGCCGATGAGGCTAAGGCCGATGCCACGGCCACACTCGGTGAGCCGGCGGACATGTCCATCTCGCCGGCAAAGATCCCGCAGCCGCGTCACACCATCGACCCCGACAGCACGGCATCCTTCAGCATTCTCGACGTGCCCGCGCAAGGCGCCCAGGCGCCTGCGCCCACACATCGCCCCGACCTGGCTCGTGAGGAAGACGCGGGCCGCCGTTCTCCGCTCGGCCCCATCCTCATCGCCTTCATGGCCGGCGTTATCGCCTGCTCGGCAATCGGTAGCGTTTGGAGCCATGTCGAGCAGCAGCGTCAAGACGCCGCCAAGGTCGAGATGTCTGTCGAGCAATCGCTCAGCCGCACGCGCTCGGTACATGTGTCGGTCGAGGTCAAGGACGGCGCGATGTGGGACACCGCGCGTGGCGACAGCCAAATGCTCATCCACATCGTGGGGCGTACGCTCAAAGGGCAGACGATTGACGAGTATCAATACGTCAATTCCGCTGGTGACGGCATCGAGCTCAAGCCCGGCGACTACGAGCTCACCGTCGACGAACCGCCCGTCGCCACCGACGGCACGCGCTTCCGCGCCTCAAAGCGCATGGTTCCCGTGAGCTTTAACTCGCAGGCGCCCGATACGGTCGATAGCACTCCGCAGGGCGGGTTTGACCTTTACGCTATTGCTCAATAACTGCGCCTGTCGCTCAACCCCGCCGCCAAGAGTGGGACAATAGCCCTCGACACTATTGTTTACTTTTGGAGGAAGTAGCATGTCTACCGTCACTACCATCAAGCGCGGCAGCCTCACCGCGGCCATCGATTCCATGGGCGCTCAGCTCACGAGCCTTGCCCTCAACGGCAACGAGTATCTGTGGCAGGGCGACCCCGCCTTTTGGGGCAAGCATGCGCCCATCCTGTTCCCCATTGTGGGCTCGCTGCGCAACAACACGGCGACGTCTGCGGCTGGCACCTGCGAGATGCCGCGCCACGGCCTCGCGCGCATCGTCGAGCACAAGCTGGTCGAGGTTTCGGAGGACGGCTCCTCGGTAACGTACGAGATCACCGACACGCCCGAGTCGCTCAAGGCCTTTCCGTTCCACTTTAAGCTCAACATGACCTATGCCCTGACTGGTGACGCCACACTTACCCAGACCTTTGCCGTCACCAATACCGGCGACGTGGACCTGCCGTTCTCGGTGGGCGGCCACCCCGCATTTAACGTACCTGCTCCCGGTGCCGAGGACGAGGCGTTCGAGGATTACGAGCTGGCATTTACCGAGGCTTGGACCAACGAGGCCCCCATCATCACGCCCGATGGCCTCATGACGTTCGAGGGCAGTTACAAGGCTCCCGATAACTCGGACGTGCTGCCCATCACGCACCGCAGCTTCGATAACGACGCCATCATGTTCACCGATACCCCGGGCTCCACGCTCACGCTGCGCGGCCGCAAGTCGGGTCACGGCGTCAAGATCGACTTTGAGGGCTTTAAGTACATTGGCGTGTGGTCTGCCGCCAACGACGCTCCGTTTGTGGCGCTCGAGCCCTGGACCGGTCACACCACCATGGACACCGAGGACGATGTCTTTGAGCACAAGGTCAACACCATCACCCTGGCCCCGGGCGAGACGGACAAGCGCAGTTTTAGCGTTACCTTGCTCTAGAGGTTCCGCCGCTCGGTCGATGCTGCGCGTCGTCCAGAGCGACAAGTTGTCATTCAAAAGGCAAGGCATAGACCTTCTGGTCATGCCTTGCCTTTTTCATGCCACTTGTTCGCTCTGGACGTCGCTCGCCGGCATTGCCAAAACATCGGCGTCCCCAATGACTACCGCGTGTCTATTAATTTTTCGAGCTTGTGCTGCGCTGCTAGTTGCTGGCGTATATCCTGTTAAGTCGTCAGCATACGATTCAACAGGGAAGGCAGATTATGCATTCTCCCCATCAACGCGACGCGCATCCACAGCCGGTGTGCAGCCGTCGTATCTTCTTAGGCAGTGCGTTTGCTGCGAGCGCTTCCGTCGTCGCCGGCGCACTTGCCGGTTGCCAGCGCCCGTCAACGCTCAAGGTGGTTCGGCCCACGACGGGCGGCGGTCGCGACGACCTGTCCGATTCCGTGATCGGCAAGGACAAGATCCGCATCGGCATGGAGGCGGCCTACGCCCCGTACAACTGGCAGGTCTCCGAAGCCAGCAAGTACACTATCCCCATCGACAACGTGCAGGGCGCCTATGCCGATGGTTACGACGTGCAGATCGCCAAGATCGTCTGCAAGGCCCTCGGTGGCGAGCCCGTTGCCGTCAAGCAGAGCTTCTCGGGTCTTATCGATTCGCTCAACAACGGCCAGATCGACCTCATCATTGCCGGCATGAGCGCCACGCCCGAGCGCGAGGAGTCCGTCGGCTTTTCCGACCCGTACTTCATTGGCTACTTTGGCCTGTTCGTAAAAGAGGGCTCGCCCTACCAAAATGCGACCAAGCTCAGCGACTTTAGCGGCGCAACGGTCCTCGGCCAAAAGGACACCATGCTCGACACCGTCATCGACGAGATCCCGGGCGTTGTCCACAAGAACCCGGTCGATTCGGTCCCCACGGTGTTTTCGAACCTGCTGCAGGGCACCTGCGACGCCGTGACCTACAATACCGAGAACGAGAAGGGCTATATGGCCCAAAACCCGGGTATCGTGCCGATTCGATTTGCCGAGGGCGAGGGCTTTAAGCAGGAAGTCACGGCAAACGTCGGCTGCCGCAAGGGCTCGGACAAGCTGCTTAAGCTCATCGACAAGACACTCAAGGGCATTAGCCAAGAGGAGCGCGACCAAATGTGGGATGCGTGCCTCGACCGTCAGCCGGCATAGGGAGGCAGCATGAAAACCATTAATCGCCTGGCCTCCTTTATCAAGGCCGACCACCGTTATGTATACCTGGGCACGAGCGTCATCGCGGCGCTCGGCCTGGCGTTTAGCCAGCGCAACCCCACGCCGATGAGTTTCTTGGCCCCCACGGGCGTGTTCCAGGATTGCCTTTGGGCAATCCTTTGGGCCTGGGTTGTCGTGTCGGCGGCGGCGCTCGTCACCAAACTCATGCATTGGAGCGATTATCGCGAAAAGTCGCCGTTCGCATCCGAGCGCTTCCGTCGCTGCGTGCGCCTAGGCAGCTACGTCGTGGTCGCCATCGCGGCAGTTTTCTTTGTCGACCGTTGCGTCATGTCGTTTATCGACCTGGTGCAGGTGAGCATTGTCTCGGACTCCAACCCCAGCGACTTTTTGTCGAGCCTGGTCTACATGACCTACAAGAGCGGGGACTTCTTCATTCGCGGTATCGAGATCACCATCGCGCTTGCCACCTTCGGCACCGTCATCGCATTCTTCCTGGCGCTGCTCTTCGTGTTCCTGCGCATTCAGACCTTCGATCGCGTGGACAACGACTTGGTGCGCTTCTTTAAGAGTATCGGCCGCGGCTTTGCGACCGTCTACTCCACCATCGTGCGCGGCACGCCCATGATGGTCCAGGGCCTGCTCATCTATTACGTGGGCTTCACCGTTTTGCGCGGCATGGGCTTCGAGACCGCTCAGGCCAACCAGATTTGGAGCACCTTCACCGCCGGCCTCGTTACCATCTCGCTCAACTCCACCGCCTACATGATGGAGGTCCTGCGCGGCGGCATCGAGTCCATTGATCCCGGCCAGGCCGAGGCAGCACGCTCACTGGGCCTGTCGCAGTGGCAAGCCATGCGCAAAGTCGTGTTCCCCCAGGGCATTAAAAACGCGATCCCGGCGCTCACCAACGAGCTCATCATCAACATCAAGGACTCGTCGGTGCTCTCGGTCATCGGCGTGTTTGACCTCATGTACGCTACCACCACCGTCGCCGGCGTGTACTACCGCCAGATGGAGGTCTACTGCGTGGCGCTCGTGGTCTACCTGATCCTGACGCTCGTGGCGAGCCGCCTGCTCGAGGCCTTTGGCAAAAAGCTCGGCGCCGAGGCTCCGGTCACGCTGCCCAGCTCCAACTAGGCTCAAGACGAGGAGAATCATCATGGCAGATACCGCCATTACCGGCGTTGCGGCCGCCGCACAGACCAATGAGCCGCTCATCCGCGTCGAGGGCCTGCGCAAGAGCTTCGGCTCGCTCGAGGTACTCAAGGGCATCGACCTGTCCGTTAACCCCGGCGAGGTCGTCACCATTATCGGCGCCTCGGGCTCGGGCAAGTCGACCTTCCTGCGCTGCCTCAATCTGCTCGAGACCCCGGACGCGGGCCACATCTGGTTCCACGGCCAGGACCTCACGGCCGAGCGCTGCAACATCAACAAGCTGCGCGAGGACATCGGCATGGTGTTCCAGGGCTTTAACCTGTTCAACAACATGGATGTGCTCGACAACTGCACGCTCGCGCCCGTCACGCTCAAAAAGATGAGCAAGGCCGAGGCCGAGAAGGTCGCGATGGAGCATCTGACGAGCGTGGGGCTCGAGAAGTTCGCGCACGCCGCCGTGGGTCGCCTGTCCGGTGGTCAAAAACAGCGCGTGGCCATCGCCCGCGCCCTATGCATGAATCCGCAGATCATGCTGTTCGACGAGCCGACCTCAGCGCTCGACCCCGAGATTGTGGGAGAGGTACTCGAGGTCATGCGCAAGCTCGCTGCCGACGGCATGACCATGGTCGTCGTCACGCACGAGATGGCCTTTGCCCGCACGGTGTCCGACCGCGTGGTCTTTATGGACAAGGGCGTGGTGCTCGAGGACGCCGCGCCGGCCGAGCTCTTCGGCAACCCCAAGCACCAACGCACCCGCGAGTTCCTCTCGCGTTATCTCGAGGACAAATAACCGACCGCAAACGCTTACGTGGCAGGGCCGCTCCAGTGGGGCGGCCCTCGTCATCACAATCGAAAGGATGTCATGGCCGAGGTTTGGCGCTTCTTTGCGCATGAGGGCGATTTTGCCGATATAGACGAGGCCGGCGCGTGCGAGCGCCTGGGCCGCGTGCTGTCGTTTCCGACCATTTCGAGCATGGATGCCGAGGCAGTGGACTGGCAGCCGTTCGACGACCTGCGCGCCTATATGCAGCAGGCGTGGCCGCACGTGTTCGCGGCGGGCGAGGTCGAGCTCATCGACCATTCGCTGCTCGTGACGCTTGCCGGCATCGACCCCGCCCTCAAGCCGGTCATGCTCATGGGCCACATGGACGTGGTTCCCGTGGTGCCGGGCACCGAGACAGACTGGACGCACAATCCCTTTAGCGGGCACGTGGACGACACCTATATTTGGGGTCGCGGCGCCATCGATATGAAAGACCAGGTCGCAGGCATTCTCGAGGCGGTTGAGTATGCGCTCGCACACGGCTGGGAGCACGAGCGCACCCTGCTGCTGGCTTTTGGCCAGGACGAGGAAACCACGCAGTTCGGTGCGGGTGCCATCGGCCGCGTGCTCGAAGAGCGCGGCATTGAGCTTGAGTACCTGATCGACGAGGGCGACTACCGCATCGTTCCGGCTGCCGAGTACGGCGCGGGCGAGGGCTGGCTTATGCATGCCGATCTCGCGGAGAAGGGCTACGCCGATATCGTGTTGAGGACGCGTAGCGAGGGCGGGCATTCCTCCAACCCCTACGGGGGCACTTCACTCGAGGTGCTCAGCCGTGCCATCACCGCAATCTGCGATATCGAGTGGCCGACGCGCGTGACCGACTTGCTTGCCGCCCAACTCGTCGAGTTGGGGCTCTACACGGCCGATGAAATTGCCGCCAACGGGGATGCCATTGTCCGCGATTGCCTCGCCAGCAAAAAGCTCTATCCGCTGGTGACGACCACCTGCGCGCCCACGCAGATCGAGGGTGGCAGCACCGGCGCCAACGTAATGCCGCAGGATATGTGGGCCAACATTAACTTCCGCATGCTCGAGGGCACGAGCGTGGCCGACGTTGTGGCGCGCTGCCGTGAGGCGGTTGCCGGGGCGGACCTTGCCGGTCGTGTCAAAGTGGAGCTGGGCCCCGGCAGCTCCGAACCCTCGCCGTCCCCGCGCATCGGTGGTCCCGGTCTCGAGGCGGTTCGCTCCATCGCCGTCCGCTATTTCCGTGATCCAAAGGGGATGGAGGAAAACGGATCATTCGAGCCAGTGGCAATTGTGCCCTCGACCGTGATCGGTGCGACCGACGCTGCCAACTACCAGCACATTTGCCCTGAGTGCATTCGCTTCTCGGCCTTTGTGGTCGATGATGACGAGTGCGACCGAGGCGTCCACGGCACCAACGAGCGCATCACCCGCCGCGCCTACCTCCAGGGTGTTCGCTTCCTCATCGCCCTACTCCATACGCTTTAGAATCCGACAAAGGGACTGTCCCTTTGTCGGATTCCGTGCGGGTTATATGCAGGTTTGCCTGCGCACGCTATCATATATGGGTTAGACCGCAACTATGTACCCCATACGCGAAGGGATGCGCATGTATCTGAAGATCGACATGCTCTAGCTGGACTTACCCCCGCAGCGGCGCCCCGCGCCCCATCAATTCTGCCGATTTTCGCCTTCACGCATATAAAGGAGTCCGTCATGCGCGACAAGCTCGAAAAGATCATCAAGGCCTACGAGGAGCTCGAGAAGAAGCTTTCCGACCCGGCCGTCGCCTCCGATATCAAGGAGTTCACGCGTCTCAACAAGGAGTACGCGCACCAGTCCGACCTCATTGCCGCCTCGCGCGAGTACATCGGCGCGCTCGATGACATCGAGGCTGCCAAGGAAATGCTGCACGATACCACCGATGCCGATGAGAAGGAGATGCTCCAGATGGACATCTCCGAAAACGAGGCCAAGCTTCCCCAGCTCGAGGAAGACATCAAGTACATGCTCATCCCGAGCGACCCCAACGACGACAAGAACACCATCGTCGAGATCCGCTCCGCCGCCGGTGGCGACGAGGCGGCCATCTTCGCCGGCGATCTGTACAAGATGTACCAGCGCTTTTGCGAGTCGCGCGGCTGGAAGACTACCGTGCTCGATTCCAGCCCCAGCGAGGCCGGTGGCTTTAAGTCCATCGAGTTCAAGGTCGAGGGCGACCGCGTCTACTCCGTCATGAAGTTCGAGTCCGGCGTGCACCGCGTCCAGCGCGTTCCCAAGACTGAGTCCCAGGGCCGCATTCAGACCTCCACGGCTACCGTCGCCGTACTTCCCGAGGCCGAGGAGATCGACGTCCAGATCAACCAGTCCGACCTGCGCATCGACACCTACTGCGCCTCCGGCCCTGGCGGTCAGTGCGTTAACACCACCTACTCCGCCGTGCGCATCACCCACCTGCCCACCAACACCGTGGTGCAGTCGCAGGAGCAGCGTTCCCAGATCCAGAACCGCGAGGTCTGCATGCAGATGCTGCGCGCCCGTCTGTACGAGATGGAACTCGAGAAGCAGCAGGCCGAGCTCGGTGCCGAGCGCCAGAGCCAGATCGGCCACGGCAACCGTTCCGAGAAGATCCGTACCTACAACCAGCCCCAGGACCGCGTGACCGATCACCGCATCGGTTTCAACTCCACCTACAACGGCGTCCTTCTGGGCGATCAGCTCGGCACCGTCATCGAGGCGCTCGCCGCCGCCGAGCGAGCCGAGAAGCTGGCACAGGCTGTGTAGTGGGTTACGCGGTTTTGCCAAACCGCGTAACGGCTCGACGCTGCGCGCCGCCCAGAGCGACAATTTGTCATTCAAAAGGCAAGGCATGACCAGAAGGTCTATGCCTTGCCTTTTTCATGCCAACTTGTTCGCTCTGGACGTCGCTCGCTGGCATTGCCAAAACATCGGCGTTTTCTTGGTTGTCAAATGATCCGTAGGGAGTCATTGGGGACATTGCCTTGATATTATATTCAGTCGGCTGTGATGGCATTTTAGTCATTGGGGACGTTCTTAAATGACTAGGTTGGGCACATTGCTTTGAGATGTTATTTAATCGGCTTTGATGGCCATTAAGCCGGCTACCTGCTCAAAGAAATTAGCGGCATTCATCTGCTATCGAAAATAATGCTCAAAAAATCGTCCAAGAAGTCGCGTGTCATTTTTTGATGCGTCGCGCGTCAAGTGATGTGGCAAGTTCTTGGTTAGATATTGGTCAGTTTTGGGTCAACCTTGCCAAAAGCTTGACGGATGCAGATTTAGACGTCGACGAATGAACACTTCGATTGCGATTCAAGCAAAATTCTGGGCTGATTCTCGATAATCGCTTCCAATTGTCCCTTGCCAAGCGCTGGCCTCGCGTACAATCTGCTCCGACATTCGCGCGCCGTCCGGCGCTTAAGAGGGGAGGGCCCCATGGCAAACGAGATTTGGACCATCAAGCGTTGTCTCGAGTGGACCAAGGAGTACCTGGCCGAGCGCGGCGAGGAGCACCCCCGTCTTTCTGCCGAGTGGCTGCTGTGCGCCGCCACGGGCCTGGCGCGCATTGACCTATATATGCGTATGGACGAGACGCTTAACGCGGCCCAGCTCGAGACCATGCATGCGGCCGTTGTCCGCCGCGCTAAGGGCGAGCCGCTGCAATACATCACGGGCAGCACGCAGTTTCGCATGATCGACGTCGCGTGCGCCCCCGGTGTGCTCATTCCGCGCCCCGAGACCGAGATGCTCGTCGAGGAAGTCCTCAATTATCTGGATGCCGAGGTGCTGAGCCCCGAGGCTGCCGCCCGTCAGCGTGTTGAGCTGCCTTGGAACGATGAGGTCGAGCAGGCCCGCAAGGCCGAGGCCGCGCTGGCAGACGAACGGGCGACCGCCGAGCGCCGCGCCGCTAACCTGACGGCTGCCGATGAGGCGGCGCTAGGCGGCGACGTACTGGGTAGCCGCGCCTATGCCGAGGAACTGGCCGACCGCGAGGCCGAGGAAGCCGCCGCGCAGGCAGCAGAAGCCGAAGCGGCAGAAGCAGAGGCCATGGAAACCCCCGAGCCCGAGCTCGACGAATACGGCATCGCCATCGAGGGTGCCGGCCAGGAGACGGCTTCGGCTCAGGATGCCGCTGCGCCTGCCCCAGCCGAGCCCCGTATCGCCCGCGTTCTCGAGGTCGGCTGCGGCACGGGTTGCATCTCGCTCTCCCTTGCCTGGGAACGCCGCGGCCACGTTACCTGCACCGCCACCGATATCGAGCCGCGCGCCATCGATCTGGCCACCAAAAACCGCGACGCCCTCGGCCTCACGGCAGATGAGGTTGCCTTTAGCCTCACCAACCTGGTGAGTTCCATTCCCCGCGAAGAGTGGGGCACCTTTGATGTGCTCGTCTCCAACCCACCTTACATCCCGACCGGCGTCATGCGCTCGCTGCCGCACGAGGTCAAGGACTTTGAGCCCGACTTGGCGCTCGAGGGCGGTGCCGACGGCCTGGACATCTTCCGCCGCCTGCTCAATGCGGCGCCTTACATGCTGCGCGCCGGCGGCCTGTTTGCCTGCGAGCTCTACGAGGGCGCCCTCGATGCCGCGGCCGAGCTCTGTCGCCAGGCAGGCCTTTCGGACGTGCGTATCGTCCACGACCTCACCGATCGTCCCCGCATCGTTCGAGCCATCGTCACCGAGCCCAAACAGCGTATTTAAGCTGAATAAATAGACATTTGCGCAAGTTTGTCCTTGCAATATACCGTAAAACTTCTACTATAGAAGGAGAAAGGTATGTCAAATCAGCTGCATCGGTACCGTATCGTGCTTGATTACATTGAACCTTGGCTTGATGAGCAGGATGAAGCTACGCTGAAGCAGATTTATGCAGACCTTTTGGTGCTCGAGAAGGAAGGTCCCAGCCTTGGTCGTCCGCTGGTTGACCGCGTAAAGGGCTCGAAGCTTCATCATTTAAAGGAGCTGAGAGTGACGTCGTGTGGTGGGCAGGTGATTCGCATCCTCTTCGCCTTTGACCCCAAGCGCCAGGCGGTATTGCTATTGGCGGGTGATAAGTCGCGAGCGGGATCGTCAAGGGCAAAATGGAACGGTTGGTATGCGATCAACATTCCAAGGGCCGAGCAAATATACCGTCGCCACGTAAGGAGGCTCGATCGAGATGGAACTGCATGAGTATATGGAATCTCGCGGGATAACACGCGACTCCATTACCGCCGAGCAGGAGAGGACTCGCGATCGTATCGAAGCCTATAAGCTTGCTCAGATTCGCAGGTTAAAAGATCTAACACAGGCGTCGGTCGCCCAGTCGATGGGCGTTTCTCAAAAACGTGTATCCGAGCTCGAGCGTGGGGAGTTGGGTTCGATGAGGCTCGACACGCTGAGCAGGTACGCAGAGAGCCTCGGCGGAAAACTGGTTGCAAGCATCGAGTTTCCCGATCGTACCGTTACGCTTGCGCGCTAAAAATCTTCAATTAACCCCCTCACTTTCACCGACTACTAGAGCCGCTCACCAAACCAACATGCGCTCTGGGCAAATAGGTTGAATGTTTCGTGCGAGAATGCCCCACAGTAAACAAACTTGCACCGGAGCGTAAGGGGCTGGCATACACATGCAGACGGTCTATCGGGTATACGAGGGAACGCGCGAGCCGCATCGGCTTGCCGTCGAGCGCACGGCCGAGGTGCTCGGCCGCGGCGGCCTGGCCTTGATTCCGACCGAGACCGTCTACGGTGTCGCCGTGGCAGTCAACGCCTTCTCGGGCGCCGTGCCCCAAGATACAAGCGAATTCCCATCGTGGCCGCGCGATCCGCAGGCTGCCGTCAATGGCGCCGCAGTTCCTGCGCTCGGCACCGGCTATCGCCGTATCTTCACTCTCAAGCAACGTGAGCTCACGCAAACCGTCGCTTGGCTGGTCGATGGCGTCGAAGCACTCGACCGCTATGGCGTGGATATCCCGGAAGATGCCCGCGTACTCGCGCGACGATGCTGGCCGGGAGCCCTGACTATCGTGGTCAAGGCAGCCCCCTGCGTGCCGACCTTTATGCGCGCTGCCGACGACACCGTGGCCCTGCGCGCTTCGGCCTCTCCCGTGGTCCAAGCGCTCATCCGCGCCTGCGGCAGTCCCCTTGCCTGCACGAGCGCCAACACGCACGGCGCGCCTTCGCCGGCAAGCTTTGCCGCCGTCGAGGGTCGCATCCTGGAGGGGGTCGATGTTGCCGTCGACGCCGGTGAGACCCCGTGTCGCGACGCCTCGACCATCGTGTCGTTCCAGCACGGCGGGCTCCAGATCCTGCGCCAAGGCGCACTTCCCGCATCAGAGATCGAGCGGGTCCTGTCCGACCCGATGCAATAGAAGGGTGTAAGCGATGTCGTTGAATCTGGGCAGCCTGGGCATGGAAGATGCCTCGTTTAACTTTGGCGGTTCCTACATCATGGCGCTCGACTGCGGCACTACCTCGGTACTCGCGGCCATTGTCGACGAATACGGCTGCATCGTTGCCCAGGCGCGTCGTAGCGTCAAAACCAGCTTCCCGCGCCCCGGCTGGGTGGAGCAGGATCCCACGGAGGTGCTTGCCAGCCAGATCGGCGTGATGATGGAGGTTCAGTTTAAGAGCGGCATCCATTCCGATCGCATCGCCGCCATCGGCATCTCCAACCAGCGCGAGACCACGGTGGTCTGGGACCGCGTGAGCGGCCAGCCCATCTATAACGCCATCGTATGGCAGTGCCGTCGTACCGCGCCGGCGATCGACGCGTTGGTTGAACAGGGTTGCGAGGAGCTGGTGCGCTCCCGCACGGGACTTACGCTTGACCCGTATTTCTCGGCCTCCAAGGTGCAGTGGATTCTCGACAACGTCGACGGCGCACGCGAGAGCGCGGCGGCGGGCGACCTCATGTTTGGCACCATCGACACCTGGCTCATCTACAACCTCACCGGCGGCCAGGTCTTTGCCACCGACTACACCAATGCCAGCCGCACGGCACTCTTTAATATCCATACGCTCGATTGGGACGACGACCTGCTGGCGCTCTTTGACGTTCCACGTTCCATGATGCCCGAGGTTCGCTGGAGCTCGGGCGACTACGGCCGCGTCGCGAGCGACATCATGACCAACATGCCGCCCATCATGGGCGTGGCGGGCGACCAGCAGGCATCGCTGTTCGGCCACTGCTGCTTCTATCCCGGCCAGACCAAAAACACCTATGGCACGGGCTGCTTTATGCTCATGAACACCGGTGACGAGATCGTCGAATCCAAGAATGGCCTGGTCTCCACCATCGGTATCGCTGCGGACGGCAAAGTCAGCTATGCGCTCGAGGGCTCTATTTTTGCCGCCGGTTCAACGATGAACTGGCTTCGCAACAACATGGGCATCATCTCGAGCGTGAGCGAGTCGGCACAACTCGCCGCTTCGATTAGCGACAACGAGGGCTGCTACTTCGTTCCCGCCTTTGCAGGTTTGGGTGCTCCCTGGTGGGACCCGCATGCCCGCGGTATCGTGTGCGGTCTGACCGGCGCCTCGAGCCGTGCGACCATCGTACGTGCCGCCTGCGAATCCATGGCATATCAGAGCTACGACGTGCTGCGCGCCATGGAGCAGGACGTGGGGCTTTCGATTGAGCGCCTGTCTGTCGATGGCGGTGCCTCGCGCAACGAGTTCATCATGCAATTCCAGGCCGACCTGCTGGATATCCCCGTGCTGCAATGCGAGACGGTGGAGACCACGGCAATCGGTGCCGCGTACTTGGCGGGTCTTGCCGTCGGCTATTGGGAAGACCTTGAAGAGCTGGAGCAAAATGCCCAGATCGTTAGGACCTTCCTTCCCCATATGTCCGCCGAGCGTCGCGAGCAAAACCTTGCGGGCTGGCGTGATGCAGTCAAGCGCTCGCTCAGTACCGCACAGTAGGGCTGCGATGGGCTGCTCGATACAACAAACCGCTAAACTTATGCATGGCGTGCGGCGGCAACATTGCTGCGCGCCTTGTCAGCAAGGCCGTTTTGCGGCTGCAACGAAAGGGGCAATCAACCCATGACCGTCACCTACGATGCGTCCCGTGTGACGCTTGTCGATCATCCGCTCGTCCAGCACAAGCTGTCGATCCTGCGCGACAAAAACACCGGCACCAACCAGTTCCGTCAGCTCGTGCGCGAACTCGCGCTTTTTGACGGCTACGAGGCCATGCGCGACCTGCCTATGGAAGACGTCGAGGTCGAGACCCCCATCACTACCGCCACGTTCAAACAGCTTGCCGGCAAGAAACTCGCCATCGTGCCCATCCTGCGTGCGGGCCTTGGCATGGTCGACGGTATCCTCGACCTGGTGCCCTCCGCTCGCGTGGGCCACATCGGCATGGAGCGCGACGAGGTCACCCACGAGCCGCACGAGTATTACTGCAAGATGCCCAAGGATATCGACCAGCGCATCTGCCTGGTCGTCGACCCCATGCTCGCCACGGGCGGTTCGGCCGAGATGGCCATCAGCTACCTGCGCGGGCGCGGTGTCAAGGACATCCGCATGCTGTGCATCGTCGCGGCCCCCGAGGGCCTCAAGTCGCTGACTGAGAAGGATCCCGATGTGCATATCTATACCTGCGCCATCGACGACCATCTCAACGAGGCTGCCTACATCGTTCCCGGTCTCGGCGACGCCGGCGACCGCATCTACGGCACGCTCTAGTCGCTGGGCTAAGACGGCCGCGGCTGCAAATACGAAGAAACGGTGCGCGCGGGCGAGCAAAAGACGACCGCGCGCACTCCTGTTAACGGACGTTTTGCCCTGCAGGGTTCGAGAAAAACGTATTACCGTACCTGCGGCATAAAGAAGGTCTTAAGAAAACGAACAGGTGCGTATTAACCGATGCTTTTTCGGTTGTACTTTAGCGATTGGCTCGTACAATAGTCACAAATGTTTGGCGGGAACTGTCCTGTGAGGCGATAAAAAAGGAAAGTGAGGACGCCAGTGTTTCAGATAGCCGATCTGCTCGCTATCGTTGCAGGCGCCATCGCGGGCGCAATTGCCTTCCTTCCCTTTGTCTTTACGCTCAAGCCGGTTCTTGACGATAAACAGAATGCGGACATGCTCAAGGGTATGGTGAGTCTGGCGGTCTCGGCAATCGCCCTGCTCGTCTTTACCTTGGTTGTGTTTGTGTTGTTCGGAGAGGCATTTCGCATGTTCCTCCTGGGCGAGGCGATCGGCTTCGTGGCCTTTATGGCCGCCTGCACGGTTCGCGTCGCCAAGGCGCTGCGAGATCCTCATGAGGTCGAAAGGTAAGTCGTGGAAATTTTTGAAAAGCTGCCTGATGAGATTAATCATCTGGTCAGCGAGTTCAGCTCCACCCCTGTCGTGGGCGATCTGAGCTGCGGCATCACGCAGTACTCGTTTTGGCTGATCGTCTCCACGATCGTGCTCCTGATCGTCCTGGCCGTGTTCAAGAAGAAGCAGACCCTGGTTCCCAAGGGCTTCTTCGTCAACGGTTTCGAGTACATCATCGAGTACGTCGAGAACGATATCGGCAAGGGCGTCGTGGGTGAGAACTGGAAGAAGCACTTCCCGTTCCTGTGCTCGCTTTTCCTGTTCATCCTGATCAACAACATGATCGGCCTGATCCCGGGAATGAAGCCCGGCACCGGCGCAATCGGCTCCACCGCCGCGCTCGCTATCTTCGCCTTCGTGTACTTCATCTACTACGGATGCAAGGCTCACGGCGTGATCGGCTACATCAAGAGCCTCGCCCCGCAGGGCGTGAGCTTCCCGATGAACGTGCTCGTGTGGGTCGTCGAGCTTTTCTCGACCTTCCTGCGCCTCATCACGCTCGCCGTCCGTCTGTTCTGCAACATGTTCGCAGGACACGTGGTCATGGGCTCGTTCGCCATCATGGCGAGCATGTTCATGCAGCCGCTGCTTCAGCAGGTTTCCGCGGCCCACGCCGTCGGCGCCCTGCCTTCGCTAGCCTGGCTTGCCATCCTCATCCTGATCTACGCGATCGAGCTTGTGGTCGGCGCCATCCAGGCTTACGTCTTCACGGTCCTTACCGCCGTGTATGTCTCCGAGGCAGAGGAGGTCGCGGAGGAGGAGTAGTCTCCCGTTCGCGTCTCAAAGGTAAGGCAATTCGTTCAACCGCCGGTGCCCGTACCCATGGAGCCCGGCAGTTATAAAAAGGTTATCCTGCGTGAAATAAGACACGCACGACAAAGGAGGAATCGTGGGAGTTATCGGTTACGGTCTCGGTGTTATCGGCGCTGGTCTTGCTATCGGCCTGTCTGCTTTGGGTGCTACGGGTGCTATGGCCCGTCAGCCTGAGGTCCAGGGCCGCGTGTTCACCGTCTTCATCATGGGCTCCGCCTTCGGCGAGGCTCTGGCTCTGATCGGCTTCGTTGTCGCGCTGATCGTTAAATAGCACGGAGCGTCAAGTATGAATCTTTCATCCCAGAAGAGCGCGATCGCACTCTCCGCGTCCGCGGCCGCGCTGCTCATGCCGGTTTCCGCGTTCGCCGAGGACGGCGCCGCCGGTGCGGACATCCTCATCCCTAAGATGGCGGAGTTCATCCCGGCGCTCATCGCCTTCCTGATCATCTGGATCGTGCTGGCCAAGGTCGCCCTGCCGGGCATCATGAAAACCATGGAGGAGCGCGGCAAGAAGATCGAGGAGAGCCTCGACGAGGCCGAGAAGACCAAGCAGGAGGCTATTGCCAAGCGCGCCGAGTCTGACTCGATCGTCACCGACGCCCGTCGTCAGGCTGCCGATATCGTTCTCGAGGCCCGCAAGGACGCCGAGTCCGAGCGCGCTCGCATTATCGAGGCTGCGCACAAGGAGGCCGAGGAGATCATCGCCAAGGCCCATACGACCGTCGAGGACGAGCGCAAGTCCATCTACGCCGGTGCCGCGAGCTCCATCGCCGACCTGTCCGTCGCCGTCGCCACCAAGATCGTGGGCGAGGCACTCGAGGACGAGACCGAGCAGAAGAAGCTCATCGAGCGCTACATCCAGGAAGCAGGTAGCCTGAATGCCGACTAGCCGCTATCAGGACAAGGTGCTCGAGACCTACGCGCGCTCCCTCATGGAAGCCGCCAAGGCCGAGGGCCATGTGTTCGAGGACCTCGAGATGATCGAGCGCCTGGCTTCCGCCAGCCCCGAAATCATCGCTGTGCTCGACACCATGTCCAAGCGCGACCAGCTCGACCTTCTTCCCAAGGTGGCAGCTGCCTTTAAGTATGTTGCCGAGGAAGACGAGGATGTAGTGGGCGTGACCGTCACCACGGCGATCCCGCTCGACGACGAGCTGCGTCAAACCATCACTAAGAAATGCGAGCAGGACTTCGGCCGCAAGGTATTCCTTATCGAGCAGGTCGATCCGTCTATCGTGGGCGGCCTGGTGCTCGAGGCCCGCGGCGAGCGTCGTGACATTTCCGTCAAGACGCAGCTGCGCATCGCGCAGGAGACCCTCGCAAACTCTGCTAATACGTACGGAGGTGAAGCCTAATGTCCGAAACCCTCAATGCCCAGGATATCGCCAAGAAACTGCAGGAGCAGCTCACGAGCCTCTCCGCGACGGTCGATACGCATGAGGTTTCTACGGTCGACGAGGTAGGCGACGGCATCGCGCGCGTCTCCGGCCTCAAGAGCGCCATGGCAGGCGAGCTTCTGGAGTTCAAGAGCTCCGATACCGGTGAGACCGTCTTCGGCCTCGCCCAGAACCTTGACCGTGACGAGGTCGGCGCCGTTCTGTTTGGTGCCGTCGACTCCATCAAGGAAGGCGACGAGTGCCGCACCACTGGCCGCATTATGGATATCCCCGTGAGCCGTGCCATGCTCGGCCGCGTCGTCAATCCGCTCGGCCAGCCCATCGACGGTCTGGGTGACATTGTCGCCACGCACCGTCGTCCCATCGAGTTCAAGGCCCCCGGCGTCATCGACCGTACACCGGTGTGCGAGCCGGTTCAGACCGGTCTGTTGGCTATCGACTCCATGGTGCCTATCGGCCGCGGCCAGCGCGAGCTTATCATCGGCGACCGTAAGACCGGTAAGACCGCCATCGCCATCGACGCTATCCTCAACCAGCGTGGCAAGGGCATGGTCTGCATCTATGTCGCCATCGGCCAGAAGGCCTCCACGGTTGCTAACATCCGTGAGACCCTCGCCCAGCACGGTGCGCTCGAATACACCATCATCGTTTCGGCAACCGCTGCCGATTCTGCCCCTATGCAGTACATCGCGCCTATGGCCGGTGCCGCTATCGGCGAGTTCTTCATGTACAACGGCGAGGACGGCAAGCCCGCCAGCGAGACCAACCCCGGCGGTCACGTGCTCGTCATCTACGATGACCTGTCCAAGCAGGCCGTGGCATATCGTCAGATGTCGCTGACGCTGCATCGTCCGCCCGGACGCGAGGCCTATCCTGGCGACATCTTCTACCTGCACTCTCGTCTGCTCGAGCGTGCCGTCAAGATGTCCAAGAAGAACGGTTACGGCTCCATGACGGCCTTGCCGATCATCGAGACCCAGGACGGCGACGTCTCGGCCTACATTCCGACCAACGTCATTTCCATTACCGACGGTCAGATCTACCTGCAGTCCGAGCTCTTCTTCCAGGGCCAGCGCCCGGCAGTCGACGTGGGCATCTCCGTGTCCCGCGTCGGTGGCGATGCACAGACCAAGGCCATGAAGCAGGTCGCCGGCAATCTTCGTCTGGACCTCGCTTCGTACCAGGAGCTCGCCGGCTTTACGCAGTTCGGCTCCGACCTTGACGAGGCTACGCAGAAGCAGCTTACCCACGGCGCTCGCATGACCGAGCTCCTTAAGCAGCCGCGCTACAAGCCGTTTGAGGTTGGCGAGCAGATCGTTACGCTGTTTGCCGGCAACGAGGGCTTCCTGGACGACCTGGAGATCGCCGACGTGCTGCCTTTCCGTGCCGAGCTCATTGAGTACATGGACAACGGTTTTGGCTCGCTGCTCGACAAGGTTCGCGCCAAGAAGATCGACGATGACACCAAGGCTGAGCTCCTGCGCGTCATCGGCGACTTTAAGCAGCAGTTCATGGCCAAGCACCATGCCGACACGACTGGATCAGAGGAGAACTAAGCCCTATGGCCAACCTTCGCGACATTAAGAAGCGAATCTCCTCGGTTACCACGACCAAGCAGATCACGCGCACGATGGAGATGGTCTCTACGGCCAAGATTCGTCGTGCCCTCGATCGCTCCAAGCAGGCCGAGCCCTATAAGGAGGCGCTGACCGACGTCATGTTGACGGTTGCCGGCGACGCCTCCTGCTCGGGCAACGATCCCATGCTGCACAAGCATGAGATCGTTAAGCGCGGCCTGATTGTCGTCATTGCTTCGGACCGCGGCCTTGCCGGCGGTTTCAATACGACGGTGGAGCGTACGGCCGAAAAGCTCGCCGCTTCTTGGGCGAACGATGGCATCGAGTGCGAGGTCATTGCGTGTGGACGAAAGCCGGCCACGTATTTCCGCGACCGCGCAAACGTCATCATGCACTTTGAGGGCAATTCCTCCGAGCCCGATTTCAATCAGGCCCGCATGATCTCCTCTCATATCTGCGATGCGTATCGTGCCGGTGAGCTTGACCGTGTCGAGCTTGTCTACCACCACGCCAAGAACCGCGTGGATCAGGAGCTTCGCGTCGAGCACTTGCTGCCGCTCGATCCCGAGATGATCGCTATGGCCCACGGTCCGCGTAAGAACGAGACCGACGCCCCTAAGCGCATCTCGTCCACGTTCGAGTTCGTGCCCTCTCCCGAGCATGTTCTCGGCAAGCTTGTACCGTCGTATATCCTGACGGTCATCTACCAGGCCCTGATCGATTCGGCGGCCGCCGAGCAGGGAGCACGCCGTAAGGCCATGCACTCCGCGACGGAAAACGCCACCGCGATCATCTCGACCCTTACCCGCACGTATAGTCGCGTGCGTCAGGCTTCGATCACGACCGAGATTAACGAGATCGTCGGCGGAGCCTCAGCATTGGAGGAACAGTAATGGCTAATAACACCGTAAAGCTTGCGGTCGAGGAAGCCACCAAGAAGACGACTGCCGGTGATGGTCGCATCGTGCGTATCATCGGCCCTGTCGTCGACGTCAAGTTTGACGGCGCGGTGCCCCCGATCTACAACGCGCTCACGGTCGAGGCCGAGACCCCGATCGGTCACCTGAGCACGATCCTCGAGGTCGAGAGCCAGCTTCCGGGCGGCGTCGTCCGCACGGTCGCCATGTCCTCGACCGACGGCCTGCAGCGCGGCCTTGTCGCCACCGATACCGGTGAGCCCATGAAGATGCCCGTTGGCCCCAAGACGCTCGGTCGCATTTGGAACGTTATGGGTAAGCCCGTTGACGGCAAGCCCATGCCCGAGGTGGAGGAGTTCTACCCCATTCACCACTCAGCGCCCCGCTTTGACGAGCTCACCACCAAGACCGAGATCTTCGAGACCGGTATCAAGGCCGTCGACCTTCTTGAGCCCTACATTCGTGGCGGTAAGACGGGCCTGTTCGGTGGCGCCGGCGTCGGCAAGACCGTTCTGATTCAGGAACTCATCAACAACCTCGCCCAGGAGCACGGCGGCACCTCGGTGTTCACCGGCGTCGGCGAGCGTACCCGTGAGGGCACCGACCTTTATCTCGAGATGAGCGAGTCTGGCGTTATCGACAAGACTTGCTTGGTCTACGGTCAGATGAACGAGCCGCCTGGAGCGCGTCTGCGCATCGGTCTGGCCGGCCTCACCACCGCTGAGTACTTCCGCGATCGTGGCCAGGACGTCCTGCTGTTCATCGACAACATCTTCCGCTTCTCCCAGGCAGGTTCCGAGGTTTCCGCACTGCTGGGCCGTATGCCGTCCGCCGTTGGTTACCAGCCCACGCTGGCAACCGAGATGGGCGACCTCCAGGAGCGCATTACCTCGACCAAGACGGGCTCCATCACCTCCGTCCAGGCCGTCTACGTCCCTGCAGACGACCTGACCGACCCGGCGCCTGCCACGACGTTTACGCACCTCGACGCCACTACGGTCCTTTCGCGTAGCATTTCGTCGCTCGGTCTGTTCCCGGCTATCGACCCGCTCGCGTCTTCCTCCGACGCTCTCGATCCCTCGATCGTCGGCGAGGAGCACTACCGTGTCGCCGTCAAGGTCCAGGAGCTCCTGCAGGAGTACTCCGACCTTCAGGACATCATCGCCATTCTGGGTATGGACGAGCTGTCCGAGGAGCAGCGCCTTACGGTCAACCGTGCCCGTAAGATCCAGCAGTTCCTCTCCCAGTCCTTCCACGTTGCCGAGAAGTTCACCGGCAACCCCGGTGTCTACGTCCGCGTCGAGGATACCGTCCGCTCCTTCGCCGAGATTGTCGACGGCAAGGCCGATGACCTGCCCGAGCAGGCTTTCCGCTATGCTTCCACGATTGAGGACGTGCGCGAGCGCGCCCGCAAGATGGGGGAGAAGTAGGTTATGCGTATCCGCATCGTGTGCCCCGTGAGCTGCGCCTATGAGAGCGACGCTGCGTTTGTGTCGATTCCGTCCACGGATGGCGAGTTTGGCGTTCTGCCTGCTCACTCCAGCGAGATTTGCACGATCGACCGCGGTTACGTTCGCGTTTCCGATAAGGCCATGGGCACTGTCGACCACACGTTTGCCGTGGCCGGCGGCTATGCCCAGGTTGCGGACGATGTCGTGACCGTTCTCGCCGAGCGCGCTTGCGATTTGGCGACCGTCGATGCCGACAAGCTTAAAGCTGATATTCAAGGTTTTGAAGAGAAGCTGGGTAATTTGTCGGAGGATGATGCACGCCGCGCCTACCTCTATAATGAAATCGCATGGTGTAAGCTCAAGCTTGCCCAATAGTCAAACGATTTAGCGTTCGACCATTTGCGAACACATCATGCCCGGGATGGCCTAGCCACCCCGGGCATGCTTTTTGAAAGGGTAGACCTTGGATATTATCCGCGTTGAGGGTGGCCACGCCATCGGAGGCTCCGTGCCCGTCTCGGGTGCCAAGAACTCCGCGCTCAAACTCATGGCGGCAACGCTTCTGGCGCCGGGCAAGACGACGCTGCAGAACGTGCCAGATATTTCTGATGTCCACGTGATGGGCAAGGTGCTCAAGGGCATGGGCGCAACGATTGATGTTCTCGACGAGCACACGCTCGAGATTGATACCTCTCAGGTCGATTCCTGGGAGGCTCCCTATGAGCTCGTCGCTAAGATGCGTGCTTCCACCGCCGTCATGGGGCCCCTCCTGGGCCGCTTCCATCGCGCCAAGATCGCCATGCCGGGTGGCTGCAACCTAGGTGCTCGCAAGATCGACATGCATATCCTGGGTCTCGAGGCCCTGGGCGTTGAGTTCGACACCGCCCACGGCTACATCAACGCCAACGCGCCTCAGGGCCTGCGCGGTACCACCGTCACGCTCGAGTTTGCCAGTGTCGGTGCGACCGAGAACCTCATCATGGCTGCCGTGCGCGCGCAGGGCACCACGGTTATCGACAACGCGGCTCGCGAGCCCGAGATCGTCGATCTCGCTAACATGCTCAACGAAATGGGTGCCAAGATTGTCGGCGCCGGTACGCCTGTCGTGACCATCGAGGGCGTGGAAGAGCTGCATCCTGTTACCCATCGCGTGGTGGGCGACCGCATCGAGGCTGGTACCTTTATCGTTGCCGGTGCGTTGATGGCCGACGATCGCGGCGTCGATGTCACGGGCTTTTGCCCCATTCACTTGGGCATGGTTCTCAAAAAGATGGAGCTCATGGGTATCGACTGCGAGCGCGTCGAGGATGGCGTCCATGTGAGGCGTGCCGAGCGTATCAAGCCGGTCGATATCCAGACGCTTCCGTTCCCCGGCTTCCCGACGGACATGCAGGCGCAGATCATGGTACTCTCCGCCCTTGCCGATGGTAGCTCCGTTATCACCGAGAACATCTTCGAGAATCGTTTTATGTTCGCATCCGAGTTGGTGCGAATGGGTGCCGATATTCGCATCGAGAGCCATCACGCCATGATTCACGGCGTCAAGGGTTTCTCGGGTGCGCAGGTTACCTCGCCCGATCTGCGCGGCGGTGCAGCTCTTGTTGTCGCTGGTCTGATTGCCGATGGCACGACCGAGGTGTCGGCCATCCATCACATCAAGCGCGGCTATGAGCGGTTTGTCGAAAAGCTGCAGGCGCTTGGCGCTCACGTCGAGCACGCCACTGTCCCCGATCCCGTCATCTACTAATGCAGGTTGCCTATGTTTAAGAAAAAGCCCCTTGCGGAATCCCGAAGACCTTCGACCGGCGCGCAGGCCAAGATCTATAGCCGTGATAACGTCGCCCGCTATTCCGAGCGCGCCCGTCAGCGCCGCCGTGGCCACACGGTTCGCCGCGTCGCGCTTATTGCCGTGCTCGGTGTGCTGCTGAGCGCAACGACTGCCGCCGGCCTGTGGTTCGCCACCATTATGGGCAAGCTCGGCGATTCCAACGTCATTACCGACAACCTACGCCAGATTCTAGTCGATACCGACGAGGCAAAAGACCCGTTCTACGTGCTGCTCCTTGGTACCGACGGTCGCCCGGGCGAGGATACGTATCGTGCCGACTCGATTATCCTGGCACGCATCGACCCCACGCAAAAGCAGGCGACGCTCATTTCCGTTCCGCGCGACACCAAGGTCGAGTACAAGGGCGAGACCATGAAGATCAACGCCTGCCATACCGTTGGCGGCGCCGAGGCCATGGTCGAGGCGGTCAACGAGCTGTGCGGTGTTCAGATTTCCCACTATGCCGAGGTCAGCTTCGACGGTATGCAGGCGCTGATTGATTCGGTTGGCGGTATCGACATTAACGCAACCGATGATGTTGACGACCCCGAGCACCTGGATATTAAGATTACCGCTGGTCAGCAGCATATGGACGGCGCCACCGCCCTTACCTATGCCCGCTGCCGCTACACCTATGCCGACGGCGATTACACGCGCATGCGCCACCAGCGTCAGGTACTTGGCGCCCTTGCCAACCAGATTCTCAATAACTTCGATGCCACGAAGATCTTTGGCCTGGTTAATTCGCTGTCCGATATGCTCGTAACCGATATGAGCGTTCAGGATATCGTGGCTACGGTCAACGCCATGCGCGGTATGGATGTCGACGGTATCTACTCGGCCAACCTGCCCTCGTACGCCGACGACAGCACCATGATCGACGGTGTGAGCTACGTCTTTGTCTACGAGGACGAGCTCAAGGAAATGATGGAGCGCGTCGACGCCGGCAAGGACCCCAAGGGTCCCAACACCATGGGCCTTTCCGACGGTTCCAGCTCTACGATCGGCGACCTGAACAACAACACGTCTGACGACTACGCAAACGGTACCGCAACCTCATCGGTCAGCTCTGACGATTCCGATGACTCAAGCGATTCGAGCGATTCGGACTACTACGAAGAGCCCACCGGCGACGGCAACGGCTACGAAGCCAACTACTAGAGTTACGGCGTTTTACCAAACGCCGTAACGACTCGACGCTGCGCGGGCCGCATTTGGACAATCTGACGTTCAACTTCAAGGGCGCGACCAGAAGGTCAGCGCCCTTTCGCTTCACGTCACCTTGTCTCAAATGCGACCCGCTCGCTGTCGTTGCCAAAACATCGGCGTTGCCGGAACACTTGGCACTTGGGGACGTTCCTTTTGTACCGGCAGTTTGGGACACTCCTTGCGTTAAGAGGCTGGCGTGCGTCAACCTGTTCTCATTGCAGCAAAAAAATCGCCCCGTTCTTGGTTGAGGACGGGGCGATTCGTCTTTTGGACTTGTGCAGCCAGGCTTATGCAAAGCGGGCGACGAGCTCCTGGAGCACGTCGGTCATCTTGACGAGCGAACTGACCGGGACGAACTCGTTGACGCCGTGGTAGCAATAGCCGCCGGTGGAAAGGTTGGGGCAGGGCAGACCGCGGAACGACAGCTGAGCGCCGTCGGTGCCGCCGCGAATCGGCAGCACTTGGGGCTCAACGCCGCAGGCAAGGTAGGCTTCCTTGGCAACATCAATAAGCTCGGGATAGTCACGAACGATCTCGGCCATATTTCGATACTGCTGCTTAATCTCGACCGTCACGCGCTCCTCACCCAGACGCTG
This sequence comes from Collinsella aerofaciens, assembly GCF_015670795.1. Classification (GTDB taxonomy): domain Bacteria; phylum Actinomycetota; class Coriobacteriia; order Coriobacteriales; family Coriobacteriaceae; genus Collinsella; species Collinsella aerofaciens_Q. The sequence goes on along the minus strand of NZ_JADPCJ010000028.1, from coordinate 4,243 downwards.
GTTGAGCATCGAGGCGGCGGCATCAATAAGGTCGAGTTTCTGCTGGAACTTGGCGGCGTCATGGTCGCGGACGATATAGCGCGCTGTGGCGTGATCGACGGTCGCAGATACACCCTCAAGGTGATAAAAGCCCTCGTAGCCTTCCGTATACTCCGGGCGCTGCACGTAGGGGAGCAACGCGTTGAAGTCGCAGAACAGATTGCCTGCGTTGACCATACGGCCCTTAGCGTCGCCCGGGTGGATGGACTGGCCCTCAAAGCGGACGGTCGCCTCGGCGGCGTTAAAGCACTCCCACTCCAGTTCGCCGATGGGGCCGCCGTCGACCGTGTAGGCGTACTTGCAGCCAAAGGTATCGATATCCAACAGCTCGGCTCCGTGGCCGATCTCCTCGTCAGGGCAGAAGCAAATGCCGAGTGCGGGATGGGGCAGAGAGGGGTCCTGAGCGATACGCGCGACAAGTGACATGATCTCGGCGACGCCTGCCTTGTCGTCCGCGCCCAGCAGCGTGGTGCCATCGCTGCAGACCAGGTCCTCACCCGCGAGGTCGTTCAGGGCGGGAAGCTTGGCGGTACTCATGGCAACGGGCTTACCGTCAACCGTGCCGCAGACCAGGTCGCCGCCTTCGTAGTGTACGATGTGCGGTTTCACGCCGGCACCCGGTGCAACTTCGGTGGTGTCGAGATGGGCGATCAGGCCCAGGGCGGGCTTGTCCTCAGCGCCCGCACTTGCGGGGATATGCGCGCAGACATAGGCGTGCTCGGTCACGTGGGCATCTTCCGCACCAAGCTCGCGCAGCTCTTCAGCCAGCACGTTGGCAAGGTCAAACTGAACGGCGCTCGAGGGTACCTGGTCGCAGTTTGCATCCTCGGACTGCGTGTTGATCTGGACGTAGCGCAAAAAGCGCTCGAGGACATCGGGGTTCGTGGTGGTGTTTTCCATAAAGACCGCTCCAATCTTGGTCGTCGTGTGCAACAAGAACTCTAGCACGGTATGCCACGGCATACCGCGACGCTTGGATGGGGTAGAATCAGCCATTGAATGCAGAAGGGACGGAAGATCATGGATACGACAAATAGCTCGCGCGAACTACATCTGACGGTGGCGAACGAAGACTACTTGGAGTGCATGGTTCGCATTGAAAGCGAAGAGGGGGAAACCAACGGCGTTCGATCGGTCGACATCGCGCAGCGCCTTGGCGTCTCCAAGGCATCGGTCAATAAAGCGGTTTCGGCTCTCAAGGCATCCGAGCTTGTCGAGCAATCGCACTACGGCAAGGTGATCCTGACCGATCGCGGCCGCGAGGTTGGCACGGCTATCTGGTACCGTCATCGCCTCATCCGCACGTTTTTGGTTCAGGAGCTCGGTGTCGAATTTGAGCGAGCCGATTCCGAGGCCTGCATGATGGAGCATGCGCTATCCGAGGACACGATGAGCCGCTGGCTCGCCTATCTCGAAAAGCAGGGAATCAGCGTCGAGGAATAGCGGGATATATATGGATACGAGTTATTACAACCGCTTTGGTGCCGAGGAACTTACGCGCCGCTTGTCGAGCGAGACCTTGTTGGCGCAGGGCCCCATGGGCAGTGTTTTGTTGAGTGAGTACGATGCCGCCGACATTCCACCGGCGTTTTGGAATCTGGCAGAGCCGCAGACCGTTTCTCGTATCCATCGCTTGTATGTCGCCGCCGGCGCGCAGGTGCTCATTACCAATACCTTTCAGGCATCGAGCTATGCCCTCAAGCACGACCAGATTGCGCCGTCCGTGGCGGAGGTCAATCGCGGGGCCGTCGACGATGCCCGCCAGGCGCACCCTCAGCTACTGCTGGGCTCGATGGGCCCGATCGGTATTGAGTGGTTTGCCGAGGACTCTGTCGAGTATCGTGAAATCCGCGGCATTGCGCGCGAACAGGCGCACGCCTTGCTCAATGCTGGTGTTGACGGTCTGCTGATCGAGACGGTGACGTCTATCCGTAATCTGCAGCCCATGCTTGCCGGCGCCCGAGATGCCGCCGACGGCATGCCTGTTCTGGTGAGTTTTGTCGTTGACGATAAAGGCGACCTGCTGGGCGATGGCCTCAACATCGAGGCAGCCGTTTTGTACGCCGAAAAACACGGCGCAAACTCGGTTGGTGTTAATTGCTGTTCGCTTGCGGCCGCGAACGCGGCGGTGCCCAGGATGGTTGCATCGGCGACAACTCCCGTCACGGTGCGTCCCAACGTAGGCGATCCGGTCCAGACTCAGGATGGTCCCGTATGGCACGAGAACCCCGAAGCTTTCGCGCGCGCATGCATCGAATGGAGACATGCCGGTGCCGCAATGGTGGGCAGTTGCTGTGGAACCACGGCAATCACTACGGCCGCGATGGCCGAGGCGCTCGATATATAAAGGGCAAACCGCTCCATACGGGGCGGTTTTTTATTGTTTGCATGTCCTCGGCAGCATTTGCCCAAATGGTGAATGCTGGTGCCGGCAGGTTGCCGAGTGCATGTTGCGGGTATACCCCATGCGTACCATGATCCAAACACTGTGAGGTGTCTGCGCGTGTGCGCGATAATTCATTTTGGAACTGACGGTTGGCGTGCTCGCGTCGATGAGGACTTCACTGCCGATAACGTTGCCCGTATCGCCGATGCCGTCGGCGAGTTGTGGCAAAAGACCAATCCGGGCAAAACGGTATATATAGGGTTCGACACCCGGCCCCTGGCGCGCGAGTTCGCTGAGCTTGCGGCGGGCGTGCTAGCAGCGCACGGGCTAGACGCCGTGCTCGCTTCGCGACCTGTCCCGACCCCTGCCCTTACGTGGGCGGCGGCTTATGACGGTGAAGCGTGCGGCGCGCTCATGGTGACGGGGTCCCATCATCCGCAGGGCTATCTGTGCCTCAAGATTCGCATGGGTGACGGCTCGACCGCCAACCAGGATGTCATCGAAGAGCTCGAAGAGACTATGGCTCCCGAGCCAATGGGGATCGAGGGGCAATATCGCACCGCGGATATCATTCCTGACTATATGCAGGCGGTGGCATCGTTTGTCGATGCCGAAGCCATCCGCGCCGCGCACCTGCGCGTGGTTGTCGATCCCATGGGCGGCGCAGCCCAGGGCTATCTAGCCGACTTGCTGCGCGAGCTTGGCGTTGAGGTGCACGAGATTCACGCCGGGCAGGCGTCTGACCAAGAAGATATCTGCCCCGACCCCGTTGAACCGTGGGTGGACGCTTGCGAGCGCACGGTTATCGAGGACGGAGCTTGCGCTGGCCTGGTGACCGACGGCGACGCCGACCGTATCGGCGCGGTTGACGAGCGCGGCAGATATATACATCCGCATCAGATCATGGCGCTCGTTTTGGGCGACTTGGTTCAATTTCGTAATTTGGAGGGGCGCGTCGTCGTCAATCTTTCATGCTCGACGCTCGTGCGTCGCATTGCCGAGGCGCTTGGCTGCCGCGTGACCGTCAAACCAGTCGGTTTCAAATATATAGCGGCAGAGATGAAGAAGGGCGGCGTCCTCATGGGCGGCGAAGAAGCCGGTGGTATCGGCATCGCCGCGCATATGCCCGAGCGCGATGGAATCCTCGCCTGTCTGATTCTGTGTGAGCTTATGGCAAAGACGGACGCGCCTTTGGGCGTTCTGGTCGACCAACTCGAGGACAGTTTTGGTAAGACGAGTTACGGTCGACGCGATTTGCGCCTTGAGGCCGAAGATGCCGAAACGTTACGAACCCTGCTGCCGGGCGTAAACCCCAAGTCGATTTGTGGCAAGGCGCCGCAAAACGTTAGTCATATGGATGGCTTGCGTTTGGCATTCGGGGATGACACGTGGCTGCTGGTCCGTCCTAGCGGGACCGAACCAGTGGTGCGCGTCTACGCCGAGGGGTTCTCGGTGGAAGAACGTGATGAGTTGCTCGATGCTGGCTGTGCTTTAGCTAGGGGGACGTATCCGCTTTAACCATGAGACTGCCTTATATAAAGAGATGCTCGGCGAGCGGTAGGTAACGGCTGGCAAACGTTAGTCGGATTCCAAGATGTGTAGGAAATGTGTACGCCTAGATTCCCGCCCCCGGCGCCCCTCCGGTCTGGCAATATATCTCCTTGCCGCGCGGCCCGGTCGGACCGGACAGCCGCGCAGGCGTGCACCTTGAGAACCGGATACTGCGAGGATGGACACTTCAAGTGTCGCATCCGGGCAGACATCGAACCATTTGAAATGGTCTAACTTGGATTTGTTTTTCGCAAGGCCGCCGAGAGG
>NZ_JADPCJ010000027.1 GCF_015670795.1 Collinsella aerofaciens | reverse complement strand
GGGTATCGGGTTCCCACATTCATCCGCACATGTGCGGATGAATGTGGGAGGTGTTCGGATAAAGTTGATAATCAAGGGGAAGATCAAGGCCTTCCACAAGCACGCCCGAATTAAGTCCCTTTCCATCTTGGAATGCTAGAATTTCATTACCTGCAAAATGTGCATCTTGCAGATCGTCCGACACATTTTTAGCAGTTACATTCAAAATCAAAAGCGACTTACTGTGATCAAGCTGCTCTACTCCGCGCTGCGCCCCCGTGATGGTGTACTCAATACCCGATGCTGGGATATCGCCGTTCCCGCCGCTGACATCTTTTTCTTTTCCGGCAGCGTCTGCCTGAGCAGCAGCATAGCCCGCAGCGTAACCATCATCATAGCTCCCCTTCCCGGAGCAAGCGGTAAGGCAAGCAGAACCAGCTGCGAGCCCCAACGCCAAGAAAGCGCGCCTAGGAATTAAGGCGGTTGTGCTGAGTCCCATAAAGAGCTCCCATCAATTAGCTATTTCTCGTATCCACAGCTATTTTAATTATTCTTCAATCCATTTAGCATCAATCGTGTCTCAATAACTGCGTCGTTCAGCCTAATTTGGCCGCTCCAATGAATCCAGCTCAAACAACAAAAGGCCCCGCCAACCGCGGCCTCCCAAACGGGAAACTGCGATCAGCGGGGCCCAAGCGCGCTCCCTCAAGGGATAGCGCTCGCAACACGAACAGCTCAGCCGAGCAGCGCGCTACTCCTCCCAGTAAGCGTCTGCAAGCAGCTTAAAGCAGATCTTCTTGACAGGCTGCGCGCCATCGCCTGGGAACTCGAGCGTGGGCATGTGAGGCTCGCCGGCAACAAACAGCGCAAACTTGTCGTCAGCAAGATCGCCGGCAATCGAGGCGTCGGAATCGACCAGATCGTAGTCGTCCTTCTCGTCAAACTCCTGAACCAGCGTCAGGCTGCCCGTGGCAACCTTAAAGGCCTCGCGACCCTCAATGTCGATCTGCAGGTCGTGATAGCGCTGGTGCGTCTCGTAGTGAGCCTCGGCCTCGGGACGCGTCGTGGGAGCCATGACGTTCGCAAAGACCTTGTCGCCCAGAATCGGATGGCTGCCGACCTCGAGCTCCGCCGGGTCGTTCTCCTCGAGCCAATCGATCAGCACGTCGAGGCCCTTGAGCATTCCGCGGTACTCCTCGATATCGCCTAGTGCACCGTAAATCATCTAAATCCCCTCTCGGATCGTTTCCTTGGCGGCTACTCGGCAAGCGCATTGCCGACGCTGTTGCCGCCCACACACGTCTCGACCAGAGTAAGGTCGGGACTGAACACGACAAAGTCGGCGTCGCGCCCCGGCATAATGCTACTGCACTTGTCGTCGACTCCAACCACAAGCAAACGACCGATGCCGGAGCCACAACACAACCTCTTACAGCTCGGTCACGACAACGCCGTTGTAGACCTCGTCCCAACGATCCATGACCAGATGGCCGGTCATGGGATCCATGGCGTTGAGCTTGCCGCAGGTGTTGGCGGTACGCAGCACCGTCTCGTCGTCTGCGCCAGCAGCGATGGCATGTGCGAAGCCTGCGATGGTGGAGTCACCAGAGCCCGTGGCGTTAACGGCGGGGATATCGGGCGTCTTTGCGCGGAACGCACGGCCATTGTGGAAGCCAACGGAGCCGGCAGCGCCCATGGACACGACGACCCAGGGGATATCGGAGAAGCGGGCATCAGAGGCGAGCGCGGCGCGGAGCTCGTCCACATCGTCGGTGGTAAAGCTCGTGCCCAGAAGGCCGTTGATCTCGGTCAGGTTAGGCTTGACCAGCTCGGGCTTAATCTCGGACTTGAGCGCGGCCTCGAGCGAAGCACCCGAGGTATCGAGCAGCACCTTGGCGCCGGCGTTCTCGGCAATGCCCGTGATCTTGGCATAGTAGTCTGCCTCGACACCGCGGGGCAGAGAACCCGAAATGGTGACAACGTCGGCCTTGGCCGCAAGCTCGGTAAACTTGGCGGTAAAGGCATCGAGCTCCTCGGGGGCAATTGTCGGGCCGCTCTCGAGCAGCTCGGTCTGGTTGCCGGCGTGGAGAATGTTAAGGCAAATGCGAGTCTCGCCCTTGATGGGCACAAAGTCGTTGTTAATACCGTTGGCGTCCATGAGCTCAGCCATGTAGGCGCCCATGTGGCCGCCGAGCAGACCGGTTGCCACAACGTCGTCGCCCAGCTGACCCAGCACACGGGCCACGTTGAGGCCCTTGCCGCCGGCGGTCTTTTCGGGCGTCACACGGTTGACGTCGTCGATAATGAGCTCATCGAGCTGATAGCGCGTATCGACAGACGGGTTCATCGTAACGGTGAGGATCATTTTTAGCTCCTTATCTCGCAGGCTCCTTATGCCTCGCGATACGAGTCGACAAAACGGAATTACAGAATCTCAATCGTGAACGAGCGAACGACGGTCTCCTTGGGCTTGGCGACAAGGCAGCCGCGCTTATGCTCAAGCACGTCGTCCTCATCGGAGCAGGTCGAAAGGCCGCCCCAGGGCTCAACTGCCACAAAATCGCCCTCGGGCTTGCTCCACACAATGAGGTACGGGAAGCCCTCAAAGCTCAGGCGAACGCCCTTGTCCTCGCCCTTTTTGGAAAGCGTAATCCGACGGCTCTCGAGCACGTCAAAGATGGTCTCCGCAAAATCGAAGAGCTCATGCGACAGGGGCAGCGTCTTTCCCACCATGGGGTTCTTGGAGCGGTTAGCTACATCAATCAATCCGGTCGAGGGAACGGCGGTGCAGAGCTCCGCAGCCTCGTCTTTCTCAAAACGCAACTCGTAGTCCGTATAGGACTCACCCTCGTCGAGCGGACACCTAAAGCCGGGGTGTCCACCGATAAAGAAAGGCATGTCCTCGGTGCCCTCGTTGGTAACCTCATAGGAGACACGCACGGCGGCGTCCTCGAGCGTATAGCGGGCGACAAGTTTAAACGGATACGGATAATCGCTCAGCAGCGCGGCGTTATCCTCGGATGCCAGGCACATAGCCAGCTCGTTTGTGCTTTGGCTCAACAGCTTCCACTCCTGCTTGCGCGCAAAGCCGTGGCGGGCGAGCTTCACATGATGTCCGGCAAACGTCATGGCGCTGTTATCGCGCAAACCTCCGCAAATCGGGAAGCAAATCGGTGCCTGGCCGGACCACACGGCGGGATCGCCCTGCCACAAGTACTCGCGACCTCCAGCCTCAATCGAGGTAAACGAGCCGCCGGCCGTGGAGACCTTGATAGAAATCGAATCGTTGGAGAGAGCGTATTCCATTGTCCATCCTTTCGAACAACTGCTTTTTGCTCGCAAGAACCCGTCTCGGCCCTGACCAAAGGACAAACCCGCACGTTCATCGATGCGTCCGGTTTCCCAGGCATGCAACGGGGTACCATACAGACATTGATGCAATTACAGCTGAAAGGCCTTCTTATGCGAACCATCATCCTTTATGCCTCACGCCACCACGGCAATACGAAAAAGCTCGTGGACGCCATCGTCGAGGCGCACCCCGAAATCGATACCCTCGACGTGAAGTCACTCGGTAAAAACGAGTACCCCGACCTGCACGAATACCATCTGATCGGCGTCGCCACGGGCATTTATTACTCCGAGATCGACAAAGATATGGCGCGCGTGCTCACGAACGTGCTGCAGCCGCAGGACAAGGTGTTTGGCCTTATGACCTACGGTGGCAAAAACAAGTGGTACGGCAAGGATATCGATGGCATCTGCCGCATGAGGCAGGCCATCTTTATGGGTGTCTACGGCTGCCCCGGATTTGACACATGGGGTCCGTTCAAGATTACCGGCGGCGTCCAGAAGGGACACCCGACCGCTGAGGAAATTAAGGGCGCCGTCGACTTCTTCGACAAGATCGAAGACGAGTATGGCGACATCATCGTCGAAGAGTACGCCAAGCGCGAGAAGCGTCTAGCATACGAAAAGGAGCATCCCGCGGGGGGTCTTGTGGCCGGCGTCAAGCGCACGGCAAAGAAGATCGCTAACAAGCTGTAACTGTTAAGGTGCTTTTGAGCGTTTAACCCATACGGCGGGTCCGAGCAGATTCGGGCCCGCCGTCTTTTTCTATCGTTACTCGGTAAAGGCGTTGCCGACGCTCTGACCGCCAACATACGTCTCGACGAGGGTGAGCTCATGGTCGAACACGACAAAGTCGGCGTCGCGACCCGGCATGATGCTGCCGCACTTATCCTCGATGTGCGCGGAGCGTGCCGGCACGTCAGTTGCCATGCGAATGGCGATATCGGAGCTGGCGATGCCCCAGTCGACGATGTTCTTGACGCCCTGGGCAAGCGTGAGCACCGAGCCGGCAATGCTCTTGCCGTCGGCGAGCCAGCACAGGTTGTCCTTCATGATGACGTCCATGCCGCCACTGGTGTAGCTGCCCTCGGGCATGCCGCCGCAACCCAGGCAGTCGGTGATGAGTACCGTGTGCTGCCAGCCCTTTGCCTGCAGCAGCGCCTTGATGGCGGCAGGGTTTACGTGCTTGCCGTCACAGATGATCTCGGCGTAGGTCTCGGGCGTAGACATGGCAGCACCCACGACACCGGGCTCACGGTGATGCAGACCGCGCTGGCCGTTATAGGTATGCGTAAAGCAGCTGGCACCGGCATTGATAGCGGCGATGCACTCATCGTAGGTGGCGTCGGAGTGACCGATGCTGGTCACCACGCCCTTGGCGTTCAGAGCAGCCGCATAAGCAGCGGCACCGTCGCGCTCGGCGGCCATGGCGCTCTTAACGATGCGACCGCCCGCAGCCTCCTGCCACTGGTCGAAAACCTCCTCGGAGGGGTCAATCAGGTAAGCGGGGTTCTGCGCGCCCACGTGCTTCATGGTAAAGAAGGGGCCCTCCAGGTAGATGCCCTGAATGCGGGCACCGCAGAAGTCGGGGCCGCGGCCCTCGTCCGCCTTGGCGATAGCAGCGCAGGCGTCCTTGATCTGTTCGACGCCATCGGTGAACGTCGTGGGCAGCCAGCTGGTGGTACCGCGACGGGCGAGCTCGGTTGAGCTGATATCGATGCCCTCGGGATCGTTATCGGTAGTTGAGTGGTTGTAGAAGCCATGGATGTGAGTATCGACCATACCCGGTGCGATCCACGATCCCGTGTAGTCCTTAATCTCGCAAGAGGGCTCGTCGGCCTGCCAGGCGCCAAAAACGCCATCCTCGACCATAAGATAGCCGCCCAGTTGCGGGCCTGCCGGCAAGAAGAACTTGTCAGCCTTAATTGCGTACGTGCTCATATGCACTCCTCGCTTCTAAAGCAGTTGACTGTGGTAATGCTTATACCCAGCTCACGTAAAACAAAAAGCGCCCGCCCGCCGTTATGAGCGGACGGGCGCCCTTACAGGGGGACGCGATTAAGCGGTGAAGGGGTGAATCGTCACGCCCTTAACCACGCGGTTGACCGTGCCGGTGGGGCTCGGCGTATCGGGCGTGTTGCCCACGCGGACGGAGTTGAGCAGGCTGATAGCCTGGGCAAACATCACGAACGGCAGAGCAAGGTAACCCTCGGGAAGTGCCTCGTAGCCCTTAAAGGTGAAGGACTCACCCTCATAGACGGTGGCACCTTCCTGCTGAACGGCGATGGTGTGCTGAGCGATCTCGTCGCCACCGATCTCGTTGAGGATGTCGATGTCGTACTGACGGGTGTAGGCGTCGTTGTTGACGAACACGAAGACGAGCGTCTTATCGTCGACGAAGGACTTAGGTCCGTGACGATAGCCCATGGAGGTGTCGTAGGAAGTAGCGACCAGACCGTGAGCGAGCTCGAGGATCTTGAGCTGGCTCTCCTGAGCAAGGCCACCGAAGGAGCCAGAACCCAAGTAGGTCACGCGGTTGAAATCGCCAGCCAGGTAATCGGCGATCTCGGGCTCACGGGAGATGACCTCCTCGCCCATCTTGGCAATCGTCTCGACCCACTCGGCCTTCTGCTCGTCAGAGGCAGTGTCGAAAATAAGGGTGGAGAGCAGGGTCATGCAGGAATAAGAACCGGTCATGGCGAAGCCCTTGTCGTTGGCGCGCGGAATGAGCAGCGTCAGCGCATTGGGATCATCGGCAGACTCGACGGCAAGCTTGCCCTCGGGAGCGCAGGTGATGTTGAGGAACTTGACGTTGTGGACGAGCTCCTTGGCAACGGCAACGGCGGCAAGGCTCTCGGGGCTGTTGCCAGAGCGGGCAAAGGAAACCACGAGCGTGGGATCCTCGGCGCGCAGGAAGTCGCGCGGGGCGCTCACGATGTCGGTCGTGGCGATGGGCTTAAAGTCGTAGAGATCAGTGTTGCCAGCGTGACGCAGGTACGGGGCGCAGGTATCGCCAACGTAGTCGGACGTACCGGCACCGGTGAAGACAACGGACAGACGACCCTCGCCCATAGCGCGAGCCTCGGCCAGGAAGGCCTCGATGGCCTCCTTGTTCTCGCGATAGATGTTGAGCGTATCGCGCCAAAGCTCGGGCTGCTGAGCAATCTCGGCCGTGGTGATCTGGGCGCCGAGCTCGGTGAGCTCCTCGACACTCTTCTCGAACATTTCTAATACCTCTCTCTAGAAGTAATCCTCTGACGTGCAATTATACACTTCGGTTGGTTATCTGGTAGTAACCAGTTAAATGCAAAGAATCACCATATGGAAACGATGCAAACACTAGTTGCTGCGCTGGTGGTAAACCTTGTATTTAAACTGATCGGCACGAGCAACCGAGAGTGTATACTCCACAACCTCGTTTGACTCGTTATACGTAGTCCTGACCAAGTCGAGCACAGGCGAGCCCTCGACAATTCCCAAAAGGTGAGCATCGGTGGGACGGGCTATGCTCGCATAGAACTCCTCTTCGGCCACGCGTATCTTTTGCTGAAAGTCTTGCTCAATCACATCGTAAAGCGGCTTACGCTCTAGCAGTGGTCGCTTTAGGGATAGAAATTGACGAACCGGTAGATAGCTGCGTTCGACCATCATGGGCATGTTGTCGGCAGAACGAAGACGCTTGAGCTTAAAAATGCGATCACCGATACGCAATCCCATATGCTCAGCCAGATTCTTATCGGCCTCCATCTCGCAAAAATCGAGAATCGTGGTCTCGGGGTCGCGACCCATCGCGCGCATCTGCTCGGTAAAGCTGTAGGACTGCATAAGATTGGTTGCCTTTGCCGAGCGGTCGGTCACAAAGGTACCGCGACCGTGCTGCCGAACCACCAGTCCTAAACGCTCCAGTTCCTGCAGAGCCAGGCGTACCGTAGTGCGCGAGAGACCATAGCGCTCCGAAAGTTCGCGCTCGGAAGGAATCATGTCACCGGCGCGATATTCATGGTCAATCTTTTCGGTCAGAATATCGACCAGCTGATCGTACAGCGGTTGCTTACGCGCTCCGATCGCCATCCTATCCTCCTTTTTGCTCGATTTCGGCTAACTACCTAGGGTGTTATGCATTATCTGTCTGCCACACCCGTATCATTAAGAAAACAAAAGCCGCGCGCTCTTTCGAGCACGCGGCTTTTAACATACACATGGCTTAAGGGGTCGGGGTGTGAGCCGCGTAGGGACACACCCCTCAAGCTAGAGCCTTACCAGATGCTCGGCCAGAGACCAAGCGGGCCAGCGCCCAGGATGCCCAGGACGAAGAGCAGCAGAATGCCCTTGGTCGGGGTCCAGCTGTGCTTAGCGAACATGTAGTAAAGCAGCAGCGTAAGCATAAGCGGGACGAGCTTCGGGACGATGGTGTTGAGGGTGTCGGCAACAGAGAAGTTGACCGGATCCTCGGTAACGGTGCCGTAGGTCACGGACTCCATGCCGTTACCCAGATCGGTGACGCCGCACTCGACAGCGTTGCCGTCGGCATCGGAAGCGGTAAGGGCGTTGCCGTCCTTATCGGTCATGGCGATGGTACCGGCCTCAGCGGTCTCGGTATCGATGCCCTCCATACCGGTGAAGTTCTCGGCCTCCTTCTCGGAGACGATCACGGTAGTAGCGGAGAGACCACGGGTGGTGCCGTTGGGGATCTGGAGGTTGATCTGGGTGCCACCCATGGTGACGACCAGGCAACCGACGACGAAGACGCCCATGATGGAAGCGGCACGCGTGAAGGCCTGCATGTTGGCGGTCAGAGCGTCAATAGCGCTGGTGCCAAGCTTGTAGGACCAGTTCATGAGCCAGAAGCGCAGAGCGAACTGGACAGCGTTGAAGATCACCAGGAAGATGATCGGCGCAGCAGCGTTGCCGTTGATGGCCATGTTGGAGGTAATGCCGGCCGTGATAGGCACGAGCGTCAGCCAGAACAGAGCGTCACCAATACCACCGAGCGGGCCCATTGCGGCGACGCGGACGGCGCGGATCGTGGGGATGTCAACCTTGTTCTGCTCGAGCGAAAGCACGATGCCCATAACAAAGGTGACGAGGAACGGGTGGGTGTTGAAGAACTCCAGGTTGTGGCTCATGGAAGCCGCGAGGTCGTTCTTGTTGGTGTGGATCTTCTCCAGACCGGGGATGATGGAGTAGAGCCAGCCAGCGGCCTGCATGCGCTCGTAGTTGAACGATGCCTGCAGGAAGCAGGAGCGCCAAGCCATCTTGTTGAGGGTCTTCTGGTCGAGCTGCGGAGCAGGAGTGAGATCCTCGTAGTGCTCCGGGATCACATACTCATTAGATGCCATCTTCGAAGTCACCTCCGTCAGAAACAGCTGCACCCTTCAGCTCGGTCTGCTGCTGGAAGTCCCAGAAAGCGATGCCGAAGCCGATGAGAGCGAGGATGAGCAGAGCAGGGGTTGCCAGCGAATCGTTGGCAACGGTGATGAGCGCGAGGCCAAAGCCCATGAGGAAGAAGCCCCACATATCGCGGTTCATCATAACCTTGAGCAGGACGGCGAAGCCGACGAAGCGCATCATGCCGCCTGCAGCGGACAGACCGGTCTGCAGCCAAGTCGGGATGGCGGAAGCGATGGTCTGACCAATGGTAGCGCCAGCGATGAAGAACAGGGTGACGACGACAGCGAAGATCAGGCCGAGCAGAGCCATGGCGAAGTAGTTCAGGCGCTCGATGCCCTTGGTGTCCGCGTTGTGAGCCATGTTATCGGCCGTGGACATAAGCGGGGACATAAGCGTGAAGACCAGGGTAACGCCAAGCTGGCCAAGCAGAGCGAACGGAATGGCGAGGCCGACTGCCGCGTTGGGCTCGAGGTCCGTGGCGATAGCGAGAATGGCTGCCATGATGCCGCCGATGACGGCGTTAGGCGGCTGAGCGCCTCCGATCGGCATGTTGCCGATCGTCATGAGCTGATAGGTACCACCCACGAGAAGACCGGTGTTGAGGTCGCCAAGGATAAGACCGATGACGGCGCCGGTGACGATGGGCTGATAGAGAGACTCGAGGAAGTCAAACTGGTCGATTGCCGCGATGAACGTGACGACGAAGACCAGAGCGATCTGGATGATCGAGTATTCCATCTTGCTCCTCCTTTCAAAATGTATGTACGCACTTTGGATTTCACGTACAGAACGTCAGGGTTTCACTCCTGACAACGTGGATCACGAGGATTACGAGAAGAGCTTGCTCGTGTCCTCAACAGGCGTGCTCGGAACGCGCCTGATCTCCAACTCCACCCCCAATTCCTGCAGCTCTTTAAACGCAGCGACATCCTCGTCGTTAACTGCGACGGAGGTGGCGACTTGGCGCTTTCCTTCCGACATGTGCATGTTGCCGATGTTTACCTTCTTTATAGGCACACCGCCCTTGACGAGCGTAAGCACGTCTTCCGGTGTTTCGGCCACGATGAAGATCTTCTGGCGCGGGCTCGCCTTGCCAATGACGTCGATGGTCTTCTGCAGAGAGAAGAAACGCGTAGCGACGCCGGCGGGAGCGGCCATCTTCATGAGGTTCTGGCGCATGGTGTTGGACGCCACGTCGTCGTTGGCGACGAGGATGAGGTTGGAGCCCAGGGTGGAGTTCCACTGGGTGGCAACCTGACCATGAACCAGTCGGTTATCGATGCGGGTAAGAAGAATGTTGGGTTCTGCCATGTTGATCAGCTTCCTTTCGTTATTTGCTGACGACAGTTACTTGATCTCCTGAATCGCGTAACGCGAAACATCTACGACGGCTCCGGATCGGACTTTGATCTGGACCTTCTCGCCTTCGATGCCTTTGACGGTTCCGTAGATACCGCCGGCGAAAAGAACCTCTTGACCCGGCTTGAGCTCGGTGTGCAGCTCCTTGAAGTACTTCTGCTTCTTCTTCATGTTGATTTGCGACCAGATGGTGTAAATCAAGCCCATGATGACAAGCAGGCCTAAAAGGGCGACCGAGGAGCTCAGGACGTTGGCTCCGAAATCGGCCATTAGATGCCGTCCTCGTCGCCGAAGATATCCTCTTCCTCGGAGCCGGCAACGGATGCGACCGTCTGGGCGGTGACGCCCGTCTGGCCAACGGTCACGGCCTGCTCGCCAAGCTCGGCGAGCGTGGCATTGCCGCGGAGGAACAGAAGCTCAATAACCATGGGAAGGTTGGTGCCAGTCAGAACCTCGACGTTGTCGACATCCTGGGCAATCATCATCGACTGGTTGAACGGGGTGCCGCCAAGCAGGTCGGTAAAGACGAGCACGCCATCGCACTCCTCGCGCATGGCGGTAATAGCGGCGCGGAGATCCTCACCGTAGGATGCGGCCTGGTCGCCCTCAAAAGGAACGACGGTAAAAGCAGGCTGGTCGCCGGCAACCATAGCGATAGCGCTTGCAAGGCCGGGTGCGAACTGTCCATGACCGGTAAGAATAAAGCCAACCATTCAAATTTCCCTTCCGAAGGTGTGTACAATCTGAGTCCGATGATTTTCGGAAGCCAGCGGGCGCTCGCCCTTAAAGCTTCTTAGAAAGCCTTCTTTGAAGACCAGTGGTTTCTAAACTGGTAGTAACCACGTGACGTGTTGTTGTCACTATATCACCCCAAAAGAGGTCGCTTTCGTTGATTCATACGGTAAAACGTTTTTGCACCGCTCACGGTGATAAATCGACCGTTTACCGGTCGTTAACACTTCTACCTGCGGTTTTGAAACCGTTTCGAAATGTTTTGGCAAAAGATCGAATCTTTTCCTGTGTCTAAACAACGCAGGGCGGCTAAAAATAGCGTGTAGAAAAATTGCAGGTCATTGTGAAGATATGTGAATTGGTCTTTTTGACTTAATACCAGTTAGAACCAGTTTTGAGATTATCGGTGAACGGTAGTTTTCGACCGTTCACCGGTTACTTGCAATCGTTTGCAGTTGTTTTCCCAGATGAATTAGGGAACCCGATGAAGCACTTGTGCGATCATAGGAAGTTTTGGCATTTATCCTCATCCCCCGCGCGCCAAACTCCGGCATCCAAAACGAGCTAATAGCTCACGCTAATCGTTTTCAATCATTACTTGCTCAGTATCCGTAATTATTTATCGTTTATCGTTAATTCTGATAAGATACAAGTATCATCCAAAACGCCGATTGGAGGGGTTATGGTCCATCGAAACGCGTCTTTATCGAATGAAACCATCAGCCGCGAACAGACGGTAGCCAAACTGAGGAAGCTCGCTCGCATCTGCAAATGGGCCACGATCTGCATTACCACCGCGCTCGCTCTGGGGCTCCTCGCAGTCATTGCGATTGACCTTCTACTCATATTGCCTGGCCTCTCCCAAGGCTCGTGTCTCCAATCCGTAGAACTTCAAGCCGGCGAAGGGCCGTGCCTTGCTATCGTCGGTACCGATGCGCAGGCCCCA
The DNA here is from genome assembly GCF_015670795.1 of Collinsella aerofaciens. Classification (GTDB taxonomy): domain Bacteria; phylum Actinomycetota; class Coriobacteriia; order Coriobacteriales; family Coriobacteriaceae; genus Collinsella; species Collinsella aerofaciens_Q. The sequence continues at coordinate 23,397 of NZ_JADPCJ010000027.1, read as the reverse complement.
CTTATGCTCGTCGCACACGATGGTCACACTGCCATAGGGAGCCTCTTGATGACATGCCTCGCGCTTACCATCGCGATAAGCGTGCGCAGGCTTTTCTTCAACATTGAAAAGGAAGGCAGGCCCTTTGACCTTGAATGTAACCAGACACTTCGTCGAGTAGGACATTTATTCCTTATCGGCGGCGTTGCCGTGAGGCTTCTTGGCGCCGTAATCACGGGAATGATACTCTCGGGATTTGGCGGCAGCTTTACCGATGCGTTCGTCGGCCAGTTATTCGAGCCCTCCATGCTCTTTGCAGGCCTGATTATTTGCCTGATTGCCAGCATCTTCCGCTACGGGTATATCCTGCAAAAACAAGATGACGAGTTGCTCTAGGGGGAATCCATGATTATTCTGCGGCTCGACCGCATGCTTGCCGAACGCAAGATCTCATCCAAAGAGCTTGCGGAACGCGTGGGTATCTCCCAGGTCAATATGTCGCGCATCAAGACGGGCAAGGTTTCTGCCGTGCGCTTTTCAACTCTTGACGCGATATGCCGGGCACTCGACTGCCAACCGGGCGATGTGCTGGAATATATGCCTGACGATGAAGCCGATAATCTTTTTGGACTTAAAGATTCATAGGCATAATTTAGCCACCAGCGCCTAAACGCAAATAGCCCGCCAGAACGATGCGTTCTAGCGGGCTCAATCAGATATTTCGACTTCGCGCTCGAAAGCTCGGGCAAGCCTTACGCAAACAGGCCGTAGATGCTGATGTTGGCCTTGGCGTAGAGACCGTTAGCATACTCGGTCCACTTGGAGCTGGCGCTCGAAGCCTGCGAAGAGTACTGCTGGTAGGCGGTGTAATAGGCGGTCATGGCCTGCTTATAGGTTGCGCTATCGGCCGTAAAGGCATCGTCGGCGAACGCCTTAGCATAGGTGCTGTCGGCGTCCTTCCAGGTGCCCTTTGAGCTATCCCACTCATCGCCGGCAAGGTTGATGATGTAGTCGGCGTAGTCCTTGCTCGCGGTCTCCTCGTTGCCGTCAGCAGGCTCGGTCGGGGCGGTCGGCATGCTTGCGGAGCTATCGCCCACCTTCTTCTTGTAGAGCTTCTGCAGCGTCGCGGACTGGCGGACGATCTGCTTGGCCTGGTCCTTGGAAACACCGTACTGCGTGGCCATGGTCTTGTAGTCGGAGGTGCCGATGGAATCCTCGGCGTACTGCTTCATTTCCTTGGAAGAAACGGTAATGCCCTCGTCCTCGGCAGCGTCCAGCAGAATCTGGTTGCGCACGTAGGACAGGATAACGTCGGCAGACGGAGCGGTGTAGTTGCCATCGCTATCCTTGACGGTGTCGAGGCTGTACTGGCTCTCGATGGCCTCACGCACGGTGATGTCGCTCTTCTTGCCGTTGTAGCTATAGCTTGCCACGGTCGAATCGAGCTGGTCCTCGGTCAGGGTCGCCGAGCCGACGCCCTTGCCGCCAAAGCCGCCATCGCCAATAAAGAAGCCGACCACCGCAGCGATCACGACTGCGACCACGAAGGCGGCGATCATCGTCTTCTTGTGCTTGGATGCATGGTCGTCCGCATCGGAGTCGTCGTCCTCGTCCTGCTCCTCGGGCATAAGGTTCTCGTCGGCGGCGTCGGCGGCGATCTTTGCCTCCAGGCGAGCGTCCTCCTCCTCGGCAGTCGTGCCGGCGGCGATATGTTCGGCAGACGTGCCGGCGACCAGGTCGATCTTCTCGTCCTCATCACCGTCGGGGCCTTCGCCGCGCTCGATGATCTGGATGCCGTCGATCTCGTCCTTCTCGTCCTTCTTTTGAATCAGACCCATATCAGTTACTCCTTGTTAGGAAACATAGTCCTCAATAGAATACGCCCGACAGAGCGCCGGGCGTATTGATTCTTAGGTTATACGCAAACACTTAAGTACTATTTAGGCGTTTGCAGCGTGCATACCTTAGGCCAGGTGCGCGATAACGGCATCGGCAAAGGCCTGCGTGCCCACGGCGCCCTCAACGGAGCCGGTCTGGGCACGGCGCACGTCACCGGTGACTTGCTCGCCCTCGTCGAGCGTGGCAGAGACGGCGGCGCGAATGCGATTGGCAGCGTCGTTCTCGCCCAGGTGATCGAGCATCATCGCAGCAGAGAGGATCTCGGCCGTGGGGTTGGCAATATCCTGGCCCGCGATATCGGGCGCGGAGCCGTGCGTTGCCTCGAAGATGGCGCAGTCGGCACCGATGTTGGAGCCGGGGGCCATGCCTAAGCCGCCCACCAGGCCGGCGCACAGGTCGCTCACGATATCGCCGTACAGGTTGGGCAGCACCAGGACATCGAAGTCGTTGGGGTTCTGGACCAGACCCATGCAGGTGGCGTCGACGATCTTGTCGTTGAACTCGATATCGGGATAGTTGGCGGCCACCTCGCGCGCCACGCGCAGGAACAGGCCGTCGGTCGCCTTCATGATGTTGGCCTTATGCACGGCCGTCACCTTTTTGCGGCCGCAGCGGCGGGCATACTCAAAGGCATACTCCACAATGCGGCGGCTCTTGGCGATGGAGATCGGCTTGATTGAAATGGCGGAATCAGCGGCGAAGGTCTTCTGACCCGAGCGCTCGACAAGCTGCGAGAGCTCCTCAACCTCGGCAGCGCCCTCATCGAACTCGATGCCGGCGTAGAGGTCCTCGGTGTTCTCGCGCACGATGACCAGGTCGACGTCGCGGAAGCGCGAGCCGTCGCCCGGCTGCGACAGGCAGGGGCGCACGCAGGCGTACAGGTCGAAGTGCTTGCGCAGTGCCACGTTGACGCTGCGGAAACCCGTGCCGACCGGCGTGGTGATGGGCCCCTTGATGGCAACCTTGGTCTCGGCAACCGCGTCGAGCACGTGCTGGGGAAGCGGCGTGCCAAACTCGTCCATGACGCCGGCGCCGGCCTCCTGGACGTTCCAGTTGATCTGGACACCGGTGGCCTCGACCACGCGGCGCATGGCCTGCGTAATCTCGGGACCGATACCGTCACCGGGAATCAGGACTACATCGTGCGCCATAATCTGTTACTCCTCGTCTTCGGCGTCGTCAGATTTTTTAACGCTAGCACGCTTCTTCTTTTTGGAGAGATCCAGGCCAAAACGTTTAACAAGCATTTCGCAAATCTCGCTCGAACGGGCCTTGAGATAGCTGCCCTTGCCGTTCTCGGCGTCGAACTTAAGGCGCAGCGCGAGCTTCTCGGCGACCTCGGCGTCAATCTCGCCCTGGCCAAACTCGTACAGGCAACCGAGCATATCGCGATACTCGAGGTCGCCGTGGTAGCACTGGATGGCCTCGTCCAGGATGGGCCAAGCCTCGCGCGAGCGCTCGACGCTCGTGGCGCCCCACACGCACAGCAGACGGAAGGCGGCATAGCGCAGCGTGGAGGAAATCTCGTCGAACAGCGCGGTCTCGGCGCCCTCAAAGGCATCGCCCAGCTGCTCGGGGCAGGTGGTGGCGAGCGCCGCCAGGGCATCGAGGGCCTCCCAGCGGGTCTGAGCCTCGGGGCGGTCGAGTGCCTCGATCAGCGCGGGCACGCAGGGCACGACGCGCTGTGGATCGCGCTCGGCGAGCAGGTGCAGCACGCGGGCGGCAAACTGGCGGATACGGCGCGTGGGGCAGCCGAGCTCCTTGACCAGACGGTCGACGGCGTTCTCGTTCTCCTCTGCCAGCTGAAGCTGTGCCAGCTCCTCATCGGTGAGCTGTTCTTCCTTGTTTTCTGCCATAGTTACCTCTTCTTACTATTTCTTAGCGTGCTTGCCAGCACCCTTGCTGTCATCGGTGACCGAGATGAGCTGTCGGTCGGCCGCGCCATTGTGACGCGCGCGGCGGCGCTCCTCGGCGTCGCCTGCATCGGCGGCGGCGCGGTGTGCCTTGTTGACGTTAAAGACCTCGTCGTGCTTGCGCCACGGGCCGACGGACTCGCCAAAGCTCATCTTAAGGCCGGCGATAAAGCCGCCGAGCCAGCCGATCGGCGCAAACTGCACCAGCGGGAACAGCGAGAACACCCAGGTTAGCAGGACGACTGCCGCCGCACCTACAAAATTGGCGATCCAGTAGTCGCGTTTGGTGATGACGCGCTTTTCGCACGCCCACTGGCCGCACAAAAAGCCGATGTAGATCGCAAAGAGAAAGAGCACCAGCGCAAGCACCACGAACGTCCAGCTCATGGTCGCTACTCCTCGTGATGGTGGCCGCAGCAGCACTCGTGGCCGTCGTCATGGCCGTGGCCGCCGCAGCACTCGTGGTCCTCGCCGTGGTGGTGGCCGCAACCGCACTCGTGGTCGTCGCCGTGCTCGCCGCAACCGCAGCCGTCCTCGTGGGCACCATGCTCCTCGGGGCGATACTGCGACCAGTCCAGACCGGCGGCGATGGCGTCGGCCTCCTCCTTGTAGAGTACCGTGATGGCCTGGGTGCCCAGCTTGGCGCCACCGATGGCGTCGAGCATATCGTAGAGCGTAAAGGCCACGTCGGCACCGGGCAGCGCGAGCTCGCGATCGTCGGCGTAAGCGAGCGCCAGGCGCAGGTCCTTAATGAAGTGCTCGACCATAAAACCGGGCTTGTAGTCGCCGTCGAGCGCCTTGGGCGCCAGGCTCTCCATGGCGCCGGACTTGCCGGTGCCGCCCAGGATCATCTGGCGGGTCTTCTCCAGGTCAAGACCGCTCAGCTCGGCAAATGCCATGGCGTCCGCCATGCCGACCATGCAGGCGCCCAGCGACACCTGGTTGGCGAGTTTGGCAGCCTGGCCCTTGCCGGCGCCATCGAAGCAGCAGATGTTGGCCGCAAAGGTGGAAAGGATATCGCGGACCGGCGCGATGTCGTTCTCGGTAGCGCCCACGATGGCCGTGAGCGTACCGGCGATAGCGCCCGACTCGCCGCCGGTGACGGGGCAGTCAAACGCCATGCGACCAGAAACCTGGGCGGCCTCGGCAATGTCACGGGCAAGCTCGGGCGAGCTCGTGGTGAGGTCGATCAAGACCGCACCCGGCTTGGTGCACGCGAGCAGGCCGTCGCCCGCCAGGTAGAGTGCCTCGACCTCGGAGGGATAGCCCACCATGGTAAAGACGACATCGGCGTTCGCCGCGGCATCGGCCGGCGTATCTGCCCAGACGGCGCCACGCTCGATAAGCGCCGCCGCCTTGGACTTGGTGCGGTTGTTGACCGTGACGGGATAGCCGGCGTCCAGAATGTGGCCGGCGATGGGGGCACCCATGATTCCGGTGCCAATGAATGCGACGGAGAGCTTGTTTGCCATGAAACCTTTCCTTTTGGGTTGGGTGTTGTTACCAGGTTGAATACTCGGTGCCAGCGTTTGGGCTGTGAGTCGAGGGCGATTACGGACGCAGCGCTTGCCTACTGACCGCGCACGCGGCGGGCGATACGGTCGGAAAGCGACGCCTTGTCGGCGCGGTTCTTACCCCAAAACGCGCAGCCCACCATGCCGGGGCCCACGTGCGAGCCGATGGTGGGACCCACGGAGCCGCGAATGATCGTGACGTCGGCGCAACCCTCCTCCTTGCGGATGGCGGCTTCGAGCCAGTCACCATCCTTTTCGGCATCGGCCGTCATGATGGCGATGGGCATGGTGCGATCGGGCACGTAGTTCTCGCGGAACGACTTGAGAATGGACTTGAGCGCCTTCTTGCGGCCGCGGTTGACGCCGATCAGCGACAGCGAGCCGGCCAGGTCGTAGGAGAGCTCGGGCTTGACGTCGAGCTTTGCCGTGAGCTGCGCCGCCGCGGGCGGAATGCGGCCGCCGGCAGCCAGTGCGTCGAAGCTCTCGAGCGTAAAGTAGCCGTGCACGTAGGTCTTGGCCTCGTTTGCCCAATCGACCAGCTGCGTGGCGGTCAGTCCCGCCGAACGCTGGCGCACGGCCTCGAGCGCCAAGAGCGCGCCGGTCGCGCAGGGCAGAGCGTTGTCGACCACGTAGAGCTCAAAGTTGGGATACTCGGCACGCACGGCGTCCGCCGCCTGGCACGCGGAGTTGTAGCTCGACGACAGCGCCGAGGTAAAGCACAGGTAGACCGTGGGCGTGCCCTCTTTGGCGCACTCGGTAAAGAACTCGATATAGCGACCGAGCGACACAGCCGAGGTGGACACGCGGGCACCGGCGCGCATGCGGTCGTAGAACTCCTTGGGTGTGATGCTCGACCAGATGTCATCCGTGCGCTCCTCGCCATCGATAATGAAGGGGAAACCCAGGATATCGACATCAAGGTTCGCGGCGACCTCGGGGCTAAAGTCGCAGCAGGTATCGACGACGATGCGGCAACGGTTCGAATGACCGGCGGATGCGGCCTTGTCCATCAAAGCGACTCCTTACGTAAAAAGGCGGCCACCCGCATGGGATGGCCGCCAACCGTTAACTCATGCAAGTTAACGTATTTTACTCGTCAAGTGTTTCGATGCGGGGCTTGATGATGCCATATCCACCATTCTTACGGTGATACACCACATTGATGAGGCCAGTCGTCGCGTTCTCGAACACGTAGAAGTCGTGGCCGAGCAGATCGGTCTGCACCAGCGCCTGCTCCTCAGTCATCGGGGTGACATCGATGACCTTCTCGCGGACGAGCAGGTCGTCCTCCTCCTCGGGCAGCAGCAGGTCGGCCAGATCCTCGACGCGCTCGACCGGCGCGACATCCGCTGCGCTGGCACCGCCCTGGCGGTTGTCCACGACCTTGGTCTTGAACTTGCGCAGCTGGCGGGTGACCTTATCGGCGGAGAGGTCGATGGCGGCGTACATATCTGCACCGTGCTCGGCAACGCGGATCACCGAACCGCGGGCACGAACCGTAACCTCGACGATTGCCGGGTTGGGGTTCGAGGGGTTCTTCTCATAGCGAAGTACAACGTCGACTGTCATGGGCTCGATGTCGAAAACCTTGAGCGCCTCGCCGATCTTCTCATCCACATGCGCACGCAGAGCATCGGTTACCGTCGTCTTGCGTCCAGAAACCTTGATATCCATACGTGGCTCCAATCTGCCTCGGGGACTTACTGTACTGGCTATGTACCCATTGCCGTGCATTTAATCACGCGGATTCCTAAAGACCCGAATAACGATTGCTTGATACCGCATACCGAAGTCTCGCACTTTTCTGTGGCAAAGTGCGCTATGGGAGGGCGACGGCGACTTTGGTTTTGCACCTAAAAAATGTCTTTGACCTGCTGGTTTTATAGAAACGAAAAAGCCGGGCTCCCCTGTTGGGAAAGCCCGGCAATGCGTGTTGAAACCGTGAAGAGGCGTCTCTCCTGGCGCATAGGAGACGCCACCCCTAGCAATAACTAGCTATTGAGCTTGTTAATGTCGTCGTCGGTGATAGTGCCCTCCTGGCTGGACGATTTATCCTCGGAGGCTGCGGTCTCATTGTTGGAATCGGAGGACTCGCTGCCGGAGGACATGGTCTCACTGGACTCAGAGTCACCCGGCTGCACGCTAGCGCCCGAAACCGTCTTAGTGGTGAGGTCGTAGGGCATCGTGCCATACCAGACAGAGTGGACCGCCTCGAGCGTGCCGTCGGCCGTAATACCGTCGAGGGCATCGCTCACGGCACGGCACAGTTCGTCATTGGACGAGGCGCCCGCAACACCAAGCGTCGAGGGCGCCTCGAGCGCACCGACATAGGAGACCTCGCTCATCAGGCGTGCAAGGTAGCCGCCGGCCGTGGAGTCGCAGATCACATAGTCGACCTCGCCGGACTCGAGCGCCTCAAAGCACTCGTTGATGTTGGAGTAGGTCTTTTGGTTGGCGGTGATGCTCTGCTTAGCAAGCGCCTCCTGCGAGGCCGAGGACATTTGGACACCCAGAGTAGACGCGTTAAGAGTATCGGTGGAAACGCTTAGCGACCCACCATCGCTAGTTTTACCGAACACGGAAGTGGCATCGTACAGGCAGGTGCCGAGCGAGCTAATGTCCCCGTCCGTGGAGTTAATCTCGCCGATAAAGATATCGGCCTTTTTGTCGCCGAGCGCGGAACCTGCCGAGGACGCATCGACAAAGGCGACCTTAAGGCCCATGCGGCTTGCGAGGGCGCGGGCGGCGTCAACCGCATACCCCGTGAGCTCGCCGTCGGCGTCCTGCATGGCCTGCGGCGCATCGGAAGTATCGAGGGCGACCGTCAGGGTTCCGGGAGTGACCAGGGCATCGTCCGACACCGCCGGCGTGACGGTCTCGTACTCGATCTGGTCGATCGTGGGAGTCGTGAACGTAGACAGCGGGTTGAACGCGCATCCGCTCAGGCCCAAAACGGCGATGACCGCTGCGGTCCCAGCACCTAACCGAGCCGCGTGCATCAAGCTGCCCCTCACCATGTCCACTACCCTGCCTTCTGTGTCGTATACGATCCGTGCGTTGCGCGGAATATCAGGTTGTTCCCACCAGCTGACCTGGTATTTGACCCCACACTTGCGCACCGGGGTGTTTGCTCGGGAGGCCGCAGCCACCTTCACGACTGGCCCGCTCGCCCGCGAGGCGGTATTGCCCCAAAGAAAGTAGAACGGACGGTGCGGCTTACATCTAGGACGCGCCATGATCGCGCCGCGCGCACGCGGTCGCTTACGTGGATCCCTTTGACCGCGTCTGTCTTGGACTAGGACGGGCATTTCGTCCGTCCGCAACCACAGCCTGGTAGGAACGAAGCGCATTATAGCTAAGTTCAAGCTAAAGTTTAAGGTTAGGGGCGTCATTCGCATCTCGAGTACAGATTTTGCGGGTCGGAGCGGACCATTCGTGCCCCTATGAAGCCCGGAGCTCCCCTACGGGGAGCTCCGGGACACCCGTCTCAGGGTGCCGTGTGCAAAAAACGGCAAATATGAGTACTGTTACCAATTTAGTAGCAGCGTATTACCGCCTCACGAGCCCTTTTTGAGTTCCGCACAGCCTGCTTGGCGCCAAGATATTCCACATTCGTTTATTATCTCTTCGCTGAATCCAGATTATCGGCCCAAGTTTCTTTGTTTTTGCTGTCACTAATCTAGTAACAGTACTCATATTTGCCGTTTTTTGCACAGAGCATATAAACAGACCCCCTATAAAGCCATAGTTTTACGCTGGTTTGAGCCCAAAGCACGCTCGGAGCGTATTCAGCAGAGCATCTTGCCTCTTTCGACGAGCCTCTACGCGATTCTGATATCGCTTACCCATACGCTGGTGGATGCGCCATGCGAGTGCTTCCATCGCTTCCATGTCACAGAGCATTTCGTTGTTGACCGTCGCGACCTCGATTCCCATAGTAATCAAGCCCGTGTTGCGCTTTTCATCATGGATACGTCCCCTCCGAGAGGAATGGCCCAGCTCACCGTTGTATTCCAAGTCAAACCGGGCTGCTTCCTGAAAGGCATCGCAAACCGCATGCGGCATCCCCGAGATCGCCTGTGCACGGTCGTTGAACTCGATCTTGTAGTCGGTCTTAAAGGGACCACAGGCAAATCCGCCATAGGAAAACGGAAGCGAAAACATGGCAAGCATGATGCACTCCATGGGTGAACGCAGGTTTTCCGACAGATAGGGACACAGCCGCCGCAGCTGCTTGGCCGCGCTCCCCTTGCATGCCGCGAGGTAATCTACCAGGCAATCGGGTGTCAGCACGGACTCGACCTCAAAGTAACCGACATCTGGCGGCTGGTCTTTGTCCTTTGCCAATTTGTTCACGACAGGCGAGGTGTAGGGAGGCAGATACTTCCCGCGGTCACTCAGTGAAATCTTAGAGCACAGCTCCTGGGCCAGGGCAAATGCCTGGATGCAGCCGACCTCGCGCGCGACGGCTACGCAAAGGGCCTCGGGAGATAGACTGTACACCCCCGGTTCCACCTCTAGAATCGAGCCGGCGGGCAACTCGGAGCATACGGACCAGCTCACGCCAAGAATACGGCGGCGCTGCGCTGCAGACCCTACCAGCAAGCACAAATCCTCTTGCACCTCGCCGCTTGCGGCCCCAATCCGCACCAAATCGGGAAGATAGATGTCCTCGGTCGAGGGCGACGATGTGCGCAGCACACGGCGCTCTTCATCGGGATTAAGGTCCTTCCAGCTTATGTAGCCCATCTGCCGGCGCTCGGCGCGCATCATGCGTAGCGCCGAGGCGCCAGTTAGGATTACGGAAGCCGCTAGCTGCTCTTTTGTCGGTTTGTTGCACCACCTGATTGTTACCGCCACATGAATCACCCCTACCAAACACGTGCGATAGCAAGGCCATCGACTGCCGCAGCGCCGGCGCGCTTGAGTTCCGCCGAAGCCGCGGCCATCGTCGCGCCCGTGGTGATAACGTCATCGATAAGCAGCAGGTGGCGGCCGTGCACGTCCTCAACGGTCTCATACATGCCTCGGGCGCGTTCACGGCGTTCTTCACGACCGAGTTCACGCTGGTCGCCATGCCCGTACTTGACGAGAGCATCGAGCAGGGGAACACCCGACAGCTCGCAAAATGGACGCGCAATAGCCTCCATATGATCAAAACCACGCCGCCGAAACGCTGCCGCCGTCGCAGGCACAAACACCACCGCATCCGCACCGGACAGCACACCTCCATAGCGATCGGGCGCTACGACCTGGGCATGCAGGGCGGTGTCGTAGAGCAGCTCCGCCAGATACGGAGCCAGACGTCGCTCGCCCGCATCCTTGTACGCTTTAATGATGCGCGGCAGCGGATGCGCATAGACGGCGCACGCCAGGCAGCGGTCGAGCGCCTCCGTCATTGCCGAGGACGTGCCCTCGACCGAACACTCAGTGCACAGCAAATCCCCAAACGGGGCGCTGCATCGGGTGCAGCTATGACGTGGGTCGATGAGCGTGAACGCGGCAAGGCAGTCTTGGCAAATAAGCGTACCGGCGCGCTCGCAGCCGGCACATCGTGTTGGCGACAATGCCTCGAGCGCCTCGCGTGCCACCCGCTCGGCAAACGGTAGTAATTCGTCCGCAAACGGTAGCGCACCGGCACCCTGCAGACAGCTCAATATGTTCAAACGGCTCTTCAAGACACAACCCTCCCTACGTTCGGTCGCAGGGAGGGTTGTTGATTCGGCGCTATGATACCCCGATGCGCTCGGGGCAAGGCGGGCTAAATCCGCTCGCGGGCGTTATTCGCCGGCGGGCGGTTGCGGTGCGGACGAAGACGGGGTCGAGCCCTCGCCACCATCCTGGCGCGGCTTGCGGGAACGGCGACGGCGACGGCGCTTTTGACCCTGGTCGGCCGAGCCCTCGCCACCGCGATCCTCGCGCGGCTCGCGCTCGTCACGAGCGGCGCCACGCGAAACCTTGGCAGCAGCTCCCCCGCCATCTCCGGGACGACGGCGCGTGACCTTGACCTCGCCATCCGAGACCTGATCGGCCACAGAGGGCACCGAGGGCTTTTGCTGCGTGCCCGAGGAATGGCGACGACGCGGACGCGGGGTGCGCTCGTCATCGTTGCGCTGCTTGCCACCCTTGTCGGCAGGCGTATCAGAACCCGAACCACCCTTGGGGCCGGCACCGGCTTCGCGAGCGGCTGCGGCGCGGAAGGCGTCCTCGCGCTCCTCGCTCGACAAATGGCGGCGGCGACGGCGCGTGGGATTCATGCCACCGCCGCGGTTTTGCTGTTGGGGCTGCTGAGCCTCGCGCTCGCGGGGGGAATTCTTGCCTGCGGGAGCGGCCTCGCCGGCATCGCCCGAACCCGAGCGCTTGCGGCGGCGACGTCCACCGGCAGCCTCCTCGGCCTCGGGTGCCTCGGCCTTGCCGCGACCCTTACCGCGGCCGCGACCCTCGCCTTGGCTCTGACCGGCACGGGTATCGGCGTCCGCATCGCGGCGACGGCGCTTGGGCATCGTCGTCCCCGCCAGACGGTCGGCGCTCGACAGGCCATCGCCCACGTCGACGCCGTTCTCGCGGTCGAGCTCCATAAGCGCCAAGCGCATCTCGGGCGACTCGATACGCTCGAGCACATCGCGCGTCACGCAGTCGGGACGGCAGTTGCAGCCCTGCTCGGCGGCCTTCTTTTTGCAGCCCTCCGAGCACGTCATGTCGGCCAGGTTGACCTTAAAGACTTTGCCGTTCTCCAGGCGCAACACCAGCTGCTCGCGCGGCGTGTCATATTCCTGGATACGCGCCTTGCCAAGCGGCGTATCGATAAGCGTCTTCTTTTTGGGCGCGCGGCTCTTAAAGTCCTTGTACGCCTCGAACTCGTAGCGCAGGCAGCACATCAGGCGGCCGCAGACGCCGCTAATTTTGGACGAGTTGAGTGGCAGGTCCTGCTCTTTTGCCATGCGAATCGAAACCGGCTCAAACTGTCCGCCAAAGCGCGTGCAGCAGAGCTCCTGGCCGCACTGGGCATAGCCGCCCACCAGGCGGGTCTCGTCGCGCACGCCGATCTGGCGCATGTCGACGCGAATGTGCAGCGTCGAGGACAGGTCCTTGACGAGCTGACGGAAATCGACGCGCTCCTCGGCAGCAAAGTAGAACACAGCCTTCTCGCCGCCAAACAGGTACTCGACGCCGACCGGCTTCATCTCGAGGTCGAGTTCCTTGACCAGACGGCGGAAGTCGACCATGGCCTCGTCACCCTGGATAGCCAGGTCGTCGGCAAGCTGCAGGTCGATGTCGCTCGCTACGCGCAACACGGGCTTGAGCGGCTGACCGATTTCGTCGAGCGGCACCTCGAAGGGGTCGGCCGTGACCAGGCCGATCTCGGTTCCGCGCTCGGTAGAACAAATGGCATAATCGGCCTCGAGGATATCCAGATCCTGCGGGTCAAACCACAGGTCGCGCGAGGCGTAGGTAAACTTAACGGGTACGACTAACGGCATTTCAGTGCCTTCCTGATATCGAACAGCATGACCTCGATGGCCAGCTGGGGAGTAACGTTTCTGGCGATGTTGCGCTCAGCGGCGGCAACCGCCTCGAGCGCCTGTGTGGCACCCGCAACATTCGTCGCCGCGGCAAGCCGCCCGATCGTGTCGCGCACGTCCTCGTTCACAACGTCTGCCGCCTCATCCTGAAGCGTCAGCAGCACGTCGCGCATGAGCGTCCGCGCGCTCGCCAGCGCTTCCATGATACCCGAACGCTCGCGCGCGTTGAGTTCGCGCTTGTTGCGGTCCTCAAGCTGCTTCAATGCTCCACGCGACAGGTAGTCGGCATTTTGCTCGAGCACCTTTTCCTGCGTGGACTTGACCTCGGCGAGCGGCGCCTTGACGGCGACGATGAGCGACTTGGCGCGACTGAGCACATCGGCCTCGTCGGCGGCGATGAGCGAGTCGATGGCACGGACCATCTGGCGACGGGCGTCCTGGCGCTCGGCGCTCTTGAGGAACTCGATACCACGCGTGGGGCTTCCCGCCACGGCGACGGCCATGCGGCAGCGCGCGGGATCTTGACCGGTGGCGCGGCTCACGGCCTGCGCGGCCACAGTGGGCGACACCAGCCGAAACGGCACGCACTGGCAGCGGCTCACGATGGTGGGCAGCATCACGTCGGCCGAGGTGCCCAACAGGATGAACATGACGCCCTCGGGCGGTTCCTCGAGCGTTTTGAGCAGCGCGTTGGCGGTGTTGGCGCGCAGTTGCTCGGCACGGTCGATGATGTAGACCTTCGCCTTGGCGCGGATGGGCGCCAGGGGCACGTCGTCGAGCAGCTCGCGGGTCTGCGCGATGAGGTAGCCCGTAGCGCTTTCGGGGGTGTAATAGTGCACGTCGGGGTGCGTATGGCGTGCGACGCGCACGCAGCTGTCGCACGAGCCGCAGCCGTCCTGCTCGCACAGGAATGCCTGGGCAAGCGCCCACGCGGCGTCGAGCTTGCCCGCGCCGGGCGCGCCCAAAAACAGGTAGGCGTGCGATGCGCGACCGCTGGTGACGGCATTGGTCAAAAAGTCGCGCACGCGCTGTTGGGTGTCTAGCTTGGCCAGCAGGCTTGTCTGCGCGGGGGCCATGTTACTCAGCCTCCTGGGCAAGCGCGGCGGCGACGGTATCCTGGGGGATGTCGAGACCGTGCGCACGAACCTGCTCGACCGTCTGCGCGAAGACGTCTGCAATTGACGCGGTGGCGTCGATGAGCTTTACGCGATTTGGCTCTTCGGCGGCAATGCTGCAAAATCCCTGGTAGACGCGCTCCTGGAAGGCCATGCCCTTGGCCTCCATGCGATCGGCCGCACCGCGGGCCGCCATGCGCAGCGCCGCCTGCTCGGGCGTGATGTGATAGACGAGCGTGAGCGCCGGGTGCGTTCCCGCGACGGCCAGGTTGTTGGCATCGCGTACCATCTGGCGATCGAGGCCATCGGCAAACGCCTGATAGCAGGTCGTGGAATCGTAGAAACGGTCGCACAGGACCACCTTGCCGGCAGCGAGGGCGGGCGCGATGACCTCGTGCACCAGCTGGGCACGCGCGGCCTCGTAGAGTAGCAGCTCGCACGTGTCGGCCATCGCCGTATTGGCGGGGTCGAGCAGCAGGGCGCGAATCTTCTCACTGATGGCGGTACCGCCCGGCTCGCGCAGGGTCACAACCTGGTAGCCGGCAAGGTCGAGCGCACGGGCAAGCAGGCGCGCCTGCGTAGATTTACCGGCGCCATCGACACCCTCGAGCGTAATGAAGCTATGTTGAGCGGGCTCAAAAGCCATGGGCGCAGCCCCTTCCTACAAGGCGCGTAAATGCAGATATATCAACCAAGCCATGATACCCCAGTGCTCGGTGCGTCCCCAATGGCTAAAGGTGCCTTTCCAAAGTTGCGGTGAAATAGGGACTGATTGAAGCTCTGAGACCGCCAAACAGTCCCTATTTCACCGCAACTTATGATGGGGAATTATGGACGCTGGGTATAATCGTCGTATTGCATTGAAATGTGGCGAAAGGAGTGGCAATGTCTCGGTATTGCGCCTCGTGCGGCAAGCTTCTTGCAGATAATGCCAAGTTCTGCACCTCGTGCGGTGCACCTGTTGAGCAAACAACCGCGAGCGATAGCCAGCCCGCTTTTGAGCAGACCGGCTCCCTTGATACGCCGCAAGTCAAGGCGGACGACCCCCTCGCCTATCGACCCGACCCCGCCGCAAGCCCCGCGGCCGTCGAGACCACGCAGCGCATACCCGTCGCGAGCGGCTCGCCCCAACAGCAGCCGGCTCCCGCATACGCGCCCACTTCGCCACAGACCCCCGCTCCCAAAAAGAGCGGCACCGGGCCGCTTATCGCCGTTATCGTTGTGCTGATGGCGATCATCATCGCCCTGGTCGTTTTCTTTGTGATCAAGCCTTTCGACAACGCCGCCACGCAGACGACTGCCGAGGTTGCTAAGCTGCACCATGACGTCGACGACGATGACCTAAAGCCTCTCGGCGATCCCAACAGCCTGTACGACGATGATGACGATGACGATGACGACGAGGATGGCAGCGAAGCAACGCTCTCCGAGCAGAACCTCTACCGCCGACTGAGCGAATACTACGACTTGCTCGAAGACCTCGACAACTACGTCCGTGGCTGCGCGCAGAACTTCAACGGCAGCTATCTGGAAGAGGATCGAACCACACGTCAAAATCTCGCCGACGTCGCCGAGCGCACGGAGGACACCATCGAGCAGTATTACGATATCGTCGAGGACCTAGACGTCCCGACGAGCTCCAAGAACTACAGCTCCTGGAAGGACATCATCGCCCTGTACGACGACCTGGATCACCGCATTGACGCAATCTGTGATGCCTGGGAGATCAGCCTGAAATACGCCAAGCCTGCGGACCACAAGAATGAGATCGTGGCGCCGCTGTCACGCGACAACGTGGCGGGCACCAATGACAATAAGTACCGCCTAGACTTTGAGGAGCGCTATCCCGGCGCCAAACCTGTCGAGGTGAACTAGTGCTTTGTCGTTCCCGAGCCGGCAGTTAGGGACGTTCCTAAACTGCCGGCAGAAAAGGAACGTCCCTAACTGCCGGTCAAAAAAAACGAGCGAGGATCGCGGGGTCCTCGCTCGTTTTTTGGGTAATGTTTCGACTGCGCCGTTACTTGTCGGCGGCTGCTTTCTTGGCAGTCGACTTCTTCGCGGTCGTCTTCTTGGCGACAGTGGCTTTCTTAGCCGTCGTCTTCTTGGCCGTGCTCGCCTTGGTCGTGGTCTTGCGGCCGCGGGCCGGCTTTTTCTCCTTGGTCGGACAGTCCATGTTGACGCAGATACGCCACGGGCCGCGCGCCGTGTTGACCACCACGATGGGGGCGCCGCATTCGGGGCAGGTCTCGCCCGTCGCCTCGAGCTTGCCGCGCGCCGGCAGCGGATAGCTCACGCCGCAGTCGTCGTAGTTGGTGCAGCGGATAAAGCGCTTGCCGCTCTTTTCACTCTTGTGCGCGATCAGGTCGCCATGGCGTCCTGCCTCGGCGCACACCTTGCACTCGCCCACCTTAAGGTCAGGCTCGTAGTTGGTGGGGCACGTCGGATTCACGCAAATCTCGAAGGCCTTCTGGCGGAACGGCTGGCACTTAATGCGCGGCGCGCCGCACTCGGGGCACACGGCCGCCTCGCCCTCGAGCGGGCTTACCTTGACGCCGCTCGGCACCGGATAGGTCACGTCGCAGTCGGGCCAGCCCATGCAGCCGATAAAGCTGCCACGGGTCTTGGCACTCGTCTTCATAACAAGGTCCTTGCCGCACTTGGGGCAGGCGCCCACGCGCGCATCGGCCGTGACGGCGTCGCTGATGGCGTCGCCCAGCTCCTGCGTGTGCTTGAGCAGCTCGTCGAGCACACCGGCCAGCAGCGCGCGCGAGTGCGTCACGACATGCTCTTCGGTATCCTCGCCGCGCTCCACGCGGGTCATGTCGCCATCGAGTTCGCTGGTCATATCGGGGCTCGTGATGCGCGGGGCAAACTGCGACAGCGCGTCGATGATGGCGATGCCCAGCTGACTCGGCTCCACGGGATCGTTTTTGAGGTAACGCACGGCATACAGGCGCTCGATGATGCTCGCGCGCGTGGACTTGGTGCCCAGGCCGCGCTTTTCCATCTCCTGCACGAGCTTGCCCTGGCTGTAGCGTGCGGGCGGCTCGGTCTGCTTGGCCTCGAGCTTAATGTCGAACACGTCGACCGTATCGCCCTGCTCAAGCGGCGGCATCTGCTCGTCGCGCTTGAGTCCATACGGATACGCCTCGCGGAAACCGGGGGTCACGAGCACATCGCCCGAGGCCACGAACGGCTCACCGTTCACATCGAGCTCGAGCTTGGTGTTCTCGATGGTCGCAGGACCCATAAGCGTCGCCAAGAAGCGGCGGGCGATGAGGTCGTAGAGCTTGCGCTGGCCGCCGTCGAGCGTGGACGGATCGCCCTCGCCCGTGGGGTAGATAGGCGGGTGGTCGGTGGTCTCGACCTTGCCGCGCGTGGGCTTCATGGGACCGGCGAGCACCTTTTTGCACACGGGTGCCAGCGCCGGGTTGATCTTTGCCAGGTCGCTCACCACGGCGCCCAGATCGAGCGTCGCAGGGTACACGGTATTGTCGACACGCGGGTAGCTGATGAGACCGGCCATGTAGAGGGACTCGGCGATGCGCATGGTGCGTGCGGGCGAGATGCCCTCGGCCGCGGCGGCAGCCTGCAGCGAGGTCGTCGCAAACGGCGTGGGCGGCTGCTGCTTACGCGAGCGCTTGGTCACCGCGGCAACGGTCGCCGTCTTGGCGCCGTCGACGTGGCCGTACGCCATCTCGGCAGCATCTTTGTCGGTAAAACGCGCCGTCTTGTGAGCGATCTTAAAGCGGTCGTCCTCGGCAGCGCCCTGTGCGGCACCCATGCCGCGGATCTGCCAATAGTCCTCGGGCACAAACGCCATGCGCTCGCGCTCGCGCTCGACCACCAGGGCGAGCGTCGGCGTCTGCACGCGGCCGGCAGAGCGCACGTTACCAAAGCCGCCAAACTTGGCGAGCGTCAGGTAACGCGTGAGCACCGCGCCCCAAATGAGGTCGATGTGCTGGCGGCTCTCGCCGGCGTCGGCCAGATTCTGGTCGAGCGAGACGAGATTATCGAAGGCCTGCGTGATCTCGGCTTTAGTAAACGAAGAGTACTGGGCGCGGGCAACCGGCAAGTCCGGCGCGACCTCGCGCACCTTGTTGAGAGCGTCCGAGCCGATCAGCTCGCCCTCGCGGTCGAAGTCCGTGGCGATAATGACGCTGTCGGACTTTTTAGCGAGGTTCTTGAGCGAACGAATGAGCTCCTTCTCGGCCGGTAGCTTAATGACGGGCGCCCAGGTGAGGTAAGGCAGGCTCTCGAGCTTCCAGCCCTTGATGGAAATGCCATCGGCAAGGAACGGCTTGCGCTTGGTGTCGTACGGCGGGCGGGCCAGGCCATCGGGCATATCGGCCGGCAGCATCTCGCCGTCTTCGGTCACCGAATACCAACCCAGCTTTTTATCGAACAGCACGCTGTCGCAAAAATCGGGCGCCAGGATGTGACCGGCAAGGCCGATGGTCACGCACTCCTCGCCCTTCCACTCAAAACGGTAGATGGCGGTGTTGTACACCTTGTCCTTTTTGGGCTTACCCGTGGACAGCCGCTCGGCGATCTGACGTGCAGCGTCGTTTTTCTCGGCGATGATGAGCTTCAAAAGAGGCTCCTATCTCGTGTCTCTGCGGCTACGCCCGCCCGTATGGCGGCCGATTTACGCCCTTGCTTGCTCGATCTGCCCGATGAGCCAATCGCACCAGGCATCCATGCCCTCGCCCTTGCGCGCGCTCACGGCAAACCGCGGCGCCTGCGGATTGAGGTCATCGAGTGTCTTAGTATACCCATCCATGTCAAAATCGAAAGCCGGGGCCACGTCGACCTTGTTGAGCAGCTGTGCGCCGGCGTGCTGGAAGATGCCCGGGTACTTGATGGGCTTGTCGTCGCCCTCGGGCACCGAGAGGATCATGATGGACAGGTTCTCGCCCAGGTCAAAGTCGACCGGGCAGACCAAGTTGCCCACGTTTTCGATAAAGATGACGTCGATGTTTTGAAGGCCCACCGCCTGATCGAACGCATCGACGGCCTCCATAATCATGTTGCCCTCGAGGTGGCACAGGCCGCCCGTGTTGATCTGGATGGCGGGCATGCCGGCTTCCTTCATGGTGATGGCGTCGACGTCCGAGGCGATATCGCCCTCGATGACGGCGCAACGCAGGCCCGCCTTGTCGCGCAGGCGCTCGTTGGTGCCCAAAATCGTGGTGGTCTTGCCCGAACCGGGGCTCGACAGCACATTGATCACATAGGTGTTTGTCTCTTTAAATCGCTGACGCAGCTGATCTGCCAGGCGCTCATTGCGCGACAGAATCGGCGACGCGATATCAATCGTTTTCTCGGCCATACTCGGCACTCCTTACTTTGGCCCCTTTATACCCCATCACCAGATGGCTAGCGGGCTAATCGTCGGGGGTTTCGATTTCGATACTTGCGATGTCGAGCTCGCGACCGTGCAGCAGGCGCACGTTGGCGCCGCCACACTGGGGACAGCGACAATGAAAGCGGTCGTGATCGAAGACCTCGCCGCAGTCCAAACACTCACTTTGTGGATGGACTTCCTCCACGGCAAGCTCGCAGCCGCGCGTGAGAGGGTCCTCGTCGCGAAACGTCTCCCATGCAAAGTCGAGCGCCTCGCGCACGACCTCGGTCATATCCCCGATACGCAGCGTAACCAAAACGGCGCGCGAGGCCCCCGCCCCACGCGCCGCGCGAATCACTGTATCGAGTATGCCGTTGACAATGCCAACCTCGTGCATACCGATTTACTCCTCGTCGTCCTCATCGTCCGAGAACAGGTCCAGACGACTCACAAACAAGCCCTCCTTGCCCTCGCGCGCGGTAATGACCACACGGGCGATGGCGAGCGAAATCTCGTAGAGCGAGAGCAGGGCGCCGTACATAAGGCCCAGGGTGACGGGCGAGCCGTCGGGCGTGATCACAGCCGAACCCACGAGCAGGCCAACGTATACGTAACGCCAGGCACTGCGGAAGGCCGCGTAGGACACGATGTGGAAAACGGACAGGTAAAAGATGATGAGCGGCAGCTCAAACGCCACACCAAAGCCGATCATAAAGAGCAGCTCCATGTTGACGTAGTTCTCCAGATCGGGCAGCGCCGTAGCGACGGCCGAGGTCTCGCCGATGAGCCACTCAAAGCCCGCGGGGATGATGATGAAGTAGCAGAAGATGGCACCCAGGAAGAACAGCACCGTCGAGGCGAGCACTGTGGGCACGACCCATTTGCGCTCGTTGGGACGCAGTGCCGGCAGGAAAAATGCCAGAATCTGCCAGATGATCATGGGCGTGCACATGACCACGGCCATCTTGATGGCCAGCGAGAAGCGCAGGCCAAAGCCGCCGAGCGTGGTGGTGATGTAGAACTTACCATCCGGCACAAAGGAGCGGATGGGATCTTCCAGGATGTCGAGCACCACGGGCGTGGCGAAATATAGCACGATAGCGGCGGCAAAGACCGAGACGACCACGATGGTCAAGCGGCGACGGAGCTCTCCCAGGTGATCGAAGAGCGGCATACGCGCAGGTCCGATAGGCATTACTCATCGCCTCCCTTCGGGGGCGTCGGCGGCGGCAGTGTCGTCCTCGGCCTCGGCCTCGAGCTCGCGAGCGAGCTGGTCGACGACGGCTTTGCGCTTGCGGGGGCGACGGGCGTAGAGGTCAGCCGTCGTGGGCTCTGTCGGCTCGGGCTCGGGCTCCGGCTCTGCGGCAGGCTCGGACTCGACGGCGGCATCGGCAGACTCGGCGTCGGCACCCTCGGCTTCAGTCTCCTCGGCAGCATCCTCGCCCTTGGCGGCACCCTCGCTTGCGGCCTTCTCGGCAGCAAGACGGGCACGACGCTCGGCAAAGGTCTCCTTCTTTGCGGGCGCAGCCGTCTCAACGGCATCCTCGTCTGCATCGGAATCGTCATCGACGGCAGCCTTCTTGGGCTTGACCGGGGCCGACGCGGCCTCGCTCACCGGATCGATAATCTCGGACTGAACAACGGCCGTCATCTTTTCCTGCGTCTCGCGGAACTGACGGATGGCACGGCCGATCGTGCGGCCCATCTGTGGGAGCTTATCCGGGCCAAACAGCAAAAAGCCGAAGACCACGATGATCGCGAGCTCACCCTCTCCAATACCAAACACACATACCTCCAAGGCTCGATGTGAGTCGAGCCCGCACCGCGCCATTCGGCCGGAACTCGTCTATTCATTCGGTCAAGTATAGCGCCCGGACGCCAAAACGTCCGAGCGCATCACAAACATATGCCAAACGGCACGCCCTTTTGGGGGCAAAGATTATGCAGCGGTGATCGAAATCTCCTGGTCGACACCCAACAGCTGAACCACGCGCATCACCGGGGGCTGCACATTGGTGCAGCTAAAGCGCTTGCCGTGGTCGACCGCGTGGTGCGCGGCGCCCACGAGCACGCCAATGCCCGTCGAGTCGATGTAGCTCACCTGGGCAAAATCGAGCTCAACGGCCTCGGTGGGCTGCTCGAGCGCCAGGTCGATGGCATTGCGCAGGCTATCGGCGTTAGAGATATCGATCTCGCCGGTTACCTTAATGGTGTAGAGCTCTGGCGTGGGGTTGGTGGAAATACCCAAATCCATGTATACGCTCCTTTACGTATCGAAAGTGCGGATAGTACGGGAAGCCGCGCGTTAGGCGCGCTCGGCACGCGCAAGCTCGGCAGCGACGAGCTTCACAGCCAGCACCAGCACATCGAGCGCGGCCTCCAGGTCCTCGACCGTGGGATAGCTCGGCGCGATGCGGATGTTAGTGTCACGCGGGTCCTTGCCATAGGGCCAGGTAGCACCGGCCGGCGTGAGCTTGACGCCCAGGTCGGCGCAAAGCGCGGCGACCTTCTGGGCCGAGCCCTCGGGACCATCGAAGCTTACAAAGTAGCCACCGCGGGGGTGCGTCCAAGTGGCGCAGCCCGTGTCGCCCAAGCCCTCGGTGAGCTTACGCTCGACGGCCTCAAAGCGCGGACGCAGGAACTCGGCATGCTTTTTCATGTGCTCCTTGACCGCCTCGATGGTAGGAAGGAAGCGCACGTGACGCAGCTGGTTGAGCTTGTCGGCGCTGATGAGGCCGGCCTTCAGGCGCTTGGAGAACTCGGCGATGACCGCGGGGCTCGCACCGATAAAGCCGATGCCGGCGCCCGGGAAGGTGATCTTGGACGTCGAGGCAAAGGCCACCACGCGGTCCTCGGTGCCCGCCGCGCGAGCGAGGTCAAAGATGTTTGCGAGCTCGTCGGTCTCGTCGTACAGGTCGTGCACGCAGTAGGCGTTGTCCCAGAAGATACGGAAATCGGGCGCGGCTGTGGGCATCTCGACCAGGCGGCGCACGGTGTCCTCGCTAAAGGTGATGCCCGTGGGGTTGGAATACTTGGGCACGCACCAGATACCCTTGATGGAATCGTCGGCGGCAACGAGGCGCTCGATCTCGTCCATGTCGGGGCCGTTGTCAGTCATCGCGACGGGGACGTTCTCGATGCCCAAGTCGGCGGTAATGCCAAAGTGGCGATCGTAGCCGGGAACGGGGCACAGGAACTTGACCTTCTTGCCGTCGTGCGCGGCCTCGTAGGCGTCCCAAGGCTCACTGCCGCACGAACCGCAACGCCAGAACATGCCGGCGATGTCATGCTCGATCAAAAGGCTCGACGAACCCAGCACGAGCGTCTGCTCGGCGGGGCAACCCAGGAACTCCCCTGCCAGCTTGCGTGCCGAGGGAATGCCCTCGAAGCAGCCGTAGTTGGAGCAGTCGACGTTGCCATCGTGCAGATCGGCGTCGGCGTTGAGGATATCGAGCATGGGGCGAGAAATGTCCACCTGGGAGGGCGACGGCTTGCCGCGAGCCATGTCGAGCGCCAGGCCCTTGGCCTTGACCTCGGCGACCTCGGCTTTGAGCGCCTCGATGGCGGCATCGAGTTCGGTGGTTTCCATCTTCTGGTAGATCGTCTGCATGGGGTGCGACCTTTCGCGAAGCGGTACGTTGCAGTTCGTCTAAGTATAGACCGCCACCGCCGCAACGTTATGAAGCCGTGATAGATTAAGTCCATCGCAATAAATACGAATCGCCGCGCATGCCTGCGTGGGGCGCCCAAGGAGGCACTATGGAGTACGGATCGTTCCAGGCCGAGGAATTCGGCGACCTGCAGCGCCTGGTCGACGGACTGTTTTACGACCGCCACGCCATCGACCGCCTGGATCTCATCGTGCAGGCCGAGATCTTGGACCTCGCGCCCGACCTTATGGAAATCGTGAACCTTTTGCCGCCCGGCTACTACGACCGCCAATCGCTTTGCGACCAGCTCAACTCGGCCCTTGCCGCCCACGGCTGGGGCGCCGTCTACGGCACCGTGGAATAAGCCTAGTCATTTAAGAACGTCCATTACAGTCGAAATTGTCAGCCCGGGACCGTCTCGGGCTACGATTGAGGCGCGCCCAGAACGGGCCGCCGA
>NZ_JADPCJ010000026.1 GCF_015670795.1 Collinsella aerofaciens | reverse complement strand
GGGTATCGGGTTCCCACATTCATCCGCACATGTGCGGATGAATGTGGGAGGTGTTCGGATAAAGTTGATAATCAAGGGACTATCGACAAACGAGGAGCAATTAAACAAGTTGGTTGATAATTGCATGAAAGCAGATATACTACAATTAATTAGATAGAGGAGGTTTCTGCATGGACGTTATTAATAAAGATCTCTTGGAGCAACTGAAAGAGTCTCAGGAAGAGGGCGTCGTGGTAGAAGTGTTCGACTTTGAGGACTACATGGATAAATTCTGCCATTAGTTTCGGAATTTACTTGCCTCGCTTAAAGGAGAAGTCGATTATCGATTTCTCCTTTTTTAATTAAAGATATTTTTGAAATACATGCTCTTAGCACAGGCTGGCGTCTCAGTAAACTGGGAGGTTGCTTTGGCTAGTTAGAGATATGTGAACGTCCGTTAGACTGAATCTCAGGGTAGAAGGGGCCTCCAGTGTCCAGATCAACAAGGCAATGCTGCGTTTCGGCTAATAAGAACGATGGCTTTTTGCGTGTGGCGGCGGCGTCGCCGCGGATTCGCGTGGCCGATGTCGAGGGCAATGCCGAGGTTGCGCTGGCGGCTGTTCGCGAGGCTACCGAGCGCGGCGTTCGCGCGCTGGTGCTGCCCGAGCTTAACCTGACCGGCTATACCGCGGCCGACCTGTTCCATAACCGCACGCTGCTGCATGCCTGCGAGGCTGCTCTGGTGCATATCCTCGACGAGACTCGTGAGTTGCCGATTGTCTTTACCATTGGTCTTCCCGTTGCAGTTGCCGAGAATATCTACAACTGCGCCGCCGTGTGCTGCGCGGGCGAGCTTTTGGGCCTCACGGCCAAGAAGTATCTGCCCAACTATGGCGAGTTCTATGAGCGCCGTTGGTTTGCTCCGGCGCCTGCGGATCCCGTGTGGGTTGAATTTGCCGGTCAGGGTCCGGTTCCGCTGGGTTCGGGGCTTGTCTACCGCTGCTGTGATGAGGGTGCCGAGGATATGGTGCTGGGCGTTGAGGTTTGCGAGGACCTGTGGGTACCGGCGCCGCCTTCGACCGAGATGGCGCTTGCCGGTGCGACGGTGATCCTCAATCCGTCGGCTTCGGACGAGATTATCGGTAAGGCGGATTACCGCCGCAGCCTCATTTCCAACCAGAGCGCGCGCCTGTATTGCGCCTATGCCTACGCGGACGCGAGCGAGGGCGAGTCCACGACCGACATGGTCTTTGCGGGCGAGAACCTCGTCTACGAAAACGGCTCCAAGCTCGCCGCGACCAAACTGCTTACCTGCGATATGGCCATCGCCGACGTTGACCTTGACCGCCTGGTTGCCGAGCGCCGTCGCTCGACGACATGGACGCGCGCGGACGATGCGCCGGAGGCCGTGACCGTCGAGTTCTCGTTTGAGGGCTCGCTCGCCGAAGAGCCTGTCCTGCGCGATGCGCTCGGCATAGACCGTGTCTTCCCCCGCGCGCCCTTCGTGCCTGCCGACCATGGTGACCTGGCTGAGCGCTGCGAGACCATCCTCGACCTGCAGACCGCGGGCCTCAAGACCCGCCTTGCCCATACGGGCACCAAGGCGGCCGTTATCGGCCTTTCGGGCGGTCTCGATTCCACGCTGGCGCTGCTTGTGACCGTGCGTGCCTTCGATGCGCTGGGGCTGCCGCGCACTGGTATCACAGCCGTGTCCATGCCCGGCTTCGGCACGACGCATCGCACCAAGTCGAATGCCGAGTCGCTCGCTCGTGACTTGGGTGTGAGCTTCCGCGAGGTCTCAATCCATGCTGCCGTGGAACAGCACTTTAAGGATATCGAGCATGATCCGGCCGTGCAGGACGTGACCTACGAGAACAGCCAGGCCCGCGAGCGTACGCAGATCCTGATGGATCTGGCCAACCAGGCTGGCGGTTTTGTCATTGGCACGGGCGACCTGTCGGAGCTGGCGCTCGGCTGGGCTACCTATAACGGCGACCACATGAGCATGTACGCCGTCAACGCGAGCGTGCCCAAGACGCTTGTGCGCCATCTGGTGCGCTATGCCGCCGATGTCTTTGGCGGGCGTATTGCCGAGGTCTTGCTCGATATCCTCGATACGCCGGTGTCCCCCGAGCTTCTGCCGCCCACGGGCGACGGCGAGATTGCGCAGAGGACCGAGGATTTGGTGGGCCCGTACGAGCTGCACGACTACTTCCTCTACTACCTGCTGCGTTTTGGCTTTGAGCCGGGCAAGATCTACCGCATGGCGCTCAAGAGCTTCGAGGGCGTCTACGACGCCAAGACCGTCCACACGTGGCTACGTACGTTCTACCGTCGCTTCTTTGCCCAGCAGTTTAAGCGCAGCTGCCTGCCCGATGGTCCCAAGGTGGGCTCGGTGACGCTCAGCCCGCGCGGCGATTGGCGTATGCCGAGTGACGCTAGCTCGCGTCTGTGGCTTGCGCAGATCGACGCGCTCAATCCAGTTGACTAAGGTTGGCTAAATTGAACCAATACGGGGGTTGCAAGCGTTACACTTTTGCAATCTGATGGCCCGTATCGCGCGGCGCTCTTGTCGGAGCGCCGCGTTTTTCATATCGAAAGGTGGCACCATGCAGGCATCGCAGCGTCTCGACCGCTTTGGCGCGGAGGTCTTCGCCTCGCTCAACAACAAGCTTCTCGCGCTGAAGGCTCAGGGAAAGACCATTTACAACATGAGCGTGGGCACGCCCGACTTTAAGCCGTACGACCACGTGGTCGAGGCGCTCACGCAGGCAGCCCAAGATCCCGAGATGTGGAAGTATGCCCTGCGCGACCTGCCCGAACTCAAGCAAGCCGTGTGCGATTACTATGAGCGTCGCTTTGGCGTTTCGGGCATTACGCCGTCTATGGTGCAGTCGTGCAACGGCACGCAGGAGGGCGTGGGCCATTTGGGCCTGGCCCTGCTCGATCCGGGTGACACCATTCTGGTTCCCGATCCGTGCTACCCGGTCTTTGAGGCGGGTGCCAAGATCGCCGATGCCAAGCTCGAGTACTATCCGCTGGTTGCCGAGCACAATTACCTGCCCTATGTGGCGGGCATCGATCCCGAGGTGGCCGACCGCGCCAAGTATATGATCGTGTCGCTGCCCGCCAACCCGGTGGGCTCGGTGGGCACGCCCGAGGTCTACGAGGAGATTATCGCCTTTGCCCGCGAGCATGATCTGTTGATCGTTCATGACAACGCGTACTCCGACATCGTGTTTGACGGCGAGCCGGGCGGAAGCTTTTTGCAGTATCCCGGTGCGCTTGAGGTGGGCGTGGAGTTCTTCTCGCTTTCCAAGTCGTTTAACGTCACCGGTGCGCGTATCGGCTTTTTGGTCGGCCGCGAGGACGTGGTCTCTGCCTTTGCCAAGCTGCGCGGTCAGATTGACTTCGGTATGTTCTTCCCGATTCAGAAGGCCGCCATCGCCTGCCTGAACGGTCCGCGCGATGAGGTCGAGGCGCAGCGTCTGAAGTACCAGGAACGCCGCGATGCCCTGTGCGACGGTCTTGAGGGCCTGGGCTGGGAGCGTCCCAACGCGCATGGCTCTATGTTTGTGTGGGCCAAGCTTCCCGGCGGCCGCACCGATTCCATGGCGTTTTGCGAGGAGCTCATGGAGAAGGCCGGCGTTGTGGTGACGCCGGGCGCGAGCTTTGGCCCTTCGGGCGAGGGGCACGTGCGTATGGCACTGGTCCTTCCGCCCGATCAGATCGCTTTGGCTGTCGAGGCCATTCGCGAGGCGGGCCTGTATTAGAACCTATTTCGACTCGTCAATAGCTCGAAACCGATTTCGTGCAGTTATTTTACGAATTCTGCAAACAATTTCGGTAAACGGTCGATTTTTGGCTGCGAATAGGAGCATAATCAAAGTCCCGATTGGATGTATTGGGATTACGGCAAGCCGCTCGGGTCGTTCCCGGGCGGCTTGTTTGTGGAGAGAGATGGGAGTTTCTAATGGTTAACGAGAAGAAGGTCGCTATTGTCGGCTGCGGCTTCGTCGGTTCGTCTTCGGCGTTCGCACTGATGCAGAGTGGTCTGTTCTCCGAGATGGTCCTCATCGACGTGGACAAGAACCGTGCCGAGGGTGAGGCCCTGGATATCGCGCACGGCATGACGTTTGCCGAGCCGATGAAGATCTACGCCGGCGATTATTCCGATGTCGCCGACGCCGCCATGATCGTCGTCACCGCTGGCGCTGCCCAGAAGCCCGGTGAGACCCGCCTGGACCTGGTCAACAAGAACGTCAGCATCTTCAAGTCCATTATTCCCGAGATTAAGAAGTCCGGCTTCGACGGCATTCTGCTCATCGTCTCCAACCCGGTCGATGTTCTGACCTACGCCGCCATCAAGATGTCCGGCCTGCCCGAGGGCCACGTCATCGGTTCCGGCACCGTGCTCGACACCGGCCGCCTGCAGCAGATGCTTGGTGCCCACGTCGAGGTTGACCCGCGCGATGTCCAGGCCTATGTCATGGGCGAGCACGGTGACTCCGAGTTTGTCGCTTGGTCCAGCGCTCAGGTTGCCGGCGTTCCGCTGAACACCTTCTGTGAGCTTCACGGCCACCTGGAGCATGAGGCTGCCGAGAAGCGCATCGCTGAGGACGTCAAGAACTCCGCCTACACCATCATCGAGAAGAAGCACGCCACCTACTATGGCGTCGCCATGGCCGTCAAGCGCATCTGCACCGCCGTTATGCGCGATGAGCAGACCGTTCTGCCTGTCTCCTCGCTCATGGTGGGCGAGTATGGCCTGTCCGATCTTGCCATCTCCATGCCGACCGTCGTTGGCCGCGACGGCGTTGTCTGCCGCGTCCCCGTGCCGCTGAACGACGACGAGCAGCATGAGCTCACCGTCTCCGCCAAGGCCCTCAAGGACATCATCGACAGCGTCGATTTCTCCTGCTAAATCAAGCTCGCTAGAGCGAAAAGCTACAATGAAGGCGTCCGGGTCCACACGGCCCGGGCGCCTTTTGGTGCAAAGTAACCTGACCCCAATGCACCATCCCAATACACCATAGTTGATGGGAGGGCCATGTCGGATTCGCCTAATTTTTTGACCTATGCCCAGACGGCGTTTGATCCGTTTGAGGAGCGGCCGTTCTGCGCGGTGGACAGCCTGGTCTTTGCGTGGTTGTCCTATTTGCGTTTGCCGGGTGATACGGCGGAGCTGACGAACTGGCAGGGCCTAGACGTACGCGAGCTGCTGCGTGCCGAGTGCTATCGGGACATGATTGACGACTTGTGGGATCCAGAGGGGAGCAGGGCCTTGTTGGAGGCCGTGGCAGCAAATCCCAGATACCGCGGCGTGCACGTTTGCGGCTATCGTGCCGTGAGCGATGTGGTGGCGACGGAGCAGTTTGCAGCCATGGCGTTCCGGTTTCCGGCGGGGTTTAGCTATCTTTCCTTCCGGGGGACCGACAGCACGATTGTGGGCTGGAAAGAGGACTTTAACATGGCGTTCCGGTGTCCTGTGCCGGCCCAGGAATCCGCGGCGCGTTATGTGGACGAGGCGGCGGATGCGATCGACGGGCCGCTTTTGTGCGGAGGTCATTCCAAGGGTGGAAACCTTGCGGTGTACGGTGCGGCGATGTGCTCCGATGTCGCCCGTGAGCGAATCGAACGGGCGTATTCCCATGATGGTCCAGGGTTCGTCGAGGAGTTTCTGAACGGCAACGCCTTTGCCGATCTTTCCGGTCGAATCGACAAGACGCTACCTCGGTCGTCGATCTTCGGCATGATGTTCGAGACACAGGAGGACTATGCCATCGTTGAGAGCACCGAGTTCAGCCTGCTGCAGCACAATCCCTTTAGCTGGGTGGTTGATGGTCGCGACTTCGTGTACTGTGAGCGCCTGTCCGCCGGTGCTCGATACGTTGATGGCTCCATTCGCGAGATGCTGCTTGCAGTGTCACCTAGCGAGCGCGAGCGTTTTGTAGATGCGTTGTTCTCCGTGTTTGAGGCTACGGACGCCGAACGGTTTGCGGATATCGCAGGAAATCTGCGTGAGAGTCTGCCCGTGATGCTCCAGGCTGCGCAAGGCTTTGACAAAGATACGCGACGCTTTATCTCGCAGACCATCGTGGCGATCCTTAAATGCGCACTGTTGCCCAAACGACCCCAGATCGACGTGCCCGCTGCCGGCAAGAGTTTGGCAGAACAGCTCGAGGCTTGGCAGTCCGAGCTCCTGCGCTAGCCATTGATACAAAGCAACCTGTCCCCGATGCACCAATCTTCGATGCGCCCGGGGCGGGCTCGACCGCTATACTGGTTCGTGCCGAAATCGATCTAGAACGGAATGCCGTATATGAAAATCAATCACGCGATTCTGCATATCCTGGACTTTGACTCTGCCGTCAACGTCATGAGCCAGCGCGAGCTCGATATCGAGAGCCGTACCGTGCGCAACTTCGTGACCACGCATCTGCGCCGCGCACGTACCTCGGCCGACAATAAACGCGCCACGTTTGCCGAGAACTCTGCGTTTGGCGGCGAGCTCAAGGGCTATTTCTTTGGCGAGCGCGAGTTCGTGGACCTGTCGCAGCAGATTGCGGAGTTTATCTCTTCCGAACTCACCAAGGCTGAGAAAGCCGAGTCCACCGACGTGCTTGTGGCGGACTTTGACGACGATGAGGATGCCCGCTGGTTTGCCGTGATGCTGCTGGGCTCCAAGCAGGCATTCATGCACGAGGTGGGTCGCGAAGAGGGCGAGGTGCGTAACGACATCGCGCGCCACTATGCCATCCTGCCGAACCCCTCTCAAAAGGTGCCGAGCTATGCCATCGTGCGCGCGAGTACCATGGAGATCGGCTACGTGGACAAGAAGCGCAAGATTGCCGGCGAGGACCGTATGCTTATCCCCGATGGCTTGCTGCAGTGCGACACGGGCGTATCGGGCAAGGAGGTCATCGACACCGTGACGCGTGTGGTTGAGGAAGTCGCCGAGGAGCACGGTGCCAACACGGCTGTAGCGCTCGCTAAGGTTAAGGCTGCCGTTGCCGAGAAGGTTGAGGATGACGAGGAGCTGCCGCCTTGGGATATCGTCGATGAGGTCTTTGAGGACGAACCGGTTATCAAGGAGAGCGTGCGCGCGGCACTGACCGAGGAGAAGGTTCCTGAGCGTGTGCCCGTGGAGCGCAAGCAGGTCGAACGCGCGGCGGTGCGCAATCACAAGATCCGTACCGACACGGGTATCGAGATCAGCTTCCCGGCCGAGATGGGTTCGAACTCCGAGTACATCGAGTTTGTCAACGAGCCCAACGGCCTCATCTCCATCGAACTCAAAAACATCGGCAGCATCGAGAATCGATAAACTGCGCTTGGACGCTGCGGAAAACAAAGGCCGAAACCCTTCGGGACTTCGGCCTTTGTTTCGGCTTGGTCGCTGACATTGCGCCGTAGGTTGAGCATACGCCAGCGAAAACGCCCCTAGGCGAGCAAGGTGACGCGAAAGAGGAGGGCATTGACCTTCTGGTCATGCCCGACGATTGAACGTCAGATTGCCGCCTAGGGGCGTTTGCAGCGTCGGGTCGTTACGGCGTTTGGTAAAACGCCGTAACTATTAAAGCTGGCGCAGCCCCTCTTCCAGGCCGGTCTTGCTGTCGGTCTTCTCGTCGCGCATCTTGATGACGCGGGCGGGGACACCGGCCACGACGGCACCGGCGGGGACATCCTCGACGCACACGGCGCCGGCGGCAACAACAGCGCCCTTGCCCACGCGTACGCCCTCCAGGACCACGGCGTTGGCGCCGATCATGACGTCGTCTTCGATGATGACGGGCGTGGCGCTTGCGGGCTCAACGACGCCTGCCAACACGGTTCCAGCGCCGATGTGGCAGTTCTTGCCCACGGTGGCGCGGCCGCCTAGCACGGCGCCCATATCGATCATGGAACCCTCGCCGATAACGGAGCCGATGTTGATGATGGCGCCCATCATGATGACGGCACGGTCGCCAATCTCGACGCGGTCGCGGATGATCGCGCCCGGCTCGATGCGGGCGTTGATGCCCTTAAGGTCGAGCATGGGCACGGCGGAGTTGCGGCAATCGTTCTCCACGTCGTAGTAATCGATGGAATCGGCGTTGGCGTCCAGGATGGCCTTAAGCTCATCCCAGTCGCCAAAGACGGTCTTGCCGCGACGACCGCCGTAGACATGTGCGTCGCCCCAGGCAACCTTCATGCCGGGCTTCTCGCGCACGTACAGCTTGACGGGCGTCTTTTTGGGCGCGGTGGCGATGTAGTTGATAATCTCCTGTGCATCCATCTCGGCTGCGTTACTCATTTGCTATCTCTCCTTTGGGCGGGTTCGGTTGATACCAGGTTAGGCAAACATGACCTGGTCGAACGTATAGAAGCCGGGTTCGCGGGCGACGAGCTTCTGCGCGGCTGCCAGGGCGCCGTTGACAAAGATCTGACGGCTCGTGGCGCGGTGCGTGAGCGTGACCTCCTCGTCCTGGCCAAAGAAGCTTACCTCGTGCACGCCGGCGACGGTGCCGCCGCGCAGCGAGTGCATACCGATCTCCTTGGAGTCGCGCGCGCCGCACATGCCCTCGCGACCGTAGACGGGGTGGTAGCCTGCTTCGGGCTCGGCCTCGACTACGGCGTCGAGCAGCAGCTTGGCGGTGCCGCTGGGGGCGTCGACCTTTTGGTTGTGGTGAGTCTCGACAATCTCGCAGTCAAAGCCGGGCAGCTCACGCGTGGCCTGGGCCACTAGATGACGCAGGGCTGCGATGCCGATGGAGTAATTGCCCGAGTGCATAACGCGGGTGTTCTGGCCCAGCTCACGCAGGCGGTCCATCTGCTCGGGGGTGTAGCCTGTGGTGCCCGAGACCAACGCCGCGCCCGTGCGCTCGACATAGGCGACGACGGCTTCGAAGGTCACGACGTTCGAGAAGTCGATAATCACATCGGCAGCCGGTGCGTTCTCGAGCTTGCTCAAATCGAAGCCAATCTGGGCCACGATATCAAAAACGGGTTGACCGGCGGCGTCGACAACGCCCTCGGCGGTGGTGCGGATGAGCGAGCCCATGCGGCCCGTTCCCATAATGACGGTCTTAATCAAGCAGACCAGCCCCCTTCAGAGCATCGGTAAGTGCAGAGCGCGTGTCGTCTGCCATGGGGCACAGCGGCATGCGGTAGTTTGCCTCGATCATACCCATCTGGGCGAGCGCCTCTTTGACGGGGATGGGGTTGACCTCGCTAAAGAGGGCATTGATGAGCGGCTGGCCGGCAATCTGTATATCGCGGGCGCGCGCTACGTCGCCGTCCAGATAAGCGCGGCACATGTCATGTACGAGCTGCGGCTGAACGTCTGCCCACACGCTGATGGCGCCCGAGGCACCCAGGCTCATGAGCGGTACGGTAAGCGCGTCCTCGCCCGAGTACATGCGGAAGTCGTCTGACAGCAGGTGGGCGATCTTGGCCGCGTAGGCGACGTTGCCCGAGGCCTCCTTAATACCCATGATGTTGGGGTGCGCGGCCAGGAGCTCTACGTTGCGCTCGCTGATACCGCAGCCGCAGCGGCCGGGGATGTTGTACAGGATGCAGGGGATGTCCACGGCATCGGCGACGGTCTTAAAGTGCTGATAGATACCCTCTTCATTGGACTTGTTGTAGTAGGGGGTGATGAGCAGCAGACCGTCGGCGCCCAGGCCCTGGTAAGTAAGCGACTTGGTGAGCATGGTCTGCGTGGAGTTGGAGCCCGAGCCGGCAATGACGGGGACGCGTCCTGCAACATGCTTGACCACGGCGGCGACGACGGAGTTGTCCTCGTCGTCGGTCATCGTGGCGCTCTCGCCGGTGGTGCCCAGGGTGAGGATGGCGTCGGTGCCGTTTTGCAGGTGGAAATCGATAAGGCGCTCGAGTGCGTCAAAGTCGACACTGCCATCCTTTTTAAACGGCGTGACGAGGGCGACGATTGAGCCCTCGAGATTGCGGATGTCCATGTTCTTCTCCTTCGCGTCCGCGATCTGGATGCGTTTGTTCCATTGGGCGGCGACTGCCAGGCGCTCGTCTTGGGCGCGACGGCGGGCACTTTCGGCGCGCGACTTGGCCAGCAGCTCTCGGCCGCTCGGCAGCACGTCGAGCGTGGCAAAGTAATCGCCCGGGCGCTCGGCGCGGCGGATGAGGTCGGCCGAGCCATCGGGGCGCAACAGGACCTCAGCGGAGCGCAGGCGTCCATTGTAGTTGTAGCCCATGGAGTAGCCATGCGCGCCGGTATCGTGGATCACAAGCAGGTCGCCCATGTCGATATGCGGCAGCTCGCGATCGATGGCGAACTTGTCGTTGTTCTCGCACAGATTGCCCGTGATGTCGTAGGTGTCCGTGACGGGCGCTGTGGTCTTGTCGTCGCCACCCGGCTGGCCCATCACCGTAATGTGGTGGTAAGCGCCATACATGGCAGGACGAATCAGATCGACGGCACTGGCGTCCACGCCGATATAGTCCTTGTAGATCTGCTTCTCGTGGATGGCCTTGGTGACCAGGCATCCGTAGGGGCCCATCATAAAGCGACCCATCTCGGTGCAGATCGCCACATCGTCCATGCCGGCGGGGACCAGAATCTCGTCGTAGGCTGCGTGTACGCCCTCACCGATGGCGTGAATGTCGTTAGCCTGCTGCTCGGGCAGGTAGGGGATACCCACACCGCCGGACAGATTGATAAAGGCGACATGTGCGCCGGTCTCGCGCTCCAGGCGCACGGCAAGTTTAAAGAGGATGCGTGCGAGCTTGGGATAGTAGTCGTTAGTGACGGTGTTACTGGCAAGGAAGGCATGGATGCCAAAATTCTCGGCGCCCTTGGCCTTGAGCATGCGGAAGGCCTCAAAGAGCTGCTCGGTGGTCATGCCATATTTGGAGTCGCCCGGGTTGTCCATGATGCCGTTGGAGAGCTGGAACAGACCGCCTGGATTAAAGCGGCAGCTGACCGTCTTGGGGATGGGCCCCGCAACGCGCTCAAAGAACTCGATGTGGCTGATGTCGTCAAAATTGACGATGGCACCCAGCTTGTCGGCGAGCTCAAAGTCGGCAGCCGGTGTGTCGTTGGACGAGAACATGATGTCGTGTCCCGTGATACCCAGTGAGCGGGCGATCATGAGCTCGGTATAGCTCGAGCAATCGCAGCCGCAGCCGTATTCGTTGAGAATGGAGATGAGCGCCGGGTTGGGATTGGCCTTGACGGCAAAGTATTCCTTAAAGCCCGGGTTCCATGCAAAGGCGTCGCGTACTTCTTGCATGTTGCGGCGGATGCCCGCCTCGTCGTATAGATGAAACGGCGTGGGGAACTGCTCGACGATATGCTCGAGTGTCTCCTTGTCCACAAACGGCTGCTTGGCCGCATATGCCTCGTTGGGGGTCAATGCCATGTCCCGTAAACCTCGCTATCCAGACGGCGCCATCTGCGCATCGAATCCGCATAGCGTGGACCCAATGTCCGGATAGCGCTCCCGCATTGCTGCAGACAGTCCTGTGGGTGTTTCCCACAGGCCCACCAGGTTGTTCGTGCCCGAAAAACCCAGTTCGGCGGGTTTCGCCTCCCCACGGGGTCAAAGTCTGCCGACTCGCCCGTGGCTCTTCGTGCCCGCGCCTCTATCAAGTGGTAAAGACCCTATCACGTTGCACTTTACCAAACAAGAGTATTCGTATATAACGTTTAAAAAATGCAGCAATATGCTGGAAACATGTGTGCCACAATCCTGTATCACAATAAGTTGCAACAGATGTGCCTCACGAAGGGATTCTCTATGACCGAGCTCCAAGAACTCCGTCGCTATCGCCGCGATCTCCATCGCATTCCGGAGCTCGATTTCGATCTTCCGCAGACTATTGCCTATATCGAGGGCGTGTTGGCGCCGCTCGCTTGCGAGGTGACCCATCCGTGTCCCAGCTGCGTCTGCGCTTTCTTCGACGCTGGCGTTGGTGCCGCGCGTGCCACCGCGATTCGCGCCGATATGGATGCGCTGCCCATCGCGGAGGCGACGGGAGCGGCCTTTGCCTCGATCCATCCCAGCAAGATGCACGCTTGCGGACATGACGGACACATGGCCATGGCACTTGCCGCCGCGACGTATGTCGACCGTATGATTCGCGAGCAGCCGGGCGCCATAAGGCGTAACGTTCTCTTTGTGTTCCAGCCGGCCGAGGAAACGACCGGTGGTGCCAAGACGGTATGCGAGAGCGGTGTGTTCGAGCGCTATGGGGCTGACCGCATTTTTGGCTTCCATGTGTGGCCCGATCTGCCTGCCGGCACGTTGGCGAGTTGTTCCGGTCCGCTGCTGGCGCGTTCGAGTGAGACACACATTCATATTCACGGGACGAGCATCCATATCGCTAAGACCTATGGCGTTCCGGTCGAGGAGTCGCACGATGCGGCGCTGGCGGCTGCCAAGTTCTTGGTTGCCGAGCGCGAACTGATGGACGAGCTGGGCACCGACGAGCCCTGTATCGGTAAGTTTGGTCTGCTGCAGGCCGGCACCGTTTGCAACGCGGTGGCGGGGGAGGCCCATGTGGCCGGAAGCCTGCGTGTGTTTACGGACGACATGTTCGACCGGGCGCGCGAAGGCGTGCGCCGCGTGCTGGACGATGCCTGTGCCGCAACGGGCTGCACGTATGATCTCGACTTTGCCGAGGGCTATCCACCGGTCGATAACGATCCTGAGTTGTTTGCCCGAATCGCGCCCGCTCTGCCCGAATTGCAGCTCGTGGACGAGCCGCTGCTAATCGCCGAGGATTTCGCGTTCTATCAGCGCCATCTGCCGGGCGTGTTCTTCTTGCTAGGCACGGGCGTGCCAGAGGACCAAGACAACCCGAGTGATTCGGATGGCTGCCCCGCCTATGCCACAAGCGCTCTGCATACCGATAGCATGCTCTTCGACGAGGAAATCCTACTCAAAGGTCTCGATGTCTACAAACGATTGCTTGTGATGGAGTGACGATGAGGCGACGTCGGCAATCAGCCGTATATAGTCCGGGTGGATGCGGGTGCGGTTTGCTGCTGCTTCCGGTCATCGCTGTGAGCATTGGCGTAATGTTTGCGCTTGCTGGGTTGGCAGCAGCGGCACTCGTGTTGCTGATTGTGGCCATTGGCGTGACGATTTGGCTTTGCCGCAATCGCGAGCAACGCCGTGCCGACGGTAAAACCACTGTCGGCTGGGTCGTCTTCCTGATTATTGCGTACCCGCTGAGTGCCAGCTACCTGGTGTTCTTTGTCCTGTTGATGATTAGCGCCTTTACTGGGGAATCCGTAACGGTGGGTTGACGCACTGCCAGCAGACGGTCGCGCAAAGTGCGTTTGCTCGGCGTTTGGATAACTGCATTGGCCGTTTACCGCAACCTTAGCTCTCAGCTAATGAATTCAAGTTTAATCCTTCCTACGATGTGCTGTGTGCCGGCACGGTAGCCGGATCGTAGGAAGGATGAATAATGGCAAAAGAGGGAAAGAAGCCGATCGGCAAGATTGTCCTAGGCATCATCGTGGTGCTGGTTATTGTCGGTGCCGTGGGCTCTATGGGCGGCAACTCAACCGATTCGTCTGCGAGCGATTCGGCAAAACCTGCCGAGACGACACAGCAGGCTGAGGAGCAAAAAGAACTGCAAGAACCGTATACCATTGCTGACGAGGCTGAAGACACTTCCAATCAGTTTACCTATAAGATCACGGGCACGCTGACCAATAACACGGACAAGGAAAAGAGCTACATTCAGATTGAATATGTTCTGTATGATGCCGATGGCAATCAGGTTGGAACGGCTCTTGCAAACACCAATCATTTGAAGGCGGGCGGCTCCTGGAAGTTCGAGGCACTGGGTACGGTGTCTCCCGACCAGGTTGCTAGCTGGGAGCGTTCGGACGTAAGCGGTTTCTAGCATGTTGCATGCACTGGGGGAGGTGAGGCCGAATGCCCGATAAAAAGCTGACTGACGAGTTACTCAATGAGCTTCTCGACGCGCCAAACATCGATGGCTATATCAAGGAGCACGACTTTGCCACCCCGTCGCTTTCGGACTACCTGAAGCAGCTGCTGCAGGAAAAGGGCTTGGAGCGCTCGCGCGTGGTTCGTATGGCCGATCTCAATGAGACCTTTGGCTATCAGATCTTTACCGGTGCGCGTCATCCGAGTCGCAATAAGGTGCTGCAGATTGCCTTCGCCATGGCGCTAACGCTCAAGGAGACCAATCGCGCCTTGACGGCGGCGGGTGCCAACATCCTCAATTGTAAGGACCGCCGCGATGCGATTATCATCTTTTGTATCGATCGCGGGTGCAGCCTCCAAAAGGTCAACGAGGAGCTGTATCGCTTTGGCGAGGAGACGGTGAGTTAGCGGCTGATATCTGAGCTGTCGGAGCTGCCGAACAACGATGCAAACGAACGGGGCGCGGATGCCATGGGGTGTCTGCGCCCTGCGCTATGATGGAGGCTATGGATAATCAGACCCCAACATATTCCGATGATGAGCTGACCGCAGCGCTTGCCGAGCACCTGGCGTCGCTCGATCGTGACGACAGCTATCGCGTGGAGCGTGTACTTAAGCGCTCGTCCGTTGAAGCAACCGAGCTCGTGTACTTTGAAGGAACCGGCGGTGGCTCGCTCGGCCCCTTTGTCCGCAAACGCATCGATGCTTCGGCTCAAATCGGCGGGGCATACGAGCGTCTGTTTGCCGCTCAGCGGGCAGGCAGGCGTTTTGAGCACCTGCCCAGAATCGTCGATTGTCGTCGTGTGGGCGACGAGCTCAACGTGGTTATGGAATACATCGAAGGGGAGACGTTCGGGGCGCTGGTGGACCGTCTGGGAGCCACCCCCGATTATGCGCGTGAATTGTATCCTGCCCTATGCGATGCCGTGGGCGAGCTCCACGCCGGTTTCGCAATGGCGGGGGAGACTTCGGCGCCGGTGATCCATCGCGACCTCAAGCCGTCGAATATCATCGTGACAGGTGCCAACTATACGCCTGATGACGGCCTGACGTTTTCATCGCTGGTGATTATCGACTTGGGGATCGCGCGCGTATGGCGCGATGGCGCCGATGCCGATACCGTCAAGTTTGGGACACGGCCCTATGCGCCGCCCGAGCAGTATGGGTTTGGGCAGACGAGCGTGCGAAGCGACGTCTACGCACTTGGCGCCCTGTTGTTCTTCTGCTTGACGGGAGTCGATCCTAAACCAGGGCTCGACATGCGCGAGCAATGCGAGGCTCGCGACATTCCCACTCCACTTGCCGATGCCGTCTGCATGTCGATGGCACTCGACCCGGCCAAGCGTTTTGCGAGCGCGGAAGCGTTGGGACGGGCGACGCGCGCGGCATACGATCTGAGTCGCCCCGTGCGGCCTCCTGCGCCTGCGCCTGTCCGTACTCCGACCTCGGAGATGGTGTTGACGCCCCAAGGGCTCCAGAACCCCACAGGGCTTCCTAGGCCTGCCGCCTCCGCTGCATGCGGTCTGCTCTCTCGCGTTCCGGAGTCTCTGGGGCGTATTTGGAATACGCTCGTCTGCCTCTCGCTGCTTGTGTTCTTTGCCGGAAGTCACTTTGCCGTCTTTCACCCCACGGGAGCAAACCAAAGCTACCCGACGTGGCTTCTCATAATCGAGTATTTTTTCTTTGTCGATGGCCTTATAGTGCTTATGCATTTTGCGCTGCTCGATAAGCGCCGTCTTCGTCGGCGATTCGCACTGCTCGACAGCTATCGCGGCAAGAAGCTCGCGAAACTCTGGCTCAAGGCATTGGGTGTGCTGCTCCTATGCATGATCGTCATAGTCGCGGTTGCCAATGCGACCGGCGTCGTCGATACCTCCGCTACCTAAAAGAAAAGGGCCCCATTGGGGCCCTTTGCAGTTGCACTTAGATGCGGTTCATCTGAGCGGCGACTTTGTTGTACCAGTCCTGCCACGTGGGCGGGCAGTACTTTTTGGCCGCTGCCGGGGTAAGGGTGGAGCCGTAGTTGGCGCCCAGATAGGCAACGTGAGCGGAGATGCCCTCGCTCCAGCTGCCAAAGCTGCGCCAACCGCCGCCACGTGCACTCCAGCCCCAGGCGTTGTAAGAATTGGCACAATAAGCACCCTTGGTGCTCTCGATGCAGGCGATAGCGGGGGACCAACGGGGGTCGACACCGGTATTCCAAGCGGCGACGGCAAAGTTATAGCCCTGGCCTGCCATGGGGGAGCCGGCGAGATAATTGTCGATGCGGCCTGTCCACTCATTAATGAACGAATCGTAATCGGAGCTACCTGTATTGGCGTTGTTCACTGTGGTGTCGATGGTGGTGTTGGTGTTGGTGGCCTGGCTGCTGGAATTGCTGCCGCTTACGCCCTCGCCCGAGAGCTTCTCGGCGGCAGCGGCCTTATCGGCCTCAAGCTTGGCAAGCTCGGCGGCATTTTCCTGCTCGGCTTTTGCCTGCGCCTCACTGCGGAGCTGCTGGGCCTGCGCCAGCGCGTCCTCGGCGTTTTTCTGCTCTGCCTCAAGCTGAGACTTGGCCTGCTGGAGCTCGGCCTTGTTCTGCTCGAGTTCGGTTTGCATGTTATTGAGTTCTTCGATCTCGTCGACGCTCGAGCTCGTGATCTGGTTGGTGTATTTGCAGGTCGTGATGAACTCGCCCAGGCTCTGCGCGTTGACCAGGAAGCTCACGATGGGATTGGTGCCCTTCTGATACTTGTACAGATCGCGCATGGCGGAGCTTGCCTTGGCCTGCTGCTCGGGAAGCTTGGCCTCGATTTCCTCGATGCTTGCCTCATTGGAGTCAATCTGCTTTTGCAGGTCATCGAGTTTGGTGCGGGCGTCGTTGTAGGCGCTCGTGGCGGCTTCGATCTTCTGCTGGGCTGCGGAAAGCTGGTCCTGCGTTGCCTGCGAGGCGGCATACGCCGCAACGGGGGAGAGCATCGGCGTGGCCGTCAGCGCAACGGCGAGCGCGGCGCTCGTGATGATACGAGCCGGCTTCGACGCAATGAGCGCTGCGGTGCGATGATTCGAATGCTGCATCCAGTCCCTCTGCAATCAATCGTAGGTTATGGTTCGAACGGTATTCTACTACTGCTTTCGACCTCAACTTGAACCTTAAAGGTTCCAAAGGGTCAAGTTGAACTTGAGGCTTTGGCTTTGACCTGCAGTTATGATGAATTGTTGAGAAACCATAGAGTTCAACTTTAACGTTACAGAGCTATGTTTGAGAGGAGTTTTGGGCTGTAAAAGCCATCTCAACGTGGGGTTTTATAACTACAGCGTGCCCTTCTGGCGAGCCTGCTCAATCTCTTCAAGGGCCTCGGCGGGGATGAACGAACAGGTGCCGTCGCCGAGTTTGACTACCTGGATATCGTCGCCGGTATGGACCTCTCCGCCCTTTAGTACCACGCCGAAAACGCCCTCGTGGGGAAAGATGCAGTCGCCGGCGAGATAGTAGATGGCGCAACGGGTGTGGCAGA
This sequence comes from Collinsella aerofaciens, assembly GCF_015670795.1. GTDB lineage: Bacteria > Actinomycetota > Coriobacteriia > Coriobacteriales > Coriobacteriaceae > Collinsella > Collinsella aerofaciens_Q. Next base: position 19,495 of record NZ_JADPCJ010000026.1, on the reverse strand, counting down.
CCTTGCCGATTTGGCTGATTTCGACGAGCACGTCGCTTCCAAGCTTGAGCTGTGTGCCCAAGGGGAGCGAGAGCAGGTTGATGCCCCGGGTTGTGAAGTTCTCTCCAAAGTCGCCCTTGCGCACATCGAGTCCGCGGGCCTGCGCCGTCTGGATGGACTCTGCGGCCAAAAAGGAAACCTGGCGGTGCCAATGCCCGGCGTGTGCGTCGGAGGCGAGGCCAAATTGCTCTATAACGGTGTCGTGTCCATCGGCGACGGGCGACTTGCGCGTGCCCTTGTGTGCCGACGTGTTGATCGAGACGATGCGGGCGGGTCCGTTGTAGGCGTCGTTTGCCGTGCACAGGGGAGCGGTCGCTTTCGCACGTTCCGCCAGCTCGCGCCTCGCGGCATTGAGGATGGGATTATCGGTCGGATGGTCTTGGGGCACGTGCGCGCCTTTCGCTCGAGGATGTCAATACGCTGAATCCTACAACAATGGTAGGTTCATTGCCCATTGTCATACAACAGTGAGCGCCGTCTTCGTGCTGGCCTTCGTGCTGGACGATTGCGTCGATTGCCATAGATACGGTGGAGCTTTGGGCGCCGGCGGCTTGGCACGCTAGAATAAATCAGTTGCGCAAAGACCGCCCGTTGTGTGGGCAGTTCATGATAGGAAGTTTCCATGGCATTGCAATTTACAGAGCGCGAGTTCATTCCCGTGCTGCTTGGTGGCGACATCAACGCCTATTCGGTGGCGCGCGCCTTCTACGAGGAGTACCAGGTCAAGAGTCTGGTCTTTGGCAAGTATCAGACGGGTCCCGCGTACCGCAGCCAGATTATCGACTACACGCCCAACGTGGATATCGACACCATGCCCGTGATGCTCAAAACCGTCAACGGCATTGCCCAAGCGCATGCCGATAAGACGATTGTCCTTGTGGGTTGTGGCGACAACTATGTCGCTCTCGTGGCTCAAGCCAAGGATGCTCATGAGCTGGCGGATAACATCGTCGCTCCCTACGCGCCCTACAGCATGCTCGAGCAGTGCCAGAAGAAGGAGATCTTCTACGAGCTGTGCGAGAAGCATGGCGTGCCCTATCCGCACACGTTTACCTTTACCAAGGCGATGCTTAATGCCCAGGGTGAGGCGCCTGCCGAAGTGCTCGACCAGATCGATTTTCCCTACCCGATGATCCTGAAGCCTTCCGACGGCATCATGTGGTGGCAGCACGAGTTCGAGGGCCAGAAGAAGGCCTATGAGATTGCCGACCGCGCCGAGCTGGAACAGGTCATTCGCGATTCGTATGCCAGCGGCTACACCGACGATCTGATCTTGCAGGATCGCGTGCCCGGCAACGACGAGTACATGCGCGTGCTCACCAGCTATTCCGACCGCAACGGTAAGGTCCGCATGATGTGCCTGGGCCATGTGCTGCTCGAGGAGCATCAGCCCCACGGTGTCGGCAACCATGCCTGTATCATTACCGAGCCCAACGACGAGCTCATGGGCGGCGTGCGCAAGTTGCTCGAGGACCTTCACTTTGTGGGCTATTCCAACTTTGACGTTAAGTACGACGAGCGCGATGGCTCGTTTAAGTTCTTCGATTTCAACACGCGCCAGGGCCGCAGCAACTACTACGTCACCAACAGCGGCTTTAACGTTGCCAAGTATGTGGTGGACGAGTATGTGTTCAACCGCCCGTTTGAGCCGGAGTTTGTGACGGCGCAGGACGAGGCCCTGTGGATGGTCGTTCCCATGGGCGTCGTCGACAAGTACGTCAAGGATCCCGAGCTGCGCGCTAAGGTGCATCGCCTGGACAAGGAAGGCAAGGGCGCCGACCCTTCGTTTATGAAGGGCGACTTTGTCTTTAACCGCTGGCTGCGCATGTGGCACACCAAGCTGCGCCACTTTAAGCTGTTCAAGACGTATTACAAGTAGATGAGCGCGGCGCCCGTCCGGTTTGCATCGGGCGGGCGCGGGTATGATACGCGCAATTGCGCAAGCGTCACCAAGGAGGCGGCGATGGAAAAGCTGGGAGTTATCGGCGGCATGGGCGCCGAGGCCACGTCGTATTACTACGACCAGGTGGTGCGTCATACGGCTGCTGCCTGCGATCAGGAACATATCGACATGGTGGTGCTCTCCAAGTCGACCATGCCCGACCGCACGTTGGCCATTAAGACCGGCGAGCATGCCAAGCTGCTGGCGACCATGAAAGAGTGTGCCCAGGCACTCGAGTCGCTGGGCTGTGCGCACATTGCCATTCCCTGCAACACGTCGCACTACTTCTATGACCAGATCCAGTCGTTTACGAAGGTGCCGATTATCCACATGCCGCGTGAGTCGGTTCGTTATGCCCTTGCGGGTGCGGTGATGGGGGAGTGCGAATTCGACCCCAACCTGAGTATGCCGGCCGAGCCGGTGCATAAGATCGGCATCATGGGCACCGATGGTACCGTGGGCGCGGGCGTCTACGGCCGCGAATGTAAGGCTGCGGGTGTTGAGGTCGTCTATCCCAGCGAGAAACGTCAGAACGATGTGATGTCGCTTATCTACGATGATGTGAAGGCCGGACGTGAGCCCGATATGGATAAGTTCGACCGCGTGATGTGGGAGTTCGCCCGTAGCGGCTGCGACCGCGTCATTCTGGCCTGCACCGAGCTCTCGGTGCTGCAGAAGTACCGAGAGATGCCCGAGATCACCCTCGACGCCATGGATGTCCTGGTGCGCGAATCCATCATCCGCTGCGGCGCCCCCTACCGCCTCTAGCTTCCGACCTGCCAAAAAGGGACAGGTTTATTTTTGGTAGGTATTATCTGGGGAAACAGTAAAGGCCTCGGCTCGTTTGGTGCGAGCCGAGGCCTTTTGCGTTGGGTGGTTGCTGTCGGTGGTGAACTAGAACAGGAAGCCGATGGCGATGAGGGCGATGCTGACGATGAGCACGGCGATGTCCAGACCCTTGATGGGATAGCGCTTGTACGAGCTGGCGCGTGTGCGCAGATAGAAGCCGCGCTGTTCTGCCGCCAAGGCTGTGGCATCGGTCTTGCCCACGCTCGAGATGAGCAGTGGCACGCACAGTGGCAGCATGAGCTTAAGCTTCTTGATGGGGTTCTTGGTATCGTACTCGACGCCGCGTGCGGTCTGCGCCTCCATGATGGCATTCATCTCCTGACCAAACACCGGTACAAAGCGCAGCGCCGTGGTAAAGGTGAAGGCATAGCGATACGGCACATGCAGCACCTCGACGCAGGCGTTGGCAAGGTCGTTGAGCTTGGTCACCATGAGCATGAGGATGAGTGGTAACGCCACGCCCAGCAGGCGCAGGCAGGCCTTCGATCCTGTGATGAGGCCCGTGTCGGTGATAAAACCCCACACCACGTTGCCATCGCGCATAAAGGCCAGCTGGAGCATCAGCATGATAAGCGCGAGCGGAATCAGCAACTTGAGCAGCGAGAACAGACGGTCGACGACGCCGGCGTAAGCTCCCAGTGCGAGCGTGAGCGCCAGAAAGCCCAGCAGCGCCACGTAGGTGTCGGACAAAAAGATGCCGACGATGATGGCGGCGGCGAGGCCCAGTTTGACGACGGGATTCAGGCGATGCAGCAGCGTATCGCCCGGCATGTAGTCGATGACGTTAACCACGGTGGACCATCTCCTTGGTAATTCGAACGACATCGGTGACCTCGCTCACCTGCGCAAAAGCGGGCGAGACGGAAGATGCCAGACGGCGCGAGAGTTCGATGACCTGGGGCGGCTCAACGTAGGCACGCTGCATGAGATCGATGTTCGAGAATAGCTCGTGCGTGCGGCCGCGGTCGAGGATGCGGCCGTCGGCCATTACCACGATGCGCTCGGCAAAGTCGGAGACAACTTCCATGTCGTGGCAGACCATGATAACGGCGCAGCCGCGCTCGGCCATGGTGCGCACGGTTTCCATGACGGTCATGCACTCGCGGTAGTCAAGGCCGCTCGTGGGCTCGTCGAGCACGACGATCTTGGGCTCAACCACTACGACGGAGGCAAGCGCCACCATTTGTCGCTGGCCGCGCGAAAGCGAGAAGGGCGCCTCGTCGGCCGGCAAGCCAAAGCGATCGATGACCAGCTGGGCGCGACGCAGGGCCTCGGCGCGGTCCATGCCGCCCAGTTCCAAGCCAAAGGCGACCTCGTCGAGCACGGTGTCCTTGCAGATCTGACGGTCGGGGTTTTGGAAGAGGGTCGCGACCTCGCGGGCAATGCGGCTCGTGGGGACGGCTGCTGTATCCAGTCCCGTGACGCGCACGCTGCCCGAGGCGGGCTTGAGCAGGCCTGTGAGCAGCTTGGTGAGCGTGGTCTTGCCGGCACCGTTCTGGCCGACGATGCCCACGAGCTCGCCAGGATAGAGCGTCAGGCTAAGGTCGTGTACGGCGGCGCCGCCATTGGGATAGGCAAACTCAACATGGTCGAAGGTGAGTACGGGTTCGGCGTCCTTGGCATGAGGACGCAACGACGGTGCATGCGGGGAACCGGTGGGCGCCTGGGCTTCGATGGCTGCGTGTGCGGGGTCGACGATGCCCGAAATCAGGCGTTCGGCCTCATCGACATCCAAGCAAGGGGTACCGCTTACCAGACCATCGGCCTCGAGGCTATTGAAGATACGCGTGACGCGAGGGCAGTCGACGCCGATGGCACGGAGCTCGTCGGTATGTGCGAAGACCTCGTGTGGCTCGCCCTGCAGCGCGATTTCGCCATGGTTGAGCACGAGCACGCGGTTGCAGTACTCCGAGAGCAGGGCGACCTTTTGCTCAACGACGACGATGGTGATTCCAAGTGCGCGGTTTGCCTCACGCAGCGTCTCGAAGACCAACGTGGAGCTGGCGGGGTCGAGTGCCGCGGTGGGCTCGTCGAGAACCAAGACGCGCGGGCGCATGGCGAGGATGGCGGCGATGGCTACCTTCTGCTTCTGTCCGCCCGAGAGGGTGGCGATCTCGCGGTCGCGCAGGTCGCTGATGCCGACGGTCTCGAGCGTTTCGCTCACGCGCTGCTCGATCTGATCGTGGGGAACGCCAAAGTTCTCGAGGCCAAAGAGCATCTCGTCCTCGACGACCGAAGCGACCATCTGCGTGTCGATATCCTGCAGCACACTGCCGACGATTTGCGACACGTCGGTGAGCGAGACTTCGCAGGTGTCGTGGCCGTCGACCATGACGGACCCAAAGAACGTGCCGGTGTAGTGGTGGGGCACGGCACCCGACAGGCAGGCGGCAAGCGTGGACTTGCCGGCGCCCGAGGGCCCGATGATGCCGATGAAATCTCCCTTGTTCACGCTGAGCGAGATGTGGCTGAGCGCCTGCTCGGTCTGCGTGCCATAGGAGAACGAGACATCGTCGACGTTGATGATCGTTTCCATGGATACCTTTCATAGTCATTGGGGACGTTCTTAAATGACTAGTCGTTTAAGAACGTCCCCAAAAGCTAGTCGTTTGGGACAGTCTTTGGTGGTGAAGCACGGAGACGGCTTTACGAGGGGCCCCGGGTTGGCGCGAAAGAGGAGCGAAGCGTACTTGGGCACGCGAGCGACGAATAAACGCCAAGATGGGGTGGCTCGTAAAGCCGAGCGGGTTAGTTGAGCCTAAGAGCCTTCTGGATGGGCAAGTAGAGGGCGCCGACCAGAATGGCGTTAAAGACGGCGGTCATGGCAACGACGGGCAGCATGGCGGCGGCGAGCTCGCCTACCACGCCGAGCATGGCCATCTTGATGACCATGAAGATGACGCCGGAGACAAAGGTGGTCAGGAAGGTTGCGATAATGGCGATGGCGGGCTTGACTTGACCGTTCTTGCCGGCGGCGTTGACGATGCCGGCCATGAGCATGGCGGCGATGCCCTCGGCGGCAAAATCAACGAACGGCGAAGTGGTGGTGATCTGGATCACGGCAGCCGAGATAAGGCCAATGACGAGTGCCTGGCCGATGTTGGGGCGAACGACCAGGATGGTGAGGCAGAAGGCCGAGATGATGAACTCGGGGCTGATCATGCCGCCCGAGATGCCCGAGATGGCCTTGCCGACGGTGAAGTTGAGGATGAAGCCGGCAGCGAGCAGGATGGCAAGCAGGACGAGGGCGCGGACATCGAGTTTGCCACGGTCGGCGGTCTGGACGGTGCGGGGCTGGGCGGCGGTGGTGTTCTGAGACATGGTGAAAATCCTTTCGGAATGGGAGTGCAAGAGAAAAGCGGAGGCGCGTGATGCGAATGCGATCGGGCTCGAGATAGAAAAAGGCCCCCGGTCGAAACCGGAGGCCTTCCAATCACCTAGAGCGCAAAAACAGGCGTGAGGGACTCACTGTCGACCGATCGTATTCGCATCACGCCACCACCAGTTGTTGAGAGACTTCATCGTGTTCTTCATGTTGGTGGCTCCTTTCGTGATGCCGTGGCGCGGTCGCACCTAGTTGCTGTTGCGCTGCACTATAGCACAGCAAAGTGCGTGCGGGGAAATCTTTTTTGAAAAGATTTCAGGCGGGTTTCCCGTCGGTCAAAAGAGCGGGCTAAGCGGGCGAGGCTGCCATTGCTGCCTTGTCCGCTCAGCTAAGACGTTACTCCTTATTGCGACGGTAGAGGAAGTAACCGCCCGCGGAGATGACGGCAACGCCAGCGATGGCGAATGCAGCCACCACGCGGCCATCAAAACGATCGCCAGTGGTGGGCAGGCCGCCCTTGGTGTTCGTCTTGTTAGTGGTTACCGTGGTCGTGGTGTCGGACTTGCTAGGCTTCTCAGGCTTGGCGGCTGGCTGCTCGGGCTTAGCGGGCTGCTCGGGGGTACCGGGCTGCTCAGGAGTACCAGGCTGCTCGGGAGTGCCGGGCTGATCCGGGGTGACCGGATCGGTGGCAAGAGCATCCTTGGCGTAGGTGATGGACACCTTGAGGCCGTTGGTCTCGGTGTTCAGGTCGCTTGGGGTGAAGGGCTGGTCGAAGTTTTCGGCCTTCTGATAGGCGCGCATCTCCTGGAGCAGTGTCTTGCACTTCTTGTAGGTGTTCTCGGTAGCAGCCTTGCCGGCCTTGTTGGCCAGGGCAGTGCGGCCCTCGGTGGTCGTCTCGGCCAGCATGGCGGTGTCGACTTCCTTGTTCTGCTCGATGAGCTCGTTCTGGAGCGCATCGAGGTAGGTGCGGACGCTGATACCAAGGGTGTCAGGGTTCTCAAAGCAGAGCGAGCTGATGTCCATGAGGACGTAGTTGATTGAGTTCTCGGGCTCCTCGTTGTACACGACGTCAGTCTGTTTGCAGTGATCGAAGGAGACGGTCTGATCGCTGAAGTACGGGCTGACCTCAGTTATCAGAGCGGAGTACAACGGGATGGCGACGGAGTACGCGGCGCGGGAGAGCATTTCCCACTGGATGGTAGCGACTTCGGGGTCATACCCGCGACGAATCTGGAAGAGGTTGATCTCGGTGTTGCGCTCGCTGCCGATGCAATAAACACCATCAGTGTTCGCGTTGAGGCCAGGGACGTTCTCGCCGCGGTTGCCGAAGGCGCGAATCAACTCGAAAGTGCTCCAACCAGACTTGCCAGGCTTGAAGAACAGGGGCTGGATTTCGCTGACCATGGCTCCCTTTTGGTCAGGTTTTCCTTTCTCCTTTACTGTGATAATGTCGTAATCTGTGCCTTCGGTCAGCTGACTACCAAAATAATCGCGGCCTTGCACATAGCGGGACCACTGGTTTACGCCGGAATCGGCGAGGCTTTCGCCATACGTTTGGGCGACATCGAATTTGCCGTCAGCGGAGTATTTGGCGAAACCCTTTTCTTCGGGCATGGATTGGATCTTTTCAGAGTGGAGGCAATTCTCGGTGTCATTGAGGTCGACATCGTAGTTGAGGCTCCCGATATTAGGGTTGAGCGACGCGACGTCGTCAGCGAGCTTCATGGCGATCCACTGATGGGCGGAAAGTGTGGCGAACAGCCAGGTCTCGTTGTTGTCGGCGATGATGATCTGGTCGTTGGTGCAGACGCCTTGATCATCGATCAGGCTGCCGAGGAGCTCGACGCCCTCGCGGGCCGTGGCGCTCTCGCCCAGGATGATGCTGCCGTAACTGTACTCGCCCAGACCCACTTCCTCATCGATGAGGTCTGCTGCAGCGGCCTCCTCGTTATAGGAGGTGCTTAGCGTGGCGGAGCAGGAGACGCCCTTCTCGTTGATGCCGGCCTCGGAGTAGGCGTCGGTGCGACCCATCCAGTTGGAGGGGTGGTCGCGTACATAGCTGTAGCGATAGGTAGGCTTGTTCGAAGTGTATTCAAAAGCAGATTCAATCGAGCTGTACTTAAAGCCAGGTTCGTGGGCAGGTTCGATGCCGTAGTGCTTAAGATAGCGCTTGCCAAAGTCCTCGGCGCGGCCGTAGTACGTGTTGCCGTCCGCCGTGAGCTTGCCGCCCATGTAGATCTGCGTGCAGGCGAGCGCAGACGTCGGCATGGACATGATGGTTGCAGCTCCAAAGGCGAGGCCTATGCCAAGCTTTTTGAGCGCGTTGACGGGGTGAGTTTTCCTCATTTTCCCTCCCAGCGTGCGAAAGCTCTCCGTTGCCAGAGAGCTTCAGCCAATAAAGACACCCCATTAGCGTAACGAACTGGAAACAATATTCATCTATGAAAGAAACTTACTCGATAAGCGTAATGAAATATGCGATGAGTGGTTAATTATACTCGGTTTGTAGCTTTACTTTAATAAAGACGTCCTGCAATTACATTACCTGAATAAAGCGCCTTGCACGGGGCGCAAAGAAAATCCCCCGCTGTTTGGCAAATGCATAAACAGCAGGGGAGACGATAATTGGATGAATATCATACCAATGTGGAATTACTTCTTCCGGCGGTGGATCACGTTGATCGCATAGCCGACGAGCATGGCCAAAACGATGATGATAAAGCCGAGCAGGGGATTGTCGTTCATAGGGTCCTCCTATTTTCCGAGCGGGGAGAATTCGTCGACGATGAGGTCGAGGCATTGCGGAAGCGCGCGGGCTCCAAAGACGCCCGAATTGCTGGAGATAATCTCGCCATCGAACTGCATGCCCAGCGACGGGGTGCAGGTGATCTTGGCTTCCTTGGTCTGGATGATCTTGAACTGCGGGCGGCCGAGTACCTTGCCGGCGGGGTCGAGTGCGGCGGTGATCACAGTCGGTAGAAGCTGCACAGTTTTTACGGGTTCGATGACCGCAATGTCGACCATGCCATCGTTCATACGGCAGTCGGGGAACAGGTTGATGTCGTTTTGGATGACCGAGGTGTTGCCGGCCATGCAGCAGATGCCGTCGAGCTCCTCGACAATGCCGTCATGCTCAATCGTAAAGTGCGCCACCGTGGGATTGGGCGTGGCGAGCGCGGAGAGGAAGTAAGCGATCTCGCCGATGTCGTTTTTGGTGGGGGCGGCCTTCATCATGATCTCGGCGTCGAAGCCCGAGCCGGCGATGATGATGAAGCCGTGGCGCTTCTCGTTGCCGTTCTCGTCGAGCCAAAAGAGCTCGCCCATGTCGACTTTGACCGTGCGACCGGCACGGCAGGCCTTGGCGAGCGCCGCCGCCTCGGGGGCATTGCCGATGTTGTTGAAGAACAGGCAGGCCGTACCGGAGGGGAAGACGAGCGTGGGGACACCGCATCCGCGCATCTGGTCGAGCACGTTGGAGACAGTGCCGTCGCCGCCCGAAACGACCACGCGGTCAAACTCGCGCACGTCTGCCACGGCGTCCTCGGGTTCCATGCCATCGCCGATAAAGCGCATCACGACCTCGTCGCCGCCCTGTGCAAGGGCGTGCGTGAATGCGAAGATTTCATCTGAGCTGGGGCCCGATGCCGGGTTGTGGATGATAAGGCAGCGCATACTTACGTTCCCGTTCTGTGACTAACCGAGTATAGTTGTAAGGCAATGCCGATATCCTACCCGTGTTTTTCGGGCCTAACCTTATTCGATGGGTTGATATGTACATTTCCACACATCAGGCTCTACTCGACTTTTGCCAGCGCGCCCGTGAGTTCGACGCGATTGCCGTCGATACCGAGTTTTTGCGCGAGCGCACGTTCCATCCGCGTCTATGTTTGGTTCAGATTGCCACCCCTGCTGAGAGCGTCGCGGTCGATCCCCTGGTAATCGACGACCTATCGCCGCTGGCCGAGCTTATGGCCGACGAGAGCGTGACCAAGGTCTTCCACGCGTGCTCGCAGGATATGGAGGTCATGCTCCATACCGTGGGCGTGCTGCCACGACCGATTTTCGATACGCAGGTCGCCGCCGCCTTTTTGGGCGAGCGCCAGCAGATTTCGTATGGCGCGCTTGTTCAGACGTTCTGCGGCGTATCGCTGCCCAAGACCGAGTCACTGACCGACTGGTCGCGCCGCCCGCTGACCGATAAGCAGATTGAGTATGCGATCGATGACGTCAAGTACCTGATCGTCGCCTATACCGAGATGATGAGCCGCCTGCGCGAGCTGGGCCGTGTGGACTGGGTGCTCGACGAGCTGCGCCCGCTGGCTGACGAGTCGCACTATCGCGCCGATCGCCACGAGGCGTTCCGCAAGGTCAAGCGCATCAATTCGTGCAGCCGTCATCAGCTGGGTATCGCGCGCGAGCTCGCCGCCTGGCGCGAGGACCGCGCCGAGCGGCGCAACATCCCACGCAAGTGGGTCATGTCCGACGACACGCTGCTAGCGCTCGTTAAGCGCAATCCCGTGCGCGTTGAGGAGTTCCGTAGCATTCGCGGTACCGATCAATTGGGGGAGCGCGACGTGGACGGTGCGCTCATGGCCATCAAGCGCGGTGCGAGCTGTCCGCACGATCGCCTGCCGCTCTTGGTGCGCGGACATCGTCAGATTTCGCCGGAGCTGGAGAGCGTGACTGACCTTATGTATGCGCTTATCCGCCTGGTTGCCGAGCGCTCAGGCGTTGCGACCTCGGTCATTGCCTCGCGCGATGACCTGGCCGACTACATTGAGCATCCCGAGCAGAGCCGCCTGCGCGAAGGTTGGCGCTTTGAGCTTGTGGGCTCGCGCCTGGACGATCTGCTTTCCGGCAATATGGGGTTGACGGTGAAGGACGGCAAAATCGAGCTCCTGTAGGGAAGCCTAGCCGGTTGAGTGGGTAAAATGCCTCCAACGTGTAACTCGACTCGGAGGAATTCGCATGCCTTATTACTATGGATACGGCTTTGGCATCGACCCGCTGTACCTGCTGGTTGTTCTTGTCTGCACGGTGCTTGGCCTTGCCGCACAGAACTATATCAACTCGACGTACAAAACCTGGTCCAAGGTTCGCTCGGACGGCGATACGGGTGCCACAGTCGCTCGCCGCATGCTCGATGCCAACGGTTGTAGCGCCGTGGGTATCAAGGGTGTCGCTGGCGAGCTCACCGACCATTACAACCCGCAGGACAACAACCTGTATCTGTCGGATGCCAACCGTTCGGGCGGTTCGGTCGCAAGCGTTGCCGTCGCCTGCCACGAGGCGGGCCATGCCGCCCAGCGTCAAAGCGGCTATGCCATGATGAAAGTGCGTACCGCCCTCGTGCCGGTCGTCAACTTTACCCAGAACACCTGGACCATCGTGTTACTCTTGGGCCTGTTTATGAACATTGCCGGGCTCACGACCCTCGCGTTGATCTTCTTCTCGTTTAGTGTGCTGTTCCAACTCGTTACGTTGCCTGTCGAGATTGACGCCAGCCGACGTGCTGTGGCGTACATCGAGCAGTCGGGCATGAGCTCCAAGCAGGTCAACGGCGCCAAGAAGGTACTGACGGCAGCCGCGCTTACCTATGTGGCTGCAGCGCTCACTTCGATCATTCAGTTGCTCTACCTTATGGCTCGCTACAACAGAAACTCCAACCGATAACAAATGGGACAGGCAGGCGCCGCGGGGATTCGTGTCCTCGCGGCGCTGTACTATGTGTTGGACTTAATTTCGCACGGGGCCGGAGCCTCTGTGCTCGATAACGAAAGGAGGCTGCGTGGCAGGCTGGAACCTAACCGGTAATGCCGTTTCCGCCGAGTTCGACGGTTCGGACGAGCAAGAGCGCAAGGAGCTCAGCGTGAGCCAGGCGGTGGAGATCGCCGCCGGTGCGCTCGATGCCATTCCGCAGCTGAGCGTCTTGGGCGAGGTCACGGGTTTTCGTGGTCCTAACGCCCGAAGCGGCCACTGCTATTTCCAGATCAAGGACGATTCGGCCGCCGTTGACTGCATCATTTGGAAGGGTGCCTATCTCAAGCGCACGTTCGATCTGCGCGACGGTATGCAGGTGAGCTTTAAGGGCAGCTTCAATCTCTATAAGGCTACGGGCCGCATGAGCTTTGTCGCTCGCTCGTTTTCGCTGGCGGGGGAGGGTCTGCTGCGTCAACAAGTGGCGCAACTGGCCGAAAAGCTACGCCGTGAGGGTCTGATGGACGAAGCGCGCAAGCGCCGCATCCCGGTGTTCTGCTCCCGCGTGGCGGTCGTCACCTCGCTTTCGGGTGCCGTAATCGACGACGTCAAGCGCACATTGCGTCGTCGCAACCCGCTCGTCGAGCTCGTCTGCGTGGGTGCCAAGGTACAAGGCGAGGGTGCGCCGACAGAGCTCATTGAGGGCCTGCGCCGCGCCGCTTCCATTACGCCGGCGCCCGACTGTATTTTGTTGGTGCGCGGCGGCGGCTCCTTTGAGGACCTCATGACCTTTAATGACGAGGAGCTTGCCCGCGCGGTGGCGGCTTGTCCCGTGCCCGTGGTGACCGGCATTGGCCATGAGCCCGATACCTCGATTTGCGACATGGTGAGCGACCGTCGCGCCTCCACGCCTACGGCGGCGGCCGAATCGGTGGCGCCGGCTATGACGGAGTTGGCCGATGTGCTCGAGGCGCGCTATCAACGTCTGGGTGCTGCGATGGCATCGATGATTGGGTCGGCCCAGGTCGACCTGGAGATGCTCGATCAGCGCGGTCGCCGTGCCTGGGATACCTATACGGCTCGCTTGGGCGATGCGCTCGATGCGGCTGCGTGCCGCCCGTGCCTCAACGACCCAACGTTTATGGTTGAGCGTCGCGAGTCTGAGCTTGCCCTGACGGCCGATCGTTTGTCCGGCGCCATAACGCGTTCGGTTGGGGCATTCCGCTCCAACTTTGAGCGTCTGCCCGAGCGCTTGATCGCAAGCGCCTCAGGACTCGATGGCAAGCGCCATGCGCTCACGCTCGCAAGCTCCCGCCTGGAGCATCAGGGGCGCACGATGCTCAACAAGCCAGCATCCGACCTGGGCCGTGCGGCAGCCTCGCTCGATGCCCTGTCGCCGCTCAAGGTGCTTGCCCGTGGTTATTCCATCGCGTACAGCGATGATGGGGTGGCCACGAGCGCCAAGACCTTTAAGCCCGGTGACGCCATTCGCGTGCGCATGGCAGACGGCAACGTGGCGGCAACGGTCGATACGGTCGAGTAGGCCGCGTTTCATAGCGATAAACCTTTAGGAAAGGAAACAGATATGGCAGAGAAGACCCCGGTCGAGCAGCTTACGTACAAGCAGGCTTCACAGGAGTTGGAGCTCATCATCCGCAGCTTGGAGTCGGGTGATATGGAGCTCGAGGAGTCGCTTGAGAGCTATACCCGCGGCGTCGAGCTCCTCAAGAGCCTGCGTACCCGCTTGTCCGATGCCGAGCAGAAGGTCTCGGTGCTCCTGAAGGACGTCGACGGCAACGACGTGCTCGCCGACGGCGAAGCCGCCAACACCGACGACAACCTTTCGTTCTAACCATCCCGACCAAATATAATTACCTTGGTCTGTGAGAAAGGAACCAACCATGTGTGATTGCATCTTCTGCAAAATTGCCAACCACGAGATCCCCTCGACCGTCGTCTACGAGGATGACCAGGTCATCGCGTTCGACGACCTCAATCCCCAGGCGCCGGTCCACACGCTCGTGATCCCCAGGAAGCACTACAGTGACATCGCCGATAACGTGCCCGCCGAGACCATGGGCGCCATGGCCCACGCCATCCAGGAGGTCGCCAAGGCCAAGGGTCTGGAGGACGGTTTCCGCGTCATCTCCAACAAGGGCGTCAACGCCGGTCAGACCGTCATGCACTTCCACATGCACGTCCTCGGCGGCAAGAACCTGGGCGAGAACCTCATCTGAGGACGCACGGCCCGTCGCCTTGGCTGCCTTTGGAGTAACCTATGCAGTTTTCTCAACTCGAATACCTTCAAGCGGTAGCGAACTACGGCGGCGTGCGCAAAGCGGCTCGCGCCGTTCACGTGAGCCCACAGGCTGTCTCGTCGGCAATTAAGAAACTGGAGTCTGAGTATCAGATCGTTTTGCTCAATCGATCGGCGGGGGAGGCTGTTTTGTCTCCGGCGGGCAGAGAATTTGCGCGTCGTGCACGCGTGATCCTGGCACAAGTCGACGATCTCAAAAAGTACACCCAATCGGGGAACGGTGGCGTTTCGCCCGACGGCCACTTTCGTCTTTACGTCCCCTGTCTTCACGGGCGGGGGCGTCTTTTTTCCGAAAACTGGTACGACTCGTTTGAAAGCTCGCACCCTCAGATTCACCTTGATGTGTGGCATCAGCCAACGGCTACATGCTTTGAATCACTTGTGCTTGGCATTTCGGATGCGGCCATCTCATTTGAGGAACCAAGGGACAGCGTCCTTTCTTCGAAATACTTGCGTGAAAAGGAGCTCAAGGTTCTTTCGTGCCCAGCGGGTCATCAATCTGTGGGTGCTATGACCGTTCGTGAGTTACTGGGCGGCAGGTTAGCTGTTCCCATTAATTTGTCGCCCTGTCTCAATGCGATCAATCAATGCCCCGAAGCTCAGCTGGTTAATTTCCGCTTCCGCGACGTCGAATACGGAAACAGAGCGCAGGCTGAGTTTCTTCAAGCCGGGGGATTGATATTGGGTTTTTCTGGCTCTTCTCTCGCATCAGATGGGTCGGAAGTGAGCGAGTACTCTATTGAAGGTTCGCATGACGTAGCCTTGCCCATCTACTTTTGCTATCGACAAAATGCCTGGACCGATCGACACCAGACGGTATTTCTTCACCTATTGCGTCATCTTGCTTCGTGAGGCCATTTGGCCTCGTGTCGTCAAGTGAATGTTGACGCCTTGTAACACATGACTGACGGCTTTGCCCTCATGCTTTTCCAAGATTCCGATTTAGATTGTTGACTCTTGGAGGGCGGAGCATGAAAAACCGTACGGTTTTGCTTTATATGACGTTTGTTTTTCTGTCGAACTTCAGCACCATTTTGTATTTTCTGACGGTTTACCTTGAATTCGTCGGATTCTCGATGGTGGCGATTTCTAGCATGATGATTGCATATCAAGTGAGCAAGTTCATCCTTGAAGTTCCCACTGGCTATATTGCCGATAGGTTTGGACGAAAGACAAGTGGTCTCGTTGGCGTCGTGGGGATGCTTGGATACTACGCCGCCCTGCTTCTCGTCCGTTCTCCTCTGCTTTTAATCGGCGCGTTTGCTCTCAAAGGTTTTGCCGCTGCATGTATGAGCGGGTCCATGGAAGCGATTTACATTGACAGCGTCTCTCTGGACCAGCTCGTAAGGCTTAATGTCGTTGAGCGATTTGTTTTCTATGCCTCTTATGCCCTCTCCGCTTGTGTGGGCGGTTTCATTTCGTCCGCTGGCGCGTATCTCATTGGTCTTTTGGCAGATATCATCGCAATGGTGTTGACGTTGGTTGTCGTTGTCTGCATTCCTGAGATGCGAAGAGGGGACACTACAGCGACACCTAAGCGTGGAATTAGCCCGAAGATGATCGGTGCCGCTATTGCGCGTAACGGCATTCTTCGTTCAGCGTTCATCATGGACTGCTCTCAGGCATTTGCTTTTGTCGCCCTGGAAGACTTTTTCTCACTGTTGCTTGCGGGTCGCGGAATGAATGCCGTCGCTTCGGGTGTGATCATTGCGGTCCAGCTTCTTGCCTCGGCCTCCATGGGGCTTATTGTGCCCAGTGTGATTGCTCATGTCGACAAGGGCCGTTTTGCGCGTATTTGCGGCATCGTGCGCCTTTCCCTGGCTGCTCTGTTTTTGATTCCCTTTACTCCGGTCTATTTGCTGCCCGTGTTCTATGTACTGCAGACGGTCGCGTACTCGTTATTTGCTCCAATTAAATACTCAATTTTTCAAAATGCTGTCGATTCTTCGATGCGCTGTTCACTGATTTCGGTCCAAAGCCAGATGGTGGCGGTGGGTGCCATCCTTTTCTATCTGTTCAATGCTGCGTTGAGCAGCATCGCGGGCATTCGAGTCGTATTGCTTGTTGCGCTCGGGATTTCTTCCCTGGTGTATATCCCCGCGCTATTTCGTCTTACAAGTCAAAGGCCATGAGTATTTAGGCACCGATAACTTATATATCAACGCAATAAACCCGAGCGCGAGGGCGTTTGGGTTTATTATTGAAGCGTATGTAACCTGGCGGCGCCACACCGCCTGTTAGTAGGGAGACACATGAACGTTCTGGTCGTCAACGCGGGATCTTCGACCCTTAAGTATCAGGTCATCGACACCAAGTCCCATAAGGTGTCCGCAAAGGGCTCCTGCGAGCGCGTCTGCTTTACCGGTGGTACCTTCACCCATGCTGCCAATGGCTCCAAGAAGGTGACCGAGAACATCGAGTTCCCCGACCACAAGGTCGCCATCGAGGTCGTCCTGAAGGACCTTGAGGCCAACGGCGTCAAGATCGAGGGCATCGGCCACCGTATCGTTCAGGGCGGTTGGTACTTTGGTGATTCCTCCCTCGTCGACGAGGACGTCCTCGCCAAGATTCGCGAGGTCGCCCCGCTGGCGCCGCTGCACAACAACCCCGAGGCCAACGTTATCGAGTACTGCCTGGAGCAGTATCCCGATCTGCCCAACGTCACGGTCTACGACACCGCTTTCCACTTCAACATGCCCGAGGTCGCCAAGACCTACGCCCTTCCCAAGGATGTTTGCGACAAGCTGCACATCCGTAAGTACGGCGCCCACGGCACCAGCTATCGCTACATCTCCAAGAAGGTCGCCGAGATGACCAACGGCGAGGCCCGCAAGGTCGTCGTGTGCCATATCGGCTCCGGCGCTTCCCTGTGCGCCATCGAGGACGGCAAGTGCATGGACACCACCATGGGCTTGACGCCGCTCGACGGCGTCATGATGGGCACCCGCTGCGGCTCCATCGACCCGGCTACCGTGTGCTACCTGCAGCGCGAGGGTGGCTACACCTTCGACGAGGTCGACGAGATGATGAACAAGAAGTCTGGCCTTTTGGCTGTGACCGGTGGCAAGACCAACGACTGCCGCAACGTTGAGGAGCTCGCCGCTGCTGGTGACCCCGAGGCTCAGCTCGCCTTCGATATGTTCGTCTACAAGATTGCCGCTAAGGCCGCCGAGATGGCCACCTCCATGTGCGGCATGGACACCCTGGTCTTTACCGCCGGCATCGGCGAGCACGCTCCGGCCGTTCGCGCTGGCGTGGCCGATCGTCTGGCCTTTATGGGCGTCAAGATGGATCACGCCCGTAATGCCCTGCGTGGCGACGGCGCTTGGTGCCTGTCCGCCAAGGATTCCAAGGTCAAGATTTTCGTCATCCCTACGGACGAGGAGTTCATGATCGCTTCCGACGTCGAGCGCATCGTCAACGGCAAGTAATTGCAAGAGGGGAGGGGCTGGACGACCGAGCGCCGTTCGGCCCCTCTTTTGCGCTCGTTGGGCGATATGCTGATATCTATTTATCAAGATATGATAACTTCTTATTAAAATGCGGCCGCCTTAAGGGGCCTGCGTCGACCGTATTGCACTGCGAAGGAGTCTCATGAACGTACTTGTTGTCAACGCCGGCAGCTCAAGCCTTAAATATCAGCTTTTGGATACCGATACCCGCAAGGTTTTCGCCAAGGGCAACTGCGAGCGTATCGGATCGGACATGGGCATCTTTGGCCACTCCGAGAACGGTGGCGCTAAGCAGACCGAGGAGGTCCCTTTCCCCGATCATCGCTCTGCTATCGCTCGCGTGCTCGAGGAGCTCGAGAAGACCGACTTTACGATTGATGGCATTGGGCATCGTATCGTTCAGGGCGGCTGGCACTTCGATGATTCCGCGGTTGTCGACGACGAGGTTATGGCCAAGATTCTTGAGGTGGCACCGCTTGCTCCGCTGCACAACTACGGCGAGGCCGCAGCGATTGAGTATTGCCGTGAGAAGTATCCGGAGCTGCCCAACGTGGCGGTCTTCGACACCTCGTTCCACATGACCATGCCCGAGGTTGCCTACACCTACGCGCTGCCCAAGGACGTTTGCGACAAGTACCACGTGCGCAAGTACGGCGCCCACGGCACGAGCCACCGCTATGAGTGGATGATGGCCAAGGAGATCCTGGGTTCGCGCTGCCACCGCCTGCTTTCGTGCCATCTGGGCAACGGTGCTTCGCTCGCTGCTATCGAGGACGGCGTGTGCCGCGACACCACGATGGGTCTCACGCCGCTCGATGGCCTGATGATGGGCACCCGTTGTGGTTCCATCGACCCGGCCACCGTGTGCTACCTGCAGCGCGAGGGCGGCTACAGCTACCAGGAAGTCGATGACATGATGAACAAGCAGTCTGGTCTGCTTGCCATCTCGGGCATCTCCAACGACGCCCGCGACATCCGCACGCGCGCCTCCGAGGGCGACGAGCGCTGCCTGCTCGCCTTCGATATGTTCGCCTATAAGGCCATGCAGCAGGCCGGTTCCATGATCGCTTCCATGGCGGGCGTGGACACCATTACCTTTACCGCCGGCATCGGCGAGAACGACTGGTCGATCCGCAAGGCCTTCTGCGACTGCTTTGAGTGGCTGGGCGTGCGCATCGACAACAACAAGAACCGCGAGGCCGTGGGCAACGGCCCACAGGTCATCAGCGCCGCCGGCTCTTCCGTCACGGTTATGGTCATCCCCACCGACGAGGAATACATGATCGCCCACGACGTCGAGCGCCTGACCAAGAACAACTAACGCGCGCATTTGCAAGTAAACGAAAGGCCTCCAGAGCAACGGCTCCGGAGGCCTTTTTACTAGCAGGTGGACGGCGGAAACCCCATCCCATTTCGAGCGCAAATACTGGGACACGCTTTCCGGTTGAGGCACGTTGCGGAAAGTGCGACCCACAATAAAGCAAAATTCCGTCCCAAAGTTTCCCAAACAGGCCCCAAGCGGAAGCCACATCCCACAATCCGCCTCCAAACTGGGATGTAGTTTCCGGCACAACAACCGCCGAAGCCCACCGGCCTTTCAATCTCCAAAGTGATCATCATCAGCAACGCCTGCGCTCCCAGCAACGGCACCCATCCATTCAGATTTTCAGCTCCAGCTCGTAGCCAAGCCGCCGTCCACCCCGGATTCCCTGATTGCTACGTGGCGGCAGGGACCCTACAGGGTAAAGCTCTGAAAATATTCCGCACTGATATCTTCTGTATTGAAGACGTCGATGGTGCACCCGTATACCATTGACGTCGACACCATCAGATGCGGACCGCGCGGTGACCCCACATTCCGCTGGCGCCCACGG
>NZ_JADPCJ010000025.1 GCF_015670795.1 Collinsella aerofaciens | reverse complement strand
TCGGCGGCCCGTTCTGGGCGCGCCTCAATCGTAGCCCGAGACGGTCCCGGGCTGACAATTTCGACTGTAATGGACGTTCTTAAATGACTAGTCAAACAAGAACGTCCCAAACGACTAAAAAGGACAACGTCGATGTTTTGGCAACGACAGCGAGCGGGCCGCATTTGAGGCAAGGTGACGTGAAACGAAAGGGCGCTGACCTTCTGGTCGCGCCCTTGAAGTTGAACGTCAGATTGTCCAAATGCGGCCCGCGCAGCGTCGAGCCGTTACGCGGTTTGGTAAAACCGCGTAACCACTAGTTTGGTACCTTGACATTTATTTCTCACGCTCCTAGATTAGTTAGGCACAAAACAATTCATCTACCTAACTAAAGAAAGGAGCGAAGATTAGATATGTGTGTTGAACCACACGCCCATCCGCATGAACCCGGCGACGACCCCTCGCAGCCGGCAGACGAGCCCGAGACTCAGTCCAAGGAGGACCGTCTCGCCAAGAGAATCCTCCATGGGCTGGGGTTTTGCGGCCATTACATGCATTTTCACGGCGGCGGCATATCTGGCAAGGCGCCCATCGTCTGCCTGCTCGCCAAGCAGCCGACCGGCGAGCTGTCCCAACAAGAGCTCGGCATGCACTTCGACCTCAAGCCGGGGTCCCTTTCCGAGATTCTGTCCAAGCTCGAACTGGGCGGTCTTATCGAGCGCAGTCGCAATCCCAAAGACCGTCGGCAGCTCACCATCCGCCTGACCGATGCGGGATGGGAAAAGGCCCGCGTTGAGCAGGCAGCCCGCATTCGCTTTAGAGAGCAGGCCTTTAGTGCCCTCACCCACGACGAGCGCGAGCAGCTCGCCGAAATGCTCGAGAAAATCCGTGTAACCTGGGAGGAACTGGATGATTAAAACCCTCATGGGCAGCATCCGCGACTATATGAAAGTCACTGTTGCCACGCCATTGCTCGTGCTTGGCGAGGTGCTCTGCGAGATGCTGATTCCATTTATCACCGCCAACCTGATCGATGCCATCAAAGACGGCGCCACCGTAGCCGAGATGCTTCCCACCGCGGGCTTTTTGGTGCTCATCGCGCTGACGTCGCTTGCTTTTGGCGCCGCTGCCGGCGTCACCTGCAGCCATGCGAGTTGCGGCTTCGCTAAGAACCTGCGTCACGACCTGTTCTACAAGATCCAGACGTTCAGCTTTGCCAACATCGATGAGTTCTCAAGCTCCTCGCTCGTCACGCGCCTGACCACCGATATCAACAACGTGCAGCAGGCCTTTATGATGATCATCCGTATCGCCGTGCGCGCGCCGCTGGTATTGATCTTCGCCTTTACCATGGCATTTATCATGGGCGGCAGCGTCGCCATGGTCTACCTGGTCATCATTCCGCTGCTGGGCTTTGGGCTGTTCTTTATCATCTTTAAGGTGCGCCCCATCTTCTCGCGCGTGTTCCACAAGTACGACGCCCTTAACGAGTCCGTCGAGGAAAACGTCACCGGCATGCGCGTAGTTAAGAGCTATGTGCGCGAAGACTTTGAGAAGGAGAAGTTCGCGACCGCTGCGCGCGACGTCCAGATGGACTTCACCCGCGCCGAGAAGCTGCTTGCCTTTAACAACCCCATGATGAACATCTGCGTCAACGGCGCGTTTGTCGTCATCATCTACCTGGGCTCCAAGCTCATCATCACGAGCCAGGGCACGCTGTTCGACGTGGGCCAGCTCTCCTCGATCTTTACCTATGGCTTCCAAATCCTCATGAGTCTGATGCAGCTGTCGATGATCTTTGTCATGGTGACCATGGCCGACGAATCGGCGCACCGCATCACCGAGGTGCTGGCCGCCGAGCCCACGATCGCCGATCCCGCCGAGCCCGTGCTCGAGGTCGCCGATGGCTCCATCGACTTTGACCACGTGAGCTTTAAGTATTCCGCGCATGCGAAGCGCCAGGCGCTCGACGATATCGACCTGCACATTAAGAGCGGCGAGACCATCGGCATCATCGGCGGCACCGGCTCGGCCAAGTCCACGCTCGTAAACCTCATCGCCCGTCTGTACGACGCCACCGAAGGTACCGTGCGCGTGGGCGGCATAGACGTACGCGACTACAACTTGGACGCTCTGCGCCACCAAGTGGCCATGGTATTGCAGAAAAACGTGCTGTTTAGCGGCACGATTACCGAGAACCTGCGTTGGGGCGACCCGAACGCCACCGACGAAGAGGTCCGCGAGGCGGCACATCTGGCCTGCGCCGACGAGTTTGTCGATGGCTTCCCCAAGGGCTATGACACCTGGATCGAGCAGGGCGGCTCCAATGTCTCGGGCGGTCAGAAGCAGCGCCTGTGCATTGCGCGTGCCCTGCTGCGTCGCCCCAAGATCTTGATCCTGGACGACTCCACCAGCGCCGTCGACACCAAGACCGACGCCAAGATCCGCGCAGGGCTGGCAAGCTATCTGCCCAACACGACCAAGCTCATCATCGCCCAGCGCATTAGCTCCGTGCAGGATGCAGACCGCATCATCGTCATGGAGGGCGGCCGCATCGCGCAGATCGGCAACCACGATGAGCTGCTCAAGACGAGCGAGATCTACCGCGAGACCTTTACCTCGCAGAACAAGATGTCTGCCGAGGGCGAAGAGGCCGTCGAAGCCGACACCGAGGCATCCGCAACACAAGCTCAGACCCAGGAAGGAGGCGAGGCACATGAGTAAGGCAACGACCGCCGAGCGCGCGCTCAACCGCAAGGGTGGCACCATGTCGCGCCTCATCAAGACGCTCTTTGGCTTCTACCCCGTGCTTTTGCCCCTCGTCGTCGTCGGCGTGGTTCTCTGCGCCATCATTAACTCCATCGGCGCGACCTTCCTTCAAAGCGCCCTGCAGATTATTAGCGAATCGTGGCAGTCGGGCGATTGGGAAGCTGCACAGCCCAAGATCGCACAGCTCGTGACCACCCTCGCCTGCATCTACGGCGTCGGCATCCTGTCCTCGCTGTTCTGGAACCGCGCCATGGCCATCGTCACGCAGGGCTCGCTCGAGAAGCTGCGCGAGAAGATGTTCAACCGCATGCAGGACCTGCCGATTCGCTACTTCGACACGCACCAGCGCGGCGACATCATGAGCCACTACACCAACGACATCGACACGCTGCGCCAGATGATCAGCCAGTCGCTGCCCAACCTGCTCATGACGACCATCGTCATCGTCACGGTGTTCTTTATCATGCTGTACTACAGCGTTTGGATGTGCCTGGTCATTGTGGCAGGCGTCGTCTTTATGACCTTTATGACCAAGCTGCTCGGCTCCAACTCCGCGCGCTTCTTTATTGCGCAGCAGACCGAGCTCGGCGTGGTCGAGGGCCATATCGAGGAAGTCATGAACGGCCAGAAGGTCGTCAAGGCATTCTGCCACGAGTCTGCCGCCGAGGCCGATTTTGACGAGCGCAACGAAAAGCTCTTCGAGGTCTCGCAGAAGGCCAACATGTACGCCAACATCCTCATGCCCATCCTTATGAACCTGGGCAACCTGCTCTACGTGCTGGTCGCACTGGCCGGCGGCATTTTCCTAGCGCTGGGCGTGCCCAACCTGAGCATCTCGGGCATGGCGCTGTCCATCGCCGTCGTGGTGCCGTTCCTCAACATGACCAAGCAGTTCTGTGGACAGATCGGCCAGATCTCGCAGCAGATCAACGCCGTGGTCATGGGCCTCGCCGGCGCCGACCGTATCTTTGAGCTCATCGACGAGGAGCCCGAAGCCGACGAAGGCTATGTGACGCTTGTCAACGCTCAGGTGAACCCCGATACCTGGCAGCTCGAGGAGGCCGACCACCACACTGGCATGTGGGCGTGGAAACATCCGCACCGCGCAACCGGCGAGATCGAGTACGTGCCGTTGCGTGGCGACTTGGTCATGGACAACGTCGACTTTGGCTACACGCCCGACCACGAGGTGCTGCACGGCGTGTCCGTGTTTGCCAAGCCGGGCCAGAAGGTCGCGTTTGTCGGCGCCACCGGTGCCGGTAAGACGACCATCACCAACCTCATCAACCGCTTCTATGACATCGCCGACGGCAAGATTCGCTACGACGGCATCAACGTCAACAAGATCCGCAAGGCAGACCTGCGCCGCTCGCTGGGCGTGGTGCTGCAGGACGTAAACCTGTTCACCGGCACCGTGATGGATAACATCCGCTACGGCAATCTGGATGCCACCGACGAGGAGTGCATCGCGGCAGCAAAGCTCGCCGGCGCGGACGACTTTATCACCCGCCTGCCCGACGGCTACGACACGATGCTCACCGGCAACGGCGCCCAGCTGTCGCAGGGCCAGCGCCAGCTGATCTCGATCGCACGCGCCGCCGTCGCCGATCCGCCGGCGATGATCCTGGACGAGGCCACGTCGAGCATCGATACCCGCACCGAGGCCATCGTGCAAGCCGGCATGGACAAGCTCATGGAAGGCCGCACGACGTTTGTCATCGCGCACCGCCTGTCCACCGTGCGCAACTCCGACGCGATCATCTGTCTGGATCACGGCCGCATCATCGAGCGCGGCAACCACGACGAGCTGATTGCCAAGCGCGGGTATTACTACCAGCTCTATACCGGAGCGTTTGAGCTGGAGTAGTTCGGCTCGCCGAGATGGCCGATTTGCCGCTCATTCGTCGGGCATGACCCTAAGGTCAATGCCCTCCTCTTTCGGGGCAAATCGACTCATCTCAGCGACCCAAACACAATGCGCCGCAACGAATAAAGCCTCCGCAGCCACACGAGCTGCGGAGGCTTTTTCATGCCGGCCGGAAACCGTATCCCACTTTTCGGGCCCAAAATGGGATGCCGTTTCCCGCTGGACCCCCTCCGGGAAACGGCATCCCATTTCAAGGGGGTAAACCGGGATGTGATTTCCCCTAACGGCACCTTTGGGAAGCCGCATCCCACTCTAGACGCACAAAACGGGATGAGCTTTCCCATGGTGATCCAAGACCAGAAGCATGTCCGATAGCGCGGCCAGGTCAAGAACAACAAGGCAAGCGTCACGCCAATTTGGACGAGCGTCTGCTGCAGTTTGAGGCTGCTGGCCCATATGGTAGAGTTAACCACCCATGAATTTCAGCACACTGCGTGCTACCTGTTCTTTTGTCATTTAGGGGAGTGAACTTGTGAATACTTCTGTCGCCAAGAAGGCCGGCCAGGCGGTGCGCCTGCTCATGATGGTGCTCACGGCAGTTCTCATCTTCTTCTTCATCAATGTTATGCTGCTCGTCTCCGATATCCAGGGCACGGCGCGTGTGGTCAACTACGCCGGTCTGGTGCGCGGTACCACGCAGCGAATCGTTAAGCTCGAGGATGCGGGCCAGCCTCAAGATGACCTGCTCAAAGCCGTGGATTCATACATCAACGGTTTGCGTTACGGAAGTGACGACCTCAACCTCGTCCGTCTCGACGACGATGAGTATCAGGCAAAAATGACCGAGCTTGCAAATTATTTTGATGAGCTTTGCACCGAGATCATCCGCGTGCGCGAAGTCGGCTATGAGAACACCGACATCATCTCCATGAGCGAGGAGTTCTTTGGCATTTGCGACGATGCTACGCGACTCGCAGAGGACTACTCTCAGGAGAAGGCGTCGGCGCTCAACTATCTCGAGGGCCTGGTGATCATCGACATCATGGGCTTGGTGGCGACCTTTGCGGTCGAACTTGTTCGCGCGGTGCGAACTGCCGCGCTCAATCGCGAACTGCAGAACAAAGTCTATCTCGACGAAGCCACAGGACTGCCCAACAAGAACAAGTGCGAGGAGGTCTTGGGGCAGGAGCAACCTGTCTCCGCGGAGGCGCCCGTTGCGGTGTGCGTCTTCGACCTTAACAATCTGCATACGGTCAATAACAGCTTCGGCCACGAGAAGGGCGACGAATACATCCGTTCTTTTGCCCAGCAGCTGGGGCGCGTGGCGTCGGAGACCTGCTTTGTGGGCCGCGACGGCGGCGATGAGTTTATCGCGGTGCTGCGAGATACCGATCGAGCTGCCGTGGAGTCCTGTCTCGCTCGGGTTCGCGCGAACGTGAACGAGTATTCCGAGACTCATCCCGACATGCCTATCAGCTATGCGGTGGGCTATGCGCTTTCCAGTGATTTTGATGAACCGCCTACGATGCGCGAGCTCTTTTCCCAGGCCGACAAAAACATGTACATCGACAAGAACCGCGTAAAGACAGCCGAGGCAGCCGGGCCGCAACGCGAGGACCGCTAAACCCGTAGCAAAGGGTAGCTAATTTGGGACGGGACTCTTTTGGCTATTTGAGAAGTTGTGCCATGGCGTTGATGAATTTTTGTACTTGGAGGGTCGGCTCGAGCGGATAGTGCAAAAAGACCGGCACCTCGCGGCCGCACAGGAACGGTACGCCCACAAAGGCCGGGTGCACCCCCGACCATGCGCCGCAGGTGAGCACCGCGTCACCCTTTTCCTCCGCCTCGTTAAAGAGCGCAAAGTCGAAGCTATCCACATCGATCACGTCCACGCCGCCGTCTGCCAAAAGATCGATACGCAGGCTGTCCATAGCGTCGTTGCCGTGGCGGAGCACGCGCAGACGCATACCCTCCAAGTCGGCGACCGTAATGCGATTCTTGCGCGCCAGCGGGCTCGTGCGCGGCAGGTCGATATAAAACGGCACGTTAACGATGCGGAGCTTTTGGCAGGCGTCACCCCAGCGCGGGGTCGAAAAACTCGACTGCACCACATCGACCTCGCGGCCCAAGCTGCGCATGACGGATTCGCGCTCGTCATAGAGGTCGCTCACCGGCACGATCTCAAATCGCAACGACGGTTCCAGATCGTGGATGCCCGTCCACATCGACAGCGTCTGGCGTCCTGGGCACATCATCGATACGCCCAGGCGCACGGCACCGCCATCGCCCGCCGCGCGTCGGGCACGGCGCAGCGCGTCCTCGGACTGCCGCATGATCGAGCGCGCGTCGTCCACCAGCAGTGCGCCGGCCGGCGTCACCTTGACGCCCGAGTGCGAGCGCTCGAACAACGTGATGCCAAACTCGGCCTCGAAGCCCGACACCTGCTTGACGAGGGCCGGGGTCGACACGCGCAATCTTGCCGCCGCACGCGAGAAGCTCCCCAGCTCCGCGGCGGCCGATATGGCCTCAAGTCGTCGATCGTACACGTCAATCTCCCGTTTTCGCGCCCGTGGCCACATGGTGCCACAGGGGGTTGTTTTCGCAGGTCACGCGCTCAGTTGAGCATAAACTGCATCGCACAGTGTAAACCTACGGTTAACGCCATTCTAACAAATATGCAATTCATCTGCGTAAATGCAAAGCATACGATAACCTGCGAAAACCACGTGGGTCGATTAATGGGAACGACCCACAGGAAGGCACAAGAAGGGAAGTTCCTATGAGCAACTGGCTTAAGCTCGAGGGCGATGTCTGCGCCGTGACCGGCGCACTCGGCGGTATGGGCGTCGAGATTTGCCGCGAGTTCGCCCGCAACGGCGCCAACGTCGTCCTGCTCGACCTGGACGAGGAAAAGGTCAAGGCCGCAGCCGCCGACCTCGCCGCCGAGTTTGGCATCCACGCCGAGGGCTACAAGATGAACGCCACCGACGAGGCCGAGGTTCAGGCCGCCGTCGATGCCACCATCGCCGACTTCGGCCGTGTCGACGTCCTCGTCAACACCGCCGGTATCCTGCGCTTCGCCGCCATGGAGGACCTGCCGCTCTCCGACTGGAACGAGGTCATCAACGTCAACCTCACCGGTTACTTCATCACCTCGCAGCGCTTTGGTCGCGAGATGATCAAGGCCGGCCAGGGCCGCCTGGTGCACATCTCGACCGTCGCTAGCCACTCCCCCGAGACGTTCTCGGGCGTGTACAGCTCCACCAAGGCCGGCGTCAACATGATGTCCAAGATGCTGGCTGCCGAGTGGGGCCCCTACGGCGTCCGCTCCAACTGCGTCGAGCCTTGCTTCGTTAAGACCCCGATGTCGGCCAACTTCTACGCCGACCCCGAGGTCGAAAAGAGTCGCAGCCGTCTGATCGCCACGCGCCGCATCGGCGAGGTCAGCGATATCGCCAACGCCGTCATGTTCCTGGCGTCCAAGCGCTCGGACTTTACCACCGGCGACGCCATCAAGGTCGACGGCGGCTTCTCCAACATGATGGGCGACCTCACCGCCAAGCCCGGCGGCCGTCGCGCCTATGCCGACAACTACCTTAAGAACAAGGGTGTCGAGCTTTGGTCCGATGAGTCCGGCGTCGCCAAGCCAACTGACCAGTAAACCAACCTGACAGGGAGGTCCGCGGATACGACCGCTCCTCTCCCACATCGATTAGAAAGAGTCCAATGGCTTCCACCAACTCCAACAAGGGTCGCGCCGTCGTGCTTTCCGCCGCGTGCGTCACCATGTTCTTCATCAGCTCCATCGCGCTGTATTCTGTCGTGAGCAAGAACCTGCTCGCCGTCTACCCCGAGTGGTCGAGTGCCCTTACCTGGGCTTTCCCGGTCTTTCAGACCATCATGGCCGTGACGGGCATCTTCGCCGGCCGTATCTCCGATAAGATCGGCCCGCGTAACGTCGTGATCGCCGCCGCCGTGTGCTACGGCCTGGGCTGGTTCATGTCCGGCACCGTCACCGAGCCGTGGCAGTTCTACCTGTGGTTCTCGCTCGTCGCCGCCGTCGGCAACGGCCTGGGCTACAACCCCGCGCTCACCACCGGCCAAAAGTGGTTCATCGACAAGAAGGGTCTCGCCTCCGGCATCACCCTGGCCGCTTCAACCGCCGGTCCCGCCGTGCTGTCCCCGGTGCTCGCCTCGCTGCTCATCCCGAGCCTGGGCATCTTTGGCGCCCTTAAGGCGCTCGGCGTCATCTTTTTTGTGACGATCGCCGCCTCCGCCCTGTTCCTGAAGGCCCCCGAGGCCGGCTGGCTGCCCGAGGGCTTCGAGGCCCCCAAGGGCGGCGCGCACGCCGGCACCTTCGGTGACCTCACCCCGGGCGAGATGGTCAAGACCCCGCGCTTCTGGGTCCTCATCGTCACCTTCGCCTTTGCCGCCACCGCGGGCACCCTGCTCGTGGGCAAGGTTGCCTCCATCGCCGCCGTCCAGCTCTTCGCCGACCCCACGAGCGCCGCGGCCGTCGCCCTCGGCGGCGTGGTGGTCTCCGTCAACACCTGCGCCAACCTGGTTGGCCGTCTGTCCTTTGGCCAGATCATCGACAAGCTCGGCGCCTACAAGTCGCTGCTCATCAGTCTTGTCGTCACCATCGTCGCTCTCGTCATCATGTCGATGAGCTTTACGCAGGCCATGTTCTTTGTTGCGCTCGCCCTGCTCGGCTTTAGCTTTGGCGCTCTGCTCGTCATCTACCCGCCGCTCACCGGTGGCGCCTTTGGCACCAGCAACATCGGCGTCAACTACGGCATCATGTTTTTAGGCTACGCCGCTTCCACCTGGATCAGCCAGCCCATCACCGCCGTGCTGTATCACGCCGAGGCCGACAGCGCCGCCTACCAGCAGTCCTTCTACGGCGCCATTGTGATCGCCGCCATCGCCGTCGTGCTCACCGTCTACATGATGGTCTCCGACAGCAAGAAGAAGTCCGCCTAGTTTTACCGATGCGACAAAGGGACAGTCCCTTTGTCGCATTCCACCGGCCACCAGTATTAAGGAGTCGAAATGTCTGAGCTCAACCCCGTCCGCATTGCCGTTATCGGCGCCGGCGCCATGGGCCGCAACCACATCCGCTTTGTCACCGAGGAGCCCGAGGCCGAGCTCGTCGCCATCGCCGACGCCTTTGAGGGCGCCCGCGCCACGGCCGAGACCGCCGGCGTACCGTTTTACACCGATCCCGCCCAGATGATGGACGAGGTCAAGCCCGAGGCCGTCATCATCGCCACCCCCAACGACCTGCATCTGGGCGTTGCTCGCGAGGCTGTGAAGCGCAACATCGTGCCGCTGGTAGAAAAGCCGATCTCCAACGACCTCGAGGATGCCCAGGCCTTTGCCGCCGAGGCCGAGACCGCCGGCGTGCCCGTGCTCGTGGGTCAGCACCGTCGCCACAACCCCTTCGTCAACAAGGCCAAGGAGATCATCGAGTCCGGCGAGCTGGGCAAGCTCACCGTGTCGAGCTTCCACTACATGATCTATAAGAATGACGAGTACTTCGATGTCGAGTGGCGACGCAAGAAGGGTGCCGGACCGATCTTGGTCAACCTGGTTCACGACGTCGACTTGCTCCGCTACCTGCTGGGCGAGCCCGTTGCCGTCCAGGGCATGCAGTCCAGCGCCGCCCGCGGTTTTGAGACCGAGGACTCCGCTGTGGTCAACGTCCGTTTTGCCGATGGCGCGCTCGCAAGCATGACCATCTCCGACGCCACCGCCAGCCCCTGGAACTGGGAGGCAACCGCTCGCGAGGATCCGCAGTACCGCCCCTTCGACGCCGACGCCTACTTTATCGGCGGAACCCTGGGCGCCCTGTCGCTGCCCCGCCTGCACCAGTTCTCCTACGACGGCGCCTCCAACTGGCACAAGCCGCTGCAGATGGAGATTCCAGCCGTGGACCCGGCACTGCCGCACAAGATGCAGCTCAAGCACTTTGTGAAGGTTGTCCGCCGCGAGGTCGAGCCCGTCGTGACCCCCGCCGATAACGTCAAGACGCTCACGCTTCTCAACGCCATCAAGGAGGCCGCCGAGACCGGCCAGCTCGTCGAGCTGTAATGCCTTAAGAGCGACCGCGGCAGAAGCCCCATGCCGAACCCTTCGGTCCGCCACCAACAAGCCCCTCTTCTTTGCCCCACGAGCAGCCTCCTGCCCGCGGGGCATTTTGCTACCTTTCCGACGATTTTTCTGGGCGGGGGGCTATTTTGCACCTCGGCTTGATTCGTTCGCCACGAAATGCGCCTATCTACTACGTTTAACCGATCGCCCTCAACCATGCCGAATTTCGCGAAATAAAAACCGCAGGTAAACGTCTTGCCGATTTTCGGAGAACCCAGGTATGGTCAGCCCCTACGGTTCAAACGTAGTAGATAGGTCGTTTTCGTGGCGCGGCCCCAAAACAGTCTTTTGGGACGGGTGGTATCCTTGGTAGCCCTGTGCTGCAAACGCACCTTAAACGCAAGGAGTCCCATGGATCTTATCGCCCAGCTTGCCCACGAGCTCAACCTTAAGGCCGCCAATATCGAGGCGGCCGTCAAGCTCATCGACGAGGGCAACACCATTCCCTTTATCTCGCGCTACCGCAAGGAAGCCACGGGCGGCATGGAC
This sequence comes from Collinsella aerofaciens, assembly GCF_015670795.1. Classification (GTDB taxonomy): domain Bacteria; phylum Actinomycetota; class Coriobacteriia; order Coriobacteriales; family Coriobacteriaceae; genus Collinsella; species Collinsella aerofaciens_Q. The sequence goes on along the minus strand of NZ_JADPCJ010000025.1, from coordinate 25,905 downwards.
GATGTCGCCCTGCGCACCCTCGACGAGCGCCTGTCCTACCTGCGCAATCTTGAGCAGCGTAAAGAGGACGTCATTCTGCTTATCGACGCCCAGGGCAAACTCACGCCCGAACTCGAGCAGCAGATTCGCGAGGCCACGCAGCTCCAGCGTGTCGAGGACCTCTACAAGCCCTACCGCAAAAAGCGCATGACCCGCGCGCAGAAGGCCCGCGAGGCAGGCTTGGAGCCGCTCGCCAACATGATCATCATGCAGGCATCCGCCAAGGGCAGCGCACTCGACGCCGCCGCGGCATACGTCCACGAGGAGGCCGGCTTCAACACGCCCGAGAAGGCGCTCGCCGGCGCCGCCGACATCGTGGCCGAGACGGTAGCCGAGGACCCGGAGAACGTCGCCGACCTACGCGCCTTTACGCAAAACACTGCCGATATCGTCGTCGAGGCCACCGACCCCGCCGAGAAGACCCCCTACGAGCCGTACTACAGCTATGACGAGCCACTGCGCCGTATACCCAACCACCGCGTGTTGGCTATCGACCGCGGTGAGCGCGAGGGCAAGCTCCGCGTGCGCGTGAACGTCGACGGCGCTGCCGCCACAGCGCGCCTCGGCAGCCGTTGGCCCCGACGCCAGGGCGTGTTTGCTCCCATCTTCGATGCCGCCATCGCCGACGGCTACAAGCGCCTCATGGCCCCCTCGCTGGAGCGCGAGGCCCGTGCCAAACTCACCGTCCGTGCGCAAACCGAGGCCATCAACGTCTTTGCCAAGAATCTCGAGGGGCTGCTCTCGGCACGCCCCGTGCGCGGTGCCCGCGTGCTCGCGCTCGATCCGGGCTACCGTACCGGCTGCAAGGTCGCCGTCATGGACGAGACCGGCAAGCTACTCGACCACGGCGTGGTCTACCCCACCAAGCCGCGCCACGACGTCGCCGGCACCAAGCGCGAGCTCGCTCGCCTCGTCAAGAAGGACGGCGTCAACACCATCGTCATCGGCAACGGCACCGCCAGCCGCGAGACCGAGGAAGTCGTCTCGGAGTTCATTGCCGAGCAGGCACCTGGACTGCGATACACCATCGTCAACGAGGCCGGCGCATCGGTGTACTCCGCTTCCGAGCTTGCCAGCCAGGAATATCCCGATCTGGATGTCACCGTGCGCGGCGCCATGAGCCTGGGCCGCCGCCTGCAGGACCCGCTGGCAGAACTCGTCAAGATTCCGCCCCAGTCCATCGGCGTTGGCCAGTACCAGCACGACCTTGACCAGACCGAGCTCTCGCGCACCCTGGGCCACGTGGTGGAGGACGTCGTCAACCGCGTGGGCGTCGACGTCAACACCGCGAGCGCAAGCCTGCTGGGATATGTATCGGGCATCACGCCGAGCGTAGCCAAGAATATCGTGGCCTACCGCGAGGAAAACGGCGCCTTTACCGATCGCCGCCAGCTCAAGAAGGTCCCCAAGCTGGGACCCAAGGCATACCTCAACGCCGCGGGTTTCCTGCGCATCAGCGGCGGCAAGAACCCGCTCGACGCGACAAGCGTCCACCCCGAGAGCTACGAGGTGGCCACGGCCGTCCTGGAGCGCGCAGGCGTTAAAGCCAGCGAGCTCAGCCGCGGCGGCGTGCCCGACATTGAGCGCCGTCTGGGCAGTATCTCGGCACTGGCAAGCGATCTGAACTGCGGCACCCTCACGCTCATCGACATTGTCAACGAGCTCAAGAAGCCCGGCCGCGACCCGCGCGACGACGCGCCCGAAGTGGTCTTTAGCCGCTCGGCACTTTCCATCGACGACCTGGAGCCCGGCATGGAACTCAAGGGCACGGTGCGCAACGTCGTCGACTTTGGCGCGTTCGTCGACGTGGGCGTGCACCAGGACGGCCTCGTACACATCTCCAAGCTGGCCAACCGCTTCGTCAAGCACCCGAGCGACGTGGTGCGCGTCGGCGATACGGTCAAGGTGTGGGTCGAGAAGGTCGATCGCGACCGCAAAAAGATCTCCCTCACCATGGTGCAGGGGAAGTAACAGCAAAGGACGAACCGCCGCTGCCCATCGTCGAACTTGCAAGTTTTTCTCATCCAATGGGAAAACTTGCAGATACCGCAACAAAACTTTCGCTTGCATATGGGTGTTGAACTGCTAAACACTTTACCTACGTTCATCAAGGCGTGAGCTGCGGGTTTTTATCTTCTCGGCGAACGGTTTTGCAGATTTACCATTTTTATATCGACGCCCCAGCGGCAAAACGTTTTTGCCGATCATTGCGGTTAATTCCGTTCACGGAACAGAAGCAGCGCCTTGCCGGCTCGTTTTCACAATCGCCCCAAAGTAAAAAGCAGTGACGCCTCATTTGAGACGTCACCGCTTCCGTGTAGGAGCCGGTTATCGGAGCTCCGCCCGATTAGGGCTTAACGTACGCCTGGATTACTCTTCCTCAACGTGATTGATCACAGCACCCTTGGTGTGGATGAAGTTGGGGACGAAGGCGACGACCAGAAGGACAGCGAGAATCGCGTAGACACCGGTGGTACCGAAGGCCTCGGCAGCGCGGCCGAGCGTAATACCAATGACGGAGAAATCGAAGTCGCCGAACGTAGTGTTCTTGAAGCCAAAGACGTCAAGAACGGGCAGGAGCAGAGCCGGGGCAAAGGTGATGAGCAGGCCGTTGACGAAAGCACCAAGAGCTGCGCCCTTGCGACCGCCGGTAGCATTGCCGTAGATGCCTGCGGTAGCACCGCAGAAGAAGTGGGGAACCATGCCCGGGATGATGAAGATGCCCAGGGTAGCGCCCACGATGAACATACCGACCACGCCACCGATGAAGGAAGCGACAAAGCCGAGGATGACGGCGGTGGGAGCATAGGGGAAGAAGACGGCGCAGTCGACGGCGGGGATGGCGCCGGGGATCAGCTTGTTGGAGATGCCCTGGAAAGCCGGGACCAGGTCGGCAAGGATCATACGAACGCCGTTGTAGACGATAGTGACACCGACGGCGAAGGACAGAGCACAGGTCAGGGCGTAGACGATTACATTGTCGCCGCCAGCGGTCTTGGTAACGACCGCAGGATCTGCGATGTAAGCGGCGAAAGCGGTAACCAGGTAGAAGAAGGCCATGGTGAGAGCCGTGGAGATGGTGGTGTCGCGCAGGAAGGAGAACTTCTCGGGAACCTCGATCTTCTCGGTGCTGTTCTCCTCGGCGTCCTTAGCAAAAAGCGTACCGACTGCAGCGGAGATGTAATAGGCGAGTGAACCGAAGTGGCCCATGGCGATTTCATCGCCATCGGTAACCTTCTCGGTGAAACGCTGACCAACGGCGGGAAGCATAGCGCTCACGAGGCCCAGGAACATGCCACCCACGATGACAAGCTGGACATCCTGGAAGCCAGATGCCTGCAGAACGGCAGACAGCAGGCAAGCCATGAACATGCTGTGATGGCCCGTCAGGAAGATGTACTTAAACTTGGTAAAGCGGGCAATGATAATGTTCACGACGTAGCCGAGAATCAGGATCATCATGGTCTGAACGCCGAGGACGCTCTGAGCCATCGAAACGACGACCTCGTTGTTGGGCACGACGCCGGTGATGTGGAAACCGGTCTCGATGAAGGTACCCAGCGGAGCAAGGTTCTCCTGGACAACAGCGGCGCCGGCAGACAGCATGATGTAACCCAGAATGGGCTTCAGGGTGCCCGTCATCACCTTGTGGGCAGGACGCTTAAGCGCGACAAGGCCCACAAAGGCAAATAGACCCATGATCCATGCTGGCTTGGTCAGAATCGATTGGATAAACTCAAGTATGGGAAGGATGGCTTGCATCTGCGCTTCCTTTCTCTCTAACGTGGGCGCGTTTCCCTCTTCCACAGGGAACCGCCCTTTTTTGTGCCGCTTTAGGCGTTAGCGGCGGCCGCCTTGATTGCCTCGAGGGCGTCTTCGCGGATCTTCTTCTTGTTCACATAGCTGCGAACGATCACAACGTTGCCGTGGAGCTCGGGAGCGAGTTCCTTAACGGTGATGAACAGATCCGGATTTGCGGAAGAAGCACCGTTCAGGTCCATAGACTCAACGTCGGCCTTGATGCCCTCCTCCTCGCAAAGCTCCTCGACTTTGCCAGCGAGCATCAGGCTAGACCCGATGCCGTTTCCGCATACGGTGATGATATGCATGGCAACCTTCCTCTCCTACACGTGACGGTTTTCCGTCTATCCAAAAGCGGCGACGCATCGCCGTGCCATTAAGGCCTAAAAGAATGAACGCATGGTCTCCAAAACCTGCTCGGGCGTATCGCATGCGCTGAGCTTGGCAACGCAGTCTTCGTCCTCGAACATCTGCGAAAGCTCCGCCAAGCAGCCAAGATGAGCCTTGGGGTCGGGTGCGCAAATACCCACGAGCACGTGAACCGGATCGAAATCCTCGTGTCCAAACGCAACGGCAGGGTCAAGCGTGACGATACAGATTCCCGCTTCACTCACATTGCCATCTGCCTGGGCGTGGGGCATGGCGATGCCCTCTTCCAAGACCATATAGGGGCCGAATTTGTGAACCGATGAAATCATGGCGTCAACATAGCTCTGGTCGCATTTGCCAGCGTCTACGAGCAACTTACCGCATGCCCTGATCGCTTCCTCCCAGTCGGAGGCCTCGACGTGGCAGGCAACAAGCTCGGGTTTAAGAAGATCGGTCAGCATGCTCGTCCCCTACTCCTCGGGCAAGATATGAAAACCAAGCGCCTGAACGTCGCGGGCAAAGCCCTTGACCGTATCAAGCGAATACTCAAGCAAATCTTTCCCGAAATTCTTGCGCTTGGCAAGAATGGCATTGGGGACCGTAATGATCTGGCATCCAACGGACTCCGCCTGGAAGATATTGAGGACCTCGCGCGTAGACGCCCAGAGAACCTCGGCAGCAGGCTTAACGGCAGCCTTCTTTACGGACTCCGCCATGAGGGGCAGCGGATCGACGCCGGTATCGGCAATGCGACCGGCAAAGATAGACAGAATAGAGGGGGTCTCGGCAGAAACGGCATCGACGAACTCGTCGACCTGCTCGGGCGTGAAGATAGTGGTGACATTCACCTTGATGCCGTCGGCAGAAAGGCGCTTGACCAGCGCGGCAGTGGACTCGCCCTTGGTGTTGAGCGCCGGAATCTTAACATAGACGTTGTCTGCCCAGGTTGCAATCTCGCGAGCCTCGGCCTCCATACCCGCCTCGTCGTCGGCGAACACCTCAAAAGAGACCGACACATCGGTAATGTGCTCAAGAACCGTCTTGGCAAAAGCGCGGTAGTCAGTCACGCCACCGGCCTTCATAAGGGAAGGATTGGTCGTGAAGCCCTGAACGTTACCATTGTCATGCATGTCAAGCATGCCTTCGAGGTTAGCGCCGTCGGCAAACACCTTGATAGCCATGTTCGGTCCTTTCTCATCTAGCACTATTGCTATCGAAAGCCTTCTTCTTTGTTTCAAAAGCTTTTCGGTTTTCTTTTATAAACCATTTCAAAAGCTATCGAAAGCTCAATTGTCAACTTTCCGTGAGCGGTCGAATATCGGGTGTGAACGTACTTCTTTTGGGCGGCGCCTTCAGAATGAGACTCTTTATAGCCCGTCTACGTGCGAACTATCTGCTACGCATGCATTTAGGACATGCCATTCCGTTCATTCGATTCATTCGAATTTACCTTGTTCTTTTCATATCGATACGTTATATTTCGATTACGAAAGGCGCATCTTTTGCCTTTTGTTCAAAAGGAGCGGCATATGGCATCTACTTCAGACCTTTCACCGGCCGAGCGTCAGCGATTTATCATGAATTGGCTGGCCGAAAAGCCAAATATCTCGGTATCCGACATCGTTCGCCGTTTTTCGGTTTCGGAAGTCACCGCACGACACGACCTCGTCTCACTGGAATCCGAAGGCAAGCTGCGTCGCGTACGCGGCGGAGCGGTATCGCTTTCTCGCTCCAACGCAATCTCGTATCCCGAGGAGCGCATCAATGTCCAAGTCGAGGCCAAGGAGGCCATCGCCGCAACCGCAGCAACTCTTGTTGATGATGGCGATGTTCTGGTAATTGATATCGGCACCACAGGCTTTTACTTCGCTAAAGCCCTCATGGATAAGCATGAGATCACCATTATCACCGGCGATCTTGCAATCGCAAACTACGCCAGCTTCAATCTCCCCAATGCTTCGGTAGTGCTGCTGGGCGGCTCCGTGCGCAAGGGCCACCTCTATCTCGCGGGCGCACTAACGCTCGACTGCATGAGCAAACTACATGCCGACAAGGCGTTTGTCAGTGCCGACGGATTCCACCCCGACCACGGCTTTACCGTCGAGCACGACTTCTCGGCCATGATTAAGCATATGTACCTGACCAACTCAAACCAGGGCTATATGATGGTTGACCAGGGAAAGTTCAACAAGACCAGTTTTTATCAGTCCGCGCAAATCGATGACCTCGATGGCATCATCGTTGATGGAGACGACGAGGGCATCATGACGGCGGCGATCGAGAGCAGTCGCAGTCATCCCAAGCTCTATATTGCAAAATAGCTCAAATGGCCGGGTCGTCCCACTGCGGGCGACCCGGCCATTTATTAGATCAACCCAAAGTGGCGCATGGCGGTGACGGTACCGTCGTGTGCGACATCGTCGGTCACGTAGTCGGCGACCGCCTTGACCTCGGGCATGGCGTTGCCCATGGCGACAGCCGTCTCGACCGCAGCGAGCATGCCCAGGTCGTTGCCCGAATCGCCAAAGCCAAAAGTGCGCGCATTTCCCTCGCGGCCCAGATACGCCAGCGCTCGCGCCACGCCCACGCCCTTGTCAATGCCCCTGGGGCTCAGCTCGCGATTCTGACCACCGGTGTTGCACAGCTCAAACTCGCGATCGATAAAGCCGTCATCGCTGGCTACGCGCGCCAGGTCGCCCGCGGTGATGCACACCTTGCCCACGCGCAGACGGCCCTCGACGCGCATCTCCTCGGCGCTGTGCACCACAGAGGTACCGATTAAAGACGAGCACTCAACGCCCACAGGCTCCAGCGCAAAAGTCGCAGCGTTGGACTCGAAAAAAACCTCGATGCCGGCATCCACAACGCGACGCGCAAGCTCCTCAACAATGTCTTCGTCAAAGCAGTCCTCATGCACCACGCGTCCCTCGATCTCGAGCGTCGCCCCCGCCATGGCAACGATACCCGCCGGGTTCAGCGCGCGCAGGCCATCGGCAATCAGCCACAAGGGACGACCCGTGCAGATAAATGCCTGGTGACCCGCATTGCGCAAGCGACCAAATGCATCAACAACAGCCTTCGACGGATGTATTGCATTGAAGTCCTTGTCGGTCATATCGTCGGGATCAAACGACGTCAACGTGCCGTCCACGTCAAAAAAGAGCACGGCGGATTCGGAACACGCATCAATCATATGAGTTCCTTTCGAGGATAAGGGCAAACGAAGCATCCATCATATAATGAAGCGACGCAATCAGAGAGGTCACCCATGGAATTTTATGCAAGCTGCCCCGAGGGCTTTGAATCCGCACTCGCCGACGAGCTTAAACGCCTCGGGCTTTCGCATGTCCGCCGCCTGAAGGGCCGCGCTACGTTTGAGGGCGAGCTCGAAGAAGGCTACCGCGCCTGTCTGTGGTCGCGCCTGGCCAGCCGCGTGTTTGTGGTGCTTGGGCGCTTTGAGGCGCAGGATGCCGATGAGTTGTACGACGGCGTTTACGACATCGCCTGGGAGAGCATTGTTCGCCCCGGCGCCACCATCGCCATCACCGCCCGCGGCGTGACCGAGCAGCTGCGCAACACGCGCTTCTCGGCCCTGCGCGCCAAGGACGCGCTGTGCGACCGTCTGGCCGAGACCACGGGCCGTCGCGCCGATGTCGACGCCGCCGATCCCGACGTTCACCTGCTGCTTTCGCTGCGTCAGCGCCGCGCGAGCATCAGCCTGGACCTTTCGGGCGACCCGCTGTTCAAGCGCCTGCCGCCCGCCGCGACCCGCGCCGGCGAGGGCACGCACGTGCTGCGCCCCGACTACGCCGCCCTGGTGCTTGCGCAAGTCGGCTGGACCGCACTGTGCGAGCGCGAGCTAACGGCCGACGATTACGAGAACGAAGCCCTGCCTACGCTGATCGACGCCTCGTGCGCCGGCGGCGGCCTGCTGCTGGAGGCCGTGAATATCCTAACCGACCGCGCCCCGGGTGCCGTCCGCGAGCGCTGGGGCTTTGAGGGCTGGCAGCTGCATGACGCTGCCCTGTGGGAGCAGCTGCGTGCCGAAGCGCGCGAGCGCGAGGCGACGGCACGCGAGCGCCAGGCGCGCATCGTTGCCGTGGATGTTGACCCCGCCGCCCGCAAGACCGCTGAGCGCATGGTTAAGTGCGCCGGCTACAAGCGCTTTGTCGATTTTTGCGCCGCCAAGTCCGCCACCGTACTGGACCATGCGGGCGCCGTCGCGGGTGCCGCCGTGGTCGCGGATACGACCGAGACACCGCTTTCGCTCATGCACGACGCCATGACGCTGGTCGGCGAGCTGCGCCGCGCGCCCGAGCTTGCCGCGGCGCCGGTCGCCGCGCTCACCCGCGACGGATTGCTGGCCCGCGCGCTCCACGCCGAGCCCGAGCGCTCAATCGCCGTCATGCCCAACAACGAGGAGGCGACCGTCGAAGTCTGGCCTTCGCTCGACCACGCTGCCGCAGCGTTTGAGGCTGCGACCAGCACGGATGCCGAGGCCAAGGTTGCGGATGCCGACGACGTCAACGACAGAGCCGCCGCTTCCGCCATGCCCGAGCCTGCCGCCATGCTCGACCTGGGTGACGGCAAGCCGCTGCCCGTGCTCATCCCCGAGTCGGAGCAGTTCGCCAACCGCCTGCGTAAGAACGCCCGTCTGCGCCGCAAGTGGGCCAAGCGCGAGGGCGTGAGCTGCTACCGCGTCTACGATGCCGATCTGCCCGATTACTCCGCCGCCATCGACCTGTACGAGGGCTGCCCGCAGACGCCGGGCCGCTGGCTCGTCATCGCCGAATACGCCGCGCCCAAGACCATCGACCCCGCGCTAGCCCAAGCCCGCATGCTCGACATTCTGGCCATCGCGCCGCGCATCCTTGATGTTCCGGCCGAGCATGTGCACGCCAAGGCCCGCATGCGTTCGCGCGGCGGCTCGCAGTACGGCAAACAGGGCGCCGGCAAGGGCAGCTCGGGCGAGCGCGCCAATATCGCACGCCGTCGTCTGCCACTCATCGAAGAGGGCGGACTCACCTTTGCCGTCAACTTTGACGACTATCTGGATGTGGGCATCTTCTTGGATCACCGCGTCACCCGCAACCTAGTGCGCGAGCACGCCAAGCAAGCGCGCCGCTTCCTCAACCTGTTTGCCTACACCGGCACTGCCACCTGCTACGCGGCCGATGGCGGCGTCGAGGAGACCGTGACAGTCGACCTCTCCAACACCTATCTGGACTGGGCCGAGCGCAACATGCGCCAGAACGGCTTTGTGGGGCCTCAGCATCATTTTGTGCGCGACGACGTGCTCGCCTGGATTCGCGACCAGCGCCAGACGCGCAACCGCTGGGACCTGATCTTTGTCGACCCGCCCACGTTTTCGAACTCGTCCAAGATGGGCCGCCGCACCTGGGATGTCCAGCGCGACCATGTTGAGCTTTTGGCCGGCGTATCGCGTCTGCTCGCGCAGGGCGGCCATGCCATCTTTAGCTGCAACCTGCGCGGCTTCCGCCCCGAGACGCGCAAACTCGCGCGCGCGGGCGTGGTGCTGGAGGACATTACGGCACAGACCATCCCCGAGGACTTCGCGCGCAACCAGAAGGTGCATCACTGCTACATCGTGCGCCGCCTGCCCATCGAGGACGCCATGGCAGAGGTCGGCTTTAGCGCCGAGGAAATTGCCGAGCGCGTCGAGGAACTGCGCAACTCCGAGGCCCGCAAGCCCCGTGCGGCAGCACCCGCGCACGCGCAGGCCGGCAACGGCAAGTCCAACTTTGCCGGCAAACCCTCCCCCGCCGGCAAGCCCAAAAAGAAGAAGTTCTACGCCAGCAAGCCCAAGGGCAAATAACAAAGTTGCGGTAGAATACGGACTGTTTTGCCGGGAATTAGGCAAATTTAGACCGTATTTCACCGCAACTCATATTGGGATGGTGGTTGGCGATCTAGCCTTGGGTGACCAGGCGATAGCCGATACCCACGTGCGTTTGGATATAGCGCGGATGCGCGGGGTCGGACTCGATCTTTTTGCGCAGCGTACCCATAAAGACGCGCAGGCTCGCCAGGTCGCTCTTGGTCGCCGTACCCCAGATCTCGTGCAAAATAAACTGGTGCGTCAGCACCTTGTCGGCGTTGTGTGCCAGCAAGCAGAGCAACTTGTACTCGATCGGCGTCAGGTGCAGCTCCTCGCCGTCCATCGTGGCGATGCCGGCATCAAAATCGATATGCAGCTCGCCGGTATCGAACGAGCCCTCGGAGACAACGCCGCCCGTTTGCGCATACGAGAGACGCCTGAGCGTCGTGCGAATGCGCGCGAGCAGCTCCTCGACCGAAAACGGCTTGGTCAGGTAGTCGTCGGCGCCGGCATCGAGCGCGCGAATCTTGTCCGCATCCTCGCTGCGCGCCGAGACCACAATGATCGGCATGCCCGACCATGCGCGCACCGACTCCACCACCTTGACGCCGTCCATATCGGGCAGGCCCAGATCGAGCAGCACAATACTCGGCGTCTGCGATGAGGCGGCGGCGATGGCGGCATGGGCGGTCTCCACGGCCATATGACGCAAGCCGTGCGCCTCGAGCGCGGCAACGATTAAGTTGCGAACGGCGGGGTCGTCCTCAACGACCAAGATGAGCGGTTTTACGGCAGAGTTCGGCACGGCGCTACTCCTTATCAAACGAAACGTCAGCGACGGGAAGCTCAATCGTAAAGACCGAGCCGTGCGGATCCGCCGCGGCAACCTCTATGCTACCGCCATGCGCTAACGCAATGGAGCGGCAGAGCGAAAGACCCAGACCCACGCTGCGATGGCTGTCGGCCAAACCGTGGTTGGCGGTGTAGAACGACTCAAAGATCCGCTCGCGGTCCTCGGGCGCAATGCCCGGGCCGTCATCGGCCACCGAGCACGCCACGCGTCCATCGTCGACGCTAATCGAGATCACGATGTGCGAGCCTGCAGGCGTATAGGTGATGGCGTTGTTCACCAGATTGACCACCAGCTGCACCATCAGGCGCGCATCGACATTGACGAGCGCCGGCTCATCGCACGCCACCACCTTAAGGTCGTGCTCGCGCACAGCCGGATTTACGTGGCGCAGCGCCTCCTCGACGATATCGTCCATGAGCTCGAGCGTAGTCGACAGATGCATACCGTCGCCCTCGAGCTTGGTGATGGCAAGCAGGTTCTCGACGGTGGCGTTGAGCCATTGCGCATCCGAGCGAATGGACAGGAGCAGGCCGCGACGCGTCTGGGCGTCGAGCACGGCGGTGCCGGTCGAGCCCTGGTCGAGCAGCACGTCGGCATTACCCGAAATACTGGTGAGCGGCGTACGCAGATCGTGTGAGATGGAGCGCAGCAGGTTGGCGCGCAGCTGCTCGTTTTTGGCGAGCACCGCCGCCTCCTCGCGGGCTTCCATAGCGCGGGCGCGGTCGAGTGCCAGCTCGCCTTCGCTCACGATGGCATCGGCAAGTGTCCGCTCCTCGGGCGTCAGAGCATCGGACTCGGCGACAATGGCGAGTACCCCCACCACCGAGGCGGGATCGCCCGCGCGTACCATGGTGTCGCCCGAGCGCACCGTCAGGTATATACCGTAGAACGCCGAGCCGCCATAGGTGGCATCGAGCGGCGTTCCCACATAGGCGGACGCCGAGAGTCGCGGCGGCATCTGGGGCGTCAGCTGGTGCACCGGCGCGGCGTCACCCACGGCCGTGTACGTCGCACGCGGCAGCAGGTCATCATCGTCGGCGTCGGCGCTGTACCACACGACCGGACAGCCCGAAAGACGAGCCAGCTGCGTGGCCATGGCATGCACAATCTGCTGCTGATCGGCACACCGCTGCAGCATGCGGTTGGTCTCGAGCACCATATGCGTGCGACGGTCGCTGGCAGCAGCCTGCGCCAAGGCGCGGCGCAGGGCCAACGCAATCGAGCTCGACACAAGCGAGACCACAAACATGATGAAGAACATGCCGGGATAGACGCGGTCGATAAACGACAGCGAGTAGCGCGGATCGACAAACAAGAAGCTGTAAAGCGCCACGGCGGCAGCCGAGCTCAACAGGCAATACAGGCGGCTCCAGGTGAAAAAGGCGCACAGCTGCACGGCAAACACGTAGACGATCATGATGCTGGGAGCGAGACCGGGGCGGTCGAGCAGCACGCCCACAATCGTCGCCGCTAACAGCAGCCCCGCCGCCACGCAGATGTCGTACAGAGGGCCGCGACGCGTCGACGTCGTGCGCCGCCACCAAAAGTTATCGGCAATATCGCCGTCCGCATGGACGTCCATCAGCGCCCCGCCCCTCTCTCAAAAACAAAAACCACCACAAAGGGAACAGGCACCTTTGTGGTGGTTTTCCCTCGTGGTGGTTCTAAGTGTAAAGCCTTCTACGACCGGCAGCCGCTAGACAAACAGCACGTGCGCGAGCAGGGCACACACGCACACCGCTCCAAATACCAGTGCCACGATCGAAATCACGCGATCGGCCATGTCCATGTTGGCACGGTTCGTCAAAAACCGATCTTCGTCAGCATCGGCGCGTACCTCACGCACCATCTCGGCAAACACCTCGCGGCCATCAAGCATCTTTGCATCCATGCTTGCCTCCCCGGTCTCAATCTTGTCCATCAAAAACCAACTCCATGCAACCCGTCGGCGCCTACGGGCGCTCGTTGGGAGCCAGGCGCTGCATCTTGTTCACAGCCTTGAACTTGGTGAACAGCGGCACATACTCAAAGCTCACGTTGGAGTTCTCCAGGCCATACCAGCGCGCAGGCGTGCCGGCGGCGCGGCGGATGATGTACTTGAGCGTGATGGCCGTACGCTCGCTCGGCTCCACGTCGCTTTCGGGCGCCAGAAGCTTACGGATCATGACGAACTTGAACGTGCCGATGTTACCCGGATCCTTGTAGACCGAGTAGTCATGCGTCTGCGGCGGCAGCTCGCCGGTGGCAGCCAGGTCCTGAACAACCTGACGCAGGTAGGCATTGACGCGCTGGTTGATCTTGTAGCCCAGGTACAGATGCACGCGGAACACGTAGTCGGTGCCGAACGTCTCGACAGAATAGGCAAAGGTGTGCGGTTCGTCCATGGTCTCGACATTCACAAACCACCAGGCGTGGGCACGCTTGGGATGCTTGTCCAAGATCGAATAGACGATATCGCGGTCGATGTAGTCGGTATGGGTGTCCTTGGTCAGGTACACGATGTTGTCGCTCATGCGCTCGTAACGGTCGTCGTCGCGCAGACGCTTGAGCTGCGGCAGGTAGCTACGCAGCGGCAGCAGCGTAAACTGGCGCTGCTCGACCGCCGTGCCGTTGTACCAGCACACCATAATGCCCATGATGAGTGCAGCCATGAGGATGGTGAAGTAGCCGCCGTGGAAGAACTTGGTGAGCGAGCTCACAAAGAAGAAGCCTTCGAGCAAAAGGAAGAAGGCCGCGAAGATCCACGGAGCAACCTTGAGCTTGCGCTCCTCGTGCAGGTAGAAGAAGAGCAGCAGCGTGGTGCACATCATAGTCAGCGTAATGGCAAGGCCGTAGGCGGCTTCCATATGCGCCGAGTTCTGGAACAGCAGCACCACGATGACGCAGCCGACAAGCATGACGTTGTTGACCATGGGGATGTAGAGCTGGCCTTTGGTCTCGGCAGGGTAGAAGACCTGCATGTGCGGCATGAGGTCCAGACGGCTGGCCTCGGACACCAGCGAGAATGCACCGGTGATGAGCGCCTGCGAGGCAATGATGGCCGCGACGGTGGAAAGGCCTACGGCAAACGGGCGCAGGCCCGGGGCGAGCATCTGGTAGAACGGGTTGAGGTCGGCAATGCCCATGAGCTCGGGGTTGGCAGCGTTGTTCATAAGCCAAGCGCCCTGGCCCATATAGGAAAGCAGCAGGCAGCACTTAACGAACGGCCAGGTAGCGTAGATGTTGCCGCGACCGACGTGGCCCATGTCGGAGTAGAGCGCCTCGGCACCGGTGGTGGCGAGGAAGCAGCTGCCCAGAATCATGATGCCCGCGTGGTTGTTGGGGCTCAACAAAAAGGCGATGCCGCGCACCGGGTTGAGGCACAGCAGCACGGCGGGGTGCTGGAAGACAAAGAACAGACCCGTGCCGCCCAGGAACAGGAACCACAGCGTCATGATGGGGCCAAAGGCGTGACCGATCTTGGCCGTACCGATGCGCTGCACCAAGAAGAGCGCGATGATGATGGCGAGCGTAATGGCGACGACGCGGCCCTGATCATCACCGAGCACGGCATGGACCGCCGGGATGGTGCGCAGGCCCTCGATGGCCGTGGTAACGGTAACGGCCGGCGTCAGGATGCCGTCGGCGAGCAACGCGGCGCCACCCAGCATGGCGGGGATGATAAGCCACTTGCCACAGCGCTTGACCAGGCTGTACAGGGCAAAGATGCCGCCCTCACCATGGTTATCGGCGCGCAGCGAGATGAGCACATACTTGATGGTGGTCAGCAGCGTGACCGTCCACACGACAAGGGAGAGCGCGCCGAGCACGAACTCCTCCGTCACGCTTCCGATGCCGCCGTTGCCGGCAACGAGCGCCTTGGTTACATACATAGGGCTGGTGCCGATATCGCCGTACACCACGCCCAGCGTGACGAGCATCGCCGAGATGCTCACAGGAATCGCAGCGCGCGAGGCTGCCTCCTTGGCCTTTTGTTCCATAAGCCGGTTTCCTCCCAACTTTAATGTTCGAAGGGATTATAGGTAATCGGCCCATGTTTTAATGCACTGTTTTCCCAGCTAGATAAAGATTTATACAGTCTTTAGGCTACCGCGGCGATATGAAATATGACAAAAGGACTGTCCCCTTGTCACATTCGTCATTTTCCGAGCCAGTTTTTGAACCACCATTCCATGGATCGGCTCATCTCGGCCATAAAGGGACTGGTGTGTTTGCGGGTGTAGATATCCACCACGCGCTCGCCCACCTCGCGGGCGTGCGGGCGGAACATCGCATCCATCTCGGCCACCTGAGCATCCATAGTCGCGGCATCGGCGCGGCAGTAGCGCTCCTCGTGCACCAGGTTCACCACGGGATGCGCAATGGCCGGACGCTCCTTACGGGGCGTGCCGATGATGAGCATCGACAGCGGCATGGTATAGGGCGGCAGATCGAGCAGCTCGGCAACTTCCTCGGCATTCTCGACGATATCACCGATATAGCAGCTCCCCAGGCCCAGGGCCTCGGCGGCAACCACGGCGTTTTGCGCGGCGATCACGGCATCCTGCGCCGCGATGGCAAAGTCGCCCAGACCCGGCGCACGACGGGGAGACTTGCCCGTACGCTCTATATACTCGGGCTCAAAGCAGCCCACATGCTCAAACAGATCGATCCACTTGGCATAATCGACCACAAATATGAGTGCCCAGGGCGCCTTGGCGATCATGGGCTGATGGTCGCACAGGTCGGCCAGGCGATCGAGCGTGGCCTGCTCGCGAATACTCACGATGGAATACATCATCATGGCGCCTGCCGACGGCGCGCGACTCGCCGCATGCAGAATCGCCGCCCGCTGCTCGTCGGTCGCCGCCACGGGACGGTCGTCGTCATCACGCGCAAAGGCACGCGTGGAGGAACGGTGCTCCAACGTGTCCAGCACCGCGTTGCCCGTGGTCTCGACCGGATAGCCGCCCGCGTCCATGCCAGCGCCCACGTCGCCCGCACTCGTCATACAAACCTGCTCGTTCATCGCCTCATCCTCGCTAATTCTTTAAGAAGCCTTTACGTTTCCGTGTAATTCCCGTCCATTATCGCGCAGGTCGCCACTACATTGCGCCACACCGCCACACGTGCGCGTTAATATGGCTGGTTGTTGTGCGCAGACACCAATTGCAGCGCATATCTTGGTAACAATCGGGTAAACCCCCGCTTTCGTACGTTTTAGTTTGTGAGGAGTCTCAGCATGTTCGCTGCCGCCATCTCGCTCGTCGGTCTTGCGGCGACCGTCTACCTTGTCTTGCGCGAGGCCAAGGCCATTCGCGCTCAGTCGGGCACCGTTGCCAAAAGCGCTCTTGGGTGGAGCGTCGCCTTCGGCCTGTTCCAGGTCTTTTTGACTATTTGGGGCGCCGTGGGCCTCGTCGCTCAAAACGAGCCGCTCGCCTTTGTGATGCTCATCCTGACCAACGCCATCCTCACCGGCTGCGCTTGGGCCAGCATCGCACGCGACCGCATCGCCCCGCGCGTCTTTGCGTTCGCCGCGCCCGACGCCCCCGCCCCCACCGGCAAGCTCGCCCGCCTGCGCGGCGCCTTTGTGGGCAAACCGCTCGTCGCCGCCGTCCTGTGCCTGCTGCTCGCCGGCGTCTTTGCGCTGCTGGGCATGGAGGTATCGTCCAACCACGACTTTACCTGGGTCTACCCCCTGTGCATCCTGCTCGAGTGGGCCATCATCACCACGCTCATGGTCGGCTTGTTCTTCCTATTCCAGCGCCACGGCGCAGCCCCCGCGGTCCTGGCCTTTGCCCTCTTTATCCTGGGCATTGCCGAGTTCTTCGTTATCACGTTTAAGTCCATGCCCATCCAGCCGGGCGACCTTTCGGCCATCTCCACCGCCGCCGCGGTCGCCGACACCGGCTACACCTTCTCCATCTCGCTGTTCTGCGTGCTGTCCATGGGCTTTACCGCCATCGCCATGCTGCTGTGCGAGTACGCTGGCCTGGTGGCACCGCACCGTCAGAAGGGCGCCGCCAACGCCAAGCGCATGCTGCTCACCAACCTGCTCGTGGCCGTGCTGTGCCTGGGCGGTGTGACCGCGCATGTTACGCTCATCGACTACTACAACACTCTCGGCATCACCGTCTACACCTGGCGTCCGCTCGAGAGCTACTGGCGCGAGGGCTACCTGCCTGCCTTTATTAGTGCGGCACAGTCCATCAAGCCGCCCAAACCCGCCGACTACTCCGTCGACGATGCCAAGGCCACGCTCAAAAAGTACGCCAAGGCCTACGACAAGTCCGACGCGGCCAAGAGCGACGAGCGCGCCGCCGCCCAGGAGCAGTTCGACAGCGAGAAGCCCACGGTCATCGCCATCATGAACGAGACGTTCTCGGATCTGTCGATCTACCAGAACATGCGCGCCGGCTACGAGGGTCCGCAGTACTTTAAGAGCCTGTCCGACTGCCTCAGCCGCGGCAAGCTCTACGTGAGCGCCTACGGCGGCGGCACCGCCAATACCGAGTTTGAGTTTATGACCGGCAACTCCATGGCCAACCTGGGCTCGGGCGTGTACCCCTACACCATCTACAACATGGAAACGACCGGGAACCTGGCAGAGCAGTTCAAATCGCTCGGCTATTCCACCACGGCTATGCACCCCAATCACGCAACCAACTGGAACCGCGAGAACGTCTACAAGGACTTTGGCTTTGACCAGTTCCTGTCCATCAACGATTTCCAGGGAGCCGACACCTTGCGCGGCATGGTGACCGACCAGGCTACCTACGACAAGATTCTTGAGCTGCTCGACCAGAACGCCGATCCGCAGTTTATCTTCGACGTGACCATGCAGAACCACTCGGGCTACGATACGGGTCTGCTGCCGGTCGACAAGCAGATGCACCTCAACATCGACACGACCGATCTGGACGCCAAGACCGTCGAGGACGGCACGCTCTCCGATGTCGACGAGTATGTCTCGTGCATCGAGCAGTCCGACCAGGCGCTTCGCTACTTCCTCAACGCCCTGAGCAAGCTCGACCGTAAGGTGGTCGTGGTGTTCTGGGGCGACCACCAGCCGTTCTTCCCGTCCAAGTTCAACGATAAGTGGTTTACCGGCGAAGACGATGCCACGCATCAGGAGCGCCTGTGGCAGACCGACTACATCATTTGGGCTAACTACGACGTTGCCGGTTGCGACCAGACGAGCGAGGTCGACGACCTGTCCACCAACTACCTGTCCACCCAGCTTATGCAGCTGATCGGCGCCCCGCTTTCCGACTACCAGAAGGCGCACATGACGCTGCGCGAGTCGCTGCCCGCTATCAACTCGGTGGGCTACGAGGACGCCAGCCTGCGCTGGGCGCTTTCCTCCAACGTCACCGGTGACGACGCCGATGCCGCAGCCGCCACCAAGGCGCGCGAAGATTACGCCAAGATGCAGTACTACGAGATGTTCCGCGACGGCAAGAACGTGTACACCGAGCACTTCCAGACCGAGGCCAACGAGACCGACCCCAACCTGGCACCGGGTACGACCAAGATCAAGTAGCGACTAGCTGCGAGTTCATAACTGAAACGTCTGTCCGGGCGGAGGCATATAAGGTTCCCTGCTCGGACAGTCCTGCGCAAGACGAAGGCCACATTAAGTGGCCTCCTTTGCGTGCGGAACTCGCGATGAACCTTACATACCTCCGCCCGGACAGACGCCCTGTTGTTGGAGCGTGGCTTGTCATAGGGGTATCCGCAACATATATAAGTTGAAGGCCACGTCATGTGGCTTTTTTTGCATCCGGAAACCGTGTCCCAGAATTCACGTCCGGAATGGGATGCTGTTTCCGCTTGTGGCTCCGTTGGGAAACTGCATCCCACTCCAAAGGCAAATTCTGGGACGCACTTTCCGAAACCCCATCCATCCGGAAAGCCCGTCCCACTCTGAATACATCCAGCGAACATATGCGAGCGTGTTGTCCAGAACGGCCTCGTCATCGGGGTGATGGAAAATGCCACCCCAAACGCTTGCCACGGAGCGACCTCGTGTCAAGAAAAAAGCCTCGAGAATCTCGAGGCTTTCACGTTTGTACGATTGAACGCGCGGCACCGCGAACGGCGAAGCTACTCCCCCAGCACGGCCTTTTTGGCGGCTGCGGCCATGTTATCCAGATCTTCCTTGGTGGGATGGTCCTTCGCGGCAACCCAGTTGTCGAGCAGCATCTTATAGCGCGCGTTGTCGGGATCTTGCTCGAGCATGGCCTCGTAGCGCTGCTTGACCGCGGGGCCCATCTTGCCCTGGCACATCGCCCAGCCCGCAAGCTCGGCATCCCCAGCCAAATTAGAAGTTACGCGATCAATAATCTGCTGGTAATAGCTCTGGTCGGCGCCAAAACCGCAGGTGCCAAACAGGAAGACGCGCTTGCCGTGCAAAGCGGAGAGCAACGCCGCGACCGAAGGTGTGCACGCGCCCTTGTCGCACCAAAAACCGACGAGCACCGTGTCGGCCGCGCAGGCGCCCTGCGCCTCGAGCGCAACCTGATCTGCATCCGCATCGTCGCTCAACGCCGCGGCATGGACAAAATCAACACCCGCAGCCTGCAGAGCGCGCTTGATCGCGCCCGAAACCATCCTGGTATTACCGCTCTTGCTGTTAACCACCAAAGAGCACGTCATAGTCACGTTGCCTCGTTTCCCCCAAAACTAAAGCCACTATTGCAATTTATTAGATGAATATCTTAGTACTAACGTGACAGATGTAAACCACCGTCTGTCGATTGATTAATTTGCCCCACGGGCTTGCTCACTGGGCAAACTGGCTGCGGTAAAGATCAGCATAGAAGCCGTCTGCCGCTAGCAGCTCGTCGTGCGTGCCGCGCTCGATAATCCGGCCGTCGCGCATCACCAGAATGCAGTCGGCGTTGCGGATGGTGCTCAGGCGGTGCGCCACGACAAAGCTTGTGCGACCGGCCATGAGCTCGTCGAATGCCGCCTGCACCTGCAGCTCGGTACGCGTATCGATGCTCGACGTTGCCTCGTCCAGCAGCAGAATCGCCGGATCGGTGAGCATAACGCGCGCAATGCACAGCAGCTGTTTTTGACCCTGGCTAAACGTGCCGCCGTCCTCGCCGATGACCGTATCGTAGCCGCCTGGCAGCTGCACGATAAACTTGTGCGCATGCGCGCGCTTGGCAGCTTCGATAACCTGCTCGCGCGTGGCGTCGGGACAGCCGTAGGCGATGTTTTCCGCCACCGTGCCCTCGAACAGCCACGTATCCTGCAGCACCATGCCAAAGGCGCGGCGCAGGCTCGCGCGCGTGTAGTCACGCGAAGACCGGGCATCGACCATGATGCGTCCGGCATCAATATCGTAAAAACGCAGCAGCAGGTTGATGAGCGTTGTCTTGCCGCAGCCCGTGGGGCCGACCAGGGCAAAGCGCATGCCGGGTTTGGCCTCGATGCAGATATCCTGCAGCAGCTTGCGATCGGGCACATAACTAAAGTCTACGTGCTCAAAGGTCACCTCGCCACGCGGGGCGGCAAGTTCCACGGCGCCCGTCGCATCGGGCTCCTGCTCGCGCGCGTCGAGCAGCGCAAACATGCGGCGTGCCGAGGCGTACGCCGTCTGGATCTGCGTAATGACGTTGGTGACCTCGTTGAACGGCTTGGTGTACTGGTTGGCGTAGGACAGGAAGATCTGCACGCCGCCCACCGTGAGTGCCGCGGGCACGCCCGTGATCACGCCCACGCAGCCAATCACGGCCACCACGGCATAGATGATGTTATTGATAAAGCGCGTGCCGGGGTTGGAGAGCGAACCCATAAACTGCGCGCGCTCACCTGCCGCATAGAGCTCGGCGTTGAGGGCATCGAAGCGCTGCTGAGCGTTGGGGCCATAGGCAAAGGCGTCGACAAGTTTCTGCTCGCCTACGTACTCCTCGATATGACCACCGAGCTGCCCTTGAATACGCTGCTGCGCCGTAAAGCTTTTGTTGGAAAGCTTGGCGATAGCACCGGCTGCAAAAATGGAAAGCGGCGTGACGAGTACCACCACGAGCGTCATGGTCAGGTTGATGGAAAGCATAAACGCGAGCGTACCCACGATGGTAATAACACCGGTGAAGAGCTGTGTGAAGCCCTGCAGCAGACCGTCGCCCACCTGATCGACGTCGTTGACCACGCGACTCATGAGGTCGCCGTGGGCATGGCCGTCGATAAAGCTGAGCGGCATGCGGCTGAGCTTGTCGCTCGCCTCCACGCGCATGTCGCGCACCGTCTCGTAGGACAGACGGTTAACGCAGTAGCCCTGCAGCCACTGGAAGGCCGCAGCACCTACGACGACAATCGCGAGCTTGGTGACAAGCGGCAGCAACGCATCGAAGTCCACCTGTCCGGCGGCGACGATAAGGTCGATGCCCTCGCCAATGAGGATGGGCGTATAGAGTTGCAAGATCACCGAGATTGCGGCGCTCACAAACGATGCCGTAAACGAGACGCGGTGCGGGCGAACATAGCCCAGCAGGCGGCGGGTCACCGCACCCACGGGATAGCGCTCGGGGTCGCCAGGCTGGCGCGGGCCGTCGCCCAGGTCGTTGAGGTTATCGTTACCGGACACGTTGGCCGTCATCGTGGCGACCGAACCGGAGGAAGTGTACGGATTCATTTAGCAGCCCTCCTTTGCGCAGACGGATGCGGGGGCGGTCGGGGCACCTGGGGCGAGCGCGGGCGCTGTGCTCCCCCGCTGGCCCTCAAGCTCCTCGCGGCGCAGCTGCGACTGGCAAATCTCGCGATAGAGCTGACAGGTCGCATAGAGCTCGTCATGTGTGCCCAGGCCGGCAACCGAGCCGTGGTCGAGCACGCAGATCACGTCGGCATCGCGCACGGTCGAGACGCGCTGGCTCACAATCACCGTGGTCAGCGGCAGCCCGCCCTTGGCGGCACCGCGCATGCTGCGCTCGCGAATGGCATGGCGAAGCGCCGCGTCGGTCTTAAAGTCGAGCGCCGACGCGGAGTCATCCATGATCAATATCTGAGGCGAACCAACCAAGGCACGCGCGATAGTCAGGCGCTGACGCTGGCCACCGCTAAAGTTCTTGCCGCCCGCCTCGACCGGGGCGTCTAAGCCCTGCGGCTTGTTGCGCACGAACTCGCTGGCCTGCGCCATGTCGAGTGCCGCCCAGAGCTCCTCGTCGGTCGCAGCTTCATCGCGCCAGGTCAGGTTGCTGCGGATGGAGCCGCTCACCAGCGATGCGCGCTGCGGAACGGTCGCGACCACACGGCGCAGCTGGTCGAGCGGCCAGGTGCGCACGTCGGCGCCCATCACGCTCACGCTGCCGGTGCTCGCATCGTACAGGCGCGGGATGAGCGAGACGAGCGTGGACTTGCCGCTACCCGTACCGCCGATAATGCCGAGCGTCTTGCCCAGCGGGAGTTCCAGCGTCACATCGTTGACAGCATTGGCCGCGCCAGCGCCAAACGAGAAGCTCGCATGGCTCAAGCTCAGCGCGGGAACTGAAGCGACATTGCCCGGCTTGGGCAGCGCGACCGGCTGGTTGCCCTCGTCGGTGATGCCCGGCACGCAATTGAGCACCTCGTTGATACGCGACGCGCTGGCGCTCGCCTTGGTAAAGACCACGACCAGGTTGGCGACGTACACGATGGAGGTCAGGGTCTGCGTCATGTAGTTCACAAACGCCATGACCTGGCCCTGCGTAAGCTCGCCCACGCTGACCTGGATGCCGCCCACCCACAGGATGGCGCACACGCCCAGGTTCATCACCAAAAACGTGACGGGGTTGAGAATCGACGAGAGCTTGCCCACCGCGATGGCAGTATTGGCCTGGTCGTCGGCGGCCTGCGCAAAGCGCTCGCGCTCGTGATCTTCGCGCACGAAGGCGCGAACCACGCGGGCGCCCGAAAGGCCCTCGCGGCAGATAAGCGCGATGCGGTCGAGCTTTGCCTGCAGCTGCTTGTAGTACGGAATGCAGCGCGCCATGACAACCCAGAACACCAGGCCAATGGCGGGCGTGCAGATCAAAAAGATGATGCCGAGCTTAAGGTCGATGGCAAGGGCCGCGCACATGGAGCCCACCGCTAGAAAGGGCCAGCGGATGAGCATGCGCACGCCCAGCGCCACAGCGAGCTGGACCTGGTTAACGTCGTTGGTAATGCGCGTGATGAGCGACGGCGTGCCAAAGCGGTCGAGCTCGGCATAGCTCAGCTTGTTGATGTGCTTGTAGAGCGCGCCGCGAATGTCGGTGCCCATGCCCTGCGATGTCAGCGCCGCCATCTTTTGGCAGACAAGCGTAAACGAGATGCCAATCACAGCCATGGCGCCAAGTACCATGCCGTAGTGGATAACGGCGCTGACATCGTGTGCGCCAATACCCTTATCGATCATCTGGGCAATCACGAGCGGTGTAAGCAGGTCAAAGATCACTTCGATCAGCTTGCACGCAGGGCCAATCACCATATAGCGGCGAAACTTGCCACCAAAACGCCTGAGCAGCTCAATCATGTATAGGCGCTCCCTATCATCATTCACACTCAATTCGAATCATGATAGTACGGTGAGCCCAAAAGAAGCGTAAACAACTCGTCATTTCTAATGGGATTCGGTTTCCAAAGAAGCGGAAAGGCACGCGCACACCCAGCCAGTGTCGGGTCAACTAGCATGGTATATTTACATTAGTGCTACCAAGTTAGTCGCCGACCCTTGAAATGAGGTGCCGAGATGAACGACATTCTCGCAAGAAGAGCAAGACGAGCAACTGTGGGCATCGCCCTTTCCGCGGCACTTGTCGCGGGAATCGCCCCCGCAACGGCGATCGCGGCAGAAACCAGTTCCCCCACCGGTGCGGCCGTTTCGCAGACGAGCGCCACCAACGGCAATTCGGGCGCCCCGCAGACAGAAGACGCGGCCGCCGCAAAAGAAAAAGCGTATGCAGCCATGCAGGAAGCGCTCAAAAACCTCGAGGCCGCAAAAAACGCCGCAAGTCCCGAGAAAATTGCGAGATTCAATGATGACATTACCCGTTTTCAAGAGTACCGCGAAAAGATGGCGGCGCAAGCCGCCGAAGGGAGGGAACTCCTTCCCACCATGCAAGCGGACGTCGATGCTGCCCAAGCCAAATACGACGGGGCCATCAACCGGGTAAGCGAGCTCCAGGCAGAATTAGAGAAGAAACATGAGATGCTTAAGACACTCGAAGCACTCGGCTACGAGGAGTTTGTCGAAACTACTAAACAGCAAATAAAGCAGTTGCACAGTGAGATCATATCGGCAAAAACGCACGTAAACTATTGCGAAACGGAGCTCCGCGAGTTCCAGTACCGCCTCAGAAGAGAGGAAAGACGAGTTAATGACTGTGAACGTGCTGTAGAGAAATATAAAGCCGATATCGACCGGTTCACAGCCTGGCGAGATGCGCTCCTCGACAATTTGAAAAAAGCGCAAACGGCCTATGACGACGCCTGCAAGGCATACGAAGAGGCAAAGGCCGCGGCAGACAAGGCCGCCTCGCCCGAGATAACGAAACCGACCGAGACAGTGCCTCCCTCCGGCTCGACGCAACCCGCCGAGGCGACACCGCCCGTTGCCTCACCTGCAACCGGCAAAGACGCCCCATCGAGCTCCACCAAGCAGGCGAACACGAGCAGCGGCAAGCAAGCAGATACGACCGCCGGCAAGCTCGCGAACACGGGCGATGCAGCGCCGAGCGCAATCGCACTCGCAGCAGTCGCCGCCGCAGGACTCGGAATAACCGCCACGGCCACACGCCGCCTCAGGAACCCAAAATAGCTGCCAGCGGTTATTGTCTTCGCCAATCCACAAGCCAAGAGACAAAAAGAGGTCCGTTTCCCCAACCCAGGGAAACGGACCTCTTTACTTGTAAAAACAGATGGTAATGCCGCCGTCTCTTGAACCACGTAGCCATCAATGCCCAGACAACACTAGCAAGCCGCGTTCCTTAAGGGATAGATTTAATGGCTGTTAATCAAGGGGTATACGCGCACGCCCGATCAATGGCGGGCAAACCGCCTGATATACTTACAGTAGTGCTACCAAGTTAGTCGCCGACCCTTGAAATGAGGTGCCGAGATGAACGACATTCTCGCAAGAAGAGCAAGACGAGCAACCGTGGGCATCGCCCTTTCCGCGGCACTTGTCGCGGGAATCGCCCCCGTAACGGCAATTGCGGCAGAAACCAGTTCCCCCACCGGTGCAGTTGCCTTGCAGACGGAAGATGCGGCCGCCGCAAAAGAAAAAGCGTATGCAGCCATGCAGGAAGCGCTCAAAACCCTCGAGGCCGCAAAAGTTGCCGCAAGTCCCGAGAAACTTGCGGCAATCGATGATGACATTGCCGCTTTTCAAGAGATCTACGACATGGTGGTGACGGAAGCCGCCAAACGGAGGGAACGCCTTCCCGCCATGCAAGCGAACGTCGATGCAGCCCAAGCCAAATACGATGAGGCCCACAGCCGGACAAGCGGCCTTCAGGCAGAATTAGATAAGGCACTTGAAGCACTCGGCGACGAGGAGCCCAGCACAGCTACTAAAGAGCATATTAAGCAGTTGCGACGTGAGATCATGTCGGCAGAAAGGCGAGAGAAATCTTGTGAAGATGATCTTCACTCCTACCGACGCCGGCTCGAAAGCCAGGAAAGACAGGTTCAGGATTCCGAAAGTGAGGCGGAGGAAGCTAAAGCCCACATCGATGAGGACATAGCCAAGCGAGATGCGCTCCTCGACGATTTGAAAAAGGCGCAAACGGCCTATGACGATGCCTGCAAGGCATACGAAGAGGCAAAAGCCGCAGCAGATAAGGCCGCCTCACCCGAGATAACAAAACCCACCGAGACAACACCTCCCTCCGGCTCAGCGCAACCGACCGAGACGACACAGCCCACCGGCTCGTCCGCGACCGGCAAAAATACCCCGCCAAGCTCCACCAAGCAGGCGAACTCGAGCAGCGGCAAGCAAGCAGATACGACCGCCGGCAAGCTCGCGAACACGGGCGATGCAGCGCCGAGCGCAATCGCA
>NZ_JADPCJ010000024.1 GCF_015670795.1 Collinsella aerofaciens | reverse complement strand
GGGTATCGGGTTCCCACATTCATCCGCACATGTGCGGATGAATGTGGGAGGTGTTCGGATAAAGTTGATAATCAAGGCCGGTTTACAGCTTATTGCCTGCTAAAACGTGATTTGCTGATTGCTTTCAAAGACATATAAAGGTGCACTGTTCGTTAAGACCTCTTTTAGGTTGATCCCAATGCGTCTGCGTGCCACCATTTTGTTTAAACAGACATGACTTGACTAACCGAAGCAAATATGTTTAGAACTCTAGCCCATGTAGTCATTGGATGTTAGGCGATGTGGAGAGGGTTGGCGGCGTCGACGGCATCGGGGGCGTCGGAGAGGCCGTCAGGAGCAGCGTCTGCCGGGTCCTCGTCGGGGGTCTCGATCTGTTTGATCATTACCTCTTGGCCCTGCAGCAAATAGGTCTCGCCGCTACCGCACTGGGGACAGGTCTTGCCGTGCTCGACCGTCGCGTAGTCGCAGCCGCACGCCTCGCAATGTGTCACGGCCTCGACGGGCTCCACGATAAGCTCCGCGTCCTCGGTGATAGGCTTTTTATCTGCTGCCCAGCGCCAAGCGTCGAGCAGCAAGTCGGGAACGACGCCCGAGACCTCGCCCAGTAGCAACGTCACGCTCGAAACGCGACGCACGCCATTGGCGCGCGCCACGTTCTCAACATCACGAATAATGTGATAAACGATTCCCAATTCATGCAAGGTAGAAACCTTTCAACAACGGTTGATGCGATGCAAACTCAAAGCAAGGGGACGGCGAAGTCTAGCCTGCGCCGTCCCCTTACCCGCCATGGTTACCTATTTACGACCGAACTTGATTTTGATTGCACGCTTTAAAGCATACTTGCCGAGGCTTGGGAGCTTTTGCTCGTATTTGACCATCGTAGAGCACTCGGGGCGGTCGCGATCCAGATGGATAGCGTCAAACGCGCACTTGGTGGTGCACAGGCCGCAGCCGATGCACTTGTTGGGGTCGACGATCGAGGCGCCGCAGCCCAGGCAGCGGGCGGTCTCGGCGCGCACCTGCTCCTCGGTAAAGGTCTCAACATACTCGCTAAACGGCGCAGCCTTCTCGCGTTCGCGGTCCACATGCGCAACCTCGCGGCTCGCGTTGTCGTAGCTCTCGAGCACAACGTCGTTGCGGTCGAGCGCGGTGTAGCGGCGCTGGTTGCGGCCGATGGTGAGCGTGGAGCCCGGCTGCACAAAGCGATGGATGGACACCGCGGCCTCGTGACCGGCGGCGATAGCGTCGATGGCAAAGCTGGGGCCAGTGTAGACGTCGCCACCCACAAAGATGTCGGGTTCGGCGGTCTGGTAAGTCTGGGGATCGGCAAGGGCACCCTGGCCGCGGCCGAGCTCCACCTTGGAGCCAGCCAGCAGGTCGCCCCACACAATGGACTGGCCAATCGACATGACGACACGGTCGGCATCGACACGGCGCAGATCGTTCTCGTCGTACTCGGGCGCAAAACGGCCCTCGTCGTCAAAGACACGCGTGCAGCGCTTGAAGGTGATACCGCACACACGACCGGCCTCGTCCAGGTGAATCTCCTTGGGGCCCCAGCCGCAGCTGATGTGAGCGCCGTCCTCAACGGCCTCGCGACGTTCTTCCTCGCTGGCGGGCATCTGGACCTCGCTCTCCAGGCAGAACATCTCAACGTGCCCAGAGCCCAGACGGCAGGCGTTGCAGGCAACGTCGATGGCCACGTTGCCGCCGCCCACCACAATGGTGCGGCCGGACAGGGTATCGATCTTGCCGCTGTTAACCTCGCGAAGGAAGTCGACGGCCACGGTCACGTCCACGGCATCCTCGCCCGGAATACCGGCAAGGCGGCCGCCCTGGCAGCCGATGGCCACGTAAAAGGCCTTAAAGCCCTGCGCGCGCAGCTCGTCGAGCGTCACATCACGACCGACCTCCACGCCATAGCGGAACTCGGCACCCATCAGGCGAATGATCTCGACCTCGGCCTCAATGACGTCCTTCTGCAGCTTAAAGCTGGGAATGCCGTAGGTGAGCATGCCGCCCGGGCGCTCGTTTTTCTCGAAGACGACGGGCTTGTAGCCCTTCTCGGCCAGATAGAAAGCGCAGGACAGGCCGGCCGGACCGGCACCGATGATGGCGATCTTCTGATCAAAGCCGCCAGCGCGCGTCGGCGTCACCACGGGCGGGACGTAGCGGGTCGCGGCATCCAGATCGCGCTGGGCGATGAACTTCTTGACCTCGTCGATGGCCACGGCGGCGTCCACACGGCCGCGGGTGCAGGCGTCCTCGCAGCGGCGGTTGCACACACGGCCGCAGATAGCGGGCAGCGGGTTCTCGCGCTTAATGAGTGCCAGCGCCTCGTCATAGCGACCCTGAGCCGCGAGCTTCAAATAGCCCTGAACGGCAACGTGCGCGGGGCAGGCCGTCTTGCAGGGAGCGGTGCCGGACTCATGCGTCTCGATGCGGTTGTCGTTGCGGTAGTTGGGCGACCACTTGGTGTGGTCCCACTTGGTGGCATCGGGCAGCTCCTGGCGCGGATACTCGGGCACCTGTCCGCCGGCCTTTTTGCTGCAGAGCTTCTGGCCCAGCTTGGCGGCGCCGGCCGGACACACCTCGACGCAGCGACCGCAGGCCACGCACTTGTCCTTCTCGACCTTAGCGACATAGGCCGAGCGCGACAGGTTGGGCGTGTTGAACAGCTGCGAGGTGCGCAGGGCGTAGCACACGTTGACGTTGCAGTTGCAGATGGCGAAGATCTTGTTCTCGCCGTCGATATTAGTGATCTGGTGCACAAAGCCGTTGTCCTCGGCCTGGCGCAAGATGTCGTAAACCTCGTCGCGGGTCACGTAATGGCCACGATCGGTCTCAACCACGTAGTCGGCCATATCGCCCACGGCGATGCACCAATCGGCCGGGTCGTCGGCGCAGCCCTCACCCATCACGCGACGGCTCGCGCGGCAGCTGCAGGTGCTGGCGGCATATTTGCCATCGTATTTGTCGAGCCAATGCTCGATATGCTCGATCGGCACCGAGGTGCTCGCGGCGTCGATGGCCTTCTCGACCGGAATGACGTGCATGCCGATGCCGGCGCCTCCGGGCGGCACCATCGGCGTGGCCTTGGACAGCGGTCCCTTGGACGCCTGCTCAAAGAACTTGGCATAGACCGGGTGCTCCTCGAGCTGGCTCACGCGCATGTTGAGGAACTCGGCAGAACCCGGCACCAGCATGGGCAACACCCATTGCTTGGCGCGCTCGGGGTTTTCCCAGTTGTACTCGAGCAGACCCGTGTAGCTCATGTCGTCGAGCATCTTCTCGATATCGGCTTCGGGCATGCCGGTGAGCTTGACCATCTCGGGCAGCGTATAGGGACGGCGCATCTTCATCTTGCAGAGCACTTCGGCCTGCTCGTCGGTTGCGGCCTCGGCAAACGACCAGTACTCGTAGCCCAGCAGCTCGTCGCGATGCAGCAGACGGTTGGTGCAGTGCTCGCACAGCTTGACGATGGCCTCGCGCGGATGCTCCGGCAGCGGCGGCACGAACTCCGAACCGATGTCGGGCTCGGTGTAACTAATCCCCGGTCCGTTGAGAATCATGGTTGTCCCTTCTCTTGCCGCAGCCCGGCGGGACCGCAGCGCCCCTCTTTTTTTGCAGGCCGGACATGCCCCCATGCCGTTCACCCGCCATTGTTGACATTGTGTCAAAAATAGTATTGACGAACCGTCAACAATATTCAAGACTGTTAGGCGAACGGTCAGGCAAAAGAGGATGAAAGGCGGCAAAACATGGGCAATAACACAGCAGGTACCTCTGTGGTCGATGCCGTCCCCGCATCCGATAGCGCGGCAAAGCGCCTGACGGGCGACGAACGCCGTCGCGAGATCCTCGATGCCGTGCGCACCGTAAGCTCCGAGCTGGGCGTGTCCCACCTATCGGTATCGGCCGTGACCAAGCGAGCCGGCTGCACGCGTTCATTGTTCTACCACTACTTCGCCGACATGGACGCCGCCGTCACCGCTGTTATGGACGAGGCGATCGACGACTTTATCTCCGAACTCGAGCGGTGGAACGCCGACCGCACCGTCGGTGATATCGAGGGCGCGCTCGACACCGTCGCCCCGCTCTTTAAGCGCCTGGTCGCCAGCGGCCACGAGCTGCCGAGCACGCTTACCTCGAGCAGCGGCGCGCTCTACGGCGGCTTTTTGCACAACGTGGTCCAGCGCGTGGCGCAGTATATCTGCGACACCACCGTAGTGGATTTTGTCGCCCATCATGAGCTACGCATCGACCATGTCTACGAGACGTTCTACACCCTCATCATGGGCCTTTTGATGTATATCCGCACGCACCCCGATGTGCCCGACGAAACGGTCAAGGAAATCATCGCCTCGACACTCCACATCGAGGGCTATACCGCCAAGTATCCGGAGCGCAAGCCCCAGAACTGACGACATTTGGCCAAACTGTCCGCGATCAGAAGAGGGGCCGCGGGCGTGTGAAAGGAGAGCAGCATGCTGTTCGATGTTTGGGGTAGCGATACCCTTATCCACTGGGCCGGCTGGGCCATGGTCTTTATTGGCCTGATCGTGCTCAACGAAGTCGGCCGCCGCACCAAGCTGGGCGCGGCAATCATCTTTGGCGTGGCTCCGCTGGCCATGACCATCTACTGCGTCGCCATCGCCGTGGGCGTTTCGCAAGGCGCCGAGTGGGCGCTCACCAACCCCACCCATGTGTACCAGAACAGCTGGTTCCACTACGCCAAGGTATACGCGGCACTCGCCGGTTGCTGGGGCTTCATTGCCATTAAGTACCAGTGGGGAAAGATCGGCAAGGCGCATTGGTTCCGCGCATGGCCGTTTGTGATCGTCGCCATCAACATCATGATCGCCGTCGTATCCGACTTTGAGAGCGCCTATCACTTCTTTGTCCTGGGCGAGTCCACCTGGGTCACCTCCGAAGGTGCTACGCAGCTGGCCGGCTGGAACAACGTGTTCAACGGCATCGCCGGTCTCATCAACATCTTCTGCATGACCGGTTGGTGGAGCGTCTACGCCTCCGAGGATCAGACCGATATGCTGTGGCCCGACATGACCTGGGTCTACATCATCGCCTACGATATCTGGAACTTCTGCTACACCTACAACTGCCTGCCCACCCACTCCTGGTTCTGCGGCTTTGCGCTGCTGCTGGCGCCCACCGTCGCCGCCTTTATCTGGAACAAGGGCGGCTGGATCCAGAACCGCGCCTTTACGCTGGCTATTTGGTGCATGTTTGCCCAGGTATTCCCCTACTTCCAGGAGGAGTCCATCTTTGTGACCCACTCCACGCTCGACCCCGGCGCCGCTACCGCGGTCTCGATCGCCGCACTGGTCGCCAACGTCGCCGCGATCATCTACATCGCCTACCGCGCCAAGAAGCTCGGCCGCAATCCCTACAAGCAGGATGTCTTTGAGGGCACCAGCGATTGGGAGAAGGCTACCGCTCGCCGCGCCAAGGTGGATTACGCACACGCCGAGTAACGCGCCCGGCGCAGACATCGCTTGAGCACGAAGCAGCATAGCCGGCTCCGCGCAACTCAACGCATTGTAGAGCCCCCGGAATGTGATTCGTTCGCGTTCCGGGGGCCTTTTGCCGCCGCGAGGATGCGGCCGAACGATGCGCTCAGGTTAAATCGGATCTTATATTTCGCACGCGCTTTATATGGCTCCATTTTTGGGTACAGTGTTGTCCCGATATTGAGCTTGGGGGATGTATGAATGATGAGACGATGGGCCAAGAGGATGCGGCCCAAGATGCAGAAGCTTGCGCTGAGGCCTTGGAGAGCTTAGACCGGATTTCACTCGATGAGATTGCGTTTGACGATTCGGGCGTTGATGTGCAGGATGAGCCAGAAACCGAGGCGCAGTCCGATGATCAGGATGCAGGCGACGTTGAGCCTGCCGAGGATGAGGCAGATCACGAAGACGCCGAAAGCGAGGCCGGCAACCAGCCCGAATCCGACACGGGCGAGGAAACCGTCTTGCTCGACAGCTTACCGGCCGAGGATTCGCTGACTCGCGAGCTTCCTGGCCTGGGTTCCGCACCAGCCGTGGATGAGACCATCGCCATGGGCGATATTCCCCTGCCGTCCGTTCCCTCGGCACACGAAGCCGAGGTCCGCCATCGCAAGATGTCGCCCAAGCGCCGCAATCTGATGGTCGCCGGCATCGTGGCCGTCGCGCTCGTCGCCGGCGGTGCAGGCTATGCTGCCTGGAACGGATATCAGCAAGAGCAGGCTGCCGCTGTCGCCGCCAATGCCCACACGATGATGTCAGTGCAAATTGGCGTGCATGCCGCGGGCCTCGACTGTTCCACCGGCTCCAAGATTCCCGTACAGGTGAGCGGTCAGGATTCTGACGGCTCCTCCGTGAGCGAAACGCTCTATGTTGACGAGCACGGCCGCGGCATCAAACTGCTGCCCGGCGATTACACGCTCTCCATCGCCGCCTCCCCCATCGCGGCCGACGGCACCATCTATACCGTCCCGACCACCAAGACGCAGGTCACCGTTAAGAGCGATGAACAGGATTTAAGTGCCCAGGCTACCTTTAAGCTCAAGGTGCCTTCGGCCGACACGGTAACCGACGACCAGATCGATGCCGCCGCCAAGTATGCCGAGGAGGGCGGTGCGAGCTCCGCCGCCACCGCCAAGGTACTCCAGCAGGCGGCAACCGCGCGGCGCGACGCCGCCGTCAATGCCGTGAGCGCGCAAAAGGCACAGGCGGCCCGTGATGCCGACGCCCGTCACAAGGCAACCGACCTTTACCAGCTCGATATCCCCGTCGAGTGGTACGGCAAGGTCGAGACTTGGCAGAATGGCAGCACACTATGCATCTATCTTGCCGGCGACAGCGATACGCCGATCGTGACGCTCGTCGCGGTGCGCGAGGGCGAGAGCTTTACGCCCGATGAGGGCGATACGGTTTTGGGTGCGGCCAATCTGGGCAACGGTTATACCGTCTATGCCAGCGGCCCCGTCTATCCGTACGTGGTGCCCCAGACTATCAACGGGCGCACCCAGGATCCCGTGTCGACCTACCCCATGGACACGGCCATTGAGCTTGTCGAGCTGACGACCGGCAACCGCTACACCTATAGCCAGATCAAGAATGTACTGGTCGGCAAAGACGGCAAAGCCGACGCCGCGACCAAACTCGAGACCGACTACCTCGCGCAGATCCTGCTGCCGAGCATCAAGGCCCAGGACTAGCCGGGCGCAGCAAGGTGCTCCCCAACCGTGATGAAGGAGCCAGGAGGTCCTGACCCCACAGGTCCATAGATGATTAGGCAAGGAGCCATTTCCATGCGGGCATAACGTGTACCACACCGTGCTCGCATGGAATATCGGCCTGTTCATCCATGGTAACGATTGCCGACTCACCAAGATCGAACTGGGCCATCGAGGCATCAAGCGCAGCAATTTCGCGCTCGCGCGTTTTCTCACTTGTCATATCCGCACTCACCTGAATCAGGCTATAAGCCTGCATGAGAAGTGCATCCCCAGCCACAAAGTCCACCTCATGGCTTTTGCTCTTCTCTTTGATCAGCAGGCGGCAGACCGAGCCGGTCCTCACCGCGGGAGTCCTTCTTCTTAGCGCATTGAACACCGCGGTCTCGAGCCTCTGGCCCTGGTCCAATGCCGATGCGGGAGAGAATGCTCCAAACATCGCAGGGTCGACAGCGTAGACCTTAGACGCAGACCGCATGTTATTTGCCAGTGAACGCGTGAATTCCGGCACAGAAAACAACAGGTAGGCGTCCTCATAATACTCAAGTAAGTCGCTGAGCGAATTACGACTGACGGGTATCTGTCTGCTCTTGAACTCGTTATACACTTTGTTCACTGACAGCTCTCGTCCCGAAGATGCCATACACCGCGTCAGGAACAGCGATGCCAGGCGAGGGTTCTTGACGTCGTAACGCTCAACGACGTCCATGGCAACCGTTCGCGACGCATATTCCTGTAGCAGCTGAATCGCGTCTGCGGGCGTCTGCTCAAGTGTCGCGATGAATCCCCCTCGTTCAAGATATCCGATCAGATGATGCCGAAGCAGCGCTGCATCGCTCGGGGAAAAGGCCGCATCTGGCTCGGGAACGCTCCCCGTCTTATATCGAACGTATTCCGAAAAACTCAACGGAAAAAGCTCTCGTACAAGAGAACGACCCCTGAACTCGCTCTTAAGTTCTGAGGACAGCATCTTAGAAGAGGATCCCGTTACATAGACGGTCGCTTTCTCCGTATCGACTACACGCCGCAGGAACGCACCCCATTCGGGAATTTCCTGGATCTCGTCAAAGAAAATGTAAGCGCCCTCGGTTCGAGCAGCAGGATACAGCGCATAGAACGTGTCGAGCACGTCCGCCAGCAGCGATGACTCATACGGGCGCAACCGCTCATCCTCAAAATTGAAGTAAAGCATCCGGTCAAGCTCGACGCCCCGGCTCTGAAGCCGCTGCATCTCCTGATACAGGCGATACGTCTTTCCACAACGGCGGGCCCCCACAATCACATTTACGATGTTGTCGCGCTTTGGCTCCTGTGGGTTTCCCAGATCGAGGTCTCGCTCAAAGACCTGCGGAACCCCCTGCTGCTCAAAGTCCTTTATTTTCTGGGCGATCAAGTCGTTGAATGCCATGATTCTCCAATCTTGCTCTCTAGCTAATCAAAATTATAGCGATTCTTGATTAATTAGAGAGCAAGATTGTGTGTAGCTTGATTAACACTTAAGCAAGTTTTATCACCGTTATTGCTCCGAAGGATATCGAGTGGCTAAGAGGACAACCGAGCTCGAATGCGACTCCCCGAGCAGTCAATTTGGGACGGGGCTTTTTTGACTACCCTCCCCCTGTAGAAAAATCCCTAACGCAGTTGCGGTGAAATAGGGATTGTTTTTGCTGGTCAAACCGCAAAACAGTCCCTATTTCACCGCAACTTATTGGTGACACTCAGCGCCAGGGGTCGGCTTCGAACAGCGGCTCGCGCTCGGGGCGGCGATCGCTGTAGGGATCGTAGCCGTCATCGTCCTCGTTCTCGGCACGGATGTAGGGGTCGCGCGGCTTGGGCGCCGGCTTAGGCACAGGCTTGGGTGCGGCGGGTGCGGCATCGGTCGCCGGCGCGCTTGTCTTGATCTCGTCTTTCATCTGCATAGCTCCTCGCATCGCATCCGTTCAATATCATCGATTGTCGCACGAAAAAGGGCGGCGGACCCAATTGGATCCGCCGCCCTTGGCGTTTAGAGACGGCTGGTAGATTTTAAGGCATGGCCCAAAACCTACTCGGCGTCGGGGACCTCGTAGGTGGCCGCCGGCGTGTTGTCGCACACGACGGTAAAGCCGCCGTCCTTGTCGGCATCGACCGTCACCTGATCGCCCTCGCGCACCGTGCCGTCGATGATAGCGGCGGCGATGGCATCCACGACCTCGCGCTGAACCAGACGCTTGAGCGGACGGGCGCCAAAGACCGGGTCCAGGCCGCCCACGGCGAGCATCTGCTTGGCCGCCGGGGTGATGGCAAGCGTCATGCGCTCCTTGGCCAGACGCGCGCGGACGTCGGCGAGCTGGATGTCGACGATCTTCTCGATCTGCGCCATGCCGAGCGGATGGAACACCACGATATCGTCGATACGGTTGAGGAACTCGGGGCGGAAGGTCTGAGCCATGGCCGCGTCGACCTGATGGCGCATCTCCTCCTCGTCCTTGCCCGAAAGCTCGGCGATAGCCTTGGAGCCCACGTTAGACGTCATGATGATAATCGTGTTCTTGAAGGACACCTGGCGACCCTGACCGTCGGTCAGACGGCCGTCGTCAAGCACCTGCAACAGCACGTTGAAGACATCTGGATGGGCCTTCTCCATCTCGTCGAGCAAGATCACGGAGTAGGGGCGACGGCGCACGGCCTCGGTGAGCTGGCCGCCCTCGTCGTAACCCACGTATCCCGGGGGCGCACCGATCAGACGCTGGACGCTGAACTTCTCCATGTACTCGGACATGTCGATACGCACGAGCGCGCGCTCGTCGTCGAACAGGCACTCGGCAAGCGCCTTGGCGAGCTCGGTCTTGCCCACGCCGGTGGGGCCCAGGAAGAAGAAGCTGCCGATGGGCTTGTCCGGATCGGAGAGACCCGCACGGCTGCGGCGCACGGCCGCGGCGACGGCGGAGACGGCCTCGTCCTGGCCGATGACGCGCTTATGCAGCTCACCCTCCAAGCCCTTCAGCTTGTCGAGCTCGCCCTGCATCATCTTGGACACGGGCACGCCGGTCCAGGCACTCACGACCTCGGCGATCTCATCGGAGGTCACCTGTTCGTTGAGGCCCTCGCCGTCCTGCTGCTTTTGCGCCTCGAGCGCAGCCTCGGAATCCTGAATCTGCTGTTGCAGGCCCGGAATCACGGAGTAGCGCAGCTCGGACGCACGGCCCAGATCACCATTGCGCGTCGCGCGCTCCTCTTCGCTCCTGGCCTCGTCGAGCTGTCCCTTGAGCTCTTGCACGTGGTCGATGGCGTTCTTCTGGTTGAGCCAGCCAGCCTTTTGCACGTTGAGTTTTTCCTGGACCTCGGCGATCTCCTGACGCAGGGCCTCCAGACGCTCCTTGGAGGCGTCGTCGGTCTCCTTCATGAGCGCCTGCTCCTCGATCTGCAGCTGGGTGAGCTGACGCGTGGTGGCGTCAATCTCGACCGGCATGCTGTCGAGCTCCATGCGCAGGCGGCTTGCCGCCTCATCGACCAGGTCGATGGCCTTGTCGGGCAGGAAGCGGTCGGCGATATAGCGATCGGAGAGGTCGGCGGCGGCCACGAGCGCGCTATCGGTGATGTGCACGCCGTGGAAGATCTCGTACTTCTCCTTGAGGCCACGCAGAATCGAGATGGTGTCCTCGACGGTAGGCTCGCTCACCATAACGGTCTGGAAACGACGGGCGAGCGCCGCGTCCTTCTCGATGTACTTGCGGTATTCGTCGAGCGTGGTCGCGCCGATCGCATGCAGGTCGCCACGGGCGAGCGCCGGCTTGAGGATGTTGCCTGCGTCCATGGAGCCCTCGGTGGCACCCGCGCCCACAATGGTGTGAAGCTCATCGATGAACAGGATGACCTTACCTTCGGATTTTTGCACTTCTTTGAGCACGGCCTTTAAGCGGTCCTCGAACTCACCACGGTACTTGGCGCCGGCGACCAACGCGCTCATGTCGAGCTCGATGAGGTCGCGGTCGCGCAGGGTGCTCGGCACATCGCCGGCCACGATACGCTGGGCGATGCCCTCGACGATAGCCGTTTTACCGACGCCCGGCTCACCGATGAGCACGGGGTTGTTCTTGGTGCGGCGGGACAGAACCTGAATGGTACGGCGGATCTCGTCGGTACGGCCGATGACCGGGTCGAGCTTACCGGCGCGGGCAAGATCGCAGATGTTGCGACCGTACTGCTCCAACGCCTCAAACTGGGTCTTGTCCTCGGCAGACGTCACGCGGTCATCGCCACGCAGCTCCTCGTAGACCTGCTCGATGCGCTCCTTGGTCACGCCAGCGTCACGCAGTACACGACCAGCCTCGCCCTTGTCCTCGGCAAGCGCCATCAGCAGATGCTCGGTCACCACAAAGCTGTCGCCCATCTTGGTGGCCTTCTTCTCGGCCTTTTCGATGACGCGGACGAGCTCGTTGGACAGGCCCATCTGCTGACCCTCGCCCGAAACCTTGGGCGCGCGGTCGACGGCATCCTGCGTGGAGCGTGCGAGCTGGGCCGGATCAGCGCCGATGCGCTCGATGATCACGGAGATATTGCGCTCGCCGGCACCGAGCAGGGCAGACAGCAGGTGAATCGGCTCCACCGCGCCGGCCTGCGCATCGGCAGCCGTGCTCATGGCGGTCTGCAACGCCTCGCGCGACGTCATTGCTAGCTTATCGATTCTCATGGAATCACCTCTCTTGGGGCGGCCGCCCTACGGGGCGGCTTCACGTTGTTCGAGAAGTATTGTTGCCCGCTTTGTGCGATCTTATACATAAATCTAAGTCTCTATATATAAGATTTTCTGAGTGTTCCCACGACATGCAAACCACCACAAAGGGGACAGACACCTTTGTGGTGGTCGCGGTCTCTACTCCTTCGCCGGACCCGTACTTCCCGATTCGACGGTCCAGGGCATCTCATCCTCGAACAGCCATGTACGGGCAGACCCACTATCGCGTGCAGCCTGCGGGTCAGGCAAGCAGGTCTGTTTATAGGCATCTTGGATACACTGGCCCATAAAATCGTTGAGCTCGGTCTGGTCGCCCTCCATGACATAGGCGACATCGCCGTCCATGATGTAGATGCCCGGACCCTCATTGTCCTCGTAGCCCGGATCGTACGAGACATCACATAACTTTGCGCCGTTTGCAGTGTCCAGCTCGATGGAAGAGTGGCATCCGCCAACCATGTCGTTCGCTTTTGCCCGATAGGACGCATATCCATACCAGCGCTTAAAGATTTTGCCCTTGAGCAGCTCGGACGCCCTGTCGATCAGACCAGAATCCGTGGTATAGCGCATAGCCCCAAGCTGAATGCGTGGATAATTACTAATGCCCAGCGCAGCCGGTTGCTCATCAAAATCAACGGTAATGGTCTCAGGCTTGTCGTCGCCGGTCAGAAGTTCGACAGATTGAGTCACAGGCTTGACCACCGGCTCCGTCACCGCAGCAGGTAGAAATGCCATACCGACAGCGCCCGCGCCAACCACAGCGATCGCAAGCGCCAAGACAATCAATCCAATACGGGCAGGACTTCTCACAGCAAAGCACCTCACAATGCAAACCCGCGCCATTTGTCCTAATGATACCGCCGGCTAACACTATCACCAAAGAAGCCGCGCGCTCCCCACCACCACAAAGGGGACAGGCACCTTTGTGGTGGTTTTCGACGCTAACGGTCGACCATCTCACGCCATGAGATTAAACTTGAATTGTTCTCTGAACATATCCATTTCTGCCTATCCTCAACAGCTCTTTGTCTCGAGGAGCGCATATGAAGCCGTCTCATTCCACCGGTCGCAACGTCATCGCCATTCTCGCCATACCCATCGTGATGCTCTTCCTTATCGTCATCACGCCCTTTTCTTTTGGTATCGCCTCGCCCTTCGATCTTTGCGGGATGATCGACGCCGGCTCGCGTGCCACCTCGCTCTCCTTTGTCTGCCGTGGCGTGTTCTACGAATATGCAATTCCCACCGGAAGTTGGCAGTCCAAGTTACCGTTGCTCGGCAAGGTCGACGGATGCTCTCCTTATTTCTGCCTCGAACCTCAGACAATGAATTATCTGATCGACGACCAGCCCCTTGACTCCATCACCCTCGCCTACGACTACGCACCAAACACCGATGAGCGCCACATGAACCAAGTCCTCGACAAGCTGCTTGGACAGTGCGGGCTCACCGCGGAAGCCGGTCGAACCATCTATAGCAACCAGAAATTAAAGCGAACAGAACTCCGCCGTGTCGGAAAAATCAAAGGGCGAAACGGGGCCGCCTACTGGGATGCCTGGGCAACACGCGACAAGGGCGAATTCGGACACAGCACCTATATGGTCACTGTCTACACCAAAGACGGAATTAAGGACAATGTTGACGATTTCGCGTCATCCAAACTCGGCATCCCCAAAACAACCAAACCCGCCAGCCCAGATGAAATTCTGTAGAGGTGCCCATTAACATGCCGCTCAACGATCACAACAACATCGAGCTCGTCCCCACCGCCACAAAGGTGCCTGTCCCCTTTGTGGCGGTTTTCGACAAAAAGAAGCCGCCCCGATAACAGAGGCGGCATCAAGCAAGCCTATTTATTAGCGTCCCTCAAGACCCAACGAAAACGCAGCGATGGAATCGAGAACCGACAATAGCCCGTTCGCACAGATAGAGGCGGAGATTCAAGGTCAGAGTCCGGCTTAAACGGCTTAGCTATCGCACGTCACAACGTTCTCGTCGTCCTCCCTATCGTATTTATAGTGCTTACTGTGAAAATAGTGAGTTTAGTGAGAATAGTATCGCTCAAGACTCGTGAACTGAATTATTGACCTCTCGCCCAGAATGAGGGGAGGCAAATATTCCTATTAGAGGTCAAATCGAAGCCCAATAGGGCCTTTTCGCCCCGTCATTTCGACCGATCGCTTTCTTTTGAATATTGTCGTAAGCTGGTATCACTTATCTTAATGAATGCATACTGTTTGCGAGGTACCCGCCGTGAAACGCTCCACCTATATCGGCCTGCTCGTCTTAGCGTTTGCGATTACCGCAGTCGGCGTAGGAATTATCTATCTCGCATTTCTCCCTGCCTCGGCAACGCAGGCGGCGGTTGAAACCGTAAGCTACCCCATCGAAATCCTCACCGATATCGTCAAACCCGATTCGATCACCGTCGATTTCGACGGTACGCCCGCAGCGCTTGGGGTCAGTAACTATCCCCGAATCGAACTTGGAGCCACGCGCTATACCCAAGATGAGCAGCTTATCGGCAAGGCAACCAGTTTACTCAAAGGCAAGACGTTTAAGCGGTGGTACGGCGCCGCAACATATCGAGCCAAGAACGGCCAAATGGTTGGCGGGTATCATTCGACCCTTGAGCTCGATGCGGCAAACGGGAGCAAATTGTGCAACGTCTCATACGACCCCGGCTGCGTGGACAATGAAGGACCGGGGGTCTATATCTCGGATGGTGACGTAATCTACGTCATGGAGGGCGACCAGACGGCAGTCGTCGATTTTATGGATCGGTGTACCGAGGATGCCTACGAACAAACTTGCGAGCCCGATCCACAGACAGCGCGCGACAGTGGCTCAGCACGCACTTGGCTATTTGACGATGAAATAACCTGGGCCCCATCGAAATAAGGACCCGCCAGGCAGGCACCTTTGTGGTGGTTTCGGTTCCGATGTTCCACTGTCTCGATCTGTAACATCTAGCGGCCCTTTTCGATCCTAGATGTTACAGATTGAGATGAGATGATCGGCGGCGATTGTTTGTCTCAATCTGTAACACCAGGCCCACTTTTAGCGGCCAAGATGTTACAGATTAAGACGAATCGAGCCGCCACAAAGGCGTCTGTCCCCTTTGTGGCGGTTTTCGACAAAAAGAAGCCGCCCCGATAACAGAGGCGGCATCAAGCAAGTCTATTTTTAGCGTCCCTCAAGACCCAACGAGAACGCAGAAATGTAGCCCGGGGCTTACCCTTTCCCGAACGCGACCCTCGCGAAGCGCGTGAGCGGGCGGGAAAGGGTAAGCCCCGGGCGGACAATTAAGTGCGTTACTCGGCAGCGGCCTTGAACTTGTTGTAGTTGATCAGGCAGCCGGCCTTGACGATGGCACGCTCCTCTGCCGTCATATCGGCAATGTAGAGCTCAATCTGCTCGACCGCACCATCGGCGCGAACCACGTAAGCGGCGATGTCCTTCAGGTCGCCGTCGAGCGCGGCGCGGATACCCGGCACAAAGACGTAGTCGCCCACCTCAAAGCTGGGCTCGGCCTCCATCTGGAAGGGCACCATGCCCCAGTTCATCACGTTGGAGCGATAGCGCTTGGTGGCGTACTCGTGGACGATGTTGGCCAGGCCGCCAATTACGCGCTGGCAGCTCGCGGCCTGCTCGCGGGCAGAACCGTCACCGGGCTTCTTGGCATAGAGCATGGAGCCGTACTCAGTCGCCTTGGCATCGGCCGCGACACCCGCGCCGGTCAGCGCCTCAAACACGCTGGCAAGCTCGGCATCGAGTGCCGCCAGGTCGCCCGCTGCCTCGCCGGCAACGCGGCGCTTTTCCACCGCGTCGACCTCCTTGGAGCGGCCCACGTAGGCAGGGTCGCGGCGGCTGAGCGTAAACTCGGCCAGACCCAGCGGGTTGGAGCGGAAGGAGCTCGTCTCGCCCGAGGGAATGAGCTCGTCGGTCGTGGTGACCGGGTCCATGATCTTGGAGCACACCTTGAGCAGGATGTCGTCGCCGAGGGGCTCCATCGCGGGCCACGGCTTGATGTTGGGACCCTCGACCAGCTCGTCGGCAGGCTCCGCCTTGCCAAAGCCCCAGTACACGCGTTTCTTGTACGGCGCGTCGTCAAAGGTGTACTCGCAGGCCTCGTCCCAAGTCTCCTCGGGCAGATCGGTCGCCGGCGTCAGAACGCCGCCGTTGGCAGCCGTCGCCGCAATGGAGCGGGCGTCCATCAGGGCCACGGCGCTCAGCTGGCCATTGCCCGGCTTGGAACCCTCGCGGTTGGGGAAGTTGCGCGTGGTGTGGCGGATGGACAGGCCGTTGTTGGCGGGCGTGTCGCCGGCGCCGAAACACGGGCCGCAGAATGCCGTGCGCACAATCGCGCCGGCCTCCATAAGGTCATAGATGTAGCCGCGGCGTGTAAGCTCGAGTGCCACGGGCTGGCTCGTGGGATAGACCGACAGCGAGAACTCGCCGCAGCCGGTGTTGGCGCCCTTGAGCACGCGGGCAGCCTGGACCACGGAGTCGTAGTTGCCGCCCGAGCAGCCGGCGATAACGCCCTGCTGCACGTGCAGCTTGCCGTCGACAATCTTGTCGAGCAGGCTAAAGCGTGTCTTGCCCTCGCCGATCTTGGCGGCCTCGAGCTCCACCTCGTGAAGGATGTCCTCGAGGTTCTCGTTGAGTTCGTCGATCTCAAAGCCGTTGGAAGGATGGAACGGCAGCGCGATCATGGGCTTGATGCTCGACAGATCGACCTCGACGCAGCCGTCGTAGTAGGCAACATCGGCGGGCTTGAGCTCGCGGTAGTCGTCGCCGCGGCCGTGCATGGTCAAAAACGCGTGCGTGTCCTCGTCGGTGGCCCAGATGCTCGACAGGCAGGTGGTCTCGGTGGTCATGACATCGACGCCATTGCGGTAGTCGGTCGTCATGCTCGCGATGCCGGGGCCCACGAACTCCATGACCTTGTTCTTGACGTAGCCCTTGGCAAAGACAGCGCGGATGATGGCGAGCGCCACATCGTGCGGGCCGACGCCGGGACGCGGGGTGCCCGTGAGGTAGATGGCGACGACGCCGGGATAGGCAACGTCGTAGGTGTCACGCAGCAGCTGCTTTGCCAGCTCGCCGCCGCCCTCGCCCACGGCCATGGTGCCCAGAGCGCCGTAGCGGGTGTGCGAATCGGAGCCCAGGATCATCTTGCCGCAACCGGCGAAGTTCTCACGCATAAAGGAGTGGATGACGGCGATGTGCGGCGGGACGAAGATGCCGCCGTACTTCTTGGCAGCCGAGAGGCCAAAGACGTGGTCGTCCTCGTTAATGGTGCCGCCCACGGCGCACAGCGAGTTGTGGCAGTTAGTGAGCACGTAGGGCAGCGGGAACTGCTCCATGCCCGAGGCGCGCGCCGTCTGGATGATGCCGACAAAGGTGATGTCGTGGCTCGCCATGGCATCGAAGCGAATCTTGAGCGCCTCGGGATCTCCGGACGTATTGTGTGCCTGGAGGATCGAATACGCGATGGTGCCGCGCTTGGCATCCTCGGGCGTCTGCGTAATACCGCGCTCGGCAGCCTCGGCCGCAGGCACAACCTCGCTGCCACCGCGCAGGTAGATGCCGTCCTCGTACAGCTTAACCATACTGTCTCCCACTCTGCCCGAAAGGCTCGGGCGCATAGCATACATTCGTTCAATATCGTGCCATAGAACGGTTGCGAGTGGGTTACGAATCTACACGTTCACTTTATCTCGGTAAAGTACAGGACGAGCCTCTTGCATCACTCTCTTGACAAGGAGTGTCCCAAAGTGCCGGCACAAAAGGAACGTCCCCAAGCGCCAAGTGCCGCAAGAGTGTCCCCCTTGACCACTCATTTAAGAACATCCCCAATGACTACCCAATGACTACCGCATCCGGAGCAAGGCAACGCCGCAGGTAGAGGACGGACAGCGAGCGACGTCCAGAGCGAACAATTTGGCATGAAAAAGGCAAGGCATAGACCTTCTGGTCATGCCTTGCCTTTTGAATGACAAATTGTCGCTCTGGACGTCGCGCAGCGTCGGCCCGTTACGCGGGTTGGTAAACCCGCGTAACTACAAATCCCCGCCGGCGCCCAAAAGCTTGCGCATGACTTGCTCGGGGTTGACCGAGCCATCGCGCGGGGCCAGGGCGGTGATCTTCTTCTGCATCTTGTACTCGTGCAGCTCGTCCTCGAGCTGGCGTACGCGGGCGCGAAGCTTCTCGTTCTCGCGCTCGCGCTCCTCGGCACGCTCCTTCATATCGAGGATGCGCACCACGCCGGCAAGGTTGATGCCCTCGTCGGTGAGCTGGTTGA
Source organism: Collinsella aerofaciens (assembly GCF_015670795.1). Lineage (GTDB taxonomy): Bacteria > Actinomycetota > Coriobacteriia > Coriobacteriales > Coriobacteriaceae > Collinsella > Collinsella aerofaciens_Q. Next base: position 19,304 of record NZ_JADPCJ010000024.1, on the reverse strand, counting down.
TGAGTTCCAGACGCTCGATATCGGCACGCGAATACAGACGCGTGTTACCGCCCGAGCGCTGGGGGTTCACCAGGCCCTTGGACTCGTAGACGCGCAGAGTCTGCGGATGCATGCCGGTCAGCTCGGCCGCCACGCTGATCATGTACAGCGGTTTGTTCCTATTGTCCTCGGCCATGCTACCTGACCCCTTTCCGTCTCGTTATCGTCCATCATAAGCCCGCGGGCGCGGGCGCGGGCCACGACCGCCCTAGAACGTCGCCTTGTAACGGTTGACCTTCTCGCGGTAGTCGCGCGTGTCGGCCTCGCGCAGCTTGGTCATGGCATCGCGCTCATCGTCGGACAGGCTCGAGGGAACCTGCACCTTGATCTCGACGAGTAGCGCACCCGTGCGGCCGCGATGCTTAACGTCGGGCGCACCCATCTCCTTAAAGCGGAACTTCTTGCCCGTCTGGGTGCCAGCGGGCACCTTCAGACGAACCGTCGCGCCGCCGGGCGTGGGCACATCCACCGTGCAGCCGAGCGCCGCCTCATAGACCGAGATCGGCACCTCCATGGTCACGTCGGCACCTTTACGCTTAAACAGCGGGTGCTCCTCCACGTGCGTGGTCACGACCAGGTCGCCGCGCTCGCCGCCGGCAACGCCATACTCGCCGCGACGCTTGTAGCGCAGCTTGCCGCCATCCACGGCGCCCGCGGGAACCGAGACCGTGATGGTCTGCTGCTCGCCCGTCGAGGGAATGCGGTAGGTGACCTTGTGCGTCACGCCGCGGAACGCATCCTCGGCCGTCACGTCGACGGTCAGCGACAGGTCGCCGCCCTTGCGCGCACGGTTGCGGCCCGCGCCCGCACCGGCAGCGCCCGCGGCCCCGGCAAAGCCCGAGCCCCAATCGCTGCCCCAAGCGCCGTTGCCACTAAAGATGCTGTCGAAGATATCGCCCCAGCCGCTCGCGCCGGCACCGGCGCCGTAGCCACCGCCATACGCGCCTCCCGCGCCCGGCATGCCGCCGAACATGAGCATCTGGTCGTACTCTTTGCGCTTTTTCTCGTCCGAAAGCGTCTCGTAGGCCTCGCTGATCTCCTTAAACTTGGCCTCGTCGCCGCCGGCATCGGGGTGATATTTTTGCGCGAGCTTGCGAAACGCGCTCTTGATCTCTTTGTCGGAGGCGCTCTTGGATACGCCCAGGATGTCATAGAAGGTTTTGCCTGCAGCCATCGTAGCTCCTCTCCTGTTACGTCCGCCGTCCATGCGGGCGGCGGCCCATGCTTTCATATGGCACTAGGTCAGAAAGGGCCCCGGGTGTTGCCCCGGGGCCCTTCTCAATTACTCCTCGGTGCTCTCGGCCGCATCGGCCGTAGCATCCTCGGGCGCCGCTTCGGGCTCCGGTGCGGGGCGCTTCTCGCCACCGTAGGTCACCGTCACCATCGCGGAACGCAGGATGCGATCCGCCATGCGGTAGCCCTTCTGGTACACGTCGTTGACGGTCTCGTCGTACTGCGATGCGTCCTCGACACGCCCCACGGCCTGGTGCTCGAGCGGATCGAACGCCTCGCCCTTGGGGTCGATGGGCTCAACGCCCTCGTGCGCAAACACATCGAGCAGCTTGGCATGCACCGCGTCAACGCCATCGACGAACTGCTTAAAATCGTCGGAAAGCTCCTGGCTACGGGCATGGTCGATTGCACGCTCGATATCGTCAACCACCGGCAGCAGCGCAGTGACGAGCTTCTCGGTCGCGCGCTCGCGCTCGGCGATGCGCTCGTTGGCAGTGCGGCGACGGAAGTTCTCCCAGTCGGCCTGAAGACGGGCGGTACGCTCGGTGGCGTCCTTTGCCTTGTCCTCGGCGGCCTTCTGGGCCTCTGCCGCAGCATCGAGCTCGCTGCGCACGTCGGCGAGCTCCTTTTGGGCCTGCTCGAACTTGAGCTTAAAGTCGTTATCGGCGGCTTCCTCACCGGCGCGGATAGCAGCTTCCACCATCTCGTCCTCGGTCATCGTCGCCTCCTTGTTGGAATCCTCTACCTGGTTCTCGGCAGCCTCGGCGGCCTCGGTCTCGTTGACCTCGGTATCGTCGACGGCCTCTACGGGAATCTTCACGTCCTTCTCCTCAGAGTCAACGGGGGCGGCGCCAGCGGCAGCCGCCTCCGTGCGAGCTTTACGGGCGGACATGATTACTTGTCCTCGTCGTCCACAACCTCGTAGTCGGCGTCGACGACGTCATCGTCGGCAGACTGGGCACCGGCGGCACCGTCGGTCTGCTGCTGAGCGTCGGCGTAGACAACCTGAGCCAGCTCGTAGGCCACGGACTGCAGGGACTCACCAGCGGCCTTGATGGCCTCGACGTCAGAGCCCTCGAGCGCTTTCTTGGCGTCGGCGATAGCGGCCTCGGCCTTGGACTTCACATCGGCGGAAACCTTGTCGCCCAGCTCGTTGAGGGTCTGCTCGGTGGAGTAGCAAAGGCTATCGGTCTGGTTGCGGACCTCGACCTCTTCCTTCTGCTTCTTGTCCTCCTCGGCATGAGCCTCGGCGTCCTTGACCATACGATCGACTTCGTCGTCGGACAGAGCGGTGGAGCCGGAAATGGTAATCTGCTGCTCCTTGCCGGTGCCCTTGTCCTTAGCGGAAACCTTGACGATGCCGTTGGCGTCGATGTCGAAGGTGACCTCGATCTGCGGCACGCCGCGGCGAGCAGCCGGGATACCGGTCAGCTGGAACTTACCGAGCGACTTGTTGTCGCGGGCAAGCTCGCGCTCGCCCTGGAGCACGTTGATCTCGACGCTGGTCTGGTTGTCGGCAGCGGTGGAGTAGACCTCGGTCTTGGAGGTCGGGATCGTGGTGTTGCGGTCGATCATCTTGGTCATGATGCCGCCCATGGTCTCGACGCCCAGCGACAGCGGGGTGACGTCGAGCAGCAGGATGCCCTCGACGTCACCGGTGAGCACGCCGCCCTGGACGGCAGCGCCGTCGGCAACGACCTCATCGGGGTTCACGGACATGTTGGGCTGCTTGCCGGTCATGGTCTTGACCAGATCCTGGACAGCGGGCATACGGGTAGAACCGCCGACGAGGATGACCTCGGTCAGATCGGAGAGCTTGAGCTTAGCGTCGCGCAGGGCGTTGGTGACAGGCTGCTTGCAGCGCTCGAGCAGGTCGCGGGTGATCTTCTCGAACTCGGCACGGGTCAGCGTGTAGTTGAGGTGCAGCGGGCCGGACTGGTTCATGGTAATGAACGGCAGGTTAATGGTGGACTGCTGCGCCGCGGAGAGCTCCTTCTTGGCGTTCTCGGCAGCCTCCTTCAGACGCTGCAGGGCCATGGGGTCCTGACGCAGATCGACGCCGTTCTCCTGCTGGAACTTATCGGCCATCCAGTCGATGACGCGCTGATCCCAGTCGTCGCCGCCCAGGTGGTTGTCGCCCGAGGTGGACAGAACCTCAAACACGCCGTCGGCGAGGTCGAGGATGGAAACGTCGAAGGTGCCGCCGCCCAGGTCGAAGACCAGGATGCGCTGGTCGGTACCCTGCTTGTCCAGGCCATAGGCCAGGGCAGCAGCGGTCGGCTCGTTGACGATACGCTTGACGTTGAGGCCGGCGATCTTGCCGGCGTCCTTGGTGGCCTGACGCTGGGCGTCGTTGAAGTAGGCCGGGACGGTGATGACGGCGTCGGTGACGGTCTCGCCCAGATACTTCTCGGCGTCGGCCTTCATCTTTGCGAGCGTCATGGCGCTCACCTGTTCGGCGGTGTAATCCTTGCCCTCGATGTCGACGACGGCACGGCCACCCTGGCCCTCCTTGACCTCGTACGGCACAGTCTTGATCTCGGAGGTGCACTCGGAGTACTTGCGGCCCATGAAGCGCTTGATGGAGAACACGGTGTTCTTGGGGTTGGTGACAGCCTGGTTCTTAGCGGCCTTACCCACGACGCGGTCGCCGTCAGCACGGAAGCCAACAACGGACGGGGTGGTGCGGTCGCCCTCGGCGTTCACGATAATGGTCGGAGAACCGCCCTCGAGGACGGCCATAGCTGAGTTAGTAGTACCAAGGTCGATACCAAGAATCTTACTCATTAGAAATTCCCTCTCTCTTTTGCGTTCGCGCCGCCTCGACGGTCCGTCGCGCGGCGCTTCGGCTTGTCTTTCAGGATGTAGTGTATCCTCTTATGGGCCGGAATATACAAAATCTAAGTCAATTCATATAAGATTTCTTATCTCCGAGAGTTTAGGTTCTCAAATGCGCAGGTAGACGCCCTGTTTGAGTTCTGGGCAAATCTATCGAGTTCTATGTAGAGATGGCTGAGGTTTGGGTCTGGAACTGTGTCCCGTTTTGGACGTGGATTACGGGATGCGGTTTCCGCAAGCACGCTCAATCGCCCTATATTTCAAGTCACCTGAAGCTAACATTTGCGCAGCTCAACGGCCTCACCTGCATGTTTTTTAGTAAGCCGCGGCATACTCGGCGAACGGTATGAAGATGCCGGTCAGAGGGTATTGCAAACGGTCGCTCCCGTGGTATGTTTTTGCCCGAATCAAACCGACGCGCATCGCCTGTAGCGTCGGTCAACAGAGAGGAAACTACCATGGCTCATCCCGTAATTGATGCCGACGAGTGCATCGCTTGTGGCGTTTGCGTCGACTCCTGCCCCGCTGGCGTTCTGGAGCTCCAGGACGTCGCTACCGTCGCTGACGAGGATTCCTGCGTCGCCTGTGGCGCTTGCCAGGACGCTTGCCCCGCCGGCGCGATCACCGAGATCGTCGAGGAGTAACAACTCCCCACCTGCACACTCAAAAGTACACCGTGCACAAAAAAGGAGGCCTCCGCATCGCCACGGAGGCCTCCTTTTGCTTGTATGGGCAGCTAATTTGGAGCGGGACCCTTGGCAGTTGCGGTGGAATAGTTCCTGTTTTATGGCTTGGATGCCGATTTTAGGAACTATTTCACCGCAACTTATAGATGCGGCGTCGTCTAGGACAAATCGTCCTCGTAGGGCATCAAGTCGGCTAGGTAGCCCTTCTCCTTGAGCATGGCCTCGATCTCGTCGAGAGTCTGTTCGTCCTCCGCCGCGATGCGATGGAAGTGATAGCCGCTCGTCACCGTCAGCAGCGGAAAACTCTTGCCGCTCTCGATATCGCGCAGATAGCGCTCAACATCGCGACGGTTGCGGATGTCCAGGTCGGCCGTGATCTTGCCGTACACACGATGGTTGACGATCACGTTGAGCACGGCGCCACCCGCGTCGACGATACTCGTGAGCTCGTCGCCCGCCTGCTCCACACTGTGGCGCACCTTAACAAGACGCGTGGGCACGGCGGGGCTACTCGCGGCCTCCTGCAGCACGTAGCCGCGATTGGTCGCCACGATATCGTGCCCATCGGCGCGCAGCAGGGCGATGTCCTGCACCACGACCTGGCGGCTCACACCCACCTCGTGGGCAAGCGCGCTGCCCGATACGGGTCCCTTGGCTCGCTCGAGCACGGCCATGATGGCACGGCGACGCTCGCGGGCGTTCATTATTTACCGTCCAGCAGACGCAGGTGCTTAAGCGAGAGGTCGAGAATCGGCGCAGAGTGCGTCAACGCCCCCGAGCTAATGTAGTCGACGCCCAGATCAGCCAGGGCGCGGATATTGCTGGCATCCACATTGCCCGAGCACTCGGTCTTGGCGCGGCCGGCGATAAGCTCAATCGCGGCGGCCATATCGTCGTGGGTCATGTTGTCGAGCATGATGATATCGGCGCCGGCCTCCACAGCCTCGCGCACCATATCCAGGTTCTCGCACTCGATCTCGACCGTCGTGGTAAACGACGCATGGGCGCGCGCCATCTCAATCGCACGTGCCACGCCACCGGCGGCGTCGATGTGGTTGTCCTTGAGCATGACGGCCGTCGACAGGTTGTAACGGTGGTTGCTGCCGCCGCCAATCTCGACCGCAGCCTTCTCGAAGACGCGCATGCCCGGCGTGGTCTTACGCGTGTCGACGAGCACGGTCTTGGTTCCTTCGAGCGCCGCGGCCATGCTGTGCGTATAGGTAGCGATGCCGCTCATGCGCTGCAGGTAGTTGAGTGCCACGCGCTCGCCCGAAAGCAGCACGCGCGCATCGCCACGCACCTGACCCACGTGGTCGCCGGCGTGCACCTCGTCACCGTCGGCAACATCAAACAGCACCGAGCTCTGCGGATCCAGCAGCTCAAAGGTGCGGGCGAACACATCAAGTCCCGCGATGATGCCATCGGCTTTGGCGATGAGCTCCACCGTGGCGGGACGCGCCGTGGGGCACACGCTCGCCGTGCTCACGTCCTCAAACGTAATGTCCTCGCGCAGGGCCTGCAGAATCAGATCATCGACGACGAGCTTCATGGTAATGGGATTCATGGTCTACTCCTCCACGGCCTGCGTGCCGGCGGCACGGGCCAAATCATCGATTGCCAGGGTGTCGGCGCTCAGGGCGCGATGACGACCATCGAGCACGGGATCGCCCGCCTGCTCCACGGCCAGCGACTCGCCGGTGCGCATGTACCACGCGGCGCGACGACCCCAGACCAGCGCCTCGAGCAGGCTGTTTGATGCAAGGCGGTTCTTGCCGTGAACGCCGTTGCAAGCCGTCTCGCCCGCGGCGTAGAGCTCGGGCATCGAGGTGCGGCCGTCCTTGTCGACCCACACGCCGCCCATAAAGTAGTGCTGCGTGGGCGTAACGGGGATGGGCTCGTCCAAGATGTCGCGGCCGTCCTCCAGGCAGCGCGCGCGGATGTTGGCAAAGTGCCCGGTCACCACGTCGCGCTCGACGGGGGCAAAGCTCAGCCACTCGTGCTCGGTGCCGTCCTGCTTCATCTGCTCGCGAATAGCGGCGGCGACCACGTCGCGCGGCTGCAGCTCGTCGGTAAAGCGCTCACCGGCGGCGTTGAGCAAAATCGCGCCCTCGCCGCGGCAGCTCTCGCTGATCAGGAAGGTGCGGCCCGGCTGCGGCGAGAACAGTCCCGTGGGGTGGATCTGCACGTAGTCCAGGTGCTCCATCTTAATGCCATGCTCCTGAGCGATGTAGCAGGCGTCGCCCGTGAGCTGTGGGTAGTTGGTCGAATGGTCGTATACGCCGCCGATGCCACCTGTCGCCCACAGCGTATGGCGGGCATGGATCTTAAACGGCCCGCCGACATGCACGCCCTCGGCGGCATTTGCCAGCTCGTCGGCGGGGCGAGCTGAATCGTCCTCGTCCACGGCGACGGCGACGACGCCGGTGCACACCGTGGCGCCATCGCGCTCGGCGGTCAGGATGTCGGTCATGGCAACGTGCTCCAAAATCTGCACGTTGTCCAGCTTGCGGACAGCCTGGAGCAGCTTGGTCGTAATCTCCTTGCCCGTAATATCGGCATGGAAGGCGATGCGCGGGCGGCTGTGCGCGCCCTCGCGGGTAAAGTCGAGGCTGCCGTCGGCCTTACGCTCAAAGTCCACGCCCATGGCCAGCAGGTCGTTGATGACCGAGCGGCTCGAGCGAATCATGATGTCAACACTCTCGCGGCGGTTCTCGTAATGGCCGGCGTGCATGGTGTCCTCAAAGAAGGCATCGTAGTCCGAGCCTTCGGGCAGCACACAAATGCCGCCCTGCGCGAGCATCGAATCGCACTCATCGACGGCGCCCTTGGAAAGCATGATCACGCGCGTGCTCGTCGGCAGATTGAGAGCCGCATACAGGCCCGCCACGCCGCAACCGGCAATGACGACGTCACACTCCATATCGGGGTATTGTTTGGTTTCCACAGGAATCCTCTCCCTTGTAATGTGGCATAAGGGATGGTCCCTCATGTCACATTGGCTTAGCGCGCCGCGTACTCGAGCATGCGGTCGAGCGTGAGCTTGGCCTGATCGGCGGCCTCGTCCGACACGCCAATCTGCACCTCGCCCTCGCCCGTCTCCAGGCAGTGCACGAGCTTTTCGAGCGTGATGAGATCCATGTTGACGCAGGTGGGCTGCACCGCAGGGAAGTAGAACTTCTTGCCAGTGCCCTGGCAGCGGCGTTCAAGCTCGTAGAGCACGCCGCGGACCGTCACGATGATGAACTCGCTGGCGTCCGACTCCTCGGCATACTTGATGATGCCGGCAGTAGAGCCGATGTAGTCGGCCTCGGCCAGGACGTCGGCCTTGCACTCGGGGTGCGCCAGCACGAGCGCGTCGGGGTGCGCCTCCTGCGCGTCGACGATCTGCTCGACGGTGATGATGTGATGACGCGGGCAGTAGCCGTTGTTGAGGATGACGTGCTTTTGGGGCACCTGCTCGGCCACAAAGCGGCCCAAGTTCTGGTCGGGAATGAACAAGATGTGCTGCTGCGGCAGCTCGGAGACGATCTTGACGGCGTTAGAGCTGGTAACGCACACGTCACTCCAGCTCTTGATCTCGACCGTCGAGTTGACGTAGCACACCACGGCCAGGTCGTCGCCATACTCGGCGCGCGCTGCGTCGACCGTCTCGCGCTTGACCATGTGCGCCATGGGGCAGTCCGCGCCCGGCTCGGGCAGTAGCACGGTCTTGGTGGGGTTGAGCAGCTTGGCGCTCTCGCCCATAAACTCCACGCCGCACAGCACGATAGCCTGCTGCGGCAGGCTCTTGGCGAGCTTTGCCAGGTAGAAGCTGTCGCCGACGAAATCGGCCACAGCCTGAACCTCGGGCGCCACATAATAGTGCGCCAGGATCACTGCGTCACGTTGGGTTTTTAGTTGCTGAATGGCCTCGACGAGCTCTGCAGGCACCAGTGCCGCGCGCTCCGTTGCCGTCGTTGCCGATGCCAGGCCGGCCGCGATATCGCGTACAAGCTCCGATGCATCCATGTTCGCGCTCTGTGCCATCAAGGCCCCTCTCTTTTGGCGAATCTTGGGGCTTTAGTATGACACCTAGGTTTACAGCTGACAAGACAGCTGTAAACCTAGGTGTAAAGTTGGAAAAAGATTCAATCATGCGGCAGGTCCATTTTCGAACTGGCAAGCTGAGGATAGTCGAGCTCTCGATAGCGCAGGAGGCATCTTTCGCCACCGCAATACCACTCGGCGCGAGTTGCGTACCGTGGGGCGCAAATGGAACGCACCCCCGCGGGCGGCGCGTGCACGATGTGGCAAAATCGAGGTACTAAGGGGGCCCAATATGCTCAGAATCATCGCCTGCGACGACGACGTCGCCTTTCTAGATAACCTGCACCGCATGATCAACCGCTGGTCGGCCGAGACGGGTACGGCGGTCGATGTTGCACTCGTCACGCGCGGCGAGGACCTGCTGGCACGCCATGCCGCATCGCGCGCCGACATTATCATGCTCGACATGATCATGCCGCTCGTCAACGGCATGGACACCGCCCGCGAGCTGCGCCAATCCGATACCGCCGTGCGCTTGGTGTTTCTGACCTCATCGCCCGAGTTCGCGCTTGAGTCCTACGAGGTCCGCGCCTTCGACTACCTGCTCAAACCCGTGACCTACGAGCGCGTGGCGCAACTGCTCGACGAGCTGTCGAGCCTGCGTCCGGCAACGATCGACGAACTCGTCATCAAGACGTCCTTTGGCTACCATGCCCTGCGCCTATCCGATATCGAATATGCCGAGGCTCGCAACAAGCACGTGGTCTTCCACCTGCGCGATGGCCGCGATATCGAGGCGCTCGAGCCGTTCCGCAGCATCGAGGACCGGCTGGCCCAAAACGCGACCTTCTTTAAGTGCCACCGCAGCTACCAGGTCAATCTGCGCAACATCGACCACTTCAATCGCACGGAAATCGTCATGCGCTCGGGCGCGTGCATACCGCTCGCGCGCAGCTGCAAGCAGGGATTCCAAGACGCCTACTTTGCGGTGCGGTTCGAGGGCGGGAGACGCTGATGCTTTCCTCGGCAGAACTGGTACTTTGGGCAATCCACCATGCGACGACGTTGCTCTTTGGCGTCTTTGCCTCGGCGGCGCTGTGCGGTGTCGAGATCAACGGCCGCCATTCGCTCGAGCTGGTGGGGGTCGGCGCCGTAACCGGATGTGCATTCTGCCTCGCCAATGCCGTCGGCGGCGAGCTTTTCGCCCGACAGGCCTATCCGCTCGTCGTGCATCTGCCGCTTGTCGTCTACCTGTGCGTACGCTATCGCCTGAGTCCGCTGCTCGCCATCCTGGGCGTTACCAGTGCCTACCTGAGCTGCCAGTTTAGCAACTGGATGGGCATCGCCGCATTCGCCGCCACCGATTCGCAGGTCGCGTACTACGCGGCGCGCATCATCACCACACTCGGCGTCTTTGCCGTCTTGCTGCATTGGGCAAGCGACATCGGCCCCCGCCTGGCGATCAAAAGCCCCACCGAGCTGGAAATTCTGCTCATCCTGCCGCTCGTCTACTACATCTTCGACTACGCCACCAACGTCTATACCACGCTCTTCCACTCGGGCTCCGTGGTGACGGTTGAGTTTTTGGCGTTCGCCCTCTGCGCCTTCTACCTTATGTTTCTTGCCGTCTACCTTCGCGAATACGAGGCAAAGGAAATCGCCGAGCGCGAGCGCTGGATGCTCGCGACCCGCGACAGCGCGGCCATCAAAGAGCTCGAAGCCTGGCGCCAGTCCGGACGCGAGCTCTCGGTTCTCCGTCACGACATGCGCCACTACCTGCGCGGTCTAGCGGCCCTGATCGAAGAGGGTCACACCGATGAAGCGCTCGAGCGCATCGACGCGCTCTGCGAGACCAACGACCGCACCGCCGTGCGCCGCTACTGCGCCAACGAAACGGTCAACATTGCGCTCTCGTCGCTTTCTGCGGACATCAACGCGCACGGCATCACCGCCGACCTGCGCGCCGCCGTGCCCGAGACCGTCCACGTGGGCGATGTCGATCTGTTCAGTGTGGTATCGAACGCCCTGGACAATGCCATCGCCGCGGCGAGCGCCGCCCCCGAAGGCAAGCGGTTTGTCGACCTGGACCTTCGCTACGAAGACGGTCAGCTTCTATTGCTGGTTTCCAACACGTTTGGCCGTGCGCCGCACATGGTCGACGGCATGCCCGTGGCTCAGCACACTGGGCACGGCTTTGGCACCAAGAGCATTATGCTTGCCGTCGAGCGCATGAACGGCAACTGCCAGTTCCGCATTAACGGCGACCGGTTTGAGCTGCGCGCCGTGATGTAGGGGCTGCCGCCAGCCTCGCTACAGCGGTGCAGCCGCCGGGGGCAGCTGCTTAATGTAGGCCCACATACGCTGCTTGGCGGCCTTGTCGGTGAGCGCCGCCTCAAAACCGTCGAGCGCCAGCACGCGGCGCCCCTGCACATGGGCGACCAGGCCGGGCTTAAGCATGGCGGTGTCAAAGTCATCAATTGCCACAAGCATATCGGCATAGGTCTCGCGCATGACATCGGCCGCGCTGTTGTCCAGCAGCAGCACCGCCTCGGGGTCCAAGGTCTCCAGCGCCTCGCGGAACAGGTCGCACGTCAGGGCCTCGCCCGCCGCGACCGCTCCGTCGCCCGCGCCGGCGACGCTTGCCAGCACACAAAAATCCTCGGGGGCATATCCGATGGCGCCGAGCGCCTTGCGCAACGCGGCGCCATCCGCGCCGGCAGCCAGCTCACCGCCCGAGCACTCGGCTTCATCCAAATCGCCTTTGACCAGCACAATCGGCGAGCACGCGTTGCCCGAGATACGCACGCCGCGATCTGCAAGCGACGCGAGCTCCTGCTCGGTCGCCTGAGCGATGGCTTCTTTTTTCTGGCTTTGTGACGTGGGCATGCGCTCTCCAATCGTTTGCGTGCCCACCATTATATAAAAGAGCCGCCCGCGAGTGGTTGCTTTACGAGCCGCTGGGTATAAGCACGGTCGTACTGAGTTTTACGCGGCCGAGCCGCGTCGCATTATGGAGGTCACTATGGCTGACATCAAGCAGATTACCCCCGAGAACTTCGACGCTGTCGTCAACGATAGCCTGCCCGTACTGGTTGATTTTTGGGCCCCGTGGTGCGGCCCCTGCCGCTCGCTCTCGCCCATCGTAGACGAGGTCGCCGACGAACTGGCCGGCAAGCTGGCTGTGGCCAAGTGCAACGTCGATGACAACCAGGACCTGGCCATGAAGTTTGGCGTCATGAGCATCCCCACGCTGATCGTCTTTAAGAACAGCGAGGAAGTCGACCGTTCGGTCGGCGCCTTACCCAAGGCAAGGCTTCAGGCACTGCTGAAGAAACATCTGTAATACGCTTGTTACCTGTCTGCCGTCCATGAGCGGTTTCGCACCGCTCGCCGGAGTGCCAAACGCAAGGCATGCGACCACGGATAGTATGGTAGGCACAAACAGCCCCCAGTGAACGGGTGCGGGTCAGACGGACTCGCGCCCGTTTTCTTATGCGGCGGCGCCCAAGGCGGGCGTAGTAGAATCTGAACCACCATTTCGCCCCGTACAAAAGGAGATTCCCATGCATGACGTCGGAATGAACATGAGCCAGCTTGCCATGAGCGTCAAGCAGGTCGACGACACCATTGAGCTCGCTCACGAGTGGAGCCATCAGCTGCTGCATGCGACCGAGAACTTTGACATGGAGCGCATTGGCGCCAAGCTCGAGGCCGCCATGTCTGCGCTGCACGAGGCGCATGATGCGCTCGAGGGCTACGAGGAGGCCATCGAGGCAGATCACAACTCCGTCGGCTCTGTGAAACTGGTGTAACGTGGCCGAGCACGAGCACGAGCACGATCACGGTGCGGACGACGATGCGAGCTGCCGCTGCAGCGGCCCCAGCTCCGAGCTGGTCCGCTTTTCGGTCACCGCGCCCGACGACCTGCTGCGCCGCTTTGACGAGCAGATCGCGCGCCGCGGTGACGTGGCTAACCGATCCGAGGCCGTACGCGATCTGATTCGCGCCTCGATCGCCAAGGAGCAGATGCGCACGCCCGACGAGCAGGTCATCGGTTCGCTCACTATGATCTATGACCACCATACCGGCGACCTGACGCGCCGTCTGGACGAGGTGCAGCACGACTACACCGACGAGATTGTCTCGACCATGCACGTGCATCTGGACCACCACAACTGCTTGGAGATTCTGGCGCTCAAGGGTCGCGGCAAACGCGTCTACGAGCTGGCGGACCGTCTGCTGGGGCTGCGCGGCGTTAAGCACGGCGAGCTCACCTGCGCCGCCACCAAGCAAAGCCTGGGGCTGTAACAGCAGACACTTCAATGAAGGAGGCTCGCATGCGGCATGTGCATATTCATGTGACGGGCATTGTGCAGGGCGTTGGCATGCGGCCATTTGTGTATCGCGAGGCTATGGCGCATGGCATTTGCGGCTGGGTGCTTAACGCGGGCGATGGCGTGCACATCGAGGCGCATGCTTCGGTCGAGGCACTCGACGGCTTTGTCGCCGCGCTGTCGGAGCACGCGCCTGCCGCGGCCCGCGTTGAGCATGTCGCTGTTGCAGACCTTGAGCCCGACGCTTGGGATCCCGACGATGAGCAGGCCTTTCGTATCGTAGCATCGCAGGATCAGACCGCGCACACGACGCTCATCTCCCCCGATATCGCCACCTGTGACGACTGCCTGCGCGAACTGTTCGACCCCGCCGACCGGCGCTATCACTACCCCTTTATCAACTGCACCAACTGTGGGCCGCGCTTTACCATCATCCGGTCGCTGCCTTATGACCGAGCGGCCACGTCGATGGATTGCTTTCCCATGTGCCCCGAGTGCGCCGCAGAGTATGGCGACCCGCTTGACCGGCGCTTTCATGCGCAGCCCGATGCCTGCTTTGACTGCGGGCCACATATTACCTGGCGCGAGGCGGCGGGCGACATGGAGCTCGAAGGCTCGGGGGCGACGCCAGCCGTCGGCAGCACGCGCGAAACTAGCGATGTCATTATTGACCGCTGTGTCGAGCTTCTGGCCAGCGGCGGTATTGTCGCCATCAAGGGCCTGGGCGGATTCCATCTGGCCTGCGACGCCGCCAATGAGCAGGCGGTGGTCGAGCTGCGCCGTCGCAAGCGCCGCAGCAACAAGCCGCTTGCCGTTATGGTGCGCAGCCTTGCCGATGCTGAACGCCTGTGCCGTGTCAACGACGTTGAGCGCGGCCTGCTGGCCGGCAGCATTCGCCCCATCGTGCTGTTGCGCCGGCGTGCTGTTGGCGAGGGGGATTCCCCCGACGCTCTTACACTCGCGCCGTCCGTCGCACACGACTTGCCTGAGCTTGGCGTTATGCTCCCCTACACCCCGCTTCAACATTTACTGCTCGCCGCGGCCGCAGCGCGCGGCATGCATGCGTTCGTCATGACCAGCGGAAACCTGAGCGAGGAACCTATCGAAACTGATGACGGCCTTGCTTGGGAACACCTCGTTGCCGCCGGCATTGCTGACGCGCTGCTCGGCAACAACCGCGCAATCCTCTCGCGCTATGACGACTCCGTGGTACGTGTGGTCGACGGCACCGTCATGTCTGTGCGTCGCGCACGCGGATATGCGCCGCAACCGTTGTCGTTGCCGGCGCTCAACGGCACTGCACCCTGCGTGCTCACCTGCGGCCCACAGCAAAAGGCAACAATCGCATTCACGCGCGAGGATGCGAACGGCGAGGCGGCCTGTTTTGTGTCGCAGCATATCGGCGATGTCGAAAACGGCGGGACCTTCGATGCCTGGAACGCCGCACGCACGCGCTTGGAAGACCTTTTTGACTTGACGCCCGCCGCCTTGGCCTGCGATTTACACCCCAGCTATCTATCGAGCCAGTGGGCGCGCGAGCAGGCGCAAGAACAGGGCATGCCGCTCGTCGAGGTGCAGCACCATCATGCGCATATCGCGAGCGTAATGGCCGAGGCTATCGCCGCGGGCCAGCTTACAACCAACGCACGCGTCCTCGGCATCGCCTTTGATGGCACGGGGGCGGGCACCGACGGAACCATTTGGGGCGGCGAGTTCCTTGTCGCCGGCCTTGCCGATTTTGAACGCGCCGCGCACCTGCGCACCTGGGCGCTGCCAGGCGGTGCCGCATCCGTGCGCGATGCCCGGCGCAATGCCTTTGCCCTGCTAAACGAGCTCGGCCTGCTCGAGCACCCGGGTGCCGCGGGGCTATTGGGCACCCTCGACGAGCAAATGCGCAGCGTGACAGCCACCATGATCGAGCGCGGCATCAACAGCCCGCGTACCAGCAGCATGGGGCGCCTCTTTGACGCCGCCGCTGCAGTTTTGGGCATTTGCGGGCAGGCAACCTACGAAGGCGAACCCGCCATCGAACTCGAAGCCGCCGCTTGGCGTGCGCTCGACGGTAAGCCTGTTCGTCTCGACAGCAATGATGCAGGCGTATTCATGTCTGCCGACGACTCCTCCATCTTGGACCCCCAACCGCTCATCGAAACTCTTCTGAATGGAATCGAGGCAGGCGCGCCGGCCGACAGGCTCGCCCTCGGGTTCCACATCGCCATTACGCACGCCACGACCCACGTCGCGTACGAGATTTGTGATCGCGAGGGTCTCGATACTGTCGCGCTCTCGGGCGGTGTGTTCATGAACCGGCTTTTGCTTAAGCTCCTTACCCATGAACTCAAAGACGCCGGTCTTGCCGTCTTGGTCCCCCACGCTGTGCCCGTCAACGATGGCTGCATCGCCTACGGTCAGGCCGCCATCGCTCGCGCTCGCCTCGCGCAGACGGCTTCTCGATAGGCTGTTTTGCCAGCCTGCGCGCCGCCGTCTCACAGGTGTAACGCGTTTGCTCGCGACTCCCGCGAGCGCTACCATCAACTGATGGGTAATTAGGCGCCTGTCCAGCGCAAAACGTATAAAAGGGGAACATTATGTGCCTTGCCGTTCCCGGTAAAGTGGTCAAACGCGACGACGACCTTAAGGCGACCGTCGACATGATGGGCATCGAGCGCCCCGTTTCGCTGCGCCTCGTGCCGACGGCACAGGTAGGCGACTATATTCTCGTGCACGCCGGCTTTGGCATTCAGATTGTCGACGAGCAGGAAGCCCAAGAGACACTCGAGCTCGTCAATACCATGGCCGAGCTGGCCGAAGAGGACCAGCTCGCCACCAACCCGGCCGAGGCATACTAGTGGCGGCGGCGCAGCCGGTTCGCTCCGGTATCGACTTTTCGGCATTTCGCGACCCCAAGCTGGCTCGCGAGCTCATCGATCACATTCATGAGCTTGTCGGCAACCGCAGCATCAACCTTATGGAAGTCTGCGGTACTCATACCGTGAGCATTGGCCGTTATGGCTTTCGCTCCATTATGCCGACGGGACTCAAACTGCTAAGCGGCCCGGGGTGCCCCGTTTGCGTCACCGCCAACCACGACATCGATCACGCAATCGCGCTTTCCAACATGGACGGCGCCATCATCACCACCTTTGGCGACATGATGCGCGTGCCTGGATCGTCCACCTCGCTTGCCGCGCAAAAGGCGGCGGGGCGCGACATCCGCATCGTCTACTCTCCGCTCGACGCGCTCGACATTGCCGAGCAAAATCCCGAACGTCCGGTCATCTTTATGGGCGTCGGCTTTGAGACCACAACGCCCACCATTGCCGCCGCTATCCTGGAGGCCGACGCGCGCGGGCTCCAGAACTTCTCGGTCTACTGCGCTCACAAGACCACGCCGCCGGCACTGCGTGCGATCTCCAACGACCCCGAGACAACCATCGACGGCTTTATCCTGCCTGGTCACGTCGCTACCATCACGGGCCTGGCACCCTTTGGGTTTTTGGTCGATGAGTTCGAGACCCCCGGCGTGGCCACGGGATTTGAGCCGGTCGATATTCTGCAGGGCATCTGCATGCTGGTCCAGATGGTTGTCGAGGACAGACCCGCAATCGACAACGCCTACCGCCGTGGCGTCAATGCAGACGGCAATCCCGTGGCGCGCCAACTGGTCGAGCAGGTATTTGAGCCGTGCGACACCACGTGGCGCGGGCTGGGACCGATTGCCAACTCGGGTCTTTCCATCCGACCCGAATTCGCGCGTTTTGATGCCGGCACCCGCTTTGACGTACCCATTGAACCGACGGTCGAGCCACGCGGGTGCCGCTGCGGCGATGTGCTGCGCGGTGCCATCACGCCGAGCGACTGCCCGTTGTTCGGCCACGCATGTACGCCCGAACACCCCGTCGGCCCCTGCATGGTGAGCTCCGAGGGCAGCTGCGCGGCGTACTACCGCTACCGCGACTAGCCCAGACGCACCCGCACACCGGCACCACCCTCGATTGGAGTTTTCGATATGTCCCATAGCGTTACCGATAGCACTGTCCTGTTGGGCCACGGCTCCGGCGGCCAGATGATGAAGCGCATTATCGATGAGGTCTTTCTGGATGCCTTTGGATCGCCCGAGCTGCTTGCGGGCAACGATGCCGGTGTCGCCGCGCTGCCCGCAAGCGGGCGAATCGCCATGTCGACCGACAGCTTTGTGGTAACGCCGCAGTTCTTCCCCGGCGGCAATATCGGTCGCCTCGCCGTATGCGGAACCGTCAACGACGTCGCGACCTCGGGCGCTAACGTGCGCTACCTCTCATGCGGTTTTATCCTCGAAGAGGGCTATCCCATGGACAAGCTGCGCCAGATTGTGCAGACCATGGCCGAAACGGCACATGAGGCAGGCGTGAAGATTATCACCGGCGACACCAAGGTGGTCGAGCGTGGCGGTGCCGACGGCGTCTACATCAATACCGCCGGCGTGGGCGAAGTGCCCACGGGCGTAGTGCTCAGCGGTGCAAACTGTCGGCCCGGCGACGCCATCCTGGTATCGGGCACGCTAGGCGACCACGGCATCGCCATCATGAGCCAGCGCGAGGGCTTGGCGTTTTCGAGCAACATCGAAAGCGACGCTGCGCCGCTCAATCATCTGATTGCCGACGTGCTCGCCGCCGCCCCCGACACCCGCTGCTTCCGCGACCCCACGCGTGGCGGCCTGGCATCCACGCTCAACGAGTTTGCCCAGGCCAGCGGCGTTGCCATGGAGATCGACGAGGATGCCGTGCCCGTGCGCCCCGACGTGCAGGCCGCCTGCGAGATGCTCGGCTACGACGTTCTGCAGGTGGCAAACGAGGGCAAGATGGTCGCCGTGGTGCCGGCCGAGCAGGCCGATGCCGCGCTGGCGGCCATGCGCGCCGCCCGCTACGGCGAGAACGCCGCCATCATCGGTCGCGTGCTGCCGCTTGCCGAGGGTGCTCGACCCGCCGTGCGCGTACGTACCGGCTGGGGATCAACCCGCATCCTCGACATGCTCGTAGGAGAGCAGCTGCCGAGAATTTGCTAGGGCGGAACCGCACGGTCGGCGCGATGCGACCCGATAACCCTGGAGATATTCAGATTCCAGCCACGCCAGACGCGTAAGCCCAGTATTATGAGGTGCGTTTTGAAACCCAATGACGGGAGCTTTCATGGCAGCAGCTTTTTCCCATGTGATCTTTGACCTGGACGGCACCCTCCTCAACACGCTCGAGGACCTGGCGGCAGCCGGTAACCATACCTGCGAGATGCACGGCTGGCCCACGTTTGCCGTGGACGAGTACCGCTACAAAGTGGGAAACGGCATGCTTAAGCTGGTCGAGCGCTTTATGCCCGCCGAGTATGCGGGTGACGGGCGTATGTTTGAGCAGACACTTGCCGAGTTTAGGGCTTACTACGGCGAGCACAAGGAGGACCACACCGCCCCCTATGCCGGCACAATCGAGATGCTCGACCGCCTGCACGCCGCGGGTGTGCAGCTTGCCGTGCTCACCAACAAGGACCACGTCTCGGCGGCTCCGCTTATCGAGAAGTACTTTGGTCCCGACCGCTTTGCGCTGGTCCAGGGCCGTGTCGATGCGTTTCCGCCCAAGCCCGAAGCGCCCGTCACGCTGCATGTGATGGAAGCGCTGGACGCCGACCCGACAACCACGCTCTATGTGGGCGATTCGAATGTCGATGTTCTGACCGGCCACAACGCCGGCCTTAAGAGCGCGGGCGTCAGCTGGGGCTTCCGCGGCCGCGCAGAGCTGGAAGCCGCCGGCGCCGACTACGTGGTGGACACCCAGGACGAACTCGCCGAGCTGATCTTAGGCGAGTAACCGCTCATTCCTCCCACGGGTAGCCAATGTGGAACTGGACTCTTTTAGCTGCCCCTGCACCAAAGGAGTGTCCCCAACTGCCGGCAGAAAAGGAACGTCCCCAAGTGCCGCCCCAATGACTACCATGGCAACGTCGCAGGCGCAAGTGCCACTTTAAGCCAGCCAAGGGAACGTCGCTGTTTTGGCAACGACAGACACTATGACCCAATCCGAGGGCACTAAAAAGATAGGAGCCCCCGCTCGTGACCGCGGGTCGGGGCTGCGACAATGATGTTGAAGTGCCATAGGCGCAGCCGCGCCGCAACGAGGTT
>NZ_JADPCJ010000023.1 GCF_015670795.1 Collinsella aerofaciens | reverse complement strand
GACCCCAGTCTCGCCCACTCCCAGCCCTCGGGTGTCTCGAACGGGATCTCGTCCTCGATGCAGACTGGCTCGGACTCGCGGCCCTTTGCGTCCACCCTCTTCTCATAGCGGCGGCCATCGGAACCGGCGAAGATGATCGACTCGCCGCCCTTCGGAGCCTTCATCTTCTTCTCGGCGACGAGCTCTCGGCGCTGCCCGCGAATGCGCTCGAGCAGGGTGCTCGCGGGCTCGTCTGCGGGGTCCTGGGGCACCAGCCCGCCCCGCACCGCCAGCTGCAGCACGGATTTGCGCAGGCGGCCGGGCAGCGCGGCGTCGAGCGCCTCGCGGGCGTCCTCGAGCCCGCCGTACTCCTCGACCAGGGGCATGAGCTCGCCGACGCGCTCGACGATGCGGCGCTGCTCGGCGAGGGGCGGAATCGGAAGAAATAGCTCTTTTAGCACTGCTGCTTTGATTCCTTTTGCGGTCGTCCCCGTGGCATGATCCTTAACTTGAATTTGGAACAGTGGAGATAGAATTATTTGGCAGAACAGGGCATTGTCTGGACCAACTGTGCCGTAATTCTGAAGGGTAATGACACGCTGTCCACAGCTGCAACGTTTCATTTCGCATATCGCGCAATACCCCATCGGGGCTTCGGTTGTAAACAGCAAGTCGCCACGGTGGGTCTCCCCGCGAGACAAGCGTGTTGCATATTCGTCTTCTGAAATATACTCCTCGCGCGTGTAATCAATATAGCCTTGGCGAATGTTGCTCGCAGTCATTAGTCGAACACCTGAAGGTGATTTGTGAGGTGTTTTACCCCTGTAATCAATGAAGTTATATACGGTTTCCAGCCTTGCCCAAGCCCACCCCTCGGGCAGTTCCTCAAACGGCACTTCGTTCGCGATGCACTTATCGCTAGTCACGCGACCCTTGGCATCCACCCTCTTCTCATAGGGGGAGCCATCGGAACCGGATTGGCTTTCAACTGTATTCGCGACAAGCGTTGTAAAATCTAGTGAGACGAGCATCCCGGTTGCTCCAGTGCTTCGATGCTCTGGTCTTTAGCGCCTTTCGTTCAGTGGAGGACTGACCGCAAGCGGCGTAAACAAGAAAGGGGACAATCGCAAATGAAAGCAACCGAGGCAAATCTACTCGACTTATGGGCGTGGCGAAGATGCAGTTCGTCATTCCCGTGTACCAGCGAGTTTACTCGTGGAGTGTAAAAGAGTGCGAGGTGCTTTGGGATGACGTCATGCGAGCGGGTCGTGATGGCGTATCGCACTTCGTGGGGTCAATGCTTTATATCCCCGAGTCCGAGAGCTCTGCCACGAGCATTTCGCGCGTGCTTCTGATTGACGGACAGCAGCGCATGACGACGTTTTCGTTGATGATTGCAGCTTTGGCTGACTATTTGGAGAGCAACCCCGACAAGGCTGGCTTCCTTGGCGACCTCAAAATCTCGGCGCTGAGGAAAAATTACCTCTTTAACGATGACGACTACAACGGTCTGGCACGCTACAAGCTGGTGCTCTCGCAGGACGATAAAGAGACGCTGTTCTCCATCGTGTCTGGGGCTCCCGTGCCGGATGAAAAATCGGATCGCATTGTCGAAAACCATGCGTTCTTCCGTGAAAAGATGCACGGGAAATCATTCGACCCTGCAAGGCTTTGGGCGGGGCTAAACCGCGTGCAGGTCATCGACACTAAGCTCACCGCTGGCGTTGATAATGCCCAGCTCATATTTGAGTCCATGAACTCCAAGGGCAAGCCGCTCACGCCCATTGACCTCATCCGTAACTACGTTCTAATGTCGCTTCCCAACGACGAACAGACCAAGCTTTATGAGGGTTATTGGCATCCACTCGAGTGCTTGTTCGGAAAAGGCGGCGAGGACGAGTTCAATGCATTTATCTGGTACTGGCTGTGGCTTAAAGTTCCCAATAGGATGCCGAAGGAGAACGAGGCCTACTACGAGTTTAAGCGCTATTTCGCCGACGACTACGATGGTGACACCGAGGGCCTGCTTAAGGAGCTGCGCGGGTATGCACATAGATACGCCAGTCTGTTCCTTGGTAAGGAGAAGGACGACGGACTGCGCCGAGTGTTCGGCAGAATCGTAAGCCTCGACGTGAAGCAGATAAGGCCCCTCTTAATGTTGCTTTATTCGGTTTACGAGGGGAATGGACTAGACCGCAATGCGTTTTTACGTATCTGCGAGACTATCGAGTCGTTTCTGTTCAGGCGAGCGGTTTGCGGCAGACTTACCACGGGCCTAAATAATTTCTTTGCCGGCATGTATCGCAATCTCGAGCAGCAGGACGATATCGAGGAGTACGTTACGGCGATGCTCCTTATCCACAGCAGCGGTATGACCGCATACTTTCCGACAGACGAGCATTTTGTCGAGGAGTTTAAGACGCGTGACTGCTACAACCGCTTCTCTAAAAAGCGCTATTACCTGGAACGCATGGAGAACTGGCACCACCCGAAGGAGTCCATCTCAGCCGACGATTACCAGATCGAGCACATCATGCCCCAGACGATCGATGATGAGCACGGCTGGAAGGAATCGCTTGGTGAGAACTGGGAAGACGTCCACGACAGGCTGCGCAACAACTTGGGAAATCTTACGCTGACGGGATACAACCAGGAGTACTCAAACCGGTCGTTCTCGGACAAGCTCAATCTGCCTGACGTCGGATTTAAGTGCAGCCCGCTCTACCTAAACAAATCGATTGTCTCGCATGAAAAATGGGGTGAGGAAGAGATTGGGCAGCGCGCGGACGAGCTGGTGAAAGAAGCGTGCGAGATATGGAAGTATCCCGACCTTCCGGCAGACGTCGTCGACAAGTACCGTCCTTCTCGTGGGGAGTCTGACGAGGCTCCTGTCTGGACTCTGCAGGAGAACCACCCCACCTTTGCCGAAGGTGGGCTCAATCAGAAGCTTTTCGATGAGGTGCGCGAGTCCGTTCTGAGTGGTAACCCTTCGTGGGAGTCCTACATAGCTAAGTACTATGTAGGCTTCAGGTCGGGCAAGCGAAAACTGTATGCCGTGCTAGAAGGCAGGACCAGCAACGGTGGTTGGATTGCCGTTGGCTTGGCAAAGAGTGTGGATGATCTAACGGATCCAGAGGACATGTGCCAGGACAAGCGTTCGCAGGGTGGATTTGGCCCGGGCTTACCCACTTACGTTGCGCTTCGGAATGCCGATGACATTCCTGCGGTGCTCGATCTCATAAAGCAGTGCTAGGTTGAAGGCCGGGAATCTAGTTCCCGGCCCTTGCCAGCTCAAAATCGTCGATGGCTCGTCCGCCCGTCTACACCCTTACGATCCTGCGGGCCGCACTCAGCAGCTCGTACTCCCTCTGGCTCCACTGGTACAGCTCGGTCGCGCGTACGGCGTCGCGGCACAGGTCCAGAAACACCTCGGCGCCCTCGCAGAAGCACTCGCGGGCAAAGTCACCCGAGCCGCTTGCGATGCACTCACCGTCGGCAAACAGCTTCCAGCTAGACGGCTCGCGCGAGTCATCTCCGAGCAGCTTGATCTGCAGTACGTGCGGGTCGCCGGCGGCGCAGAGCTCTTCCTCGAGCACCTGCACGGTAAAGCGCATCTGGTGGGAGAGGCTGCTCTTGACCAAGGCCGAGGCGTAGCCGTTCGGCTTGTCCAGAAGATGCATTCGTTTTGGCTTGGCTGTCAGGTTGTGGAAGTTGCGCTCGCTGCGCACAGAGAAATTGTCCATACGGACTCCTTTCATCGATGCTGGCAGGGCCACCGTGCCTCTTGGTCGGTTGGCGTCGGGATCGTGGAGCCAACTCTCTACCCCGACTCTGGATAAAACGCGCCCGCTCCTTGCGGGCAAGAGGAAGTCTATCAACGTGTACGGACAGAAATCAAGCGCCGCCTGCGAAATGACGCGTGAACGGCGTTAGTTTCCCAAGTGATTATTCGGCTTTCATTCGGAAAAGTGTGGAAATCAGCCGTGTAAAAGTACGGAAAAGTGTCGAAATGGGCACCTTAAAACTTCGGAAAAGTGTAGCTGGATGACAAAACAGCACTTAGAAGCTGGTGCTGGATGCGGGATCCTGTGGCCGCCTTCAGCCCTCGCTACTCGTCGTCCCCGTCGTTGGGGTCGCCCTTGAGGGTGTTGATGTCCAGGTACTGGTTGTCGTCCTCTTTTTGCTGCGTTGCCGATTCGGACGCGGTGGGGCCGCGGAACAGTTGGAATCCTTCAAACGCAATGACACCGAGCAGGGCAATGATAATGGCGATAAAGGCAACCTTGACTGCCTGCGGAAATTCCGAGAAACGCAGCGCCTTTTCCTCGGCGTAATAATCGGCGAAGCGTTCTTCGCCCGTGCTTTTGGTATACGCCGGTGCGGACGCGGCCTCCGGGTCATATTCCGGTGCAGGCGTGGCAGCGTGCGGATCGTTGAGATAATCGCTCGATGCGGTGCCATAATCCTCGGTCTCGATGCGACCGTTGCCAGCATAGCCATCGGAATAATCGGAATATGCCGCACCGCCCTCATAGTCCGCGGCGCTCGTGTTGGCGGCAAAAAGCGGGTTAACTGGAACATCGAGCGCCGGCATGCCGGTAGAGGTCTCATCCAGATCGGCTGCAGCCCAGGAATCGTGGGCAACCTGATGGGCGACGGGCTCATCGAGCCTTGTGACCGGAGGCTTGCGTGCCGCAGGAACGGGCAACTGCTGGGCGCTGTACATAACGGTGCTGTCGGCCGATTTGCCCTGCGTCGCCGCAGCGAGAAATGCCGCCGTCTCGGACGGGTCGTTTGCGGGGCGGGGAGCGGTCGTGGGCGCCGAAGTGGGTGCGGGCGTCGAAACAGGCGACTGCGCAGGAGTCGGCGCAGTCGCGGACTTGGGCGCAAGTGCGGGATTGGGGCTTGACGGGCGAGCGCCGCCGCCCATGAGTTCGTCGGCGGTCCACGGGCGATCATCCATCACATCGTCAAGGCTCAGCGAAAACAGGTCGTCTTCACTCTCATCGAACATGCGGTGCACATGTCCACCAATTGCCGGAATCAATCCGCGACCGGTGCATGATGCCTTGCTCAACGCCATTCTGTTCCATCCTTTCGAAATACTAATGACATCGATTATATGGAACTTCCCAAGCTGCTCGGTCTTGGATTCGTGCTTTCCAGAACTCGCGCCCAAAAGGGGAGGGGCAATCCAGGCGAGTGCCTACTTGTCGCCGGCCGCCGCCTTGGCCTCATTGAGGTAGCTATAGAAGCTGTACTTGGAGATGCCAAAGAACTCGCAGGCGCGCTCGCTTGACTTGGAAATGAGGAAGGCACCGCGACGGTCGAGGTAGCCAATGGCACGAATGCGCTCGTCTTTGGTCATGAGTGCCGCGGGCTTGCCCACAAACTGCTCGCACTCGTGCAGCAGGTCCTCGAGCAGGTCGCCGATGTTCTTGGTAATGGGCTCGGGCTCGGTATAGCCCGTGCCGCCGGTGCCGGTGAAAGCGTCGAGCGAGCGCTCAAAAGCCTTCATAAGCGTAATGTCAAAGTTGATGCCCAAAATGCCGACGGGCTTGCCTTCGTCGTTGCGGATAAAGATGGTCGAGGACTTGAGCAGCTTGCCATCGGTGGTTTTAGTGAGGTACGGCTCGCGGTCGTGTACGTCGGTGCTGCCCTCGTGCATGGACTCAAACACAATATGGCTGGGACCGTCACCCAGTTTGCGCCCGCTGACGTGGCCGTTTTCGATCACTACGATAGAGTGGTCCACGTCCTCGGTCTCCAGATCGTGGACGACGACTTCGCAGTTGGGGCCAAATTGGAGCGCCAGACCGTGTGCGAGGCGCTTGTAAAACTCAATCTGTGCGGGGGTCATGGGTACCTTCCTAAAAATTAGTTTGGGCTCACTGTGCCATAAACCACACATGACCGCAAACAAATCCATCAACAAGGCAATTCATGACCGTTCGGCGGCGAAAAAGTACCGATTACGGCAACAAACAATTCGTTAGGTATGCCAATCAAAAAGTGTGATAGAACATTACTAACAAACTTTTTGTTTGGCATCCACATAAAAGTTCAGCCGTGTGAATGGGATCGGGCTGAAACGCGTATGCGGGGGCCGGCAAGAGAGGACTTAAGGAGTTCACCGTATGGCCGATAAGATCCAGTGGGCGGGCAACACGATGCCCAAGAGCGATGACAAGCACTTGGGAATCATGAGCCTCGACCACGTGAAGAAGGCCCGCGCCTTCCACCAGTCGTTCCCTCAATATACCGTCACCCCGCTTGCCCGCCTGGACGGTCAGGCTGCGCGCTTGGGTCTGTCCAACCTGTGCGTTAAGGACGAGAGCTATCGCTTTGGCCTCAACGCCTTTAAGGTTCTGGGCGGATCGTTTGCCATGGCCAACTACATTGCCGACGAGACCGGCAAGGACGTTGCCGAGTGCACCTTCGATTACCTGACCTCCGATCAGCTTGCCAAGGACTTTGGCCAGGCCACCTTCTTTACCGCCACCGACGGCAACCATGGCCGCGGTGTGGCATGGGCTGCCAACAAGCTGGGCCAGAAGGCCGTCGTTCACATGCCCAAGGGTTCCACCAAGCCCCGCTTCGATAACATCGCCGCCGAGGGCGCAACGGTGACCATCGAAGAGGTCAACTACGACGAGTGCGTGCGCATGGCCGCCGCCGAGGCCGACGCCTGCGAGCGCGGCGTCATCGTTCAGGACACCGCCTGGGAGGGCTACGAGAAGATCCCGTCTTGGATCATGGAGGGCTACGGCACCATGGCTTCCGAGGCTGCCGAGCAGCTGCGCGAGATGGCCATCAACCGCCCGACGCACGTGTTTGTCCAGGCTGGCGTGGGTTCGCTCGCCGGCGCCGTGGTGGGCTACTTCACCAACCTGTATCCCGATAACCCGCCCACCTTCGTCGTGGTCGAGTGCGCTCCGGCCGCCTGCCTGTACAAGGGCGCTGCCGCCGGCGACGGCGATCCGCGTATCGTGGACGGTGACATGCCCTCCATCATGGCCGGTCTGTGCTGCGGCGAGCCCAACATCCTGGGCTGGGATATCCTGCGCAACCATGCCACCGCCTTCGTGTCCTGCCCCGACTGGGTCACCGCTCGCGGCATGCGCACCCTGGGCGCTCCCGAGAAGGGCGACCCGCGCGTCATCTCCGGCGAGTCCGGCGCTGTGACCACCGGCCTGGTCGAGACTCTCATGCTCGATCCCGAGTACGCCGAGCTCAAGGAGCTCATCGGCCTGGACAAGACGAGCTCCGTGCTCTGCTTCTCCACCGAGGGCGACACCGATCCGGATCAGTATCGCCGCATTGTTTGGGAAGGCGAATATCCCACTTGCTAATCGTTGGGGCGGATTAAATAGGTATCGCTCCGCCACCTCACAGGTAGATTCCTTCGTTTGAAAGGTTATGAACAATGGCTAAAGAACTCGATTTCGACGCTATCAAGGCTGCTGCTGAGTCTCATCGTGCTGATATGACTCGCTTCCTGCGCGCTATGATCTCCCATCCCTCTGAGTCCTGCGAGGAGGGTGAGGTTGTTGCCTGCATCAAGGCCGAGATGGAGAGCCTTGGCTATGACGAGGTCAAGGTCGACGGCCTGGGCAACGTTATGGGCTTTATGGGCGAGGGCGACAAGATCATCGCCATCGACTCCCACATCGACACCGTCGGTATCGGCAACATTGAGAACTGGGACGCCGATCCCTATGAGGGCTACGAGACCGACGAGATCATCTACGGTCGCGGCGGCTCCGACCAGGAGGGCGGCATGGCTTCCGCTACCTACGCTGCCAAGATGATGAAGGACATGGGCCTCATCCCCGAGGGCTACAAGATCATGGTCGTCGGCACCGTCCAGGAAGAGGACTGCGACGGTATGTGCTGGCAGTACATCTACAACAAGGACGGCATTAAGCCCGAGTTCGTCATTTCCACCGAGCCCACCGACGGCGGCATCTATCGCGGTCACCGCGGCCGCATGGAGATCCGCGTCGACGTTCACGGCACCTCCTGCCACGGCTCCGCTCCCGACCGCGGCGACAACGCCATCTACAAGATGGCCGACATCATCGCCGACGTCCGCGCCCTCAACAACAACGGCTGCGACGAGTCGACCGACATCAAGGGTCTCGTCAAGATGCTTGACCCCAAGTACAACCCCGAGCACTTTGAGGATGCCCGCTTCCTGGGCCGCGGCACCTGCACCGTCAGCCAGATTTTCTACACCAGCCCCAGCCGTTGCGCCGTGGCCGATTCCTGCGCCATCTCCATCGACCGTCGCATGACCGCTGGTGAGACCTGGGAGTCCTGCCTGGACGAGATCCGCAACCTGCCGGCCGCCAAGAAGTACGGCGACGACGTGAAGGTCTCCATGTACATGTACGACCGTCCGTCCTGGACCGGCGAGGTCTACGAGACCGAGGCTTACTTCCCCACGTGGATCAACAAGGAGACCGCTCCGCACGTCAAGGCTCTCGTCGACGCCCACAAGGCCATGTTTGGTGACGAGCGCATCGGCTGCGAGCCCAGCATGGACAAGCGCACCGGTCGCCCGCTGTGCGACAAGTGGACCTTCTCCACGAACTGCGTTTCCATCCAGGGCCGCTACGGCATCCCCTGCGTGGGCTTTGGCCCGGGTGCCGAGTCTCAGGCTCACGCTCCCAACGAGGTCACCTACAAGGACGACCTGGTCACCGCTGCCGCCATGTACGTGGCTGCCCTGAACCTCTACGATCCGAGCAAGGCCGATGGCGACGCCACCGTGTTCCGCGCCGGTCTGACCAACAACAAGATCGATTAGTCCCATTCCTCGATTTTGTTGAGCCGGGGGTCGCTCGTGTCCCCGGCACCCCCTGTTGACTTGGGGCCCGCGGTCGTTATCTCCCATGCTTCCTCAACGGTGGCGGGTCCTCGTCATGGTGCTCTGCATGTTCTAGCCACACGCGCATGCCGGAGCACATCTACTCACTGCGATCGTTTCATCTTTAGAAAGGACATTTCCATGGACGCTAAGTTTACCGAGCTCGTCGAGCAGCTGAACGGCCTCGATTTTAAGGGTATGTACGGCAGCGACTTCCTGCACACCTGGGACAAGACTACCGATGAGCTCAAGGCTCTCTACATCGTCGCCGACGCCCTGCGCGAGCTGCGCGAGAACAACGTCTCGTCCAAGATCTTCGACTCGGGTCTGGCCGTCTCCCTGTTCCGCGACAACTCCACCCGTACGCGCTTCTCCTTCTCTAAGGCCGCCAACCTGCTCGGCCTTGAGCTGCAGGACCTGGACGAGAAGAAGTCCCAGATCGCTCACGGCGAGACCGTCCGCGAGACCGCTACCATGATTTCCTTCATGGCCGACGTCATCGGCATCCGCGACGACATGTACATCGGCAAGGGCGACGCCTATATGGCCGAGGTCTCCGAGTCTGTCCAGCAGGCCTACGAGGACGGCGTTCTGGATCACCGTCCCACGCTCATCTCCTTGCAGTCTGACTCCGATCACCCCACGCAGTCCTCTGCCGACATGCTCTACCTCATCAACGAGTTTGGCGGCCTCGAGAACCTCAAGGGCAAGAAGGTTGCCGTCACCTGGGCCTATTCGCCCTCTTACGGCAAGCCGCTGTCCTGCCCGCAGTCGCTGATCAGCCTGCTGCCCCGCTTTGGCATGGACGTCACCCTGGCCCACCCCGAGGGCTACGACCTCATGCCCGAGGTCGTCGAGCGCGCCAAGGGCTATGCCGCCGAGTCCGGCACCACCTTTAAGCAGGTCAACACCATGGCCGAGGCCTTCGAGGGCGCCGACATCGTGATCCCCAAGAGCTGGGCTCCGTTTGCCGCCATGGAGAAGCGTACCAACCTGTACGCCGAGGGCGACGACGCCGGCATCGCTGCGCTTGAGAAGGAGCTGCTCGCCCAGAACGCCACCCATCAGGACTGGTGCTCCACGACCGAGCTCATGGAGAAGACTGCCAACGGCCAGGACACCATCTTTATGCACCCGCTGCCCGCCGACATCTCCGGTGTCTCCTGCGAGCACGGCGAGGTCAACGCCGACGTCTTCGACATGCACCGCGTGGGCATGTACAAGGAGGCCAGCTACAAGCCGTACGCCATCGCTGCCATGATGTTCCTGCAGAAGGTTGCCGATCCCGCCGCTACCCTCAAGGCCCTCGACGAGCGCAACACCGCCCGTTGGCTCCAGGCCTAAAGCTGGGCTGAGAAATGGCTAAGCGTATCGTTGTCGCCCTGGGCGGAAACGCCCTCGGCGCCAACCTTCCCGAGCAGATGGAGGCCGTCAAGACGACTTCCAAGGCCATCGTCGACCTGATCGAGGAGGGCAACGAGGTCGTCGTCGTGCACGGCAACGGTCCCCAGGTGGGCATGATCGCCAACGCGATGGCTGAGCTCACGCGCTCTAATCCTCAGAAGTACGTTCCCTGCCCCTTGTCCGTTTGCGGCGCCATGAGCCAGGGCTACATTGGCTATGACCTGCAAAATGCGCTGCGCGAGGAAATGCTCGACCGCAATATCGACAAGGGTGTCGCGACCGTGCTCACCCAGGTCGAGGTTGCGGCGGACGACCCGGCCTTTGCCGACCCGGTCAAGCCGATCGGTCCGTGGATGAGCGAGGCCGAGGCCAAGGAGCTGGAAGCCGACCGCGGTTACCAGTTTATCCACGACGAGAAGCAGGGCTTCCGTCGCGTGGTTGCCTCGCCCAAGCCCGTGAACATCGTCGAGCTCGACACCATCAAGTCGCTCGTCGAGTCCAACCATGTGGTGATCTCCTGCGGCGGTGGCGGCATTCCCGTCACCAAGGCCCAGGGCAACCACCTTAAGGGCGCTGCCGCCGTCATCGATAAGGACTTTGCGGCCGAGAAGCTCGCCGAGCAGCTCGATGCCGATGCCCTGGTTATCCTGACGGCCGTGGAGAAGGTTGCCGTTGGCTTTGGCACCGACCACGAGCAGTGGCTCGACACGCTGACCGCGGCTGACGTAAAGCGTCTGTCCGAGGCCAACGAGTTTGGTCGCGGCTCCATGCTGCCCAAGGTCCAGGCGGCCTCGACGTTTGCCGAGAGCAAGCCGGGCCGCACGGCGCTCATCACGCTGCTCGAGAAGGCGCGTGACGGTCTTGCCGGCAAGACCGGTACCACGTTTACCGGCGACGCTGAGTAGGCATATCTGCACCATTGAGGAGGGTGCCCTGCGTCGCGGGGTGCCCTCCTTTGTGCTATGGAGAGCCAAGGGTCGTTCGCTGGAAAACGAGTGCGTGTCTGTTCCGACGGAGTGTGAGCTTGGTATGGTGGGTATAGCAACTATGGTGTCCAAGGCAGCCAGGGGAGGTTTGCGGAGATGAAACTCGGTTGCGTCATTATGGCTTCGGGCGAGGGCAAGCGGTTTGGCTCTAACAAGATGCTTGCCGATATCTATGGCAAGCCGCTGATTGCCTGGACTATCGATTCGGTTCCCCGGGGCTTTGACGTCGTGGTTTCGACGCGTTGGCCCGAGGTCGCCCAGATTTGCGAGGACAAGCATTGCCCGTGTGTGCTGCACGATGGCGAGCTGCGCAGCGAAAGCGTCCGTGCGGGCCTTTCGTGGGGAGTCGAACGCAACTGGAAAGGTTGCCTCTATTTGCCGGGCGACCAGCCGCTCGTGAGTTCGGATTCTTTTGAGGCTATGGTTCGTACATTTGACGAGCGTGGCCGCAAGCATCCGGTGCGTCTTGCGTGCAACGGTGAGCCTTCGAGCCCGGTGCTCTTTCCGGCGGAACTATTCGATGCGCTTATGTGTCTTGAGGGCAAGGACGGCGGCGGTTCGATCCTCAAGGGCCGTACCGATGTGGTGTTGGTCGAGGCGCGTGCCTACGAGCTGTGGGACGTCGATACCGTCAAGGGACAGCGACGCATAACGGAGCATATTGCCGCCTGCTCGTATTTTGATCGCGTGGCCAACTGCATCAATCAATAAGGAGCAATTATGATCATCATCAAAAACGGCGCGCTCGTGACGCCCCAGGGGCTTCGCCGCGCCGATCTTGCCATGGAGGGCGACAAGATTGTGCGGATCGCCGCAGCGATTGAGCCGGGCGCCGACGATACCGTCGAGGACGCCGCGGGCTGCTGGGTGTTTCCCGGCTTTATCGACGGCCACACGCACATGCAGTGCTGGACTGGCATGGATTGGACAGCCGATAGCTTTGAAACCGGCACGCGCGCGGCTGCCTGCGGCGGCACGACGACCATTGTGGACTACGCGACGGCCGATCGCGGCGTGACCATGCCCGATGCCTTGGCCGAGTGGCATCGCCGCGCCGACGGAACCTGCACGGCCAACTACGCTTTTCATATGGCACTCGCCGAGTGGAATGAGCGCAACCGCGCCGATCTTTCGGCCATGCGCGAGGCGGGCGTATCGTCGTTTAAGACCTACTTTGCCTACGATCATTTGCGCCTGGACGATGCCGAGACGCTCGAGGTGCTCGAGGAGCTCAAGCGTATTGGCGGCATACTGTGCGTGCATTGCGAGAACGGTACGCTGGTGAATGAGCTGCAGAAGCGCGTGTACGAGCAGGGGATTCATGGGCCCGAGGGGCATGCGCTCAGCCGCCCGGACGTGTGTGAGGCCGAAGCCGTGAGCCGCCTGCTGTATCTGGCGCACCTGGCCGGGGACGCTCCGGTCAACGTGGTGCACCTTTCGACCAAGCTGGGGCTCGAGGCCATTCGCGCTGCCAAAGCGCGCGGGCAGAAGGATATCTATGTCGAGACCTGCCCCCAGTATCTGATGCTCGACGACACCTGTTATCTGGAGCAGGGCGAGGACGGCTTTGCGGGCGCCAAGTATGTGATGAGCCCGCCGCTGCGCCATGCCGGTGACCGTGCCGCGCTGCGCGAGGCGCTTGTGGCCGGCGAGATCGATACGATTGCGACCGACCACTGCAGCTTTAACCTGCACGGGCAAAAGGACCGCGGGCGCGACGATTTCCGCGCGATTCCCAACGGCGGGCCCGGCGTGGAGCATCGTCCCGTCGCGATTGCCACGAGCTTTGAGGGACAGCTGGGTCCCGAGGATCTGTGCCGCTTGATGAGCGAGAACCCGGCGCGCGTTTTTGGCATGTATCCACGCAAGGGCTGTCTTGCCGAGGGTGCCGATGCCGACGTGTGCGTGTGGGATCCCCAGGCGCGCTGGACAATCAGTGCCGCGACACAGCATCAAGCTGTGGACTACACGCCGCTCGAGGGTTTTGGGGCACATGGCCGCGCCAAGGCCGTGTTTGTGAACGGCGTGCTGGTGGCGCGCGATGGCGAGCCCACCGGAGCCCAGCCCGGTCGCTACGTGCCTCGCTAGCAGCAAAGATGCCGTGTCCCCTCCGCAGTTGCGGTGAAATACGGACTGTTTGCGGCCGTCATACGGCCAAACAGTCCGTATTTCACCGCAACTGACGAGATGGGGCCGGCTACTTGAGGCTGGTGGCGATGAGGGGGCGGCCGAGGGCTGCCTCGAAGCGGTCGGCCATCGTGGGGTTGCTGAGCGTGTCGACTTGGTTGAGCATGACGCGGGCATTGTTGAGGTTCAGCATCCGCAGCTCGGCATTGAGCACCTGGGCGACGCGCTCTGGGGTGGCAGTGTCGGTGAGCTCGCAGCCGCAACGCTCGCAAAAGAGCTCGGGGCGGTGGACAACCTCGGCGACGGGTTTGCCCAGTCCCGAGGCGCCGACGACCCAGACAACGTTTGCCGTGGCGGCGGGAATTACCGGCTCCCAGGCGGCATGCGCCTTGAGCGGGAGTCGCTTGCTGCCATCTGCCTCGGCCAACACATAGTCAAAGCGCTGCGCCAGCTCGTTGAGCGGCTCGGCGGGGGCGGAGAGCTTGCCTGTCTCCGGGTCCAAGATGCCTGCCTGGCAGATGCCTCCGCGTGCAAGGCCCGCGCAGGCCTCGCAGGTGCAACCGGGGACATGCGAGGCGCCCGGCTTCCAAGGCACGGCGTCCAGGCGACGATTCGACCCGTCCCATGGCACGCCGGCAACGGGAAGCATATGCGTGGTGGTGCAGAGGAGCACGCGGCCGCCAGCGCGCATGAGCTCAAGACCCAGCGTTTTGAGCAACGTCGACTTGCCGCCGCTGCCGATAATCGCGGTAATGTCCGGCTCGATCCTGAGCGCCGAGGCAAGATTGCCGCTAACCGTTTCCATCTGTTCACCGCCGTATAATACTGTGATAATAAATAATCATCAGAGTAGCGGTCGAGCCGCTTTTGCTCTGCTCAAACCGTAGCACAGGGAGGTGCCCCGGGAATGCTCGTTTATGTTCGCGGCGCCGGCGATATCGCCACGGGTGTCGCCGCTCGCTTGGTGCGCGCCGGCGTGTCGGTCGTTATGGCCGATATCGCGGTTCCCACGTGCATCCGCCGCACAATCAGTTTTTGCGAGGCTATTCGCCTGGGCGAGGTCCAGGTCGAGGGCATTCGCGCTCGCTTGGCGCAGACGCCGGCAGAGGCGCTCGAGATTACCCAAGCGGGGGATGTTGCCGTCGTGGTGGACCCTCAGGCCAAGATGCTCGATGAGCTTAAACCCGCGGCTGTGGTCGACGCGATTTTGGCCAAGCGCAACCTGGGCACCACGCGCGACATGGCGCCTACCGTCATCGCCGTGGGGCCGGGCTTTACCGCGCCGGTCGATTGCGACGCCGTGGTCGAGACCATGCGCGGGCATTTTTTGGGCCGCGTCATTACCCAGGGCTCGCCCCAGCCCAACACGGGCGTGCCGGGCGTGATCGCCGGCTATGGCAAGGAGCGCGTTATCCACAGCCCCGCCGCCGGCGTGTTTCGGTCCGACCGCGCAATCGGCGACATCGTGAGCGCCGGAGACGTGATTGGCTACGCGGACGATACGCCCATGTGCACGCAGATCGATGGCTGCCTGCGCGGGCTTTTGGCGAACGGCGTGCAGGTGACTGAGGGCTTTAAATGCGCCGATGTCGATCCGCGTGGCGATGCCAGCTATATCAACTACATTTCGGACAAGGCGACGTCGGTCGGCGGCGGCGTGCTCGAGGCACTCGCTATGCTCACCGATATCTTTAGAGGATAGAAGGCGGCAATGGAAAAGCTCGATGTTGTGAATGCGGCGCTTGTCGCCCTGCGTGCTGGCGAGACGTGCGAGCTCGTGGTCGTAGCCGGCACGGCGGGGTCGTCGCCGCGCGGCGTGGGCGCCTGGATGGCCGTCTTTGCCGACGGTAGCCAGGCGGGCACCATCGGCGGCGGCAAGATCGAGCTCTTTGCGCTGGACGAGGCGCGAGAGCTGCTGGCCGCGGGGCAATCGCGTCTGGTCCGCTACACCATGGGCGGCGAGAACTCCGATACCGGCATGATCTGCGGCGGAGCCATCTGCCTGTGCTACCTACATCTGGATGCGACCCAGGCACCGTTGTTCCAGGAAATTGCCGACGTCTTGGTCTATCGGCGCATCGGCGACTTCGTCATCGACTTTGAACCGTTTATCGCGAGCGCGCTCGAGGGCGATGTGGCCGAGTACCATGGCGAGGCATCGCGCCATACCATTGCGGGCTGCCCCGGGCTTTCACTGGTGGAGGAGGGGAGTAACGTCACCTACACTAACGCCGCCTCCGAGATTCCCGCGGCGCACGTCGAGACGCTCTGCCCCGAGGGCCTGACCTACATCTTTGGCTGCGGACACGTGGGCGCCGCGACGGCGCGCGTGCTCACGGCGGCGGGCTTTGCCGTCGTGGCCTGCGATGACCGCCCCGGCACGTTGACGCCCGAATGGGTGCCCGGTGTCTACGATCGTCGCCTGGTCGATTACAAGAACCTGAGCGAGCTGTGTCCCATCGGTCCGCGCGACTTGGTGGTCGTCGCCACGGCGGGTCACAAGTCCGATATCGACGTGGTGATTCAGGCCATGCGTGCCAAGCCTGCCTACCTGGGCTGTCTGGGTTCGCGCCGCAAGACGGCCTTTGTGCGCGCCCGCCTGGAGCAGGAAGGCTTTACGCAGGACCAGATCGACGAGCTGCACCTTCCGATCGGCGTTGCCATCGAGGCCGAGGACCCCGAGGAGATCGCCATCTCCATCGCCGCCGAGATGATCCACCTGCGCCGCACCAAACTCGTCCCCCGCAAGCGCTAATCGCATCCCCACCAATAAGTTGCGGTGAAATACGGATTGTTTAAGCCTGTTAGGCCGCCAAACAGTCCCTATTTCACCGCAACAGCTTTTTGGGACCCATTTGTGCGGGGGAGTTGTGGAGTTGTGCAGGCAGACGAGGTTTTTCTGGAAATACACTCCCGATGCGCGTATAGTACCGATTGTTTTGTCGGCTCCTGCTGTGTCGAGTCCAAACCGCAAAATGCCATGAGCGGCGCGGATGCAGCCAGGAGGCACGAGGACAACCCATCGTGGCCACGCCCCGTGCTTAAAACCCCAAGAAGGAGTGAACAATGGCAGAAGAGAAGTATGTGCCGCGTCTGAAGACCAAGTACAACAACGAGGTCAAGCAGCAGCTTCAGGACAAGTTCCAGTACGAGAACGTCATGATGATCCCCAAGTTTGAGAAGATTGTCGTGAACATGGGTGTCGGCGAGGCCGCTACCGATTCCAAGGCCATCGACGGTGCCGTGCGCGACCTGCGCGCCATCACCGGCCAGCAGCCGATGATCACCCGTGCCCGCAAGTCCATCGCTACCTTCCGCCTGCGCGCTGGTATGCCGATCGGCTGCAAGGTTACCCTGCGTGGCGACCGTATGTGGGAGTTCTTCGATCGTCTGACCTCCGTCGCGATCCCCCGTATCCGCGACTTCCGCGGCATCTCCGCCAAGAGCTTCGACGGCCGTGGTAACTTCTCCATGGGCGTCACCGAGCAGCTCATCTTCCCCGAGATCGACTTCGACTCCGTCGATCACCAGCGCGGTATGGACATCACTTTCGTGACCACCGCCAATACCGATGAGGAGGCCAAGGCCCTTCTGGACGCCTTCGGTTTCCCGTTCAAGAAATAGGTTCACCTGCCCTATAAGCGCCGTTCCCACAAGGGGGCGGCGCTTGGGGCGAACAATACTCTATGTGAGGAGGATATAAGTGGCTAAGACATCGATGATCGTCAAGTGCAATCGCAAGCAGAAGTTCTCTACTCGTGAGTACACGCGCTGCCAGCGCTGCGGCCGTCCGCACTCTGTGTACCGCAAGTTCGGCCTGTGCCGTGTCTGCTTCCGCGAGCTTGCACTCAAGGGCGAGCTTCCCGGCGTTAAGAAGGCCAGCTGGTAAGTCACTACCAGCGTTTCAAGCATCAGTTTGGAACAGGGAAAACGCGCTAAAAAGGCTTTGCCGTTAAGGGCGGCGAAGAACCAAGAGCACGTGTTCATCAAGAACGAAGGAGAATCTGTATGAACCTTACAGACCCGATCGCAGATATGCTTACGCGCATCCGTAACGCTAACTCTGTGAACAAGGCCACGGTCTCCATGCCGAGCAGCAAGAAGCTCGTCGAGATCGCTCGTGTTCTGCACGAGGAGGGCTACATCGAGGGCTACGATGTCGAGGACACCGTTCCCCAGAAGACTCTGCACATCACGCTTAAGTATGGTCCCAAGAAGGCTAAGGTCATCAACGGCATCCGCCGCATTTCCAAGCCGGGCCTGCGTAAGTACACCGGCGTTGCCGACATGCCCCGCGTCCGCGGTGGCCTTGGTACCGCCATTATTTCCACCAGCCATGGCGTCATGACCGACCGCGATGCTCGCAAGCACAACGTCGGCGGCGAGATCATCGCTTACGTCTGGTAATTCGCTCGGTAGGTAGAAGGAAAGGAGATCACCGTGTCTCGTATCGGTAATAAGCCTGTCCAGATTCCCGCCGGAGTCGAAGTGGCAGTCAACGGCAACAACGTTGTCGTCAAGGGCCCCAAGGGCCAGCTCGAGCTCGATGTCTTTGAGAAGCTCGCTATCAACGTCGAGGACAACGTCCTCACCGTTTCCCGTCCCGACGACGAGCGTGAGACCCGTGCCCGCCACGGCCTCACCCGCGCCCTCATCCACAACATGGTTGTTGGCGTTTCCGAGGGCTTCGAGAAGAAGCTTGAGCTCGCCGGCGTCGGTTACCGCGTGCAGCAGAAGGGCAAGAACCTCGAGTTCTCCCTGGGCTTCTCGCACCCCGTGATCGTCGAGGCTCCTGAGGGCATCACCTTCGAGGTTCCCGACAACACCCACGTGAACGTCAAGGGTATCAACAAGCAGCAGGTCGGTCAGATCGCCGCTGAGATCCGCGGCCATCGTCCTCCCGAGCCTTACAAGGGCAAGGGTATCCACTACGTTGGCGAGCACATCCGCCGCAAGCTGGGTAAGGCCGCCAAGTAGTCGTAACCGACTCACTCGCATAAGACCAGCACCCCGTCAGGTGCTGGCAAGATCAACCTTTTTAGGAGTTTACGTATGAACAAGCATAAGGCGAAGCTGGAAGGCCTCAAGCGTCGTCAGCGTCGTGTTCGCGGCAAGGTCTCGGGTACCTCCGAGCGTCCGCGTCTTCGCGTGACCCGTACTAACGCCAACATCTATGCCCAGATCATCGACGACAGCAAGGGCTCCAGCCTGACGCTCGTCTCTGCCTCGACCCTCGAGGCCGAGTTCAAGGGCACCCACACCTCGAACAAGGAGGCTGCGGAGAAGGTCGGTCAGCTCGTTGGCAAGCGCGCCATCGAGGCCGGCATCACCAAGGTCGCCTTCGATCGCGGTGGCCGTATCTACCATGGCCGCGTCAAGGCCCTCGCCGACGGTGCTCGTGCCGCCGGTCTCGAGTTCTAGGAGGTATGTAGCACATGGCTCGTAATCAGAAGCAGCAGCGCGAGGCCTCCGAGTTCGAGGAGCGCGTCGTTTACATCAACCGCGTGTCGAAGACCGTCAAGGGTGGTCGTCGCATGAGCCTCGTCGCTCTCGTCGTCGTTGGCGACGGCAAGGGCAACGTCGGCGTTGGCATGGGCAAGTCCGCTGAGGTGCCCATGGCCATCTCCAAGGCATCTCTCGATGCCAAGAAGAACATGTTCCACGTGCCGGTGACCGAGCAGGGCACCATCCCGCACGAGGTTCTCGGCCACTTTGGTGCCGGCCGCATCATCATCAAGCCCGCTGTCGAGGGTACCGGCGTTATCGCCGGCGGCGCTGTGCGTCCCCTCTTTGAGCTTGCTGGCATCAAGAACGTCCTGTCCAAGTCCCTCGGTACCGACAACGGCCTCAACATCATCAAGGCTGCCGTCGAGGGCCTCAAGGAGCTCTCCAGCCCTGAGGACGTCGCGGCTCGCCGTGGCCTGACGGTCTCCGAGATGTTCGTCGGTAAGGAGAACTAAGCATGGCTGACACCATCAAGATCAAGCAGGTCCGCAGCACCAACGGTTGCAAGCAGGACCAGGTCCGTACTGTCCGTGCCCTCGGTCTCCACAGGATCCGCGAGGTTCGCGAGATTGCTGACAACGAGTCCGTCCGCGGCATGATCTTCAAGGTCAAGCACCTTGTCGAGATTGTAGAGGAGTAGCAAATGCAGCTTCACGATCTTACTCCCGCGCCCGGTTCCACCAAGAACCGCAAGCGCGTCGGCCGTGGCAATTCTTCGGGTCACGGCACCACTTCTGGCCGCGGTCAGAAGGGCCAGGGTTCCCGCTCTGGCGGCACCAAGGGTGCCGGCTTCGAGGGTGGCCAGACTCCGCTGGCCATGCGCCTGCCCAAGCTTCCGGGCTTCCGCAACCCCCGTCGTATCGAGTACACCGCTGTTAACGTTGAGCGTCTCGAGCGCAAGTTCGAGGACGGCGCTGTGATCGACGGTGCCGCTCTTAAGGCCGCTCGCATCACCAAGAGCGAGTTCGAGCCCGTCAAGGTGCTCGGCAATGGTGAGCTCACCAAGAAGTTCACGGTCAAGGTCGACAAGGTCAGCGCTTCTGCGCAGGCCAAGATCGAGGCCGCCGGCGGAAAGGTCGAGCTGCCGTGCTAAATGGTCTTAAGAATGCTTTCCGCATCAAAGAATTGCGCGAAAAGATTCTTTTTACCATAGCTATGCTCGTCGTGTACCGCATTGGTGCGCACGTTCCTGTGCCCGGCATTCCCTTCCAGGGGATGCTGGGCCTTTTCTCGACCGATAACAATTCGGTCGCCGCAGGTGCTATGGCCCTCCTGAATCTTTTCTCTGGCGGCGCGTTGAGCTATGTGTCGGTGTTTTCGCTGGGCATCATGCCTTACATCACCAGCTCGATCATCCTCCAGATGCTCCAGGCCGTCGTGCCTTCCCTGCATGAGCTTGCCCGCGAGGGCGAGGTCGGTCAGACCAAGATTACGCAGTATTCGCGTTACCTCACCCTGGCTCTGGCAATCCTCAACTCCGTGGGTTACCTCTTCCTCTTTAAGAGCTTCGGCATCAGCTTTAATGGCGCCGGCGCTCCCGAGATCATCTTCGACCTCATGATCGTCGGTACGCTCACCGCGGGCGCTATGCTGATCATGTGGATTGGTGAGCTCATCACCCAGCGCGGTATCGGCAATGGCATGTCGCTGATCATCTTCGCGAACATCATGGCCGGTCTGCCGCAGGCTATCTTCTCCAGCACCGAGGGCAACGCCGGTGGCATCATCACCATGGTGATCATCTGCGCCATCATCCTGCTGGTTATCCCGCTGATTGTTTTCCTTGAGCGCGGCCAGCGCCGCATCCCGGTCTCCTACGCTAAGCGCGTCGTGGGCCGTCGCATGATGGGTGGCCAGACCACCTACCTGCCCATCAAGGTCAACACCGCGGGTGTCGTGCCGATCATCTTCGCTTCGGCGCTGCTGTACTTCCCGGCTCAGATTGCCGTGTTCTTCCCCGGCATCGGCTGGATTCAGGCAGTTGCCTCCGCGCTTTCGACCGGTTGGCTTAACTGGGTGCTTAACGTTGTCCTCATTGTGTTCTTCGCGTACTTCTACACCTCCATGGTGTTCAACCCCGATGACACGGCCGATAACCTTAAGAAGCAGGGCGGCTTTATTCCGGGCGTCCGTCCGGGTAGGGCTACCGCGGCCTACATCAAGAACGCGCTCAACAAGATCACGCTTCCCAGCGCTGTCTTTTTGGCGCTCATCGCCATCGTGCCTTCGATCATCTTCTCCTTCACGGGTAACCATCTGATCCAGGCATTTGGCGGCACGTCCATCCTCATCATGGTCGGCGTCGTGCTCGACACGGTCGATAAGCTCGAAGGCCAGATCAAGATGTATGATTACGATGGATTCTTTAAATAGGCTAGAGGAGGATTGCTCATGAACCTCGTATTGCTCGGAGCTCCGGGTGCCGGTAAGGGCACCGTCGCACAGGAGCTCGTCGCCGAGTTTGGCGTCGCCCATATTTCCACGGGCGACCTGCTGCGTGCTGCCGTCAAGGGTGGCACCGAGCTTGGTATTCAGGCTAAGAAGTACATGGACGCTGGCGAGCTCGTTCCCGACCAGCTCGTGATCGACCTTGTCAAGGAGCGCCTTGCCGCCGATGACGCCCAGCAGGGCTTCATCCTCGACGGCTTCCCGCGCAACACCGCCCAGGCTGTGACGCTCGATTCCGAGCTTTCCGCCATGGGTCGCGAGATCGACTGTGCCCTTCTGGTCGATGTGGCCCCCGAGGTCATTATCGATCGTCTGTCTTCGCGTCGCACCTGCCGCGCCTGCGGTTACACCGGCACCGCTGCCGATGCCACCTGCCCCAAGTGTGGTGGCGAGATGTATCAGCGCGACGACGACAAGCCCGAGACCATCAAGAACCGTCTCGACGTCTACGAGAAGTCCACGAGCCCGCTCGTCGACTACTATCGTGGCCAGGGTCTGCTCAAGTCGGTCAACGGTGACCAGGCTCGCGAGACCGTGTACGGGGATGTCAAAGAGGCTCTCGGTCTATGATCAAGATTAAGTCTGCAACGCAA
Organism: Collinsella aerofaciens; assembly: GCF_015670795.1. Lineage (GTDB taxonomy): Bacteria > Actinomycetota > Coriobacteriia > Coriobacteriales > Coriobacteriaceae > Collinsella > Collinsella aerofaciens_Q. Next base: position 16,026 of record NZ_JADPCJ010000023.1, on the reverse strand, counting down.
ATCGAGCAGATGAAGAAGGCAGGAGCGCTATCTAAGATGGCGCTCCGCCACGTTGGAGCCATGGTGCGCCCCGGCGTTTCGACTTTTGAGCTCGATCAGCTCGCGGAGCAGATTATCCGCATGCATGGCGGCACCCCTGCCTTTAAGGGTTACGGCGGGTTCCCGGGGACCATTTGCGCATCGATCAACGATGCCGTGGTCCACGGTATTCCCAACCCTGACATGATCCTGCGCGATGGCGATATCATCTCCATCGATACGGGAGCCGTTGTCGACGGTTGGGTCGGCGATAACGCATGGACGTTTTTCGTCGGCACCCCCACGCCCGAAGCCAAGGCTTTGTGCGAGGTCACGCGCGATTGCCTTAAGGCTGCCATCGAGCAGGCTGTTCCCGGTAACCATATCGGGGACGTCGGTTATGCCGTTCAGTCCCTCGCCGAGTCTCACGGTTACGGCGTGCTTCGTGATTATGTTGGCCATGGCATTGGCCGCGTGATGCACGAGGACCCCAACGTTCCTAACTACGGAAAGAAGGGGAGGGGCGTTCGCCTCCAGGCCGGCATGGTCATTGCCATCGAGCCGATGGTTACGATGGGTTCCAACCATGTGAGCACGGGCTCCGACGGTTGGATTGTTACGACCAACGACCACCTGCCCGCCGCGCACTACGAGAACACCGTCGCCATTACCAATGACGGTCCGGTGATTCTGACCACGGATGCCCAAGGTGCTTGGTGTTCGCTCCAAGGCGGAGAAATGTAACAAGTTCCACTTGGTTGTGGAGCCATTACGAAGTTATTACGATGCGTGCATACGTGTTGTAGAATACTCAATCGCTGTCGTTTTCTAGAGAAAGATGATTGCTTGTGAAGAAGGAAGACGCAATTGAGCTCGAGGGTACGGTAAAGGAACCGTTGCCCAACGCCATGTTTAAGGTCGAGCTCGAGAACGGTCATTCGGTTCTGTGCAACATTTCTGGCAAGATCCGAATGAATTACATCCGTATTCTCCCCGGTGACAGGGTTGTCGTGGAGCTTTCCCCGTACGACCTGACCCGCGGCCGCATCACCTATCGCTACAAATAGCGGCACGCATACACGCACTCCATTTCCGACTGCAGGCTTAGCTCAACCTACGGTCGGATTGTGTGTGAAGACCAGCCATAGTTTTAAACGCCTGCGGCTGGGCGAGTAGATAGTAGGGAAGTAGTTTGAGCGCTACCGAAAGGAAGAACGATGAAGGTACGTCCTTCGGTCAAGAAGATGTGCGATAAGTGCAAAATCATTAGGCGCCATGGCAAGGTCCTCGTCATTTGCGAGAACCCCCGTCATAAGCAGCGTCAGGGTTAAGAGAGGAGACTACGTTGGCCCGTATTAATGGTGTCGACCTCCCGCGTGAGAAGCGCGTTGAGATCGGTCTGACCTACATTTACGGCATCGGCCGCACCACTGCGACGAAGATTTGCGTCGAGTGCAACGTTAACGTGGATACGCGCGTTAAGGACCTCACCGAGGATGAGGTTAACGCCATCCGCGATTATATCGACAAGAACCAGATCATGGTTGAGGGCGACCTCCGCCGTGAGCGCAACCAGAACGTCAAGCGCCTTATGGACATCGGCTGCAACCGCGGCCTTCGTCACCGCAAGGGCCTCCCGGTCCGCGGCCAGCGCACCCACACTAACGCTCGTACCCGCAAGGGCCCGAAGCGTCAGATCGGTGCTAAGAAGAAGAAATAAGGAGCGCTAGATAGATGGCTACTGCTAAGAAGAACGTTCGCGCTGCCCGTCTGAAGCGCGCGGACCGTAAGAACATTTCCGTGGGCCAGGCTCACATTCGTTCTACGTTCAACAACACGATCGTTTCGATCACCGATCCCCAGGGCAACGTCATTTCCTGGAAGTCGGCTGGCCAGGTGGGCTTCAAGGGCTCCCGTAAGTCCACGCCGTTCGCTGCCCAGATGGCTGCCGAGGCTGCTGCCAAGCAGGCCATGGAGCACGGTATGAAGAAGGTTTCCGTCTTCGTCAAGGGCCCCGGCTCCGGTCGTGAGACCGCCATCCGCTCCCTCCAGGCTGCTGGCCTCGAGGTCTCGAGCATCCAGGACAAGACCCCCATTCCGCACAACGGCTGCCGCCCCAAGAAGCGTCGCCGCGTGTAACTGAAAGGATCGTATCAATATGGCAATCGACAGGACTCCTGTTCTTAAGCGCTGCCGTCAGCTCGGGATCGATCCCGCTGAGCTCGGTTACAGCAGCAAGAAGGAATCTATCCGTCAGCCCAAGCGCCGTCGCAAGGAATCTGAGTACGGCATGCAGCTGCGCGAGAAGCAGAAGGTCAAGTTTATTTATGGCGTTCTGGAGAAGCAGTTCCACGGCTACTTCAACAAGGCCCGTAAGATGAACGGCGTCACCGGTGAGAACCTCATGATCATCCTTGAGTCTCGCCTCGACAACGTTGTCTTCCGTCTTGGCTTCGCCCGCACCCGCAAAGAGGCTCGTCAGTCCGTCCGTCACGGTCACTTCACCGTGAACGGCAAGCGCGTGGACATCCCGTCCTACCGCGTCAAGGCCGGCGACGTCGTCGCTGTCGGCGAGAAGTTCCGTGACCTCCTCCCCATCAAGGAGGCTCTGATTTCCTCCGAGCGCTTTGAGGTCCCTGGCTGGCTCGAGGTCGATATCGAGAAGCTGTCTGGTAACGTGCTCGCTCTGCCGACGCGTGAGCAGATCAGCGGTGATATCAACGAGCAGCTCATCGTCGAGCTCTACTCTAAGTAGTCCATCCGGGCTGCTGAGGCTGGAGGTAATACATGTCAGAATTCATTAGGCCTCAGGTTCAGGTCGAAGAGATCAACGAGACGTCTGCTCGTGTCTCCGTCGAGCCGCTCGAGCGTGGCTACGGCGATACGCTGGGTAACTCCCTTCGTCGCGTTCTTCTGTCCTCGCTCGAGGGTGCCGCCGTCGAGGCTATTCAGATCGATGGCGCGCAGCACGAGTTCATGACCATCCCTAACATGGTCGAGGATGTCACCGACATCGTCCTGAATGTCAAGGGTCTTGTCTTCAGGGCTCTCGGCACGACCGACGAGGCGACCGCCACCATTTCGGTTGACGGCCCCTGCGAGGTCACCGGTGCGGACTTCTTTATTCCGTCCGAGTTTGAGCTGGTCAACCCCGAGCAGCACATCGCTACGCTCACCGAGGGTGGCCATCTCACCATGAGCATGCGCATCGGCTATGGCCGCGGCTATGTTTCTGGCGAGGCCAACAAACGCGACAACGATCCCATCGGTGTGATCCACGTCGACTCGCTGTACTCGCCGGTTTCCCGTTGCGCCAAGCTCGTTGAGGCTTGCCGTGTCGGTCAGCACACCGACTACGACCGCCTTGTCCTCGAGATCGAGACCAACGGCTCCATCGCCCCGCGCGACGCCGTGGTCCAGGCTGCCAATATCATTAACCAGCATATGGCTGCCTTTATGAACCTTGCCGAGACCCCCGAGGTCGAGGAGGAGGCTTCGATCTTCGCTCCCGAGGTCACCAACGACAACGCTGAGCTGGACAAGCAGATCGAGGATCTGGACCTTTCCGTCCGTTCTTACAACTGCCTTAAGCGCGCCAGCATTCACTCGGTCCGTCAGCTCGTTGAGTTCTCGGAGAACGATCTGCTCAACATCCGTAACTTCGGTGTTAAGTCGATCGAGGAAGTGAAGGACAAGCTTGAGTCCATGGGCCTGAGCCTGAAGGCTTAATGCTTCGCATATTTGAGGAGAAACTAGACCATGCGTCATAACGTTAAGAAGGGCCTGAAGCTCGGCACCGATGCGAGCCACACCAAGGCCATGAAGAAGAGCCTTGCTAAGGCCCTCTTCGAGAACGACCGCATCAAGACCACCGAGACCCGCGCTAAGGCGCTGCGTTCGGTCGTCGATCCGATCATCACCTGGGCCAAGAAGGGCGACCTGCACTCTCGTCGTCTGGCTATCGCCAAGCTCGGCGATAAGCAGCTCGTTGCCGAGATCTTCGACAAGGCTGCTCAGGGCATGTGGCAGGACCGCAACGGCGGTTACACCCGCATCATGAAGCTCGGTAACCGCAAGGGCGACAACGCTCCCATCGTTATCATGGAGCTCGTCACCGAGCCTTGCACGCCTAAGGCTAAGAAGGCTGCTCCGGCCCCCAAGAAGGCCGCTGCTCCCAAGAAGGTCGAGGCTGCCGAGGAGGCTCCTGCTGAGGAGACCGCTGAGTAGACAATCCGTCTGCATAGGCTATATTCGAGGGGTACGTTCGCGTACCCCTCTTTTTTTGTCGCGATACCGTTGCTTGTTTGTTGGGAGCGCCCATGACTGCGCCGTCTGATTTCAATTCGATTTCCGAGCTTGACGCCACGCTCGTATTTCGCGTGGCCTATGATGGCTCGTCGTATAGCGGATTTGCCGAGCAGCCGGGACAGACGACGGTTGCGGGTGAGCTACGTCGAGCTATTGAGACGCTCCTGCGCCGTCCGATCGACCTGACGTGTGCGGGACGTACCGATGCCGGCGTGCATGCGGTGGCACAGTTTATCAGCGTGCCCGTAACGGACGCTGAGTTGGCTTTGACGCGCCGTAGGTGGCTGAGGGCTATGGATGCCCTCCTGCCCAAAGATATCGCCATAAACGAGGTCTACAAGGCCCGTAAAGGCTTTTCTGCACGCTTTGATGCGCGTTCCCGTACGTATACGTACCGTATTGCCGATCGCGACGCGCGCCCTGTGCTTTCGCGCGGTGCGGTGTGGTGGCATCGCTACCCATTGGATGTTGAGGCGATGTCTGCGGCCTGTCCCGCGCTGCTGGGCGAGCAGGACTTCAAGAGCTTTTGCAAGGTGGCGTCTGCCGTGGGCAAGCCCACGCACCGCTGCGTGATGCGTGCCGAGTTTGGCCATGAGGTTGCGTTTGGCGAGGACATCCTGACGTTTACCATCGAGGGCAATGCGTTTCTGCATTCGATGGTCCGCACGATCGTGGGCACGCTTGTCGAGATTGGCATGCATCGCCGTGAACCCGAGTGGATGCGCGAGGTCATCGATGCTTGCGACCGTACCGCTGCGGGCCCCACGGCTCCTGCCTGCGGCCTTACGTTTATGGGCGTGGATTACGATCCCGCCGAGCTTGTCGTGCTCGACTAGGGGAGGGCTCGGCGCGTCGTGCGTCGGCACCTGTCATCTGTGGGCTGCGCGTGTGCAACATCTGTTCTTGGCGTGCAATACAACCGGTGTCTCATTGCTTTTATTGCCGGGGTGTACCATGAACGACAGTTTGATTCACTGCTGTCGAGAGGACGGATAACTTGGTTCGACGTGGCTCGCATCCGCGACTTTCGGTGATCCTTGTGGTAGAAGGTTCGCCCAGCTATGCGATGCGTGCGCTCGAGAGTATCCAGAACCAAGACCTCTACGATTTGCAGATTGTCGTTGTCTGTCGCGATGCTGCGCCCGGTGTGCGCCATTCGCTTCAAGTTGCTGCCGACAGGGACATTCATATTGATTTGATTGACGTCGAGGACGCGAAGCGCGGCGCTTGTCTTCGTGCCGGTTTTGCTGCCTCGCGCGGCTCTCAAATCATCGCTATGAACGCCGATGAGTGGTTTGCTCCGCAGTCCCTTTCCAAGATGGTCAATATCGCGTGCGATACTACGGCAGACATAGTGCTCCCCACGGTGTCGCTCGACCGCTATGATGCACATCGAGAGCGCCATTCGCGCGTCTTGGATGCTGCTCATATTTCCATTGATAGCAAATCTTCGATGGTGGCCGGGCTGCCTCAGTTGATTTTAGGCGGCCTAGTCGTTCAGACCTCTGGTGTGATGTACAGCCGCTCGCTGTTTGAAGCATGCCTTTTGTGCGACAAGGTGTTTCGCACAGTTGGGTTTATGGCATGCGCGCTTTCGCAGACACGATGCGTGTCCGGCTGCGGCGATGCTTGTTTCCACACGGCGGCACCTAAACTTACAGATGCCTTTGATCCCACCATGTATGCCAAGGTATCCGATGACACTCGAGCGCTCGACGAGCTTGCGGACTCACTCTCGGAAGCAGACAGCGGTGGTCGGCTCAAGCTGGCAAGCCAAAAGTTCTACTTTGCCGGACTGGTCGCCTGCATCGAGAATTTGTGTCTGAGCCCGCATGGGGTCTCGTCAATCGAGCGTTCCGCCCGCATGCGTGATATGCTCGATGCGCCTCGAACCCGTCAGATGGTCGCCGCGCTCAAGGATAACCATCGGGGGCTCGGTCTGTTGTTTGGGCCGATCGCCAGCGCCAAGCCCGCGCGCTGCGTGATGTGTACGCATCTGGCAGCTTTTCTTAACCGGACGGGCGCAAAAACCGCCTAAACGGCTCATTTCGAAATAAACTTGCATAGAATTGTTTCGAAATGCGTTCTTATACACAAAAGCCTTCAAATAGCGTTAAACTATTCAATCACTGATTGATTGTCTCCGCCATCTTTTGGAGAGAGGGTTTGTATGGCTAAAAAACGCAATGGGCGCCAGGATGCCATTAGAGATATTGTGCGCAATAAGGACGTCCGCACGCAGCGCGTGCTGGTCGATGAGCTCCGCGCTATGGGCTTTGATTGCACGCAGGCGACTGTCTCTCGCGATATTGCCGATATGGGGCTGCGTAAGCTCCCTGAGGGCATCTATGTTCTGGCAGAGGACCTGCACCTGCAGCGTATGGTTTCCGAGCTCGTAACGGGCGTTCTGCGCACCGATAATCTGGTTATGATCAAGGCTCAGCCTGGCACGGCTTCCGGCATCGCCGCCGCTGTTGATGCGGCAGAGTTGCCCGATGTGCTTGGCTCGCTTGCCGGCAACGATACGATTTTGGTTATTGCCCAGACGGCCGAGGACGGCGAGCGTCTTGAGGCGCTGATCAATAAGCTGAGCAATTCTCGCAAGTAGGCGTGCAAGTCGTGCGCTCGGCACTGTGTGCGTGACATAGTGGCTTGTAAGGGGGTATCGACGTTGGTCGGTACCCCCTTTTGTTTGCCGGTATAAAGACCGCCCGCCTGGTCGTTTCAAACTAAAAGGCCCCCGAGCAGTTCAATAAGCTGCTCGGGGGCCTTGTTGCTTATGGCCGGATGATTTCTAGCCGACCGTATCGTCGGGCGTGGGCGAGGGGTCGGGAGTGGGCGTGGGCGTAGGCGTGCCGCCATCGCCGCCGGTCGAACCACCAGTGGATCCGCCCGTCGAGCCACCGGTCGTACCGGTGCCGCCGGTGGTGTCGCCGCCCGTGGTCTCGGTGGTCGTGGTCGTCGTGGTAGTCGTTGTGGTAGTGGTTTCCTCTTCGTCCTCGTTCTCGTCCTTGTCGTCGTTCTCCGTCTTCTTGGTGTTGTTGGTGCCGTAGAACTTCCAGACGCTGTTGTTCTTGTAGGTGGGAGCCGTTCCGGTCGCAAACTCCTCGCGCTCGGTACCGGTCAGAACGGTGTTCATAAACCGCTTAAAGACAGGCAGGTTGGTGCTGTCGCCCAGCAGGTCCGTGCCGTATTTTTGGATGGGGATCTCGCCCGCGGAATAGCCGGTCCACAGGGCGCACGCCAGCTGCGGGGTATAGCCGCAGAACCACAGGTTGGTGGTGTTGTCGGTGGTGCCCGTCTTGCCGGCATAGGGCTGGTTGACGCTCAGGGCACCGGCAGCACCCGTACCGCCGCCCTGCATGACGCCGGACAGAACATCGGTGACCGCTGCGGCCTCGCCCTCGGTAAGCACCTGTGAGGGATTGTCGGTGTGCTGGTACAGCACCGAACCGGTACGAGAGTCAATCTCGGTGATGGCGATCGGCTGGCGATAGTAGCCGCCGTTGGCAAACGTCGCGTAGGCGGCGGCCATCTCGAGCGGCGAGATCGAGCCGGTGCCGAGGGTCATGACGGGAACGTCCTCGATGTTGTCCTTGGCGGGATCGATGCCGAGCTTTTTGACGAGTGAGATGATCTTGCTGTTGCCGACGGCTTCCGCCACCTGGATGTAGCCGGTGTTGGAGGAGTATGCCGTTGCCTGCTTAAGCGTGATGTTGCCATAGCTATGGTTGGCGTAGTTTTGGACCTCGGTCGTGGTGCCCTTGGCCTTGAGCGGCGAGTTGCAGTTGAGGGTGACGTTGGGGTTCATGCCGTTTTGGATGGCAGTTGCCAGCGTAAAGGCCTTAAAGGTGGAGCCGACGGGACGCTTGGCCGTGGCATGGTTTACGTGGTTCTCGTCGGCGTTGTAGTCGTAGCCGCCCACCATGCACTTGATGTAGCCGGTCTTGGGGTCGACGACGACCATGCCCATGTCCAGGCCGTCGAGTGAGAGCGTGTCGAGCTGCTGGCGGACGGCATTCTCTGCCACCTGCTGCATCGTGGGGTCGATGGTGGTCTTGACGGTCAGACCGCCCTTAAAGAGCACGTCGGTCGAGAACTCCTGCTCCAGCAGCTGCTTAACATAGGCGACAAAGTAGGGCTGCGAGTATACGTCGACGCCGCTGCCCGAAATCTCGGTCACGTTGAGGGTGATGGGCTCGGCCTGTGCGGCATCGTGTTCCTCCTGCGTGATGTGGCCCAGGCGCAGCATGTTGTCGAGGACCTTGTTGCGACGGGACAGCGCTAGGTCGGGGTTGACCGTGGGGTCGTACTGCGAGGGCGAGTTGGGAAGGCCGATGAGCAGCGCGGCCTCGCTGAGGGTGAGATCGGCGGCGCTCTTGGACAGATAGGTCTCGGCTGCGGCCTCGATGCCGTAGGCGCCGTGGCCGTAATAGATGGTGTTGAGGTACATCATGAGGATCTCGTCTTTGGAGTACATGTCCTCCATCTTGACGGCGATGTAGGCCTCGCGCACCTTACGCTCGATGGTCGAGTCGAACTGCTCCTCCTGCAGGATGGTGTTGCGCACCAGCTGCTGGGTGATAGTCGAGGCGCCTTCGTGCCCGCCGCCGAGGGTTGCCACCGCAGCACGCGCGATACCCCACAGGTCGATACCGCCGTGCTCATAGAAGCGCTCGTCCTCGACGTCAACGGTGCCCTGCAGCACGTAGGGGGAGACCTCGTCCTTGGTGATGGACTTGCGGTTTTGCGTGTAGAAGCTCGCGATCTTGTTGCCGTTGCAGTCGACGATCTCGGTGGGCTCGCTCACCAGATACGCGTTGGCGTCGGTGTAGTCGGGCAGATCGGACAGCCAGCGGTTGACGTTGCCGACCATGCCGATGCCAAACGCCACGCCCGCAATCAGCAGAAAGCCCAAAAACGAGAGCAGGATTATGGGCAGAGCATGCGTCTTTGAACGGCTGCGTCCCTGTCGTTGGCGAGGACCCATATATTGACCTCCAGGTATGTCGTGCCGGACGGCGGATGTGCCGTCGGGGCAGGATGGACATAAGTTATTACACGATAAACCAAACGGGGCGCGCGAGGCCTCGTGTATGCTGGAAGACGGCATTTTTCAGAGTGAATGCATACCTTGGTAAGGAGTTTGCCGATGGCGATTCGGGCGATGGGGCCGAGCGGACAATACGAGACTGGATTGGATGCTGCCGGTGTGGCGCTGCCCGAGCTGCTGGCGCCGGCGGGCGGGCTCGACCAGATGCTTGCGGCCATCGCCGCGGGTGCCGATGCCATCTATGCGGGGTTGGGCGGCTTTAACGCCCGCGTGAGCGCCCATGGCTTTACGGATGACGAGTTTGCGCGCGGCTGCGCCGTGGCGCATGCCCATGGCGTGCGTGTGTACGTAACGCTCAACGTGTTCGTGTTTGACGATGAGCTGTCCGATGCGGTGGCGTTGGGAGCTCATGCACTGGAGCTGGGCGCCGATGCTCTGATTGTCGCCGATGCCGGGCTGGCCTGCGCGCTGCGCACGGCGATTCCCGGGGTCGAGATTCACCTGTCCACGCAGGCGGGCGTCCATAGCGAAGGCGCCGTGCGCCTGGCTGCCGACGAGCTCGGGGTCGAGCGCGTGACGACCGCCCGCGAGCTGGCGGTCGACGAGATTGCCGCCCTGTGTGCTACCGGCGTGCCTATCGAGGTGTTCTGCCATGGCGCGATTTGCATTGGATATTCGGGCGCCTGCGAGTTTTCGGCCCTGCGGCGTGGACGATCGGCGATGCGCGGCGACTGTACGCAGCCGTGCCGCCTGGCGTACGACCTGGTGGACGAGGCGGGGGAGAGCGTCGTTTCCGTGGAGGGCGATCGTCTGCTGTGCCCGCGCGACTATCTGGGCATTGCGCACCTGCCCGAGCTTGTTGGGGCCGGGGTGGCGTCGCTCAAGATCGAGGGGCGCATGAAAAACCCCGACTACGTGTTCAACGTGGTGCGGGTGTGGCGTCGTGCACTCGATATGCTGCGCGATGGCGCGTGGGGTGCCGCTGCCGTGTCGGTGCTCGAGCGCGAGCTGGGCAGGTCGTTCAACCGCGGGTTTACCGACGCGTATCTGCGGGGGCGATCGGGTGCTGAGCTCATGAGCTTTGAGCGTGCGATCAACCAGGGCGTGCGCGTGGGGCGCCTGGTGGCCGTGGGCCACGAGGAAGTGACCGTCGAGCTCGATGCCGCCGTGGCCGCGGGCGACACGCTCGAGATCCGGTTCTATCCGGGTGCCGATGCACGCCCCGATGTGCCCAAGCGCTGGCCCCAGGTACCCTGCCCGGTGGATGCGGCGGCGGGGGAGCGCGTTGTCGTGCACTGCAAGCGCAAGGTCGATGCGGGATGCGAGGTGTACCTGATTCGCAGCGCCGGCATGTTGGAGCAGACGGCTACGGCGCTAAAGCGCATGCGGGTCGAGGCGGACGCGGTCGTACCCGTTGCACGAGCCGTTGAGATACTGCCCTTTGAGGGCGCCGTGACTGTTGACGACGTGCCCGAGGCGGCGTTGGCGGAGCCGACGGAAAAGGGGGCTTCCGCTCGCATGGTCTTTGCCTGGCAGCTGATGGATGCCGACCCGTGTGGCGAGCGCGATCTGTCCGATGCGACCGTGGTGCTCGACGAGGTCTGTCGCGCAGCCGATGCCCCGCGTACCCGCTCGCTTATGCGACGTGCCGGGCGCGTCGTCTGCCGTAATTTGGGACAGGTGGCGATGGCGCGTGAGCTGGGCGTGGCGTTTGACGTTGCGGCACCGGTGTTTTGCGCGAACCGGGTTACGCTTGCCTGGCTACGCAGGCTCGGCGCTGGCCGTGTGTATTTGCCTGCCGAGCTTGTCGCTGACGACGCGGAGCGCGTTGCCGAGCTTGCCGCTTGCCCCGGTGTCTTGGGGGCTGTCGACGCCGACCGTCCCGAGCTTATGGTGTGCGAGCACTGCTTGCTGACTTCCGAGGGCGCCTGCGCCACGGATGTGACGGGGCAGGTCCGTTGCCGTGACTGCTCGCGCCGTCAGCAGGCGCGCTTTTTGGTCGAACGTGACGGCACGCGTTTGCCGGTCGTTGTCGACGCATGCGGCAGGACGAGGATTTTCCTGTCGTAGGTGTTCGGTCGCGCCGTTTTGGTTATTATTAGTGGGTTTATGAACTTCGAGCACCGCCGTATCCGGTGAGGGTGCTATAGCAAAAGGAGGATACCCAATGCTGTCTGTCGACGAGCAAATGCGTATCATCACCTCGGGCGCAGCGCAGATCGTCCCCGAGGCCGACCTTCGCAAGAAGCTTGAGAAGGGCGAGCCCCTCAACATCAAGCTCGGCGTCGATCCCACCAGCCCCGACCTGCACCTGGGCCATGCCGTGCCCCTGCGCAAGATGCGTCAGTTCCAGGACCTGGGCCACAAGGTCACCCTCATCATCGGTAACGGCACCGCACTGATCGGCGATCCTTCGGGCAAGAACTCCACCCGTCCGCAGCTTTCGCAGGAGCAGATCGAGGCCAACGCCGAGACCTACGTGAGCCAGGCCATGAAGATCCTGGATCCCGAGAAGACCACCATCGTGCACAACGGCGACTGGATCCTGTCGATGGATCTGGCCGGCCTGCTGCAGGTGTGCTCCAAGTTCACCGTCGCCCGCATCCTCGAGCGCGATGACTTTACCAAGCGCTACCAGTCCCAGACGCCGATCGCCCTGCACGAGTTCCTGTACCCCGTGATGCAGGCCTTCGACTCCGTTCAGATCAAGGCCGACGTGGAGATGGGCGGCACCGACCAGCTCTTCAACCTGCTCGCCGGTCGCGAGCTCATGGAGAAGATGGGCATGGAGCCGCAGATCGCGCTTACCATGCCGCTGCTCGAGGGCACCGATGGCGTGCGCAAGATGTCCAAGTCCTACGGCAACTACATCGGCCTGACCGATGCTCCCAAGGATATGTTCGGCAAGACCATGTCCATCCCCGACGAGATGATCGGCAAGTACTATCGTCTGGCCAGCTCGCTCACCCCGGCCGAGGTCGACAAGATCGACGCCGCCCTGGCCGATGGTTCCGCCGATCCCTATGAGCTCAAGCGCGCACTGGGCCGCGACCTGTGCGACACCTATCACGGCGCCGGTGCCGGTGACGAGGCTCAGGCCGAGTTCGACCGCGTGTTCAAGGAGGGCCAGCTTGCCGACTTCCCCGAGAAGCACGTTGAGCTGACCGTCAACGACGAGGGCCAGATCTACCTCGCAGGTCTGCTTAAGGACCTGGGCCTTTCGGCGAGCGCCGGCCAGGCCCGTCGCGACATCGACGGCGGCGGCGTCAAGATCAACGGCAAGGCCGTGGCTCCCAAGAGCTACAACATCGACCCGAGCGCCCTCAAGCTGGGCGACACCCTCTCCGTAGGCAAGCGCAAGGGCTTTAAATTGGTCTAGCAAGTAGGTCAACCTAACATGTGCAATAGGGCCGCAGCCGGGGTTCCCGACTGCGGCCTTTTGAGTTGCGGTGAAATAGTTCCTAAAAATGCCATACGGGCGCCCAGGCAGGAACTATTCCACCGCAACTTTTTTCTCCGTCCCCAAGGGATCATTTGGCGGTGCCGTTAAGCGGAGATGTGTGCCGCCGCTCCTTCTTTTGGGCATACAATTGCTATTGGCTTGCTGCGGTGAAGGCTCGTCCGCTCCGCAGTTATTTCTACAGTTAAAGGAGTATGTATGTCCGTTGAGGTCATGAGGTCTGTGATCGATGCAGCCGAGGGTCGCGTGCCCGTCGACACGCTGTTTACCAATGCACAGATTGTCGACGTATATGGCCAGCGCGTGGCGCCCGGTAGCGTTGCCGTCAAGGATGGCGTAATCGTCGGCGTGCTCTACGACGATCGCGACGATGCCGCCGGTACCTACGAGGCTGCCGAGGTTATCGACTGCCAGGGTCGCTATCTCGCCCCCGGTTTTATCGACGGACATCTGCACATTGAGTCCTCGAACATCCGTCCCGCCGAGTATGCGCGCATGGCGGCGACGCGCGGTACCACCACTGCCATTGCCGACAGCCACGAGATCGCCAACGTAGCGGGGCTCGACGGCCTGCGCTTTATGATCGAGGACGGTCGCCGCGCGCCCATTTCCATCAAATACATGATGCCCTCGTGCGTGCCCGCGCTGCCCGATGAGCAAGCGGGCGCTGTGATTACCGCCGCTGACATGCAGGCGTTTTTTGCTGAGCATCCGGGCGACGTCTTTGGTCTGGGCGAGATGATGAACCTGCCGGGTGTCTTTATGGCCGATCCCGAGACCTGTGCCCGCATCGACGCTGCCAACCAGACGCCGTCCAAGCAGGTCGACGGTCATGCACCGCTCGTTGCCGGCAAGGACCTCAACGCTTATGCCGCGGCGGGTATTATCGCCGACCACGAGTCGACGATTCCCGAGGAGGCGCTCGATAAACTGTCCCGCGGCATGTATGTGATGCTGCGTGAGGGTACGTGTAGCCACGACCTGGCCAACTTGTCGCCGATGCTGCTGGAGAACCCCGCCCGCGCCCGTCGTTGCTGCTTTGCGACCGACGACCGCGCTCCCTCAGATGCGCTTTCGACCGGTATGATCGACAATGCCTGCCGCGTGGCTATCGAGGCCGGTATTGACCCCGTGGTTGCCATCTCTATGGCGTCCCTGTCCACGGCCGAGGCGTTTGGCCTAGACCACGGTTGCCGCGACCCGCACGAACTGCGTGGCGCCATCGCCCCGGGCAAGCGTGCCGACCTGCTGGTACTCAACGACCTGACGTTTGCCAAGGCTCCGCATCGCGTGTATGCAGCCGGCGCGCTCGTGGCACAGGACGGCACCTTTGTGGGCGAGATCGCACCCGAGATGGCCGAGGTCGCAGCGCTTGCCGATGAGCTGCGCGCTTCCGTTAAGTTGCCGAAGCTATCGCTCGACGTGTTCGACTATGCCTTTAAGCCGGGCGAGGCCGTGATCGACGTGGTGCCGGGCAAGGCCATCACGGGCATGGTTCGTCCCGAGAATGCCGAGGGTCTGCGCCGCATTATGCTGATCGAGCGTCACGGCCGCGGCGTGTCGCTGCAAGCCGAGGGCGCCGACGGTGATGGTCCTGCGGGCCTGGGTCTTGTTGGCAAGCACATTGGTCGCGGCTGGGTGCGCGGCTTTACCATCACGGGCGGTGCCATCGCCTCGACGATCGGCCACGACTCGCACAACGTGTGCGTGGTGGGCGACAACGCGGCCGATATGATGGCTGCCGTCGAGGCTGTTGGCCAGGGCGGCCACGTGCTGGTGCGCAACGGCGAGGTCGTGGCGCGTATTCCGCTGGCGCTTGGTGGTCTGATGAGCGAAGGCACGGCTGAGGACGTCGCCGCGCAGCACGACGACTTTATGGTCAAGGCGCGCGCCATGGGCATCGAGCCGCCGCTCGACCCCATCATGGGCATCATCTTCCTGCCCCTGCCGGTGATTCCGACGCTCCGCATCCGCCCCGAGGGCATGTTCGACGTCACCACCTTCACCTACGCCGACTAGCCATTGGGGACGTTCTTAAACGACTAGTCATCGGGGACGTTCTTAAACAACTAGTCGTTGGGGACACTCTTTGGCGTGTTGCTTGGCGCTGCGACCGTGGGGCTTCTGGTGAGCGTGAGCTATTTGCTAGGTCCTTGTAACGTTGGCGCCCGCGGAGTCTTATCTGAGCTCCCTTTGGGTACGTTGGAATCGGATACACGTTCGATTCCAACAAGCCCGAAGGGAGCTTTTCTATGTTTAAACTGATTGCATCCGATATGGACGGCACGTTGCTTGACGAAAACGGCCAGGTGCCTCCCGAGACCTACGAACTGATTTTGGCGCTACGCGAGCATGGCGTGCATTTTGCCGCATCGTCAGGTCGCCGCTACGATCGTCTGTGCGAGTTCTTTGCGCCCGTTCGCGACAAGATGGACTTTGTCGCAGCTAACGGTGCCCAGGTCTACGCCGACGGCAAAATGGTAGACCGCGAGGTGTATTCGCACCTGGCGATTCGAAAGCTCGCCCAGGCCGTCGCGACGTTTCCCAATCTGCATCTTGCGCTCTTCGACCGAACCAAGTCCTTTTTGCTCGATGACGAGTGCAAGTTCGTGCGCGAGGTCGATAAGGACCTTCCCAATGCCGAGCGCATTTGGGAGCTGCCCGATCCCAGCGTAAATATCATCAAAGCGAGTATCTTTTGCGACGACGGTGCCGTTATGGACAGTGCGTACGTGCTGCAGCGCGAACTCGGTCAGCTCTTTACTTTTGCGCCTTCGGGCAACGCGTGGATCGATGCCATGCAGCCCGGTGTGTCGAAGGCCTCGGGTATTGCACAGCTCGCGGAGCATTATGGCATTGGGCGCGACGAGGTCATGGCGTTTGGCGACTCGATGAACGACTACGAGATCATTCGCTTTGTCGGCACGGGCTGCGCGATGGAAAACGCGCGCCCCGCGCTCAAGGCGGTGGCCAATCGCGTGGTGGGTCGTAACCGCGACCACGCTGTCCAGCAAGAACTCCGCCGTGTTCTGGAGAGCCTCGCCTAATCCGGCAGTTGGGGACGTTCCTTTTCTGCCGGCAGGCGGGGACGGTCCTTGCGGCTTTTTCGCGAAGAGTGTCCCCAACGACTACTGTGACCGGGGTAGCTAATTTGGGACGGGGCTATTTTAGCTACCCGCTTGTTGGG
>NZ_JADPCJ010000022.1 GCF_015670795.1 Collinsella aerofaciens | reverse complement strand
CCATCGCGCCGAGAGTACTGCGGGGTCAGCCCGTGGGAGGCCAGGGCGCCGCTGACCGGTGGACGGCACCGAGCCGTACGCTTGAACTGAGAAGGGGGAGGCCTCGCGGCCTCCTCCTTTTTTGCGTTATATACACGTTGTACTTTGGGACCTAGTTCCCCCGTATGCGCTCTTACTGTTTGGCTGTATATTGAGTCCTTCTAGTGTATTTGAGCGATAATTACTCGCATTGGCGTTAGGGAGGGCTTGATGTTTACCGTATTTGTCTTGGGCAATATTGCTTCGGGTAAGTCGACTGCCTGCCGCTATTTCGAATCTCGTGGCGCTATGCTAATCGATCTGGATGAGCTTGCAAAATCGCTGTATGTGCCGGGCTCTGATATCGTCAATGCTCTCGCGGATGAATTCGGTTGGGACATTTTGGATGAGGATGGCGGCATTCGCCGCAACATCCTCGCTTCTCGAGCTTTTGCTTCTCCTGATTCGGTCGCACGGCTCAATGGCATTGTGCATCCCGTTCTCATTGAACAGCTTTCGCTTAGGATTCTCGATCCGGTTTGTTGTACGGTTTCGTCTCCCCGTTATCCCTTTGCGGTGGTCGAGGTTTCTGCTCCGACTGGTTTTGAGGATGCATTTGGCTTGGCTGATGAAATTTTGGTCATCAGCGCCCCTTTGTCAGTTCGTCGCGAGCGCGCTATTCAACGTGGCATGGAGCCATCTGATTTCGATGCCCGTTCTGCTTGCCAGCCCGAAGAGTCTGCGCTGTGCAATCTCGCTACAACTGTGATTGACAATGCGGCAGACGATAACTCGCTCTTTGAACAACTGGACGCATGGCTTTCGTGCCATGGGTTCGGGGATGTAGTGGATAAGGAGGAGGCCGATGCCTAAGACACGTTTCCTTACGTGGTATCGCCTTATACCGCTGGCTACCGTTTTTGCCTTCGGCCTTATCTCATTCGTTTACTCGTATGCTCCTGCCGCTTTCTTTAAGCCGCTGTATCCGATTGACTACGAGGCGTATGTAAAGCAATCCAGTATTTCGCATAATCTGGATCCGTATCTGGTGTGCGCTGTCATTAAGTCTGAATCGAATTGGGATTCCGAGGCCGAGTCGAATCAGGGTGCTCAGGGATTGATGCAGCTGATGCCCGAGACTGCCCAGGATATGATCGCCAAAGGCCTTGTCGACGGTGGCGAGTATTCGGCCGACAACCTTAACGATCCGGCTACGAATATCGAGTTTGGCTGTGCGTATCTCTCGTATCTTCTAGCGTATTTTAACGGGTCGACTGACAGTGCCATTGCCGCCTATAACGCCGGCATGGGCAATGTCGACGGATGGGCGCAGCAGAGTACGTCGCTTCATAATGCAATCACCTTTCCCGAGACGCAGGCTTATCTGATCCGCGTCAATAATGCCTGGGTTCGATATAAGACTCTCTATCCCGATCGGTTCGTATAGGACTAAGCCCACCGCCTGCGTATACTGCAGATGTATGAGTTAGGAGTATCCATGGCGGAATTTGAAGTAGAACGCGTTGGTGGTGAACTTAAGCGCTTTGGCGTTGAGGGCGCTGATGTGCCGTTTAAGGTCGTGTCTCCATACGAGCCCGCTGGTTCCCAGCCTAAGGCCATTGAGTCGCTTGTACGGGGCGTGAGGGACGGAGACCGCTATCAGGTTTTGCTGGGTGTGACTGGTTCGGGTAAGACTTTTACGATGGCCAAAACCATTGAGGCCTTGGGTAAGCCGACCCTTGTCATGGCTCCGAATAAAACGCTCGCCGCTCAGCTTGCGAGCGAGCTCAAAGAGTTCTTTCCCAATAACGCTGTGGTCTACTTCGTCTCGTACTACGACTACTATCAGCCCGAGGCGTATGTGCCACAAAGCGATACATATATCGAGAAAGACTCCTCGATTAACGAAGAGGTCGAGATGCTGCGCCATCAGGCGACCGCGTCACTGCTCTCTCGACGCGATGTGATCGTCGTTGCATCGGTCTCGTGTATCTATGGCATTGGCTCTCCAGAGGACTATGCGGGCCTAGCTCCAAACGTCGACAAGAAGGTGCCGCTCGAGCGCGATGACTTTATCCATGCACTTATCGACATTCAATATGATCGTAATGACTATGACCTGGCACGCGGCACGTTCCGCGTGCGCGGCGATGTTGTCGACGTGTATCCGCCTTATGCCGAGCATCCATTGCGGTTTGAGTTTTTTGGCGACGAGGTCGAGTTGATTGCCGAGATCGATGAGGTCACCGGTGAGATGCTTCGTGAGTACGAGGCCATCCCCGTATGGCCGGCATCGCACTACGTGACCGAGAAGCCGAAGGTCAAGGCGGCTCTGAAATCGATCAGCGAAGAGTGCGAGAAGCGCGTCACAGAGCTCAAGGCGACCGACAAGTTGCTCGAGGCGCAGCGTCTGCAGCAGCGCACCGATTATGATCTTGAGATGCTCGAGACGATGGGCTTTTGCAACGGCATCGAGAACTACTCGCGTCATCTGGACGGTCGCAAACCGGGCGAGCCGCCGTTTACCCTAATCGATTACTTTCCCAAGGATATGCTCTGCATCATCGATGAGAGCCATGTGACGGTGCCGCAGATTCGCGGCATGCACGAAGGTGACCGCTCGCGTAAGGTGACGCTGGTGGAACACGGTTTTCGCCTGCCCTCGGCGCTCGATAACCGCCCGCTTCGTTTCGATGAGTTTGAGGCGAGGATTCCCCAGTTCATCTACGTCTCGGCTACGCCGGGCGACTATGAGTTGCGCGTGAGTCAAAACGACGTTGAGCAGATCATTCGTCCGACCGGCCTGCTTGATCCCAAGATCGACGTTCGTCCTGTCCGAGGCCAGATTGACGATCTTGAGGACGAGATTCGCGAGCGCGTGGCCCGCAAGGAGCGCGTGCTGGTGACCACGCTCACCAAGCGCATGGCCGAGGACCTGACCGACCATCTGCTTGATGCCGGCATTAAGGTCAACTACATGCACTCTGATACGGCGACAATGGACCGTGTCGAGATCCTGCGAACGCTGCGCGAAGGCAAGATCGATGTTCTCGTTGGCATCAACCTGCTTCGCGAGGGCTTGGATCTCCCCGAGGTCTCACTGGTGGCAATTCTCGATGCCGATAAGGAAGGCTTCTTGCGCAACCGCCGTTCGCTGATTCAGACGATTGGCCGTGCGGCCCGTAACGCCGATGGCGAAGTCATCATGTATGCAGACGTTGTGACCGATTCGATGAAAGAGGCCATCGAGGAGACGCAGCGCCGTCGTGAGATTCAGATGGCATATAACGAAGAACATGGCATTGTGCCCAAGACAGTGCGCAAGGCCATCAACGACATCTCAAGTTTTATTGCCGAGGCCGAAAAAACCGTGGGCTCCAAGGGACGCTCGAAGGGCGACTCTCTTGGCCATGGCGCATTCTATACGCCCGATGAGTCGGGCGAGGGCGGTGTGCCGGAAACGGTGGCGCCCGAGCAGACACTTGCGGAGCAGTTGGAAGAACTGCCGCATGACGAGCTTGTGCGGATCGTCGAAACCATGGAAGAGGATATGCGTAACGCTTCTGCCGCTATGGACTTTGAGGAGGCGGCGCGCCTGCGCGATGCCGTCGTTCAGATTCGGGCGATGCTCGAGGGTGCGTCTGAGGACGAGACGATCGAGCGCTTACGCTCGCAGGCCCGCAAGGGTTCCACGTTCGCATCGGGCAGAAAACGCCAGGGTGCACGGTTTAAGAAATAGCGAACAGGCCCCGAGTTCTCTGTGGAGCTCGGGGCCTATGTCTTTTGCGCGCTGGAATTTGTGCGTTAGAGGTCTGCGATCAGGGCTTCAGCACAACGGATGCCGTCGGTGGCCGCGCTCATGATGCCGCCGGCATATCCAGCTCCCTCACCACAAGGGTAGAGGCCCGGGGCCGACACGGCATGGCACGTTCGGTCTCGGGTAACAGTGACCGGTGAGCTCGAACGAGTCTCCACGCCGGTAAGAACGGCATCGGGACGGTCGTAGCCTCGTAGCTTTTTTCCGAGTAGGGGAAGTCCCAGGCGGAGCGACTCGACGATATGCTGCGGTAGGGCTTCGTCAATTGCCGTCCAGGTCACACCGAGCGGATAGGTGGGCTTTACCTTTCCGGGCGCCTTGCTGGCGCGTCCTGCGAGGAAATCTCCGACGAGTTGTGCCGGTGCGTTCCAGTTGGAACCGCCCAGGCGATAGGCGGCCGCCTCGCAGGCACGCTGGAGCTCGATGCCGGCGAGCGGGTCATCGTTGGGAAGGTCTTCAGGCGTGACGTTAACGAGCAGGGCGGCATTTGCGTTGCGTCCGTCGCGGGCATTGAGACTGGCCCCGTTGACGCACAGATGGCACGGTTCTGAAGAGGCGGCAACAACCTGTCCGCCGGGGCACATGCAAAACGAGAACACGCTGCGGCCGTTGGGAAGATGGGCAACAAGTTTGTAGGGGGCCGCCCCGAGCGCTGGATGTCCCGCCGAGGCTCCATATTGGGCTCTGTCGATGTCGCGTTGCGGATGCTCGATGCGAACGCCCATGGCAAAGGTCTTTTGTGCGAGGGCCACGTTGTGGTCCTTAAGGAGCTCAAAAATATCGCGAGCAGAATGCCCGCAGGCGAGGATGAGGTGCTTTGTCTCGATTGGCTCGTAAGCGGCGTCTTGGGACGATTGGACATCAATACCGGTGATGGCGCCAGACGCGTCGATGCGAATGTCGACGAGCTTCGTTCGATAACGGACGACACCTCCGAGCTGCTCGATGCGCTGGGATATAGCGGTGACAACCTTGGGAAGGATGTCGGAGCCAATGTGCGGCTTGGCATCCCACAGAATATCGCGGGGCGCACCCGCCTCGACGAAGGTTTCGAGGATAAGGCGATGGGCGGGATTTTTTGTTCCCGTATTGAGCTTGCCGTCCGAGAAGGTCCCCGCGCCGCCCAGACCAAACTGAATATTGCTCTCGGGGTCGAGGATGCGCTCCTTTAGAAAGAGGTCGATCGCCTGCGAGCGGCGAAATGCCGGGTCGCCGCGCTCGATAAGCAAGGGCTTAAGACCTGCTTTGGCGAGCGTGAGCGCAGCGAAAAGGCCGGCGCATCCGGCGCCGACAACGACAGGGCGTTCTTGAGGTGCGTCGGAGACGGGGGAGGGGAATGAAGGCTCATCGTCTTCTATCGCGCGTACGCGCGAGCGGTCACGCTCGGCAACGCTGTCGACCGCTTCTCGCTCGAGGTGGGGACTAGTCAGCTCAACACGAAAGCTCAGGATAAAATGGACGTCTCGTTTTTTGCGAGCGTCGATTGACTTGCGGTGGAGTTCGATGGACTTGATCTCGGAGTCCTTGCAACGTAGGATGCGCTTGGCGACTCGCTTGCCAACAATGAGGCAGGTATTTTCATCGCCGGCTTCATCGAGCGACACGTTGACTTGGGTGATTTCGATCATCGAGGTCTCCTTAGAGGCAAGAAAGAGGCCGTCCGGTATCCCAGACGGCCCGAATGCGTTTTTGATTATAGACTGCGCGGCTACAGGCTGCTTGCAGCGCGAATGCCCGAGAGCCAGGCCCACGCAAGGTTAAAGCCTCCGCAATCGGCGTCGATGTCGAGCGCTTCGCCGCAGACGTAAAGCGGGGCGTCGACAGCGCTGCTCGCGCGTAGACTGGGTGTTGAGATGCTCTCGACAGATACGCCACCACGCGTGACCTGCGCCGAGCGCTCCTCGGCTGTTCCCTCGACGAGCAACTTAAAGTGCTTGAGGATCGAGACCAGGTGGATGACATCGTTGGAGCCTGGATGGCACTGCTCGAACGCCGTGCAGACGACGCGGGAGAGTTGCGGGGCGAGCATGCCGTCGAGCCAACGGGGATCGCGGGGCGAAAAGCCGCCGAGCAGCTCAACGCGCCGGTTGAGCATATCGAGCAGCTCGTCTTTGGAGAGGTCGGGGAAAACGTCGAGCAGGATCGTATCGCCGTGCTGGATACGACGGGAGAGGTTGAAGACAGCGACGCCCGAGATACCGAAGGTTCGAAACAGGACTTCACCGTCTTCGTGCCAGAGCTCATTATGATTGCGGGCGAGCGTCAAGCGGGCGCGGACGCGCAGGCCATCCAACGTCTTGATTGCCGCCCGATCGCCGACGACCGTTGCCGATACGGGGCAGAGGATGGGGCGCAGCGAAGTGAGGGGGAGGCGAAACGTATCGGCGATACCAGTGGGGTTGCCACCCGTGGCGATAATTACGGCATGTGCCTGCAGGGCCTCGTTCTTGCGAGGGACATCGGCGAGCGCTTTCCGAAGCGAGCGGAGCTCCGATTTTCGGTCGTCGCGCTTTTTTGCCTTGAGTGCCCGCGCTGGACGGTCTATTTGGAGTGTCCAGCCTTCGGAAGCTTTGCGCGCCGTGGCAATATTGGCTCCGCAGATTAAGGTGATACCTAGGCGGTCGCAAACGTTGAGAAGCGCGTCGCGCACCGATTCGGCGCGAAGGGAGCGCGGGTACAGTCGGCCTTCCTCGGAGGTTGTCATGATGCCCAGCGAGGAGAAGAAACCCATAAGCTCTTGTTCGGGTTGGGGGCCCATGACAGATTCGACGAATGCGGGGTGGTTATACCGCTGAGGATCAATCGATTCGTTGGAGAGGTTGCAGCGGCCGTTACCGGTCGCAAGGAGCTTAAGGCCGCAGGCGACATCGCGCTCAACGATGCAGACGCTTTTGCCAGCACGTGCGGCCGTAATGGCGGCGGCGAGGCCTGAAGCCCCGCCGCCGATTACCAGGACGTCATAGAAGGCGCTCGTGTTCACTTAGGCCTCGTCGGTCTCGTGCGGGGTAATAGCCTCGACGGCAGAGACTGCCTTGGGCAACATGCCATCGGGCAGCGCGGTCTCAACCTCGCCCTTATCGCAGGCCTCGGCGAGTGCCGGATTAATGGGAAGCGTGCCCAAGATGTCGAGGTTATAGCGCTCTGCGACCTCGGGGAGCTTGCTCTTGCCAAAGACCTCGATCTTCTTGCCGCAGTCGGGGCACTCAATATAGCTCATGTTCTCGACGATGCCCAGAATGGGGACGTTCATCTTCTCGGCCATGTTGACCGCCTTGGCGACAATCATCGAGACCAGATCCTGCGGGCTCGTGACGATGACGATGCCGTCGACGGGCAGTGACTGGAAGACGGTGAGCGCGACGTCGCCTGTTCCCGGAGGCATGTCGACCAGCAGGTAGTCGATGGGGCCCCACGAGGTCTCGCTCCAGAACTGCCTGATGGCGCCTGCGATGACCGGACCGCGCCAAAGGACGGGGTCGGTCTCGTTTTGGAGCAGAAGGTTGGAGCTCATGACCTTGACGCCGTGCTCGGAGATTTCAGGCAGCATGAGGTTGCCAAGGGCATGGACGTGGCGTCCGCTCATACCGAACATCTTGGGGATAGAGGGACCGGTGATGTCGGCATCGAGGACGCCGACCTTGTGGCCGTGACGGGCAAGCTCGGTGGCGATGGCACCGGTGACAAACGACTTGCCGACACCGCCCTTGCCGGAAAGCACGGCGATGACGCGTTTGACCTCGGACAGCGTATTCTCCTCAAATTGCGACGGCGACGTTTGTCCGCCGGCGGCCTGTGCGTGCTCGCAACCCATGTATGACTCCTTTGTATATGTTGGGGCCGGGGCCCCGTGATGTGACACGAGCGTCATTGTACCCTCGTTTGCGAGCGGGAGTCATTTACGATGCATTTGGGCCGAGCGTGCTTGCAATACGATGGGTCCAAGCGAATGGGCGGGCTTACTGAACTTTGCTGGCGAACTCGAGGTATTGCATGCGCTGCAGCTTGTTGATCGTCGAGGCGTATGGGCTGTCTTCAGATTCCAAGTCGTAGCGCAGCCCGTCGGTACCGAGGTAGCCGGCGACATTGATGGTGGGCACATCTGACCTTGTTGCAAGCAGAGCCTTTTGATAGTCGGTGAGCGGGGCGCCGATCTTATTAAGGGTAATGGCTGCAACCTCGTTTGCCCCGACGGTGTCGTAGACGTTGAGCTCGGTATTGCCGGCGATTTCATAGTTAGCCCAGACAAAATATGTCGACTGATAGATACGGAAAGCGTGGCTTGCCGTATCTTCCTGAGGGTACAGCTCGTCGTTGAGAGTCGTTGCGGCGCTCGGCTGATGGTCGCCAAAAAAGACAAGGACAACCGGTCTGCCGATATTGCGGAGCTCGTTGATAAAGTACTCGAGGTCCCGGTCGGATGCGTTGATGCAGGTAAGATAGGTGTTGAGCGCGCTATTGGCACCCTCGCTGGCTCCCTCGACCCAATAGTTTGTAAGCTCCTCGGCGGGAACGGTGCCATAGTCGTAGCCGCCATGATTTTGCATCGTGACGTCAAAGATGAACTGCGGGGCTTCGTCGGTTCTAAGCAGGTCGAGTATCTTGTCGTAGGTGGCGTAGTCGCATACGCCGGCATGGTAACAGGGCGCACCTTCGAAATCGCCGATTGAAAGAAAGTCTCCAAAGCCCAGCTGCTGATAGATTTTATCTCGATGGTAGTTGACGGGGTTTTGCGGGTGCATAGCGGTAGCGGTATACCCAAGCTCCTTAAGGTCCTTTGCCAGGCTGTCGACGCCATTCATCTGATATAGCTGATAGGGGATTTTGCCTAATCCGACAAAGGCCGTTGTCGCTCCGGTCAAAAATTCGAATTCGGAGTTCGCCGTTCCGCCACCGGCGACCGAAGCGAGCATGGTGCCGCGAACAAGTGTGTCGGGAAGCGAGTTGTAGAATGCGGGGCCGGTGTACCCGGCCGCCTGGAGCTGCTCAAAGCACGAAAGGTCGCTAAAACTCTCATTCATGACGGCAACAATCGTCGGCTTGATTTCATTGAACTGGGCAACGGCCGCCGCGCGCTGCTCGCTCGAGCCATACGTGCTGTCGTAGGTGGCGGCGAGCTCCTGCTCGATGCTCTGCGCCTCATCGGGCGTATAGTCTTCGGGCTTCTCAATGGGCAACTCGTTGACCATTTCGGTGAACGAAGTGATAAAACCCTGAGACGCATATGTGGTGATGGGCTGCCAACGGTCAAATCCAAAATTCAGCGCCTGCTCCAAGTCGATGCTGGAAAAGCCCGAGAGCCCCACAACGGTCACTAACAGAAAAGCACAGAGGTTAGCGGCGATTGCGGGGAAGACATGGGTGGGCGTACGGAGCTTTCGCGGACGGATAAGCGAAAGAAGCCCCAGGGAAATCTCCAGCAGGGCGAGAGAGGTTACGATTCCGGCGGTAAAGGTAAACTCGTATCCCTCGCTCACCTCCATTGCGGTGCCAAGGGCCAAGATATCGCTTGGCAGGATGGCTTCGCCTTTAAACGTTATGACGAAGTGCTCGGCAATGCCAAGGATGCAGCAGGCGACGGGCACGAGGGCCATGACGCCTCCATGACGCTGTCCCAGCAAATAAAGGGAGAGCAGAACCGTCGCGAGCAGCCCGACGGAAAACCCGAATGAGTTGGCGGGAATGCGATAGAACGTTTCGTTGCAGGCAATTTCGAGTGAAACGAACGAGAGCGCTGAAACAGCGGCGATGACAAGGATGTCACGGCAAATACAGGCAACCGTTCCCGTCGCAAGATCGGTTTGGTCGATAAGTCCCGAAACCAAGGGCTCGACAAGAAGTATGACGGCGGCAGCACCGAGCGCCGAATAAGAAAGGACCCATAGGGAACTGTCCTCATTTACGAGCAATTGATTCGTAATCCATGCAGCTACCATGCCGAGCGGGATGAGGAGCGTCGCGCACCAAAAGACGCGGGCAATGGGTGGCTTTTCATTGTGTTTGATTGAAAAATACACGCGCACGACGACGGTGGCCACGATAAGGATGGCGATGAATATGGGCAGATTGGCCATGTCACTCGAAGTGATTTCAAGGGGGATATCTTCGGTCATGGACGTTCCTCTGTTACGGCAAATTAAGTTCAGTATTAGATTACTGTAACCTTTCCACGGCATTTCGAGAAACAAAGCGCCCGATACGCAAAGCTAAAGGTCTGCGAATCTTGTATTACGAACATCTGTGCGCGTCGAGTGCGCTAAACTCATCGACAGTATGATTCGATGCAATAGGAGGCAAGGAGCTTCCATGTCTGATTCTTCTATCGTTATTCGCGGCGCTCGTGAGCACAACCTCCGTGATATCGATGTTTCCATTCCGCGTGACCAACTCGTGGTCATTACCGGTCTTTCTGGCTCGGGCAAGAGTTCGCTGGCATTTGACACTATCTATGCCGAGGGCCAGCGTCGATACGTTGAGAGCCTTTCGAGCTATGCGCGCCAGTTCTTGGGCCAGATGGACAAACCCGACTTGGATTCAATCGACGGCCTTTCGCCGGCGGTGTCGATTGACCAAAAGACGACGTCTAAAAACCCTCGCTCGACGGTTGGCACCGTAACCGAGATTTATGACTATCTGCGCCTGCTGTTCGCCCGTGTGGGCACCCCGCACTGCCCCGAATGCGGCCGCGTCATTGAGCGTCAGACGACCGACCAGGTTGCCGACAAGGTCTTGGCGGCGGGGGAGGGCCGCCGCGCGTTTGTGCTGGCACCGGTGGTGCGCGGGCGAAAAGGCGAGTACACCAAACTGTTTGAGGACCTTCGCGCCGAGGGCTTTAGCCGCGTGCGTGTCGACGGTGAAGTGCGCTCGCTCGACGATCCGATCGATCTGGACAAGAAGTTCAAGCACGATATCGAGGTCGTGGTCGACCGCATCGTGATTCGGGAAAACTCTCTGGGCCGCATCGCCGAGTCTGTTGAACAGGCGACTGCCTTGGCGCACGGCAATGTAAACGTGTACATGCTGCCCGATCGCGATGCTCCCGAGGGGACCGAGGGCGAACTGCTGGAGTATTCGTTGGCCTTGGCGTGCCCGGAGCATGGACACTCCATTGACGATCTTCAGCCGCGTGATTTTTCGTTCAACGCTCCCTATGGCGCATGTCCTGAGTGCGACGGCCTGGGCTTTAAGAAAACCGTTGATGCCGAGGCGCTGATTGAGGACCCCTCGAAGTCCATTGCCGACGGAGTCTTTGGTAGCCTGTTTGGCAATTCGAACTACTATCCGCAGATTTTTGCTGCGGTCTGCAAACACTTTAAGGTGAGCGCCGATACGCCGTGGGAGGACTTGCCCCCTCGCGTGCGTCGTGCATTCTTGGATGGCCTGGGCGATACGAAGATCTCGGTCGACTACCAAAAGCTCGACGGACGTCGTAGCCAGTGGGATACAAAGTTTTCGGGCGTTCGCAACATCCTGTACGAACGCTATGCCGAGACGACGAACGAGAACACCAAGGCGCGCCTGGAGAAGTACATTCGCGAGGAACCGTGCTCGAGCTGCCACGGCGCTCGTTTGCGCCCTGAGATGCTCGCCGTCACCGTGGGCGGCAAGTCCATTTACGAGGTTTGTTGCCTGTCGTGCCGTGAGTCGCTCGAGTTTTTTGAGGGCTTGGAACTTACCGAGCGTCAACGGTTTATCGGCGGCCGTATCGTCAAGGAAATCCTGGAGCGCTTGCGTTTTCTGGTCGATGTTGGACTCGACTATCTGACGCTCGATCGTGCTTCGGCGACGCTTTCCGGTGGCGAGGCACAGCGTATTCGACTGGCAACGCAGATCGGCGCGGGTCTCATGGGCGTGCTCTATATTCTGGATGAGCCCTCGATCGGTCTTCATCAGCGTGACAACGAGCGCCTGATCAAGACGCTCGAGCGCCTGCGCGATATCGGCAATACCGTTATCGTCGTCGAACACGACGAGGATACAATCCGTGCCGCCGACTACGTGATCGACATGGGGCCCGGCGCCGGCGTCAACGGCGGACACGTAGTCGCGGCGGGAACGCCTGCCGATATCATGGCGTGTCCTGAGTCGATGACGGGCGCTTATCTGACCGGCAAACGAATGATCCGGGTGCCTGATGAACGGCGCAAACCCGGTCGCGGCTGCCTTAAAATTACGGGCGCTCGAGCCAACAACCTCAAAAACGTTACTGCCAAGATCGAGTTTGGTACGCTTACGGTTGTTACCGGCGTGTCGGGATCGGGCAAGAGCTCCCTAGTTACCGACACCATTGCGCCTGCCCTTACGAATGCCATTCACCGCTCGACGCGCCCTGTGGGTCCGTATAAGAAAATCGAGGGCATCGAGTGTATCGATAAGGTTATCGATATCGACCAGTCGCCGATTGGCCGCACGCCGCGTTCCAACCCTGCTACCTATATCGGCCTGTGGGATGATCTTCGCGCACTGTTTGCGAGTACGCCGGAGTCGAAGGCGCGCGGCTACTCGCCAGGTCGTTTCTCCTTTAATGTGAGTGGCGGGCGCTGTGAGGCGTGCAAGGGCGACGGACAGATCAAGATCGAGATGCACTTCCTTCCCGATATCTACGTTCCCTGCGAAGTTTGCGGCGGTAAACGCTACAACCGCGAGACACTCGAGGTCACCTATCGTGGCAAGACCATCTCGGACGTGCTCGACATGAGCGTTACCGAGGCGCTGGCCTTCTTTGGGAATATCCCGCAGATTAAGCGCAAGCTCCAGACGCTGTACGATGTAGGCTTGGGCTACGTGAGCCTGGGCCAGCCCGCCACGACGCTTTCGGGCGGCGAGGCGCAGCGTGTAAAGCTCGCCAAGGAGCTTCATCGACGCCAGACGGGCAAGACGTTCTATATTTTGGACGAGCCGACGACCGGCCTTCATTTTGAGGACGTCCGCCAGCTGCTCGATGTACTGCAGCGCTTGGTCGATGCGGGCAACACGGTGCTGGTGATTGAACACAACCTTGATGTCATCAAGGTTGCCGACCGCCTGATCGATATGGGTCCCGAGGGCGGTAACGGCGGCGGAACCGTCGTGGTTTCGGGTACACCGGAGCAGGTTGCGGACTGTCCGCAGAGTTATACGGGCAAGTTTTTGGCGCCGTTGCTCAGGCGTGACCGGGAGCGCCAGGCTCAACTTGATGCTCAATAAATAGGCGATTCAGTTTATGGGCGCCATCGACTCCTTGTGATTCGATGGCGCTTGCTGTGCCGAAGTGACGTATGCAGCCGAATTGGACATATACTTAATCCTTGCGTCCGAATGCGAGGGAAAGGATATGTCATGGCAAAGGCTGTAAAGACGCCAAAAACCAATGCGATGCGCGAGCTGGAAAGCGCCGGCATTTCCTATGTTCTACATACGTACGAAGACGATGGCGATGAGTCGGTGGGCCTGGGGGTCGCGATTTCGGAGCAGCTTGGCGAGGAGCCCGGTCAAGGATTTAAGACTTTGGTCTGTGTGACACCGTCCAACGACTATGTCGTGTGCTGCATCCCTGTTGCCGACGAGCTCGATCTAAAGTCCGCCGCGCGTGCCGCGGGGGAGAAGTCCTTGGCCATGATGCATGTGAAGGATTTGCTTGCGGCGACTGGCTACGTTCGCGGCGGCTGCAGCCCGGTCGGTATGAAAAAACGCTACCGGACGCTCATTGATGAGACATGTGTCCTTTGGGATACCATTTTTATTTCGGGAGGCAAGCGTGGTTATCAGCTCGAGCTTGCACCCGATGATTTAATTGCATTTTGCGGGGCGACGGTTGCCGCGATTACGAGAGAGGACTGAGCGATGCCGCAGGAAGAATTGAAGCGCGGAGCTCATTTTGCAAAAGAATCTGCGCCTCAGACACCCTCATCCGAAGCTTCTTCGTCGCGAGATGACACTGACGACATGGGCTCGTCGGACTACTCCACGGTTGGTCGTTCCGCCGGGCTTATGACCATCCTGACTATCGTGTCTCGCGTCACCGGTTTTATCCGCACGTGGGCAATGGCGGCCGCTATCGGCATGTCGCTACTCTCGTCCTCCTATCAGGTCGCCAACAACCTGCCCAATATGCTCTACGAACTCGTGATGGGCGGCATGCTCGTGACGGCGTTTTTGCCCGTGTACATGGGCGTGAGGCGTGAGCAGGGTCGCGAGGCCTCAAACGAGTACGTGGGCAACCTGCTCGGCATTCTGCTTTTGGTGCTGGGTGGCATTTCGTTGCTGGGGACCGTGTTCGCCCCGGGCTTTATCTGGACGCAATCGTTCCTTTCGGGTGACGGCGGCAGCATGGATACCGCTGCGTTCATGTTCCGTTTCTTTGCCATCCAGATTCTGTTTTATGGTTTGGGCTCGGTGTTCTCGGGCGTTCTCAACGCACACCGCGACTACTTCTGGTCGACGTTTGCTCCGGTCCTCAACAATGTGATCGTCATTGCGAGCTTTATGGGTTTTGCGCCCGTGTCCGCACAGTTTGGCGAACGTGCCGGCATCATCTTGATTGCGGCCGGTACGACCCTCGGTGTCTTTGTTCAGATGGCATGTCAGATCCCCGCGCTTGGCAAGCACGGCGTGCACCCCCATATCCATATCGACTTTAAGGACCCCGCACTGCGGCAGACGATTGCGCTCGGTATCCCGACGCTGCTCGCCACGGTGTGCATGTTTGTCTCGACTTCTATCACCAACGCTGCCGCGCTGGTGGTCCAGCCCGAGACTGGTCCTTCCGTCATCGCCTATGCGCGCCTGTGGTACACGCTGCCCTACGCGCTGATTGCCGCCTCGCTTTCGACGGCGCTCTATACCGAGCTCTCTCACGACGCGCAGGAGAAGGATTACGACAGCGTTCGCACGGGCATTTCGCGTGGCGTCGCCCAGATGCTGTTCTTCCTGATTCCGTTCGCGCTGTACCTGATTGTCTTCGCGCGTCCGCTCAACATGATCTACTGTGCTGGCAAGTTCGATGAATCCGGCGTGACGCTGGTGTCCGAGTACCTTGTCTACCTGGCGCTCTCGCTGCCGCTCTACGGCGTGGTCGTGTTGATGCAGAAGAGCTTCTCTGCCTTGCTCGACATGAAGCCCTATAGTCGCTATTGCCTGTATTCTGCCATCGGCCAGGCCGGCTCGGTTCTGCTATTTGGCGTTGTGCTGGGCTTCGGCATGCCGGCAATCGCGCTTTCGTATGTCGTCGACTACGTGATCTTGGTCGGTTGTTCGCTGTGGTGGCTGCGTCGTCGTCTGCGTGGCCTTCAGGTCAAATCTATCCTACATGGCGGTTTCTTTGGCCTTTTGCTCGGTGGCCTGGGTGCTGCCGCAGGCGCCGGCGTCATGTGGGCGCTTGAGCACTTTGTCGGGGCGCTTGAGCACTTTGTCGGGGCGCTTGGCGGTTCGATTCTGATTACTCTTGGCTATGTTTGCGTTGCGGGTGTCGTCTCGCTTGCTGTTACCTTTGGCCTTGCCGTCGTCCTTAAGATGCCCGAGGTCTCGGCGCTGCTTCGTCGCAAGTAGGTGCGCGTGGCCGGTCACGACAACATTCCAACGCTTGCCGAGCAGGTTTCGCGCGTTCCCACACAGCCCGGATGCTACCTTTGGAAGGATGCCAAGGGCGATGTCATCTACGTGGGCAAGGCGAAAAACCTACGCGCCCGCATGCGTCAATACGTGACACTGCAGGATGAGCGTCAAAAGATTCCGCTGATGATGCAGCTGGTGGCGAGCTTTGACTATATCGTGGTGGAGACCGAGCATGAGGCGTTGGTGCTCGAGCGCAATTTGATTGGTCAGTACCATCCGTACTTTAACGTCGACCTCAAGGATGACAAGAGCTACCCCTTTATCGCCATTACAAAGGGCGACCTGTATCCCGCTATCAAATATACGCGTGAGCGTCATAAGCCGGGAACGCGCTATTTTGGACCCTATACCGATAGCCGTGCGGCACGTGAGACGATAGATACGCTGCGCAAGGTTATTCCCATCTGCTCCGCATCCTGTGCGGAGTGGCGTCGTTGTCGCCGTATCGTTGAGTCCCACAAGGGCGAGGAAGACATCGTCAATATGATTTGCGCGCAAAACGGGCGTCCCTGCTTTGACTACCATGTCGGGCGCGGCCCGGGTGCGTGTGTCGGCGCGATTTCCCCGGCAGACTATGCCAAGAACGTCAAGCGTGTCGAGCGCTTTTTGTCGGGCCATCGCAAGGATGTCGTCGATGAGCTGACCTCCGAGATGACGGATGCCGCCGAGGCGCTCGACTTTGAGCGCGCGGCACGCGTCAAACGTCGTTTGGAGGTCATCAGGGGTCTGGACGATCGTCAGCAAGTCGTTTTTCCCTCCAGTGTCGATATCGATGTCATCGGGTTCTATCGCGAGGAGACCATCTCCGCCGCTTGCGTCTTCGTCGTTCGCGAGGGCCGAACAGTTCGCACCTGCGAGTTCATTCTCGACAAGGGTCTTGATGTTGACGAGGAAGAGCTCCAGTCGGGCTTTCTTAAGCGCTATTACGACGAGACGGCTGATATTCCAGCTGAGGTCAACCTTTCCGTCGAGCTTGAGGATGCGGAGGCGCTGGGGGAATGGCTTGCGGGCAAGCGCGAGCGTTCCTGCCATCTCCATAGGCCGCAGCGTGGCGAAAAGCACCGTTTGCTCGATATGGCATCCAAAAATGCGCGCCATGCCCTCATGCGCTACATGATGCGAACGGGGTACGCTGACGACCGCACCAATCAGGCGCTCCTGGAGCTCGAAAGCGCGCTGGCGCTGCCAGCGCCGCCGATGCGTATCGAGTGCTTCGATATCTCGACGCTGCACGGAACCTTTACCGTCGCCTCGATGGTGGTGTTTACCAACGGACGCGCCGACAAGAGCCAGTACCGTCGTTTTAAAATTCAGGCCGAATTGGACGAGGCAAACGACTTCGTGTCGATGTCCGAGGTTTTGGGACGACGCTATGCTCCCGAGCGCATGGCCGACGAGCGCTTTGGATCGCGCCCCGATTTGCTCGTTGTCGATGGCGGTAAGCCGCAATTGACCGCTGCGATCAAGCAACTTGAGGCTCTTGGGCTCGATATACCAGTTTGTGGCTTGGCAAAGGCCGATGAGGAGGTTTTCGTGCCTTGGGACGAGACTCCAGTCGTGCTTCCGACCGGGTCCGCGTCGCTCTATCTAATCAAACAGGTGCGCGATGAATCGCACCGTTTTGCCATCACGTTCCATCGCGAATTGCGCGATAAAGCCATGACGGTTTCGGTACTCGATGACGTTCCAGGCGTGGGACCCACCAGAAAACGTGCCCTTATGCGCCATTTTGGCTCGATGAAGCGTTTGCGCGCGGCGAGCGAGCAAGAGATCGCGGAAGTTCGAGGCGTTCCGGCCGATGTCGCCAAAGCGGTCCACGAGGCACTTGTTGCATGGAATGCCGAACGCGCCCAGGCATCGGCCAACCGTTCCGAAAACTAAACGTGCTTCTAAACAACTGATATACATGATTGGCCGATTTTCAATCATTTATTTCGCGGCGATTACCTGTCGATTTCGGGTTTTATTAACGCTAAAACGTTTGACTAGCCATGGTGAACAACCCTGCTATCCTGCGGGTTGACGATGACTGATATCTCACCTCGTCGATACATACTGTCTGGCGAATCGTTTGTCAATGAATTCGGTGAACGGTAGTAAATACCGTTCAAGCGTATGTATGTATCGGTCGCCGAGCGCGGCACCTCAGTTGGGTTCGTCGGTAGGTAAGGTATATATCGTCCGCAAGTTGCGCGGGGGCAAGTCTAGGTGCTCCCGGGTAAGATTCTCTATTGATAGGAGAAGACATGGCCATCATCAACAAGGGTATGTCCAGGCGTTCGTTCCTCGGCCTCACCGGCAGCGTCGCTGCTGTCGCAGGGCTTGGTCTCACCGGCTGCGGTGGCAGCTCCAACGACGAGGGTTCCGCTTCCGGTTCCGCCGATTCCGCCAACCGTGGCGGCGGTGTGATTACCGCTGGTTCCGCTTACGCTCCGTCCAGCTTCGATCCCGCCAGCACCGGCTCCGCTGTGGGCCTGGGTGCTAACTGGCACGTCGTCGAGGGTCTCTACGGCATCGATTACCACGACTACAGCACCTTCAACGAGCTCGCCACCGACGATCCCAAGTCCGTGGACGACACTACCTTCGAGGTCACCATCCGCAAGGGCGCCAAGTTCTCCGATGGTACCGAGGTCACTGCTGACGACGTCGTCGCTTCCTACACCGCTTGCGCTGCTTCCGCTACCTATGCTCCGTTCTTCCAGCCCTTCGAGTCCATCGAGGCCAAGGATGCCAGCACTGTAACGGTCAAGACCAAGGTCCCCAACTTCTCCCTGCTCAAGGATCGTCTGGCCATCATCCGTGTTACCCCGGCTACTCAGTCCGAGGAGGATCGCGCCAAGCAGCCGATCGGTTCCGGCCCCTGGATGTACGACTCTATCTCCGATACCGAGATCACCCTGGTTCCCAACCCCGAGTACAACGGTGAGTATGCTGCCGAGGATAAGAAGATCCAGTACAGCATCCTGACCGACCCCACCGCTCGCGTTACCGCCCAGCAGGAAGGCTCCACGCTCGTTATGGAGCTCGTCACCGCTGACGCCGTCGACCAGCTCGAGAGCGCTGGCTGCAAGATCGACAACGTCCAGGGCTTCGGCACCCGCTTCATCATGTTCAACGTCGCCAAGGAGCCTTGGAACAACGTCAAGGTCCGTCAGGCCGTCATGTACGCGCTCGACACCGAGAAGATGATCACCAACACCTTCGCCGGCCTTGCCACCGCTGCCAGCTGCTACCTGCCCAAGAGCTTCACCAACTATCATGAGGCTTCCACGGTGTACAAGACCGACGCCAAGAAGGCCAAGAAGCTCATCGAGGAGTCCGGCATCACCCCGGGTGCCATCACCCTGCGCACCACCGACAACGAGCAGATTAAGGGCATGGCCGCCCAGGTCAAGAACGACCTCGACGCTCTCGGCTTCGAGGTGACCATCCAGACCGATACCTCGCCGGCCACCTACGCTGCCATCGACGGCGGCGAGGCCTACGATATCCTCCTTGCCCCTGGCGATCCGTCCTGCTTCGGCGCTGACCCCGACCTGCTGCTCAACTGGTGGTACGGCGACAACGTCTGGATGCAGACCCGTTGCCCGTGGAAGGAGTCCGCTGAGTGGGAGAAGCTCCACGGTCTCATGGACGAGGCTCTTGCCGCCGAGGGCGACGAGCAGCAGAAGAAGTGGAACGAGTGCTTCGACATCATCGCCGACAACGCTGTTCTGTACCCCGTTGTCCACGTCAAGACCGTCTCCGCTTCCTGGGACGATCCGTCTACCGCGCCCAACGGCGAGGCCCTCGATGGCTTCAAGGGCATCGGCACGACGAGCATGTCCTTCAGGGGCGTCGCGACCGTCAAGGCCTAAGACTCGTTTGAGTCATATGT
The DNA here is from genome assembly GCF_015670795.1 of Collinsella aerofaciens. Lineage (GTDB taxonomy): Bacteria > Actinomycetota > Coriobacteriia > Coriobacteriales > Coriobacteriaceae > Collinsella > Collinsella aerofaciens_Q. The sequence goes on along the minus strand of NZ_JADPCJ010000022.1, from coordinate 22,517 downwards.
GGGGCGTCGGTCGTAAGGCAACGTCCTCATAGTTGAAACAAAGACCCGGGCGGCCTCGATGTCGCTCGGGTCTTGTAATGAGTATCCATACTCATATACCAGTTGGTCCTACCGACAAAAGAAAGGGGAGAGAACGTGAACAACTTTCTACGTTTGATTGGAAGGCGTCTCGTGGCGCTGCCGATCATGGCATTGGGCGTCACCGTCCTGGTGTTCTTCCTTATGTCGTTCTCCAAGACCGACCCCGCCTATACGGCGTTGGGTGACGGTGCCTCGCCCGAGGCGGTTGCCGAGTACCATGAGAAGTATGGTCTGGACGACCCCTGGCCCGTGCGCTACGTGCGCTACATGGGCGATCTGATCCATGGTGACATGGGCACCTATGGTGCTGCTCGCAACTCCGTTGCCAAGCGCATCTCCACGGCCCTGCCCGTCACGATGCAGCTGACCTTCATCGGTCTTGCCATCGGCGCGGTCGTCTCGTTTTTGCTCGGCGTCATCGCGGCACTGTATCGCGATAAATGGCCGGACCAAGTGATCCGCGTCTTTTCCATCGCCGGCTTGGCAACCCCGTCGTTCTGGCTTGCCGTTCTGTTGATTCTGCTGTTCTCTTCCTACCTTAAGGTGCTCCCGGCATCCGGTGCTCTGCCTCACTTCACCACCAACCCGGCTGGCTATCTGGGACGTATGATCATGCCCGCTATCGCTCTGGCATTCCCGCTGACGGGCCAGATGACTCGTATCGTGCGTACCGCCATGGTTGAGGAGCTCGACAAGGACTACGTCCGCATGGCCCGTGGCGCCGGCGTTCCCGAGAAGGTCGTCGTCGGCATCAACGTTTTGCGCAACGCGCTGATCACCCCGGTCACCACCCTCGGTCTTAAGATCGGTTACCTTATGGGCGGCGCCGTCGTCATCGAGGTCATCTTCAACCTCCCCGGCATGGGTACTGCGATTCTGCAGGGCGTTCAGGGCAACGAGGCGAACCTGGTTCAGGGCGTCGTCATCGTCGTTGCTCTTGCCTTCATCATCATCAACATCGTGGTTGACATGCTCTACCTGCTCATCAACCCGCGCATCAGGACGGTGTAGATTATGGTAAAGATTCGAGAGAAGCAAACCGAGCAGCTCGAGAAGGCTGCCTCCAAGGGGCTCAAGCTCGGTGGCTGGAAGAAGATGACGCTGTCTTCTAAGATTGCCGCCGTCGTGCTGGTGTTGGTCGCCCTGACCGCGATTCTGGCGCCCCTTCTTGCCCCCTATAGCCCGGTCGAGATTTTCACTGCTCGCCAGGCTCCCGGCAATGGATTTATCTTCGGTACCGACGATAAGGGCCGCGACATCCTGTCGCGTATGCTTTACGGTGGCCGTTACTCGCTGATCATCGGCTTCGGTGCTACTGCCATGGCTCTGGTCTGCGGCTCGGTCGTGGGCGCCCTCGCGGCGGTTTCGCGCAAGTCCGTTTCCGAGGCGATCATGCGCATCCTGGACATCATCATGTCCATCCCGGGCATCGCCCTCGCTGCCGTCTTCGTCTCCATCCTGGGCAATTCCGTGCCGTCGATCATCTTCGCCATTGGCTTTATGTACACTCCGCAGATTGCCCGTATCGTGCGCGCCAACATCGTGTCCGAGTACGGCGAGGACTATGTCCGCGCGGTCATCGTTTCCGGCGCCAAGGCTCCGTGGATTTTGATCAAGCATGTTCTGCGTAACTGCATCGCCCCGATCATGGTCTTCACCGTTACCCTGGTCGCCGACGCCATCATCTTCGAGGCCTCGCTGACCTTTATCGGCGCTGGTATCCAGGAGCCCACCGCTACCTGGGGCAACATCCTCGCCGACGCCCGCGGTGGCGTGCTCGCTGGCCGTTGGTGGCAGGCGCTGTTCCCGGGTCTGGCTATCATGATCACCTGCCTGGCGCTCAACATCCTCTCCGAGGGCATTACCGACGCCATGGCCGCTGCTCCCTCCGCCGCCCTGGATCCGACCGATTCCTCCAAGCGCCGCGAGGCCGACCTGCTGGTCTCCGACCCTGTTCGCGCTTACAAGGAGCAGGCTCAGTCCCTGTCCGCCCGTCTTGGCGCCCTGCGCGATGTCGAGCTCAAGCGTAACGACCGCCATGTGCCCGATGAGTCCGTTGAGCCGATCCTTTCGGTCCGTGATTTCTGCATCCAGTTTGAGCACCACGGTGATATCAACGTCGTCGATCATGTCAACTTTGATGTCCGTCCTGGCCAGACCATGGGCCTGGTCGGTGAGTCCGGCTGCGGTAAGTCCATCACCACGCTGGCCATCATGGGCCTGACCGACGATGACGAGCATCTTTCCGGTGAGGTTCTCTGGGAGGGCCGCGACCTGCTCAAGATGAGCAAGAAGGAGTGGTTCGGCCTGCGCGGTACCGATATCGCCATGGTCTATCAGGACGCCCTGTCCTCGCTCAACCCCTCCATGCTCATTTCCGCCCAGATGAAGCAGCTCACCAAGCGCGGCGGTACCCGTAGCGCCGAGGAGCTCCTGGAGCTCGTGGGCCTCGACCCCAAGCGTACGCTCGAGAGCTATCCGCATGAGCTTTCCGGTGGTCAGCGTCAGCGCGTTCTGATCGCTATGGCCCTTACCCGCGACCCCAAACTGGTCATCTGCGACGAGCCCACGACCGCTCTGGACGTTACCGTCCAGAAGCAGGTCATCAAGCTGCTTAACGATCTTCAGGCCAAGCTCGGCTTTGCCATGATCTTCGTTTCGCACGACCTGGCACTGGTCGCCGAGGTCGCTCATAACATCACGGTTATGTACGCCGGCCAGGTTATCGAGCAGGCGCCCACCAAGGAGCTGCTCACCAACCCGATTCACGAGTACACCCGCGGCCTTCTGGGTTCCGTCCTGTCCATCGAGAGCGGTTCGGGCCGCCTGCACCAGGTGCCCGGCGCCGTTCCGAGCCCGCGCGATTTCCCCAAGGGCGATCGCTTCGCACCCCGCTCGAGCCATCCGCGCATTGGCCTGGACACCCGTCCGGTCTTCAAGCGCGTGCCCGGCACCGAGCACTTCTATTCCGAGCTCCCCGACGAGGTGCTCAAGGCAAATGGTTTGACCCCTCACGCGGAGGTGATGTAGATGAGCGAGACCGCAGTCAACGGCGTCGAGCCGATCATCTTCCTTGATGACGTCCACGTCACCTTTAGGACCCGTACCGGCTCGATTCTGCACCCCAACCTGGTTCACGCCGTCCAGGGTGTAACGATTAAGCTCATGCCCGGACAGACCATCGGCATCGTCGGCGAGTCCGGTTGCGGAAAGTCCACCACCGCCAACGTCATGTGCGGCCTGCAGGCCCCCACGAGCGGCAAGGTCTACTTTAAGGGCAAGGACGTTACCAAACGTACCGCCGGGGACCGTCGCCACATGGGTCGCGTCATCTCGGTCGTGTTCCAGAACCCGGCCACGGCGCTCAATCCCCGCATGGTCGTTCGCGAGCAACTGCTCGACCCCATGCGCGTCCACAACCTGGGTACCGAGGCCGAGCAGGAGAAGCGCGTCAAGGAGCTCTTGGAGCTCACCGGTCTGCCCAGCTCCGCCGCCGAGGTTCTTCCCGGCCAGCTTTCGGGCGGCCAGCGCCAGCGCGTCGCAATTGCGCGCGCCCTGTCGCTGAACCCCGATGCCATCATCGCCGACGAGCCCACCTCGGCTCTGGACGTTTCGGTCCGCGCGCAGATTCTGAACCTGCTGACCGACCTTAAGAAGGAGCTCGGCCTGGCCATGGTGTTCATCAGCCATGACATCCAGACGGTCCGCTATATCTCTGACGACATCATCGTTATGAATGGCGGCAAGATCGTCGAGCAGGGCGAGGCCAAGCAGGTCTTCCAGCACCCTCAGGACCCCTACACCAAGATGCTGCTCGGCGCTGCGCCGTCGCTGCTGCATCCCAAGCTCGGCGAGTAGCCTCGCTTTCCCTCCCGTGCGCCCGGTTCCCTTGCCGGGCGCACCTCCGTTGCGATTTCGAAAGGTTGGGTTCACGAGCCATGCCAAGTGCTCAGGAGCTACAACAGCAATTTGGTGAATATCGAGGCGCTATGCCCCGTCCATCGGATTTCGATCTCTTTTGGAAGGACCGCATGGCCGAGGCCGACGCCGTCGAGCTCGACTATGCGATTGAGGCGGCTTCGGTTGCGGATTCCGCGACCTGTCGGTTTTTCGACCTCTGGTATACCGGCATGTGCGGTGCACGCCTGCATGCCAAGTATCTCCAGCCGGTTTCGGACGAGCCCGTGCCGCTGGTGCTACAGTTCCACGGCTATCCGGGTGCAAGCCGCAGCTGGTTCGAGCAGGCGTCGTTTGCGGGCATGGGCATGGCACTCATCGCTCTCGATTGTCCTGGCCAGGGTGGCCCCTCCGAGGATATTGGTGGATTTGAAGGCACGACGGTTGCTGGGCATATCGTCGCCGGTATCGACGGCGACCCGGCCAATCTTTACTATGTCCGCTTGCACCAGGATATCCGCATTCTGTGCCGTATTGTTCGCGAGCTCGAGGGCATCGATCTTTCCCGCGTATTTGTGAACGGCGCATCGCAGGGCGGCGGTTTGGGCATTGCGACCTGCGCGCTTAATAGTGAGCTTATCAATCGCGCTGCCATCCTCTATCCCTTCCTGTCGGATTTCCGCCTTGTTTGGGATCTGGATGCCGACGATATCGCTTATGAAGGCCTGCGTTATTGGTCGCGTTGGTTTGACGAGGACTCGACTCGTATTGAGGAGGCCTATGCCAAACTGGCGTACTTCGATTCCAAGAACTTTGCCCCCATGGTCAAATGCCCCGTGCTGTTTGGCACGGGCACAGCCGATATCGTCTGTCCGCCGGCGACGCAGTTTGCGGTCTACAACAATCTGGCCTGTGAGAAGCGACGCGAGTTCTTTGAGGGCTTTGGCCACGAGGAGATTCAGGACTTTGACGATCTGATCATTCCGTTTTTCTGCGAGGGAGGGGAGGCTCATGTCTAAGTGCGAGAGCAATATCGACGAGCTGATCGTCCCCGGGCTCGCGGAGATGCCTGGAACGGTTTCGTCAAGGCTCGCAGAATATCGGGACTGGCGCGGTGATGTCCAAGCAGATGTTTCTGATTTAGAGACATGCGCTTCGAATCTTGAGATTCAAGGCCTGGCCATTACGGCGATTGACTTTGTTAACCCCTGCGCCCGTTACTCGGAGGTCTCCTTTGAGCTCGGTGACGATGCGATTCACGCTCGTTTGATCGAGCCTGTCGGTCGTGCCCGAGTGTCTGAGCGCGTGCCGCTGTGCCTGATGTTTCACGACATCGATCGACCCGTGCGTGGATGGCATCACATGACGAGATTTGCCGCCATGGGGTATGCCGTTCTCGCGCTGGATGACGATGTTGCTGGTGCGGACGACCTGCAGTGGGGGATTGCTTCGCCCGCTTTTGTCAAGCGCGTCCGTTGGGGCTGCGCGTTGGCGAAGGTCGCGCGCAATCTTGATGGCATGGATCCCGATCGCATTTTTGCATGGGGCGAGGGTCTTGGCGGCGGTGTCGCGCTGGCGGTTTCTGCTCTGGACGAGCGCGGACTTGCCTGCACGGCGGTTGCCAATCCAATTCCCGGTGGCCTCGAGGCTCTGTCGTCTCGGGTGCGCGGATCGGTGCTCATGGGCACGTCGCTCATGGATACCGTGAGCGACCCCAAGGGTCAGTTTGCCGTATTCAACGGTCTTGAGTGTGACCGGAGGCATATCATCTATGCCAAATACGCTCATGAGCGTATTAACGCGTTCGAAAACGAAGTCGTCGACTTCTTTAACCAAACGTTCTATCCGTGTTCTTTGGCCTAGACGGCCTGGACACTGCCAACAAGAGTGAGCGGCATAGGGCCGCTCGCCAGACAGCTAAGGAGATTCTTGTGGCAACTCAGAAATTCACCGGCGTTATCCCTCCCGTCGTTGTTCCCGATACCGAAGACCACCAGCTCGACGTTGCCTCCTTTGAGCGCAGCATCAACCGCATGATCGATGCCGGCGTCGATGGTCTGTTCTTCTTGGGGTCTTCGGGCGAGGTCGTCTTCTCCACCGATGAGCGCCGTCGCCAGATTATCGCCGAGGCCGTTCGTATCGTCGACCACCGTGTGCCTGTTCTGGTCGGCATCATCGATACCGAGACCGAGCGCATGATTGAGCACGGCAAGGTCGCCCAGGAGCTGGGCGCCGATGCCCTCGTCGCCACCTGCCCGTTCTATGCCCTGCAGGGTATGACCGAGGTCGAGGAGCACTTCCGCATCCTGCACGAGGAGCTCGACCTGCCCATCTTTGCCTATGACATTCCCGTCTGCGTTCACACCAAGCTCCCCTGGAAGCTCCTTGCCAAGCTCGGCGCCGAGGGCGTCCTTGCTGGCGTCAAGGATTCCTCGGGTGATGACATCTCGTTCCGCTACCTCGTTCAGGAGAACGAGAAGAACGGCCATCCGATGAGCATCCTCACCGGTCACGAGGTTGTTGTCGACGGCGCCTATCTCGGCGGCGCTGACGGTTCCGTCCCGGGTCTCGCCAACGTTGAGCCCGAGGGCTACGTGCGTCAGTGGAAGGCCGCTCAGGCTGGTGACTGGGCTACCGTCAAGGCCGAGCAGGATCGTCTCAATGAGATCTCCCACATCTGGGATGTCACCTCGGGCGTCCAGGGCTATGCCGGTGGCGTCGGCGCCTTCAAGACCGCTATGAACCTCATGGGCATCTTCGACAGCCCGACCATGCCGCGCCCGGTGAAGGCCATGACCGGTGAGAACGTCGAGGCGATTAAGAAGGTCCTCCAGGACAACGGCCTCCTTTAAAGCTTTCCCAGGCACCCGACCTCGCCGTTCAACCGTGCGGCCATGACCCATTAGGTCAATGGCCACACGGCTTCTCGGCGATCTCGGGCACCTGGAAAACCTTTACCGCGCTGTGACGGCTAGCCTGACGGCGCATTTCCTGTAGTTGTTTATATCTCCTAAGGAGAGCGACATGGAGAACAAGTACGTTTGCTCCGTCGATATCGGCGGCACCAAGATTGCGACTGCCATTATGGAGTATCCGGCTGATGGCGGCGTGCCCCATCCGGTCTTTGAAGCCGAGGTTCCCACCGAGGCCCAAGAAGGCGGCGAGGCAGTTTTCCAGCGCATCGAGGCGTCCATCAAGGCTGCTCTCGAGGCGAACCCCGATGTCGAGGTCCTCGGTATCGGTATTGGCGCCGCCGGTGTCGTCGACCCCAAGACGGGCGCCATCGCCTACGCCAACGAGATCATGCCCGGCTGGTCTGGCGTTCAGTTGGGGCCGCGTCTGCGCGAGGACCTTGGTCTTCCCGTTGCCGTGGTGGGCGACGTGCAGGCTCATGCTCTGGGCGAGGCCCACTGGGGCGTCGGCAAGGGCAAGTTCTCCGTCTTGTGTCTGGGCATCGGTACGGGCATCGGCGGCGCATATGTCGAGAACGGCCGCGTGATGCAGGGCTTCCACGGTGCTGCCGGTCATATGGGCCACATCGAGTGCTCGGCTGCCGCCGGCATTCCCTGCGCCTGCGGGCGTTCTGGCCATCTTGAGTCTGTTGCTTCGGGCACTTCCATTGGTCGCATGTACGACGAGCGCTTTGGCCGCGTCGACCCCAGCCGTCCTTCGGTCGGTCGCGATGTAAACGACCTGTGCCGCGCGGGCGACGCAAAGGCGACTGAGGTCATCCATGACGCCGGCTTTGCGCTGGGTGCCAGCTTGGGCTCGCTCGCTAACATCCTGGACCCTGAGGTCATCGTGCTTTCGGGTGGCGTGATTCACCAAGGTCCCGATTGGCGTTCACAGACGTGGAAGGATTCGGTACACGAGGGCTATGCCAGCCAGGCGCTCGATCCGCTTCAGGACACGCCGATCCTCATCGGTTCTCTTGAGGGCGATGCTCCGCTCATCGGTGCCGCCGAACACCTTCTTGCGTCGTTGAAATAAACATAGCTACCAAGTGCGCCTTCTGAGGTGCCGCAGATTGACGTGAAAGAGGAGCGAAGCGTACTTCGGTACGCGAGCGACGGTTTGAACGTCAAGGTGCGGTGTCTCAGAAGGCTGTTTTTGAGAAAGGTTGAGTCGAACATGACCGTTGATCCTTTGATCCAGTCCCTGAAGGGCAAGCTCGTCGTGAGCGTTCAGGCGTATATGGGCGAGCCGCTTCGTACGCCCGAGACCATGGCTCAAATGTCTCGTGCTTGCGAGCTCGGCGGCGCCGCCGCCATTCGCTGCCAGGGCCTTGCCGACATTGCCGCCATTAAGGGTCGCTGTGAGGTCCCCGTTATCGGCCTGTGGAAGGATGGGCACGAGGGCGTTTACATCACGCCGACGCTGCGTCACGCTCGCGCCTGCGTTGCTGCGGGTGCCGATATCGTGGCGATCGACGCCACCGATCGTCCGCGTCCCGACGGCAAGTCGGTCGAGGATACCTTCCGCCCGCTGCACGAGGAGGGTGTGCTCCTGATGGCGGATTGTGCCACCATCGAGGACATTCGCCGTGCGGTTGATATGGGCTTCGACCTGGTATCTACCACGCTTTCTCACGGTGTCGCTGCCATCGACTGCACCATGGCCGATGGCCCCGATCTGCCGCTCCTGCGTCAGGCGACCGAGGAATTCCCCGGTCTTCCCATCATCTGCGAGGGCCGCGTGCACACGCCCGAGGAGGCTCGCGCCGCGATCGATGCTGGCGCCTGGGCCGTTGTCGTCGGCACCGCCATCACGCATCCCACGAGTATTACAAGTTGGTTCAAGGCTGCGCTTGAGGCGTAAGACAGGCCTCGTATCCGCTCGGGGCGGTATACTCAATAAAGGCAATTGATCGCGCGGGATCCGCTGGCCGGGTCCCGCGCTTGTTTTAGGAGGCGCACATGCAAAAGGGAGATGCCATGGATGCGGCGGAGCGCTCGGAGCGCATCCCCGATATCGTCATCATCACCGGAATGTCTGGATCGGGCCGAACGCAGGCCATGCATGTGTTCGAGGACATGGGCTACTTTTGCATCGACAACTTGCCTCCGCGTCTGATCGCCCAGCTTGCCGAACTCGTCGGCATCAATACGGGCGTGGGCAGGCATCTTGCCGTCACCTGCGACCTGCGCAGCCAGGGCTTGTTCGATGAGCTGCTCGATGCCGTTGCCGCACTCGAGGAGCGCGAGATGAGCTGTGACATCGTGTTTCTCGAGGCCTCTGACGAGGTGCTGATTCGTCGCTACAGCGAAAATCGCCGCCGTCATCCCATTGCCAAGCCGGGGGAGACTACGGCCGATGCCATTCAGCGCGAGCGCCTTCAGCTGCAGGGCGTGCGCGACCGAGCCGATATGATTATCGACACGAGCCGTCTGCGTACCTCTGCGCTGCGCAACAAGCTACGTATGGCATTTTCCGAGCTGTCCGACCAGCAGCTCATGGACGTCCACGTGTTCTCGTTTGGCTTTAAGCACGGCATGCCCGTCGAGGCGGACATTATGATCGACGTCCGCTTCCTGCCCAATCCGTTCTACGATCCCGAGATGCGCACGATGACCGGTCTCGATAAAAAGGTCTCTGATTTTGTTCTGGACCATCCCAAGACGCAGGAGTTTTGGAAGGCTTGGACACAGCTGCTCGATACGGTGATGCCAGGCTATATCGCGGAGGGTAAGCCGCAGCTTTCTATCGCCATCGGCTGCACGGGCGGCCAGCATCGCAGCGTTGCCATTGCCGAGGCCACGGCCCGTTACCTGGAAGGCGCTCAGTATCATGTGAGCATCTCCCACCGCGACCTGTCGCGCGCCAACACGAAGGCATAGGCCTGCATGTCGTTTACCGCTGAGGTGCGCGACGAGCTTGCGCGCTGCGAACCCGAATGTGAATACTGCGACTTGTCGACGCTCGCCGCCCTCACGCGCGTGAGTGGTACGCTCTCCCTTGCCGGCTCTGGGCGGTATCGTTTGACCGTTGCGACTGAGACGGGAGCCGTCGCGCGCACGATGATCACGCTGACGCATCGTATCCTTAAGCTCAAAACGGAGTTCACCGTCCGCAAATCTGTCTTGCATAAGGTTCGAAACTACCTCATCACCTTGCCTGATCAGCCAGACCTGGATAAGGCCTTGGTTCTGCTGGGTATCCTCGACCGTAGGGGAGGACTTGTCGCCGGCGTACCCCGACATATCGTTGCCCGTCCTTGCTGTAGACTTGCCTATATCCGCGGCGCGCTCATCGCGGGCGGCTTCGTGGCCGATCCACGCGGCGATTTTCATTTGGAGATCGCTGTGCAGGGCGAGCAATATGCCAAGGGACTTTGCAATCTGTTGGAGCAGATTGGGGTCCATGCTCGTGTTAATGCACGGCGGGGGTCATATGCCGTGTACATTAAGAGCGCCGAGGAAATCGAGCATCTATTAAAGCTGATTGGTGCCAAGCGCAGCGTTGCCGAGATTGAGGAGGCGCGCGCGGTCAAGTTGGTTAAGAACGATGTGAACCGTCGCGTGAATGCCGAGCTCGCCAACCAAACCAGAAGCGCCGGTGCTGCCCAACATCAGCTTGCGCTTATCGACGAGCTCGAGCAGCGTGGCCTTCGCGATGCGCTTCCGGATGCCTTGGCGGTCTTTTGCGACCTGCGCGAGCGCTATCCTGATCTGTCGCTGCGTGATTTGGGGGAGATGGCTGACCCTCCCTTGTCGAAGTCAGCCCTCTACCATCGTGTTTTACGGCTTGAAAAGCTCATTGAAGCAAACAGGTAGTTTGAAGTAACGACTTATATACGGATTTAGCTGCTATTTTAGTCTTTAAAACGTTTTAACGTAAATTTGCTTTTCAATTTCGAGCATTCTCGTGAAATTCAAGTCAAAAAAAAGGTATATTAGGCGAGTGGTTAGTTTGTGGGCCTCAACGGCGGGCGCTGTAGCTCGCGGGGGCCTTACGAAAGGAGACACAATGGCAGTAAAGGTTGCTATTAACGGCTTCGGTCGCATCGGTCGTCTGGCTTTCCGTCAGATGTTCGGTCATGAGGGCTCCGAGATCGTCGCTATCAACGACCTCACCTCTCCCGATATGCTCGCTTACCTGCTGAAGTACGACTCCACGCAGGGCAACTACGCTCGCGATCACGAGGTCGTTGCTGGCGAGGATTCCATCACCGTTGACGGCAAGGAGATCAAGATCTACAAGGAGGCCGACGCCAACAACCTGCCTTGGGGCGACCTCGACGTCGACGTCGTTCTCGAGTGCACCGGCTTCTACACCAGCAAGGCTAAGGCTCAGGCCCACATCAACGCTGGCGCCAAGAAGGTCGTCATCTCCGCTCCGGCCGGCAGCGATCTGCCCACCATCGTGTACAACGTCAACCATGAGACGCTGACCGCTGAGGACAACATCATCTCCGCTGCTTCCTGCACCACCAACTGCCTCGCCCCGATGGCCAAGGGTCTGAACGACTTCGCTCCCATCGTGTCCGGCATCATGACCACCATCCATGCCTTCACCGGCGACCAGATGCCGCTCGACGGCCCGCAGCGCAAGGGCAACTTCCGTCGCTCCCGCGCCTGCTCCGAGAACATCGTCCCGAACACCACGGGCGCTGCCAAGGCCATCGGCCTGGTTCTCCCCGAGCTCAACGGCAAGCTCATCGGTGCCGCCCAGCGCGTCCCGACGCCGACCGGCTCGCTGACCAACCTCTACGCCGTCGTTGACAAGAAGGTCACCGTCGACGAGGTCAACGCTGCCATGAAGGCCTACGCCGAGACCATCCCCGAGACCTTCGCCTACAACGAGGACCAGATCGTCTCCCGCGACATCGTCGGCGAGACCCACGGCTCCATCTTCGACGCCACTCAGACCATGTGCTCTGACCTCGGCAACGGCCAGACCCTCGTTCAGGTCACCTCTTGGTACGACAACGAGAACTCCTACACCTCTCAGATGGTCCGCACCATCAAGTACTTCGAGAAGTTCGTTGCTTAATTTAGCTTTTAGCGAATAGCTCGTTGAGCGTCTAAAGAAGGGCGCGGCCTTATAGGGCTTACACCCTAGGGTCGCGCCCTTTTTATAAGAAATCGTCTGCCGTAATGGGAGGCAGACACGTACGAAAGGTAGAAGCAAACATGGCCTTTACCAAGAAGACCGTCCGCGACATCGATGTCGACGGCAAGCGCGTTCTCGTCCGCGTTGACTTTAACGTGCCTATCAAGGATGGCGTCGTTGGCGACACCACCCGCATCAAGGCTGCCCTGCCCACCATCAACTATCTCGTTGAGCACAACGCTCGCGTCATCCTCATGAGCCACCTCGGCCGTCCCGAGGGCACCGGCTTCCAGCCCGAGTTGTCCCTCGAGCCCGTCGCCAAGAAACTCGCTGAGCTCTCTGGTCTCGACGTTGCCTTTGTCGCCGACACCTACGGCGAGAAGGCTGCTGAGGCTGTCGCCGCCGTCGAGCCGGGCAAGGTCCTCGTTCTCGAGAACGTCCGTTTTGACAAGCGTGAGAAGAAGAACGATCCCGAGATCGCCAAGAAGCTCGCTTCCTATGGCGACGTCTTCGTTCTCGATGCCTTCGGCACCGCTCACCGCGCCCAGGGTTCCGTCGTGGGCCCCGCCGCTTACCTGCCTGCCGTCGCTGGCTTCCTGCTCGAGAAGGAGGTCGACACGCTGACCGGCATCTTCGCCGAGCCCGAGCGTCCCTTCGTCGCCATCGTCGGCGGTTCCAAGGTTTCCTCCAAGATCGGTGTTCTCGATCACCTCATCGACTCCGCTGACACCCTGATTATCGGTGGCGGCATGGCCTACACCTTCTTCCTGGCTCAGGGCCTGACCGTTGGTCAGTCCCTCAAGGAAGAGGACTGGGTCGAGCGCGCCGGCGAGATGCTCAAGAAGGCCGAGGAGAAGGGTGTCAAGATCCTACTCCCCATCGACAACCGTGTTGCCGATCACTTTGGCGAGGACGCTGTCCCCGAGGTTGTTGCTTCCGACGCTATCCCCGACGATCGTGAGGGTATGGACATCGGTCCCAAGACCGAGGAGCTCTATGCCGAGGCTGTCAAGGGCGCCAAGACCGTGTTCTGGAACGGCCCCATGGGCGTCTTCGAGTTTGACAACTTTGCTCACGGCACCCAGGCTATCGCCGAGGCTGTCGCCGAGGCTGACTGCACCTCGATCATCGGCGGTGGTGACTCTGTCGCAGCTGTCAACAAGTTCAACCTGGCCGACAAGATGAGCTGGATCTCCACCGGTGGTGGCGCTTCCATGGAGCTCGTCGAGGGTAAGGCCCTGCCCGGAGTGGAGGCGCTTCTCGATGCCTAATCGCACCCTTCTTATCGCTGGTAACTGGAAGATGAACAACGACGTCGCCGAGGCCGCCAAGCTCGCCGACGAGCTGGCTCAGGCTCTGCCCGAGGTTCCGGCTGGCGTCGAGGTGCTCGTCTGCCCTCCGACCATCGACATCACCACGGTTCATGACCGCATTCAGGCTGCCCCCATCGCCCTCGGTGCACAGAACGTGTACTGGGAGGCCAAGGGTGCCTTCACGGGTGAGTCCTCTTGCGACATGCTCAAGTCCGCTGGCTGCACCTACTGCATCATCGGTCACTCCGAGCGTCGCGACTACTTCCACGAGACCGACGAGGATCAGAACAAGAAGGCTAAGGCTCTCGTTTCCGCCGGTCTTGTTCCCGTCTTCTGCTGCGGCGAGTCCCTCGAGGTCCGCGAGGCTGGCACCTATGTCGAGCACGTCGTGAACCAGGTCAAGGCTGGCCTTGCTGGCCTTGAGATCACCTGCCCCAAGCAGGTCGTCGTCGCCTACGAGCCCATCTGGGCCATCGGCACAGGCAAGACCGCTACCGCCGAGGACGCTCAGGAGGTCTGCGGCGCTATCCGTGAGACCCTCAAGGAGATGTTCGGCGAGGAGCTCGCCAACGGCATCCGCGTGCTGTATGGCGGTTCCGCCAAGCCCGGCAACATCGCCGAGCTCGTCGCCAAGCCCGACGTTGACGGCGCCCTCGTGGGCGGCGCTTCGCTCAAGGCTGCCGACTTCGCCTCTATGGTCGTCAAGGCAGGCGAGTAGGACATATGGCACAACGTCATCTTCCTGCACTCCTGATCATCATGGATGGTTGCGGCCTTGCTCCGGCCGATGGCGAGAACGCCGTCGCCGCTGCCAAGACGCCCTTCCTTGATAGCCTGTACGAGAAGTACCCCCACACCACGCTCGGTGCTTCGGGCGAGGACGTGGGCCTTCCCGACGGCCAGATGGGCAACTCCGAGGTGGGTCACCTCAACATCGGTGCCGGTCGCATCGTGTTCCAGGAGCTTTCGCGCATCAACAATGCCATCAAGGACGGCTCCATCGCCAAGAACGAGGTTTTCGTCAAGGCCATGGACGATGTCAAGGCTGACGGCAAGACTCTCCACCTCATGGGCCTTATGAGCCCTGGCGGCGTTCACTCCCACATGAACCACGTCGAGGCTCTGGTCAAGATGGCTGCCGAGCACGGTGTCAAGACCGTTCGCGTCCACGCCTTCATGGATGGCCGCGACGTTGACCCGCAGTCCGGTGCCGGCTACATGAGTGAGTTCTGCGCCTTCCTGGCTAAGATCTCCGAGGAGACCGGTTGCGACGCTCGCGTTGCCACCGTCTCGGGCCGTTATTGGGCCATGGACCGCGATAATCGTTGGGAGCGCATCCAGCGCGCCTACGACGTCATGGTCAACGCGTCCGATGCTGATACCGACCCCGTTGCCGGTATCAAGGCCTACTACGAGAAGGACCCGCGCGGCGACGAGTTCGTCGAGCCCTTCGCTGCCCACAACGAGGGCATTCACGAGGGTGACGCGGCCATCTTCTTCAACTTCCGTCCCGACCGCGCTCGTCAGATGACCCGCGTGTTCACGGACAAGGAGTTCGACGGCTTTGAGCGCGAGCAGATCAAGCTTTCGCACTTTGTGACGATGACCGAGTATGATCCGACGTTTGACGTCGAGGTCGCCTTCCCCAAGACGTTCCCCGAGAACGTCCTGGCCGACGTTATCGCCGCCAATGGCCTGAAGCAGCTGCACACTGCCGAGACCGAGAAGTACGCCCACGTGACGTTCTTCCTCAACGGTGGCATCGAGGAGCCCAAGGAGGGCGAGGAGCGCGTGCTCGTCGCTTCCCCCAAGGTTGCTACCTACGATCTGCAGCCCGAGATGAGCGCTCCCGAGGTTACCGAGAAGCTCGTCGCCGCCATCAACGAGGATCGCGCTGATTTCTACATCGTGAACTTCGCGAACTGCGACATGGTTGGTCACACCGGTGTCTTCGACGCTGCCGTTAAGGCCGTTGAGGCTGTTGACGATGCCCTGTCCAAGGTTGTCCCGGCGATTCTCGCCAAGGGCGGCTTTGCACTGATTACCGCCGACCACGGCAACGCCGATCACATGTTTGACGTTGCTTCCGACGGTTCCAAGCATCCGTTTACGGCTCACACCACCAACCGCGTGCCGTTCATCATCGTTGATGAGAAGGCCAAGCTCACCGGTATCGAGGACGGCCGTCTTTCCGATATCGCTCCGACCATGCTCACCATGGCTGGTATTGAGCCTTCCGCCGAGATGACGGGCCGCGTGCTCGCTACCGAGGCCTAATAGAAAACAAATACCGTTTTCTAGCAAGGGGGTTGTCCACAACCGGACAACCCCCCTTTTTGGTATTTCTGCCATTTCCACCCCGTCCTTGAGTGGCAGGTAGGGGAGAGCGGGGGATTGTGGTACAGTACTGGAGTTTGAACTGTTCTATTAAGGAGCTTATCTATGGGTCCGTTCCAGATTCTTCTGTTTGTCGTTTGGGCTGTTTCTGCCGTGGCGCTGACGATTCTCGTCCTGATGCATTCCGGTAAGGGTACCGGCGTTTCGGATATGATTGCCAGCTCGCTGTATAACTCCAGCTCTGCCACGGGCGTTATGGAGCAGAACCTTGACCGCCTGACCGTCATCATGGCTGTCGTGTTTGCCGTGTGCGTCGTGCTGTGCATGTTCTTCTTCCCGCAGGGCATCGTGGGCTACTAATCACGAGCCGCATAAATACTTGAAAAGGGTCCCGCAAGTGCGGGACCCTTTTTGTTTACATATTTGTAACAGAGTCAAAATATCCTCATATACTTCGCCCAACTAAAGAAAATCTCGACCGTTAACCGGAATTAGCCCCAAATCGTGCATAAAATGCGCTACTGTATTGCAATACGTTGGTCCGCTTTGTATAACCAGCCAAAACGGCGGACCGCGTTTGAATGGTTCGATTGGGCTGTCTTGACGTTGCCCGACCGAACTTACTTTGTCCTATCTCATAAGGAGGATGGCATGGCTGATTCTATGTTCCACCAGCCCGTTATGGGTCGTCGCGCCTTTGTCGGCGGTACCCTTGCTGCGAGCTCCATGGCTTTTCTTGCCGCATGCGGCAAGAAGGGCGGCGACGCTTCCGGTTCTGAGTCCGGTTCGACGCTGAACTTCTACATCAACAACCCGGTCTGCATCGACCCCTACAATGTCCAGGAGGACCAGGGCACTCAGGTCGAGTACCAGCTCTTTGACGCTCTGACCTCTTATGACGCCGAGAAGGGCGAGATCGTTCCGCTGGCTTGCGAGTCCTTCGAGGCCAACGACGACGCCACCGAGTTCACCTTCAAGATCAAGAAGGCCAAGTTCCACAACGGTGACGACGTTACCTCCAAGTCCTTCAAGCTCGGTTGGGAGCGTCTGGTCAACACCAAGTCGGCCATCGCTACCGAGTATGGCCCTTCCGAGGTCTCCTATCACCTTTCCATGGTCGAGGGCTATGACGATCTGCTTGCCGGTAACGCTACTGAACTCAGCGGTGTTACCTGCCCCGACGATGAGACCCTCGTCGTCAAGCTGTCTTCCGCTTACGCCGACTTCCCCTTCGTCGCCTCTCACCCGGCTCTGGCCCCGGTTCCCGAGTGCGCCGAGTCCGATGCCAAGAGCTTCTACCTTGCACCGGTCGGTAACGGCCCGTTCATGATGGACGGCAAGTGGGAGGATGGTCAGGAGATCAACCTCAAGAAGTTCGACGATTACTATGGCGACAAGGCCAAGATCGATGGCATCCACTTCCAGGTCATCAAGGACATGGAGACCGCTTACAAGGAGTTCCAGGCCGGTAACCTCGATGTCTGCGACGTTCCCGTTGCTCAGATCGACGCCGCCAAGAAGGATCGCGGCGTGTCCAAGGACGGCTACACCATGGGTGACGGCGAGCGCATGCTGCTCGGCTCCGAGCCTTCCACCTACTACCTGACCTGCAACAACACGGCCGAGCCGTTTAACAACGCCGACCTGCGCAGGGGTATCTCCCTGGCCATCAACCGTGAGGCCATCTGCAAGACTATCTTCAAGGGTACCCGTACCCCCGCCGACGGCATTGTTCCTCCGGGCATCGATGGCTACAAGGAGGGCGCATGGGAGTTCTGCGCCTACGACGTCGACAAGGCTAACGAGTACCTGGACAAGGTTGCTCCCGCTGGCGCTAACGGCGATCGTGGCATTAACGTGACCCTTTCCTACAACCAGGATGGTGGCCACAAGGAGATCATGGAGTCCATCATCGGTGACCTCGCCAAGGTTGGCGTTACCGCTGTCTCCGATACCCCTGAGTGGTCTGCCTTGCTCGAGCAGTACCAGAACTTTAACTATCAGTTCGGTCGTCTGGGTTGGATTGCCGACTACCCGATTATGGACAACTTCCTGTATCCGCTGTTCCACTCCGACTCCCTCGGTGGCGACAACCGCTCCGGTTACAACAACCCCGAGTTCGACGCCAAGGTCAACGAGGCTCGCACCACGGTTGACGACGAAGAGCGCGTTGCTAAGATGCAGGAGGCCGACGCTATGGTCGCTGCCGACTGCCCGGTCATCCCGGTGATGTTCTACACGCACACCATCGTCGGCTCCGATCGCATCAAGCACCTCTATGTCGATCCGCAGAAGCACGCTGAGCTGGGTACCGCTGAGCTCGCCTAAGAGTTTGCAGCTTCCGTGAGGGTCAAGTATTTACGTAGACCTCATGGGAAACATACAGTTCTCCCTAACCTGGGGTAAACTGGCTGATGGTAATTTTGGGATGCCGGTCTGGCGATCGGCATCCCATTTAGGTTAATCCCTAGATAGGGGAGTGGTATGGGTAAGTACATCGTTAAACGTGTGCTTCAGTTCATCCCGGTATTTTTGGGCGTTACGCTGATTCTGTTCGCCCTTCAGAATATCGTGCCGGGAGATCCGATCAAGCTGATCGGTGGAGACAAGGCTCTGTCCCCCGAGGTGGAGCTTCAGCTTCGCGTCCGCTATCACCTGGTCCAGTCGGACGAGGACGGCAACGCGATCCTTGACGAGAACGGCGACCCCGTTCAAACGTCGCTCGTGGACCGTTACTTGTATTACATGAACGGCCTGCTTCATGGCGATCTGGGCAATTCGTATCAGCGCAAGCTGCCGGTTACGGAAATTTTTGCCCAGAAGTATCCGTATACGGTCAAACTTGCCGCGTGCGCCATCGTGCTCGAGGCAATCATGGGTATCGGTGCGGGTATCATTTCGGCGGTAAAGCGTTATTCCTTCTGGGATATTTTGGTAACGCTCACCACGTCGATCCTCGTTGCGGTCCCGGCCTTCTGGCTCGGTATGTTGCTGCAGCTGTTCTTTGGCGTCATCCTCAAGGACGCTACGGGCGGTGCAATCTCCATGCCGATCTCGGGTGCCGGCGGTTCCAGCTCTCAGTATCAGGATTGGATGCACTATGTGCTTCCGACCATTACGCTGGCTTCGGTTTCGACCGCTTATGCCGCCCGCATTATGCGCTCGCAGCTGCTTGACGTCATGAACCAGGATTACATCCGTACGGCAAAGGCCAAGGGTCTCTCCAATCGCGCGATCATCGTCAAGCATGCGCTTAAGAATGCACTCATCCCCGTCGTTACCTATATTGGTGTCGACTTTGGTGGCATGCTTTCGGGCGCCATCCTGACCGAGACGGTTTTTAACTGGCCCGGTATCGGCTATGAGGTCTATCGCGCCATTAGCATGCGTGACTGGCCCATCGTTATGGGCGGCGTTACGCTCATCGTCGTCGTCGTCATGGTGATTAACCTGCTCGTCGACATTAGCTATGCATTCCTCGACCCGCGCATCCGCCTTGGCGGTCCGTCGGATAAGGCCTAAGGGAGGTACGTCTCATGCAGGAAACTGATTCTCAGTCTCAGGAGCAGGCTACCGCCACCAAGGCCGCATCTGCTCCCGCCAAGTCCCGCACGCTGTGGGGTGACGCTTTTAAGCGTCTTCGCAAGAACAAGCTCGCCGTTATCGGTGTCTGCTGGATCATCATCGTCGTTTTGGTTGCCCTGACCGCAGATTTGTGGGCTAAGCCCTGGCTCGGTTCGCCGACGGCTTCCGACTCGACCACCATGGCCGAGACGTCGCTGTTGGCTCCGTGTGCAGAGCACCCGTTTGGCACCGACGCCCTTGGTCGCGACATTCTCGTCCGCGTTATCTACGGTGCACGCGTTTCGCTGTCCGTCGGCATTATGGCCACCGCGATCTCCACGGTGATCGGTCTGGTCATGGGTGCTCTGGCCGGTTTCTACGGCGGGATCTGGGATACGATCATCATGCGCTGTGCGGACATCTTCCTGGCGTTCCCGTACGTGCTGTTCGTTGTCGCCATGATCGCCGTTATCGGCCGTGGTCTTCAGAACGTCTTTATCGCCATCGGTATTCTCGGCTGGCCTTCGATTGCGCGCGTCTTCCGCTCTGCAATCTTGACGGTCAAAGAAAACGACTATGTTGACGCTGCGCGCGCGATGGGTGCATCTGATGCTCGTATCGTAGTGCGTCACATCTTCCCGAACTCCGTCGCCTCCATCGTGGTCTACGCGACCATGAACATTGGTGGCGCCATTCTGACCGAGTCCGCTCTGTCCTTCCTCGGCATGGGCGTTATTCCGCCTACGCCTTCGTGGGGCTCCATGATTCAGGACGGTCAGCAGTATCTTCTGACTGCTCCCTGGATGATGATCATGCCCGGTCTGGCAATTCTCTCGACGGTGCTCGCCTTCACCCTGCTGGGTGACGGTCTGCGCGACGCCCTCGACGTCAAGATGAAGGACGCATAAGGATGAAGAAGAACAAGAACTATGTGGACCTGAAGGACCAGCCGGTTCCCGAGGGCCAGCATCTGCTCGAGGTCGATGACCTTAAGATGTATTTCCATACCGAGGATGGTGTCGTTCGCGCTGTCGACGGTGTGTCCTACACGCTCGATCGCGGCGAGACCCTGGGTGTCGTCGGTGAGTCCGGCTCCGGTAAGTCCGTGACCGCCATGACCATCATGGGCCTCATCTCGATGCCTCCGGGAAAGATCGAGGGCGGCGACGTTCGCTATCGCGGTCGTTCTATCCTCGAGATGACCGAGGAAGAGATGCAGCACATTCGCGGAAACGACATCGCGATGATCTTCCAGGATCCTATGACCTCCTTGAACCCGGTCTATAAGATCGGCAAGCAGGTGGGCGAGGGCCTTCGTCTGCACCGTGGCTACTCCAAGCAGGAGGCGCTCAAGCGCGCTACCGAGCTTTTGGACCTCGTGGGTATCCCCGAGCCCGAGAAACGCGTCAATGAGTATCCGCACCAGTTCTCCGGCGGTATGCGTCAGCGTGTCATGATCGCTATGGCTCTTGCCTGCGATCCCGATATCCTGATTGCCGACGAGCCCACGACGGCTCTGGACGTTACCATTCAGGCTCAGATTATCGAGCTCATGCAGGAAATGCAGGAGAAGAACGGCAACGCCATCATCATGATTACCCATGACCTGGGCGTCGTTGCCGATATGGCCGATAAGATCATGGTTATGTACGCCGGCCGTCCCGTCGAGTTCGGTACTGCTGAGGAAATCTTCTACGAGAGTCGCCACCCCTACACCTGGGGTCTTATCCGCTCCATCCCGGAGCAGGCCATCGAAGAGAAGAAGCCGCTTACGCCGATTCACGGCAACCCGCCTTCGCTCATGAACCTGCCTGAGGGCTGCGTGTTCTCGCCTCGTTGTCCCTATGCGACGGACAAGTGCCGCAAGCAGCGCCCCGAGCGCGTTGTCACCGAGTCTGGTCATTACTCTGCGTGCCACTACTCCGGTGACCCCGAGTTCCTCAAGAACGCTCCTGAGACGTCCCGTACGCGCAAGGATTCCAAGAAGGGAGGCGAGGCGTAATGGCAGATACCAACGAGCGTACTCCGCTGCTGAAGGTCGAGCACCTCTCTAAGGAGTTCCCCGCTGAGTCCGGCATGTTCGCCAAGCGCTTCTCCAAGCGTGTTGTCTCTGCAGTAAATGACATTTCGTTCGAGATTTATCCGGGCGAGACCTTTGGTCTGGTTGGTGAGTCTGGTTGCGGTAAGTCCACGACGGGTCGCACCATCATGCGCCTGACCAAGCCGACCGCCGGTAAGGTGTTCTTCCAGGGTAAAGATGTTGCCGAGATGAGCAAGCATGAGATCAAGGACATGCGTCGCGAGATGCAGTTCATCTTCCAGGATCCCTATGCTTCGCTCAATCCCCGTATGACCATCGGCGAGATCGTCTCCGAGCCCATGACCATTCATGGCGTGGGTACCAAGGAGGAGCGTATCGAGCGCGTCCGCGAGCTGCTGGACGTCGTCGGTCTGAATCCCGAGCACATCAACCGTTATCCGCACGAGTTCTCGGGCGGCCAGCGCCAGCGTGTCGGCATCGCCCGCGCGTTCGCTCTGAAGCCCAAGCTGATTATCTGCGACGAGCCTGTCTCTGCACTTGACGTATCCATTCAGGCCCAGGTTCTGAACCTTCTTAAGGAGCTCCAGGACAAGTTCGGTACCGCGTATCTGTTTATCGCTCACGACCTGTCCGTCGTGCAGCACATTTCCGATCGCGTTGCCGTTATGTATCTGGGTAAGATGGTTGAGGTTTCGGACTGGAAGACGCTCTACAGCGAGCCTCACCATCCGTACACGCAGTCGCTGCTGTCTGCCGTGCCGGTTCCCGATCCTGATATCCAGAAGACCCGCAAGCGCATCATCCTCGCTGGCGATCCGCCGTCGCCGCTGGATCCGCCGACCGGTTGCCGTTTCCACACTCGCTGCCCGATCGCTCAGGGTATCTGCTCTGAGAAGCTTCCCGAGTTTAAGGAAGTTGCACCTGGTCACTGCTGCGCGTGCCACTTCGCGGAGCCGTTCCCGATCAAGGAATCGCACATCGACCTGTAGTCGGTTGTTATCGTTCGGGCCCGCCCTGAAGTTATTTTTCAGAACGTCCTCGGACATGCAAGAAACCCCCGCTGCGCACTTCGTGCGGCGGGGGTTTCATGCGTCCTGACGCTCCTATTTGGCAAGGTGTTTTTTAGAATCCATTTTGCGCTCGGCCTCGAAGGCCTGCCTGTCCCAATCGAGCGGAAGTCCGGCCTCGACCCATGCCTCGTAGGCCCTCCTTATGGGCTTGAGCTCCCTTTG
>NZ_JADPCJ010000021.1 GCF_015670795.1 Collinsella aerofaciens | reverse complement strand
CAAAGGGAGCTCAAGCCCATAAGGAGGGCCTACGAGGCATGGGTCGAGGCCGGACTTCCGCTCGATTGGGACAGGCAGGCCTTCGAGGCCGAGCGCAAAATGGATTCTAAAAAACACCTTGCCAAATAGGAGCGTCAGGACGCAAGAAGCCCTCGCCGCACGAAGTGCGCAGCGAGGGCTTCTTGCATGTCCGAGGACGCGCCGGGAGGGAACTTACTCTCCGCCCGGGCAGGTAAGACGAATTACGCGACGGTGTAAACCCAGTTGTGCTTATCCTCAACAGCACCAGACTGGATGCCCGTCAGGGTCTCGCGGAGCTTCTTCATCACAGGACCGATCTCGGTGTAGCCGGCCGGGAAGGTCACAGTCTCGTCGGCACCGTAGACCTTGTTGTCGATCTCGCCCACCGGGGAGATAACGGCAGCGGTGCCGCACAGACCGCACTCGACAAAGGTACCGGCCTTGACCTCGGCCCACTCGACGGGACGCTGGTCAACGGTCATGCCCAGGTCCTGAGCAACCTGAACGAGCGAACGGCGGGTGATGGAAGGCAGAATGGAGTCGGTGTGGGACTGCGGAACGACGAGGGTGCCGTCCTCCTTCACGAACAGGACGTTAGCGCCACCGGTCTCCTCGACATAGGTGCGGGACTCGGAATCGAGATACAGGTTCTCGGCATAGCCCTCGCGGTGAGCCTCCATCGTGGGCTTGAGGGACATGGCGTAGTTCAGGCCGGCCTTGATGTTGCCGGTGCCATGCGGTGCTGCACGGTCATACTCGGAAACGCGCAGCTTGACGGGCTTGAGGCCACCCTTAAAGTACGGACCGACCGGGGTCACGAGAATGCGGAACGTGTACTCAGGAGCGGGAGCCACGCCGATCACGTCACCGGAGCCGATCATAAACGGACGCACGTACAGGGTCGCGCCGGAACCGAAGGGCGGAACCCAGGCGGCGTTGGCAGAAACGACCTGCTTGACGGCCTCAACGAACTTGTCCTTGGGAAACGGGGGCATCTCGAGGCGCTGGGCAGAGTTATACATACGCTCAGCGTTCATGTCGGGACGGAAGCAGACGATGCTGCCGTCCTCGGCGGTGTAGGCCTTCAGGCCCTCAAAGACCTCCTGGCAGTAATGGAAGATACCGCCGCACTCGGAGACATGCAGGGTGTGGTCGGTGGTCAGGCCGCCCTCGTCCCACTCGCCATCCTTCCAATGAGCCTCGTAGCTGTAATCGGTCTTCATGTAGCCAAAGCCGAGGCTACCCCAATCGATATCCTTCTTCTCGACAGTCATATGTCGCTCCTTACATACACAGTTGCATACTCGCGAACCCGCACGCAAGGACCGAGGCCGACCGCGTCGCAACGTCGCACGCCCGGAGCGTAGAGCCGGACGGGACACGCGAGCAGCATCAAAGCCGATGGCACGTCGATTCGCATGCACGAGATTGTACTCCCCGCACGCGTCTGATAAAACGCTTTTCTTTAACTAAGTAAAGTATTTTCATTTGACCGAAGCAAAAAGGCCCGCCACCGTAAGCGGTGACGGGCCTCAACTGTACGGTCTGCGCGCTGGCTCGAGCTAGGCGTTCTATTTACCCAGCTTGGCCTTAACTAGACCGACCACGGTCGGGATGATCGACACGGCAACGATGCCGATAATCAGCAGCTCAAAGTGCTCCTGCACAAAGGGAATGCCGCCAAAGAAGTAGCCCAGCAGCGTAAAGACCGTCGACCAGGTAATGCCGCCCAGCACGTTAAAGACGACAAAGTTGCGCCAGTGCATGCCGCCCATGCCGGCGATAAAAGGCACAAAGGTGCGGATGAACGGGAAGAAGCGACCGAGGAAGATGGCCAGATGGCCCCACTTATCCAGGAAATCCTCGGACTTTTTGATGCGCTCGGGCGTCATGGCCTTTACCTTGCCCGAGGCGATGATCTTGCGGCCAAAGAAGTGGCCGATCATAAAGTTGCACTGATCGCCCAGGATGGCTGCGGCCCATGCGGTGGCCAGAAGCGCCACGATGTTAAAGCCGCCGTTGTGGGCAAAGAAGCCCGAGGCAAACAGCAGCGAGTCGCCGGGAAGGAACGGGAAGAACACCACGCCCGTCTCGATAAAGATGATTAGGAACACGCAGCCGTAGGCCATAAGCGGGCCGGCGGCGATCCAGCTGGCGATCGCGGTGCGCGGGTCCTTAAGCAGCTCGGCGATAAAATTGATGAAACCCATGAAGTAAAACCTCTCAGTTGTGGGCGCGGACACGTCCAAGTTGACCAGTATACGGTTGCGGCGCGAGCACGGGCCAAACCCCTCAAAAGTCTTACTTCATTACCAGCAAGTTTGCATAACTGACACTTGTCGCCCAAAGCGAAGCAAGATCGCCCTTCCTAATCCCTAGCGAATCGCTATACTTTATTGAATCGCATTGTCACGGCGCTAAGGGAGGGCGGCCGGTGAGCTTTATCAATACCATTCGCGAGGACATCAAGACCGTCCAGGCGCAGGACCCTGCCGCGCAAAACGGCCTGGTCATCTTCCTTTCCTATCCTGGCCTGCACGCCAAGTGGAACCACGTGCCCGAGCACTGGCTGTGGGAGCACGGTCATCGCTCACTCGCCCGTGTGCTCTCGCAGTTAACCCGCCATATCACTGGTGTTGAGATTCATCCCGCCGCGCAGATCGGCAAGCACTTCTTTATCGACCACGCCATGGGCGTCGTTATTGGCGAGACTGCCATCGTGGGCGACAACTGTGTGCTCTACCAGGGCGTCACGCTCGGCGGCACCGGCAACGAGACCGGCAAGCGTCACCCCACCCTGGGCAACAATGTCACGGTGGGCACGGGCGCCAAGGTGCTTGGCAACATCCACATTGGCAACAACGTCAAAATCGGCGGCAACTCGGTCGTCGTCAAGGACGTGCCCGACAACTGCACCGTCGTGGGCGTGCCCGGGCGCATCATCAAGCGCAACGGCTGCCGCGTGTTCGAGGAGAGCTTCGACGCCAAGCAGCATCGCGAGTACATGCCCGACGATGCCGCCGAGCAGAGCGCCCTCAACCGTCAGGGCATCACCGAAAACGCCCGCCGCGTCAAGGAACTCGAGCAAGAGTTGGCCGAGCTCAAAGCCCTCGTCGCCAAGCTCGTGGACGAACGCTAGGAACGCAAGCGGCACAAAACGACATCGGCACCGATGCAAAAGGCGCGCCAGGGGATCAATCCCCGGCGCGCCTTTTTTCGATGTGACATGTGGGACTGTCCCTTTGTCACATTAGGCGAACTGGCTCAAGTAGAGGTCGGCATAGGCACCCTCGGCAGCGAGCAGCTCCTTATGCGTGCCTTGCTCGATAATGTTGCCGTGATCCATGACCAAGATCAGGTCGGCATCCACGATCGTCGACAGGCGATGCGCGATCACAAAGCTCGTGCGCCCGCGCATGAGCGCGTCCATGGCACGGCCGATGGCGAGCTCGGTGCGCGTGTCCACGCTCGACGTCGCCTCGTCCAGGATGAGGATCACCGGGTTGTTGAGCAGCACGCGCGCGATGGTCAGCAGCTGACGTTGGCCCTGGCTGATGCTCTCGGCATCGTTAGCCACACGCGTGTCGTAGCCCTGCGGCATAGTGCGCACAAAGAAGTCGACCTGAGCGGCACGTGCGGCCGCGACAATCTCCTCGCGCGTTGCCTCGGGACAGCCATAGGCGATGTTCTCGGCAATGGTGCCATCGAACAGCCAGGCGTCCTGCAACACCATGCCAAACTGCTGGCGCAGCTCGCCGCGATCCATGCGGCTCGTGTCCACGCCGTCGAGGGTAATGCGACCACCGTCGATCTCGTAGAAGCGCATGAGCAGATTGATGAGCGTGGTCTTACCCGCACCCGTGGTTCCCACCACCGCGATCTTCTGACCCGGCTCGGCGGCAAACGACACGTCGCGCATAAGCGGCTTGTCGGGCGAATAGCCAAAGCGCACATGCTCAAAAGCGACACGGCCCTCCACCTTGCCTGGCAGCTTGGCGGCGGCCGCTGGCAACGGATCGGCTTCCATCTCGGGCTCGTCGAGCAGGTCGAACACGCGCTCGGCGCTCGCCAGCGCGCTCTGTAGCGAGTTAAAGGTAAACGACAGCTGCGTCATGGGCTCGGACGCCTCATAGATAAACTGGAAGAACGCCTGGAACACGCCGACGGTCATATGCCCGGCAACCAACATGCTGCAGCCCACAAGCGCAATCACGATCTGCGCCAAGCGGCCGATAAAGCGCACCGCGGGACCGACGGCGTTAATCATAAAGTCGGCCTTGGCGCTCACGCGCGCCAGCTCCTTCGAAGCCTCGTGCACCTCGGCAGAGCTCTGGCGCTCGCGGTTAAACGCACGGATTACCAGACGGCCCGAGTAGCCTTCCTCGACCGCGCTCGTAATCTTGGACACCCACTCCTGGCGCTCGCCCGTCACATCGTGCGTGCGGCGCGAAACGACCTTCGTCACCAGCAGCGAAAGCGCCGTAAAGAACAAAAAGACAAGCGTGAGCGGCACGCTAAACACGAACATCACGCTCACGGCGCCCACCACGGTACCGATCGACACCAGAAGCTGCAGCAAGCCGCGCTGCATGCTCTCGGACATCTTGTCCAAGTCGTTGGTCGCACGGCTGACGACCTCGCCGGGACGATGCGCATCAAAGTAGGCAAGCGGCAGACGGTTGAGCTTTTGCGCGATGCGGTTGCGTAGGCGCAGGTTGAGGCGCTCGGCAACGCTCGACATCAAAAAGCTCTGGAGTGCGTAGAACGAGGCGGCGGCAGTCCAGATCATAAAGTAGATGAAGATGGTCCTGCCGCAGTTCTCCCAGGTAATGCTGAAGGTAGTGTTGTTGGCAAACGCCAGCTTCATGTGCCCCCACAGCTCATCGATCACGCGGGCGCTGTAAGCCGGCGCCGCGGTGTTAAAGATGACATAGAACACGATGCTCGCGAACACGATATAGAAGCGCCAATGGTCGCCGGCGGCTTCGCTCCACAGGCGGCGCACCGTCGCCCAGGTGTCGCGGGGCGTCTCGTCCTCGTCCTCGTCGTCAACGTCGCGCATGCGTTCCGCCTCGGCGCGGGCGCGCTCGTCCTCGGCGCGCTCGTTTTCCTCGTAGAGTGCCTGGCGGCGAGCCTCGCGCTCCGCCGCCTTGGCGGCTTCGTCCAGGCCGGGTGTGGCGCCCGTCTCCTCAACTGTCTCTGCAACCGCGGCATCCTCGGCGATGGCCTGCTTCTTGAGCTCCTCGGTCATGCTACTCACCTCCCTTCATCTGCGATTCCGCGATAGCGCGGTACACCTCGCAGGTTTCCATGAGCTCGTCGTGCGTGCCTAGGCCCACGATCTCGCCGTCTTTGAGCACCACGATCTGATCGGCATGCAAAATAGTCGAGATACGTTGCGCGATGATGAGCACCGCGGCATCGCGCGTCTCGTCCTGCAGCGCATGGCGCAGGGCGGCATCGGTCTTAAAGTCCAGGGCCGAAAAACTGTCATCGAAGATATATAGATCGGCATGCTTCATGAGTGCGCGGGCGATCGCCAGGCGCTGGCGCTGACCGCCCGAGAAGTTCGTGCCGCCCTGGGATACCGGAGTATCGAGCCCCTGGGGCTGATCGAGCACAAAGGTGCTCTGGGCAACCTCCAGCGCATGGAGCATGTCGGCATCAGTCGCGCCCTCGTTGCCAAAGCGCAGGTTGCTCGCCACCGTGCCCGAGAACAGCCACGCCTTCTGCGGCACGTAAGCGATATGCCCGCGAGTCTCACCTTGCGAAAGGTCGCGCAGGTCAACGCCGTTCAGGCGAATGGCGCCCTTGGTGGCATCGTGGAAGCGAAGCAAAAGCTTGGCCACCGTTGACTTGCCCGAGCCCGTTGAGCCCACGATCGCGGTCGTCTGTCCGCGGCGGCAGGCAAAACTCAGGTCGCACAGGGTGTCCTCGTCGGCATCGTCAAAACGGAACGACATATGGTCGAACACGGCAACCGCGTCGGCACCATCTGCGGACTCAGGCGCCCCGTCGCCCAGCGTTGCCTTGCCGTCCACGATGCTCGGCTCGATTTCGAGCACCTGTTGCGCGCGGTTGAGGCACGCCGCAGCGCGCGGAAGCGTCAGAATCACCATCTGCGCCATCATCACAAAGAACAGGATCAAGATCGCGTATTCCAACACGGCCGAGATGCTGCCGATTTGCATGGCGTGGACGCCCGCGCGGTTGCCGCCCACCCACAGCACCGCCACCTCGGCGATATTCATCAAAAAGAAGCTGGAACTGTCGAGACCCACAAACAGGTGGTTGACCTTGATGGCGTTGGCCGCGTAATCGCTAAACACCTCGTCCAGGCGCTGCTCCTCGTGGCGCTCCTTGTTAAATGCGCGGATGACGCGCACGCCCACGATGTTCTCGCGCAGCACCACGTTCATGCGGTCGATAAAGCTCTGCAGGCGCATAAAGATCGGCGCGGCGTTAGCCACCGTAAAGACCGCCGCCACCAGCACGATCGCAACGACCACACCCAGCAGCGTGCCCATGGCGGGATCGATGAACCAAGCAAAAATGATGCCTGCCACGGCCAAGAACGGCACCGGCAGCACCAACTGAATCGTCTGAAGGACAGCTTGCTGAATCACGTTGATGTCGTTGAGCGAGCGTGTGATCATCGAACCCGTGCCAAAGCGCTCAAAGTCGCTAGCCGCGAGTTCGAGCGACTTGTCGTACACGGCATTGCGGATATCGCAGGCCACGTTGGCGGCCAGGCGCGCCGAAAGATAGCAGCCCAGCACCGTGCCGCCGCTGGCCATGCCGGTCGCGATAAGCATGTACAGGCCGTTGCGTAAAATATAGTCGATATCGCCCGTGGTAATACCGGTGTTGACCATGTTCGCCAGCATCGTGGGAACCAACAGCGTACCGACGTTATCTATCAGCACCGCAAACAGCGTCACCGCAATCAGCCCGCGATACGGCCTCATAAACCTCATTAAGAGTCGCATGTCTCCCCTTCGCTCTTATCGTCAGCCTCGTTCTCAGCGGCCACTTGCCGTTTAAATGCCTCGCACTCTTCGTTAAGAACATGGGAGAACTTACCGACCAAGCGCATGATCTCGCGCTGTTCCCACGGCTCGAGCGCCTCGAATGCCTGTTGCTCGGCTTTTTGCGCTGGCAACGCGTAGCGCTTGGCAAACCGCACGCCTTCTTCGGTCAGTCGCACAACCTTGTTCTTACGACTACCTTCGGCAAACTCCAACGTCGCAAGCCCTCGCGCCCTAAGCGTCTTGATCGCCGAATTGATGGTCTGTTTGCTGTAGAACCATTCACTCGTCAGCCGACTCACGGCAACGCTTCCGCCCGCCGCACTCGTGTCGACGAGCATCCAGTAGGCGCAGTCCGAAAGACCGCAGGCGCGCGCGAACTCCGAATAGATACGGTCAAGCCCGTTGAGCATCCGGTCGAAATCGACCGGGCTAACTGCACTATTCATCTCTCCCACCATTCGATAGTCCGAGTTTTGACCAATTAATATCTCTACATTAGTCCGAGTTTTGACTATCGTCAACAAGCTCGTTGTTTATGGTCGGCTCTACATAAGCATATCGACAAAAAAGACCGCCGGCGCGGGGGCGGCGCCGGCGGTTGCGAGAGAATATCGAGTGTTGGCTGTTAAGCAGCGACGGCCTCATAGACCGTAGCACCCGAGAAGCTGTCATGCAGGCTCTTGCCGGCAATCCACGGCAGCTCGACGACCTCGCAGACCGTGTTGACCAGCTCGGAGCAGTCAGTAAAGTGGCCCTTGTCGTTGAGGGCCTCGCAATCCTGAACACGCCAATAGCCATCGGTGTGCGTGATGTAGTACTCGTGATCGTTGATCGACACGAAAGCGCGCGTCTTGGAACGCAGCAGCTTCAGAAATCCTTCGAAATCGGTCTCGACGACATCTCCAGCCTGGAACATGATGTTACCTCCTGGCCCGGCGCCACCACGGCGCATTGATAAACGTTGGTACTCCTTTAGTAAAACCTTTATCAAAGGTTATGCGTTCGTCATTTAGGCAAGTGGTAAAAAACCGCAGGGTAGACGGGATAAAACGTTTAACCATCCCATTTGTTTGTCACATTCTGAAGGTACTTTTATGCAAACCTACTTTCCCAATTGGAATCTATCCTTTTGGCCGGGCAATTGACCGTCTATCGTTTAAGCCCGACGGGTATGAACGGGGCATCTGCAACGCCACCGCAAGGAGACACCATGGAGACTATCGAAGCACTCATTCACCGCCGCAGCTGCCGCAACTACAGCGATCGTCCCGTCGAGGCTGAAAAGCTTGCACGTATTATCGAAGCCGGCCAATATGCACCGAGCGGCATGGGCCGCCAGCCGGTGACGTTTGTCGCCGTCACCGACCCCGCGACCGTCGAGCATCTCTCACAGCTCAACGCCCAGGTCATGGACAGCAACAGCGACCCCTTCTATGGCGCCAAGACCGTTGTGGTGGTGCTGGTTGACCGCAGCGTGCCCACACATCTGGAAGACGGCTCGCTCGCCATGGGCAACTTGCTCAACGCCGCCTATGCACTGGGTGTCGATTCGTGCTGGATTCACCGCGCGCATGAGGTCTTTGACTCGCCCGAGGGCCTGGAGCTGCTGGCCAGCTGGGGCCTGCCCGCCGACGGCAGCCTGCGCGGCGTCGGTAACTGCATTCTTGGCTACGCCGAGGACACGCTACCCGAGGCAAAGCCGCGCCGCAACAACGTGGTGTACGTGAAATAGTACAGGAACGTCAGCAGGGGTAGCTAATTTGGGACGGGGCTATTTTAGCTACCCCACTCGCAACTTATATTGACGTCGCCGTTTTCGTCGTTTCGTTCGTCTGGGCCGTTTCGACGTCGTCGCCTTGCTTGTCTTCGTCCTTTTGCGCATCGGCGATGGTGGAGGCCGCCGCGACGATACCGCGCTGGGGCGCAACGCCCGTCTGGGTCTGTGCGCCCTCGACAACTTCTGTGCCTGCATGCGCGAGCTCGGGCGATTTAAACATTGCGTCCAAGTTGGCGCCACCGCCGGCATATCCGAGCGCAGCGAGCGCGATGACGATCACTGCAACGGCGGCCACAATCGGCACGTAGCGATGCCAGCCGGCGGGATTGAGCCCGCTGCGGCGAGCCGCCCCGCGGCTGATGTAGCCGAGCGTTCCGTCGTGCTTGAGCTTTGATCCCACCACGCGTTTGCGGCCCAACAGCGAGGACTCTGCCTGCATTGCCAAGCGGGCGCTTGCCGAAGGATAGCCGTATTTAGTGCGCTTGAACGAGCCATCAAACCCCGAGGCGTGTTTGCCCCACGTCACCGATGTTGTGCGTCGGTTGACCGGCGCGGCACTCCGCCTTCTGCGGCTCGGTTTTGAAGTCTCAGCCATATGCCCTCGCACGCCGTAACCAAATCGAAACAATAACGCTTTGGACTGTAGCACACGCGTCGCGCGCGGTCACGGGCGCCTCGCTCAACGGTCATCGTCCTTCAGCAAGCGCCACAGCGTTGTACGGCTTATGCCCAGCACCTCCGCCGCACGGGTTCGGTTGCCGTGGAGATGATCTACAACCAGATGCGCGATATCTCGCTCGGTATCGGCCAGCGGTCGCAGGATATACAGGTCACTTTCGAGCGTCGGGGCGCCAAAGGTTGCGGTCTTAATCACGTCCTCTTGGGCGAGCACTTCCTCCGCCACAGCGCGGTCCACCGTGCCCGCCCCCACCAATATATACAGTCGTTCCGAGACCTCGCGGAGCTGCAGATAATTGCGCGGCCAGCGGTAAGCATCGAGCGTCTTCGTCGCCGCGGCAGACAGCGTGGGCGCTGCCGTCCCAAATGCATCAGCGAGATATTCCAAATAGCGCGCAGCCTTCGTCGACGCGGCTCCCTGCTCGGCGATTGCCGGCGCCACGCTCACCGCACAGGCGAGGCGCTCGGTCACAAAGGCGGCTTGATCACTTTCGCCGCCGCCCGGCATGTCATTCGCTGTCAGCACCACATGGCAGCGCGTCGCCAACGCGGTGTCGGTCATCGTGGAGACCAGCTCGCGGAGGCGCTGGGGGCCAACCGCATTCCAGCCCTCAATGCAAAGGGTCAGCCCCGTTTGGAACAGCGGCGATTCGGCGCTTTTGAGCACATGGCGCCAACCGCGCTCGGTGAGCTCATCGAGCGCAACGGAAACAAAGGGCTGACCGGCAAAAGGACCGTCCAGATAGAGGCGCTTGGCGATCTCGACCTGGCCCGCTCCCAGCTCACCCTCGAGCATAAGGGGCACACCGCGTGCGTAGCTCTCGGCGACCGGCGCAGCCACCGAGGTCGCCCCCTCAACGATGCCATACGCACTCGATTCGTAGCGGGCCTCAACCTCGTCGGCGTTGAGCCACTCGATACCCGCATGCGCCGCGGCGCCGCGCACCTTGCGGACCACGACGACCCAAAGGCCCCCGCCCTCTTTGTCGGTGGGGCGAACGGTCAGGCTCAGGCGCGCACCCGCACGCCCCATAACCAGACGCGCACCGTCTCCTATACGGTCGAGGCGCTCAGCGACAAAAACCGCCACATCCCGCTCAAGCGCCGCGTCATTCATGGTCGAGATCGCGACGTCCCCACGCGCATCGATTGCCAATGCCGAGGCCCCGGCAGCAGCCAGGGCCTCGGTCAAGATGTTCAGCTTGGCATCGCTATCCATGATTTGCCCCTGTCCGCAGCGACGTGCAACCGCCGACGGTCACACGACCGAGTGTTTCAAAATTGAACGATATTGCTCACCAAACACTATAGGGCAGAAAGCGCCGTCCTGCGAGTATAGGTGTTGCCCCGCATCGCCATCCTGGCGGGGCGATAAGAGCTCTTCGGGACTTATAAACCTGCGGACAAGCCATACCCGCAAGAGCTCCTATCGCTCCACCGTGAGAATGCGCTCACCAGCACGCAGCACGCAAATAAGCTACTTCTCTACCAGATTCCCAGCACGTGCTGCATTCCCAAACTCATGCACGCAATGCCAATCCAGCAGCAAAAGCCCAGCGCGATGGGCTTGCCGCCCTTTTTGACCAGCTCGACGATATCGGTATTAAAACCAATAGCCGCCATGGCCATCACAATAAAGAACTTCGACAACTCCTTGATGGGCGCCGTAATGGATGCAGGAAGCTGAAGCACCGTAGTGATCACGCTCGCCAGCACAAAGAACAGCACAAACATGGGAAACGCGCGTTTAAGGGAGAACGTGTTTTTGGCGTCACCGCCGGCCTTGCGCGCCAGATGCATCTGCCAGCATGCGAGGACCAACGTGATGGGAATAATGGCCAGCGTCCTGGTGAGCTTGACCACCGTGGCGCTCTCGAGCACATTGGCGCCGGGATGCATGCTGTCCCAGGCGCTCGCCGCAGCCGTTACGGACGAGGTGTCGTTGATGGCGGTGCCGGCAAACAGGCCAAAACCCTCGTTGGTCAGCCCGAGCATGCCGCCGAGCGTCGGAAACACGAGCGCCGCGATAACGTTAAACAGGAAGATGACCGAAATGGCCTGGGCAATCTCGCGATCGTCGGCGTCGATGACGGGTGCGGTCGCGGCGATAGCAGAACCGCCGCAAATCGACGAACCCACACCCACAAGCGTCGCGATCTTACCCGGCACGTTCATAACGCGGCAGAGCACAAAGGCGATGACAAGCGAGGTCGAGATTGTCGCCACGATAATCGGTAGCGACTGGGCGCCCTTGGACAGAATCTGGGAGAGGTTCATGCCAAAGCCAAGCAGGATAACCGCGTACTGCAAGACTTTTTTGGACGTATAGGTGACGCCGGCGGCGAGCTGTTCGTGACGATTCTTGGGAAAGACGAGCGCCAAGACCATGCCAAAGAGGATGGCAAATACCGGACCGCCGACCACCTCAATTTGTTTGCCGAGCAACGTCGCGGGAATGGCGATGATCAGGCAGAACAAAACGCCTTTCCAGCGCTCGCGTACGATATTTGCCAGTTGCATATGGGATTCCTTCTTTCTATTTCACGTTTTCGACGGCTTATGATACGGCAACATTGAGCGCAGCCTTGCGCAAACACAGACTAAGATGCCGCAATAGTTCTCAGGCAACAGCCGAATTACCCACCGTGGAGAGCTGATTCGCGGCATAATTAACAACTGACATATGAGTTTGATAGAACAGTTGCGAGGCGCTATGGAAGAATCGATGCACGTCGGCGAGCAGGAAACGAGCCTACAGGACCAGTCCTACCACACCATTCGACGCAAAATCGTCTACCTGGACTACAAGCCGGGCGAAAAGCTGGGCGTCAAGCAACTTTGCGACGACCTGGATATGGGGCGCACCCCTGTGCGCGAGGCACTGGTGCGTCTGGCGCAAGAGGGCCTGGTGCGCACCGTGCCCCAGAGCGGTACCTACGTCTCACCCATCAACCTCACCCTTGCCGAGAGTGCCTGTTACATCCGCGAGCATCTGGAAAAGCAGGTGATTGTGGAGTGCTGTGCGCGCGCCACGTCGGCCGGCATCGAGCAGCTCGACCGCGCCATCGCGCTGCAGGAAAAGGCCATGGCCGAAGAGGATCGCATCGGCTTCTTTTTGAGCGACAACCTCATGCATCACATGATTTTTAGCATCGCATGTCGCAGCACCGTGTGGTCGTGGCTCGAAGAGACCAATGCCGACCTGGAGCGCTTCCGCTGGCTGCGCGCCGCCACGCAGGTTCTCGACAATCAGGACATCGTGAACGAGCACAAGCAGATTCGCCGCGCCATCGCCGGTCGCGACCCCATCGAAGCGAGCTTTTTGGTCAGCAAGCACCTGCACATGATGTTCCGCAACCAGACCGAGGTTCTGGACCAGTTCCCCGAGTACTTCGAGACCAGCAAGCTCCGCTAACCTGCCAAAAAGGGACAGGTTCATTTTGGCAGGTTTTATCTGGTCAAATGCAAAAAAGGCTCGGCTCCGTCTTGATGCGGAGCCGAGCCTTAGTCGCTAGAACGGCGGAACCAACTACTCTACCGTGACGCTCTTGGCCAGGTTACGGGGCTGGTCGACGTCGCAGCCGCGCAGGATGGCGACCTCGCGGGCGAGCAGCTGCAGCGGGACGCTCGCCGTGATGGGGCTGAACACGTCGCGGACTGCCGGCACGCGGATGATGCAGTCGGCGATCTTGTTGATCTCCTCGTCGCCCTCGGTGGCAACGACGATGACCTTGGCGCCGCGCGCCTTGCACTCCATGAGGTTCGACACGGTCTTGTCGTAGGTGGCGCTCTTGGTGGCCACAGCGATGACGGGGAAGCCCGGGTCGATCAGGGCAATGGGGCCGTGCTTCATCTCGCCGGCGGCGTAGGCCTCGGCGTGCAGGTAGCTGACCTCCTTGAGCTTGAGCGCGCCCTCGTAGGAAATAGCGGCACCCATGCCACGGCCCACGAACAGCGCCGACTGCGCGTCCTTGCACAGCAGGGCGGCCTCATGCACAGCCTCGGTCTGG
This sequence comes from Collinsella aerofaciens, assembly GCF_015670795.1. Classification (GTDB taxonomy): domain Bacteria; phylum Actinomycetota; class Coriobacteriia; order Coriobacteriales; family Coriobacteriaceae; genus Collinsella; species Collinsella aerofaciens_Q. The sequence continues at coordinate 29,967 of NZ_JADPCJ010000021.1, read as the reverse complement.
GTATCCAAAATCCACTGGATCTGCTCGGCCGTATCGGAAAGCTCGCGGAACAGCATGCGCGCCTGCTTAGTGGTCAAGCGGTACTTGACCTGCGCCAGCAGCAGGGCCAAAAGCGTAAGGCTCACGACCTGGCCGATGAAGCTCTTGGTCGAGGCGACCGCAATCTCCTTGTTGGCCTTGGTGTAGATGACGCCGTCGCTCTCACGCGCCACGGGGCTGCCCACCACATTGGTGATGCCAAAGACCTTGGCGCCCTTGATGCGCGCGTCGCGAATGGCGGCAAGGGTATCGGCCGTCTCGCCCGACTGGGACACGGCAACGACAAGCGTCGTCGGCGTAATGATGGGGTTGCGATAACGGAACTCGCTGGCCGCCTCCACCTCGGTGGGGATGCGAGCCCAGCCCTCAATGAGATTCTTGGCAATGAGGCCAGCGTGATAGCTGGTTCCGCAAGCGATCACGTAGACGCGGTCGATGTCGTTGAGTTCCTCGAGCGAAAGGCCCAGCTCGTCGATGTCGAGCTCGCCGGCCGGCGTCATACGACCGACCAGCGTGTCACGCACGACGCGCGGCTGCTCGTGGATTTCCTTGAGCATAAAGTCGGGATAACCGCCCTTTTCGGCCATGTCCAGGTCCCAGTCGATGTGGGTGACCTTGGGCTCGATAACGTTGCCGGCCTCGTCGGTGTACTCGACGCCTGCGGGCGTGAGCTTGGCAAACTGACCGTCCTCGAGCACCACGACATCGCGGGTGGCGTCGATGAGCGCGATGACATCGGAGGCGACATAGGCGCCGGTTTCGCCCACGCCGACTACGATCGGGGAATCCTTGCGGGCCACGGCGATCACGCCGGGCTCGTCAGCGCACACGGCGGCCAGACCATAGGCACCGACCACGTGGGTGCACGCCTCGCGCACGGAGGCCATCAGGTCGTGCGTCTCGGCATAAGCCTCTTCGATCAGATGCGCGAAGACCTCGGTATCGGTCTCGCTCTTAAAGTGGTGGCCGCGACCCTCCAGCTCTTCGCGCAGCTCGGCGAAGTTCTCGATGATGCCGTTGTGGACGATGGCGATACGACCGTCGCAGCTGGTGTGGGGGTGAGCGTTAACGACAGAGGGCTTGCCGTGGGTGGCCCAACGGGTGTGGCCGATACCGCAGGTAGCGTCGCTGTCGATGTTGGAAAGCTCGCTCTCCAGGCCCGCGACCTTGCCCACGCGGCGGATGACGTCGAGGTGCGCCGCGGCGCCCTCGCCCACCTCGAGCGCGACGCCCGAGGAGTCATAGCCGCGATACTCCATACGCTTGAGGCCCGTGACCAGGATGTTCTTTGCAATATCAGAGCCGGTGTAGCCGACAATTCCGCACATAGGATAAATCCCTTCGTCCGCTTGACTGCAAAACGTCCACGCACAGGGGGCGCTGAGACGCATAACGTTCGAGTATTGTACTCACGCAAACGCAAGCTGATATACCAGAAGTGGTATCTCAACTTAGATACCACCCGATGCACACACGTCCAGCCGGTCCAAACCACCACAAAGGTACCTGCCCCCTTCGTGGTGGTCGCGCTGGCAACGGCGTTTCCCCAGATAAACCTGCCAAAATAAACCTGTCCCTTTTTGGTAGGTTTAGGATGCTACAATCTGGCTTGTACTTGAAACGCATCAAAGGGGCCGCTATGGCAAAGGTAAAAATCAGCGACGTCGCGCGCGAGGCCGGGGTTTCGCTGGGCACGGTTTCCAACGCGCTCAACCACCCCGAAAAGCTGCGCCCCGAGACCCTCAAGCTCATCAACGAGACCATCAATCGCCTTGGCTACCTGCCCAACCAAAGCGCCCGTCAGCTCGCGGGCGGCGCCACCAAGTCCTTTGGCCTGGTGCTCCCCCGTCTCGATCACGGCTTTTCGCTCCAAATCGCCAGCGGCGCCCACAACGAGGCCCGCAAGCACGGCTACGACTTGCTCATCGCCAACGCCGATAACGACGACATTCTCGAGGACCATTACCTGCGCTATTTTATGGGCACGCAGATGTCCGGCGTCATGGTTCAGCCCATGGCGTCCCCCGACTGGCATCCGGCCATGACTAAAATGCCCGTGCCGATCGTCCATCTGGACATCCATTGCTCCGAGCCCGGCTACTACGTAGCGGCCGACAACGAGGCCCAGGGTCGCATCATTGCCGAACTTGCCATCGCCCGCGGCGCACGCCATATCACCGTTGTGGGTAGAGCAGCATTTATGCAACTCACCCTGCGCGTCCTTGGCATTCATAAGGCGCTCGCCCTGCACCCCGATATCAAGATCGAAGTCATCGACGCCGGCGAATGGAATACCGCCGCCGACGGCTACGGCATCGGCGCCCAAATCGCCGCGCGCCCCGCCGACGAACGCCCCGATTTTGTCGTCGGTCTGACCGACGTGCTGGCCTCGGGCGTCATCTCGGCGCTGGTCGACAAAGGCATCGCCGTCCCCGGGCAAGTACGCGTAGCAGGTTGCGATGGCAACCCACTCGCTTGGAGCGGATCGGTCCCGCTCACTACGGTAGCGCCCCCGGGCTACGAGATTGGCCGCAAGGGCGTTCAATTGCTCATGGAGCAAATCGAGAACAAGGTCCCGACAAAGACCAAGCATATCCACGTCAGCTCTGCCGCGCGCACCGTCACCGCGGTCACGGCCATCGAGGACATCAACCGCCAAGAACTCGTGCGGCCGTTCCTGCTGGAACGCGCCAGCACCCAGGCAAGCAGCCAGACCGACGCCACGGCCATCAACCTCGGTGCGTATCTATAGCACACCCGCAAGTATGCTAAGTCGCCGCTCAAGCAAAAGGGGCCCGACCATTGCCGGACCCCTTTTGCTTGAGCGCAAACGTGGGCAATTGCTCGTTTCAACACCGCAATTGTCTAGCGCACGGCCTTGACCGCCGCCGCCAGATCGAACAGCGTATCGAGCACGGCCTCGCAGCCATCCACCACGTCCTGCGGCAGCGGCACGATATCGGGGACGGCGAAGACATGGCATCCGGCCGTGATGCCCGAGACGCAGCCGTTGCGCGAATCCTCGACCACGGCACATTCCTCGGGAGCAAAGCCCGCGCGCTCGCAGGCGAGCAGATACATCTCGGGGTCGGGCTTGCCGTGCACGACGTCCTCGCCACACGTTACCGTTTCAAACTTGTCAAAAAGACCGACCATCTTAAGGTTGCGCTCGGCCGTAACGAGGCGCGACGACGTCGCTAGACCCACGTGATAGCCCGCAGCCAGCAGCTCGTCTAGGCACTCGGCGGCACAGGCCTTAAGTTCCAGTTCGGTCTTGACCATCTCGTCGCGAATCTCCTTGTGGCGACGATAGATCGCCTCGGTGGTTTCGTGGCTGCCATAATGCTTATCAAGGATGTCCATAACATCGGGCAGCGTGCGGCCGATAAACTGATGGATCAGCGCTTCATCAATCGCGAGCCCCAGCTCAGCGGCGCCTGCCTTCCAGGCCTTAATCCCCAAACGCTCGGTATCGACCAGCGTTCCATCCATGTCAAAAATAACAGCCTTGATCATATCGGTCCCCCATCGACTCTCGCTGTCGCGTTGCTGCAACTCTACCGCATTTGGCAACTTGTATATAACGTATATGCCATATTGCACTTTCGTTACACAGATAGAAGTCTTATGGCAAGTAACGCATTAGGATTATAGTTTTCGATCGAGTACTCAACGATAAGGATCGTTTCATGATTTTAGACACCACGGCACCCGCAGAGGAGCTTCAAGACAAGCTATCGGCGCTCGAACAGCTGCTTTTGGCATACAGGCGCGTGGCTATCGGGTTTTCCGGCGGCGTTGACAGCAGCTTTTTGGCCGCCGTATGCGCCCGCGTCATGCCTACCAATACCCTCCTCGTCCATCTCACCACGCCGCTCATCGGCACGCCCGAGCAGGCTTCGTTTGAGCAGTCCGTTGATGGGCAGGCCAATGAGGGGCCGCATTTTAAGCTCCCCGTGCTCAATCTTTCGGTTGATCAGCTGCAGCTCCCCCAAGTAGCCTGCAACGATGCCAATCGCTGCTACCACTGCAAGCACGCCGGCTTTACCGCCATCGTCAACCACGCCAAGTCGCTCGGCTTTCCCACCGTCATCGATGGCAGCAATGCAAGCGATCGCGGTGACTACCGCCCCGGCATGCGTGCGGCAGAAGAGCTCGGCGTACGCTCACCCCTTATGGAGGTCGGCTTTACCAAGGACGAAGAGCGCGAGCTGCTGCGCGCATGGGGTTATCCCGTTTGGAACCTGCCGGCGGGAGCATGTCTTGCCACGCGCGTCCCCACGGGCGAGGAGCTTACGCGCGAGAAGGTCGATTTAATCCGCGCCTGCGAGGATTACCTGCACGATCTTGATCTGGCACAGGTACGCGCGCGCTTGATCGGCGGCTGCATGCATATCGAGGCCGCACCCGCAGATGTCGCCAAGATTGCTGCCCTCGGCGGCAACGCCGTCGATGCCGAGGGCAAAACCCCGCTGCCCGCCGTTATCGAGTCCGCGCTGCGCGAACTGGGCTGCGACCATATCTCCCCCGAGGTCACCCCCTACATCCACGGCAACATGAATCTTTAGGTTACGCCGTTTTACAAACGGCGTAACTGCTCGGCGCTGCGCGGGCCCCGGGCACGGCAATCTGACGTTCAACTTCACGGGCGCGACCAAAAGGTCAGCGCCCGCTTGTTTCACGTCACCTTACCGCACCCGGAGCCCGCTCGCTCGCATATGCTCAACCTGCACTGCGTTAACTGACCTGCCAATAAGGGACAGGTTTATTTTGGCAGGTTTTATCTGGGGAAATATCGCGAGGCAGTCGCCCCCCCCTAGCACCCATCTCACTTCGAGAGACACAAGAGGGGCGACTCGCCTGCATCTACTTCTTCCGATAGCGGCGGTTGCGGCTCGTCGACGAACCCATTACTTCGATGAGCCCTTTATCCTCCATTTTTGGCAGATGGTAGCGGACGGACGAATTTTGGCATTCCGTCTCTCTAAAACAATAGATTTATCTCTCTAACGTTTCGTATATCTCTCTAACTTTAGAGAGATAAGCGCCTTGTTTTAGAGAGACATTTAGAGAGATGTATCGAATTCACTGTTAGATTGCCCAATGTTATCTCTTTAACTAGCTTTCTCTTTAGAGAGACATTTAGAGAGACGAGCGCAATCTCTCTAATCAAGGGCTCCACTCTTTAAGGTGCACACTTCCTAACCGTGCCCTAAGTTGCGGTGAAATAACTCACGATTAGCCTGCCAAAAAGCGACAGGTTTATTTTGGCAGGTTTTATCTGGGGAAACGCAAATAGGGCCGTGACACCCATACGGCGTCGCGGCCCTTTTCCTTGGAGAAGGATCAATTGATTGAACGGGATGACCGTTCTAGTCTTCGAGTCCGCTATTGATGAGCTCCGCAATCTCAACGGGATCGGTGCTCGCGCGCACCTTGTCACGGAAGCCGGCGTCCATCAGCATCACGGCAGCCTTGGAGAGCAGACGCAGGTGCGTAGTTCCGGCCTCGCCGGCGGGCACGTACAGCGCGAGCGCAACATCGACGGGCACCCCATCGAAGCTCGGCCATTCAACGGGCTCGGTCAGTTTAAGCACGGCAACGCCCGGCGTGTGGATCGCGTCGCTTTTGGCATGCGGAACGGCAAAACCGGCGACAAGGCCGGTCTCGGCCTCGTTCTCGCGAGCAATGAAGGCGGCCTCTACGGCAGATGCGTCATCGGCAAAGCCGAGCTCGATGGCCTGCTCGGACAAATAATGTAGGGCGTCCTCGCGCGAGGCGGCGGTATACCCGATTGTCACTTGGTTGGCAGATACAAATCCCATGGAAACCTTCCTTACAACACGGACCTGACCGCAGCTTCGATGCCGTCGGCGTCCAAACCGTACTTGTGCAGCAAATCGACCGCAGGGCCGGACTCGCCATACACATCGCGCACGCCGACGCGACGCATCGGCACCGGATGCTGCTCTGCGAGCACCGAGGCCACGGCCTCGCCAAGACCACCGATAATCGAATGCTCCTCGGCGGTGACCACGCGACCGGTCTTCTTGGCGCTGGCAACCACCAGGCGCTCATCAAGCGGCTTGATCGTGTGCATATTGATGACCTCGGCATCGATACCATCGGCAGCGAGCGCCTCGGCAGCCTCAAGCGCCTCGGCGACCATAAGGCCACAAGCGATGATGGTCACATCGGACCCCTCGCGCACGACCACGCCGCGACCAATCTTGAACTCATAGTCCTCGTGATCGTTAATGACCGGCGTTGCCAGGCGTCCGAAGCGCATGTAGACCGGTCCCTCAAACTCATAGGCGGCGCGCACGCAAGCGCGAGCCTCGATGTCATCGGCGGGAACGATTACCGTCATACCCGGGATCGTGCGCATGAGTGCGATATCCTCGCAGCACTGGTGCGTGGCGCCGTCTTCACCGACCGAGATACCCGCATGCGTGGCACCGATTTTGACGTTGAGGTGCGGATAGCCAATGGAATTACGCACTTGTTCGTACGCGCGACCGGCGGCAAACATCGCAAAGGTGCTCGCAAAGGCGACGTGGCCCGTGGTCGCGATGCCGGCGGCGAGCCCCATCAGGTTGCTCTCGGCAATGCCGGCGTCGTAGAAGCGCTCAGGGTGCGCAGCCTTAAACTTACCGGTCTGCGTGGCGGCGGCCAGGTCGGCATCGAGAACCACAAAGTCATCGCGCTCATTGCCCAGCTCGACAAGTGCCTCGCCATAGCTAACGCGCGTGGCGACTTTCTTGACGTCTGCCATTAGAGCTCCTCCCCTGCCGCTGCGAGCTCGGCCATGGCCTGCTCAAACTGTTCATCGTTGGGTGCCTTGCCGTGCCAGCCCACCTGGTTTTCCATAAAGGAGACGCCCTTGCCCTTCACCGTCTCGGCGATAATGGCCACGGGCGAGTCGCTCACTTTGCGGGCCTCGGCAAAGGCGGCGGCAATCTGCGCCATGTCGTTACCGTCGGCGAGCTCGATCACATGCCACTTAAAGGCGCGGAACTTGTCAGCGAGCGGCATGGCCGAGTTAACTTCATCGATTGTGCCGTCAATCTGCAAGCCGTTGTGGTCGACGACGGCAACAAGATTGTCGAGCGCATGGTTGCCGGCAAACATGGCCGCCTCCCACACCTGGCCCTCCTCGCACTCGCCGTCGCCCAGCAACGTGTAGACGCGGTAGCTGTCACCCCAGTGCTTTGCGGCGAGTGCCATTCCAACCGCGGCGGAGATGCCCTGACCGAGCGATCCGGTGGACATATCGATGCCAGGGGCGTCGTTCATGTTGGGATGGCCCTGCAGTCGGCTGCCAATATGACGCAGCGTCTCGAGCTCTTCGACGGGAAAATAGCCGCGATTTGCCAACACCGAATACAGGCCCGGCGCCGCGTGACCCTTGGAGAGCACAAAGCGATCGCGATCGGCCTTGTGAGGGTCGGCAGGATCGATATTCATTTCCTCAAAGTACAGATACGCCATGATGTCGGCAGCACCGAGCGATCCACCCGGGTGTCCCGACTTGGCCGCGTGAACCGCAGTCACGACACCCTTCCTGACCTCATTGGCGACCTTCGCCAGCTCCTGGTTGGTCATACGAATTCCTCTCTTGAGAACAACCCCGGCACCGGATGACGCGATGCCGGGGCAATCCACTCGTTAAGCCTGAGCGACGACCTTCTGCCAGTCAGCCTCAAAAGAGGCGAGGCCCTGGTCGGTCAGCGGATGATGCAGGCACTTCTTGAGAGCGGCCATGGGCACGGTCGCAATATCGGCACCGAGTAGCGCGGCCTGGGTCACGTGGTTGGGCGTACGAACCGAGGCGGTGATGATCTCGACGGTGTCGTCGACGTTCTTGCCCGTCCAGTCGTAGTTCTTAATGCAGGTCACGACGTTGTCGAGCCGCGAGATACCGTCCTCGGCGATGTCATCGAAACGACCGACAAACGGGCTGATGTAGCGAGCACCGGCATTGGCGGCCATAAGGGCCTGCGTCGGCGAGAAGACGAGCGTCATGTTGACGCGCACGCCAGCATCGGCCAGCGCACGGCAGGCGGCAAGGCCGGCCTCGCACACGGGAAGCTTGACCACGATGTTGGGGGCGAGGGCGGCAAGGCGCTTGCCCTCCTCGATCATACCCTCGGCAGTGGTAGCGGTAGACTCGGCGGAAACGGGCAGGCCCTCGCAGAGCTCGGCAATCTTGAGCATATGCGGCTCAAAGTCGGCAAGCTTGCCGCCGGTCTTGGCGTACAGGGACGGGTTGGTGGTAACACCGGCCAGGCAGCCCCAGCTCTTGGCCTCGGCGATCTCGTCCAGATTGGCGGTATCGATAAAGAACTTCATGGTGCAAACTCCTTCGAAGGAATCCAAAACTCAAAAAATAGGACAAAGGGGATGTCCCTTTGTCCTATGTGCCGGGCCTGCGGCTGGGACATGCCCCAGGCCCGGCGTCGCGTAGGAAAAGCTACTTACTCGGCAAGAGCGGCCTCGATGCGGGTCGTGACGCCCTTGAGGTTAAGACCGACGACGTACTGCTTGATCGGGCGCTTGATGTGCTCGATGACAAAGCGCTTGCCGTCGATGTCCTGAGCGGCGAGGTTGCGGTAGAGCTTCTCGACCTGCTCCTTGACCTCGGGATCGTTGAACGCATAGTGACCGGAGACATCCAGGATCTTCAGGCTGAGCTCATCGTCGGCAAGAATGTCGTCGACCTGCAGGTTGACGTCGTCGCCAGTCATCCACTTGCGCCAGCGCTCGGTCTTGATAGCCTTGACCAGCAGGGTGTGATACAGGTCGGAGGGGTCATCGCACAGACCGTTGTCGACCAGGATCTGCTCGGTGGCGCAGAGCTTGAGGTAGGCGCGGGTCTCCTCGGTGCCATACTGCGGAGCAACGTTGGAGGCGGTCACGTGTGCCGGGATGTGCTCGAGCAGCGTCGCGTCGTCCAGATAGTCGGCGTTGTGCTCCTTCAGGCCCACGCCGTAGCGCTTAGCCATGTCGGCGAGCTCGCGGGCATTCTTGAAGTTGTAATGGCCGACCTGCTCGGTCCAACGGGTGAGCGTACCGGTCTGGCCGACGATAAAGGTGGGCATGGGGCAGCCGCGCTTCTCGAGCTCGGGCTGCAGCTGAGAAATGAACTCCTCGTACTTATCGGTAGAGGTCAAGCCGCCATTGGTCTCCTCGGTACCGACCTCATAGGCAACCTCGGGCAGGTTATGCTCGCGACGGTACTGCTCAAGGTAGTCGATAAGATCAATCGTGCGGCGAAGCACCACGTCGAGCGGAATAACCTTGCCGATCTGATAGGGGTCCTTGGTGGGGTCGACCATCAGCAGGTCAAAGCCCGCCTCCATGTCGGCGACGAAGGACTTGCGGGCGAGCTCCATGGCCTCGTCCTCGGGCAGGTGGGCGTTACGCTCCTCGTCGCGCTGCCACGGACCGCCGTGATCGCGGCACAGGTAGTACGGACCGGTGTAACCCACCTCGTCGGCAACCTTCTTGATGTCGGCGGCAAAGCGCGTCTGGTCCCAACCGTTGACGTAGCCGGCGCCCATCTCGTCCATATCGACCTGGTTGCGGCTGGCGATAAACATGGGCGGGAAATCCTCGTCCTTGGCAAGCTCGAACACGGCCTGAATCAGGTTGGGGCTCATGGGGCCAATGCCGACCATGGTTGCGTGATCGCCGCTATCCTGCAGCTTGAGCATGCCCTGAACGGCCTGACGGATGGTGAGGTTGGACATTTTGTTCTCCTTCTCCAGAGGATTTTTGACAAAAGTTCCCTGGGACCCAGATGTGGGCCCTATCAGTACGGATGGATTTTGTTGTGTAGGGGCGGTTGTGCGGAGTCAAATCCATCCCTCCGTACAACCGGAGTCCTTAAAGGTTTACTTGGCCTGCTTGTCGAGCGTGGGCTTCATGGCAATCAGGATTGCAGCGGCGACCACGGCGCCAATCACGATGTCCAGGCAGAACAGCGCGACGTTGTTGGTGGCAAGGGCGACGATAAAGCCACCGTGCGGGACGTAGCAGTCGATGCCCTGGAAGGCGGCAAGTGCCGCACCCACGGCAGAGCCGATGCAAATGCCGGGCAGGGTGTGACCGAGGTCCTTGACCGCGAAGGGGATAGCGCCCTCGGTAATACCGATGCAGCCCATGAACAGCGCGGAGATGCCCATCTGGCGGTCAGCGTCATCGAACTTGTTCTTGGCGATGAGCGCAGCGAGGCCACAGGCGATCGGGGGAACGGCGACGGCGACGCGGAACATACCGTTAGGACCGTAGATACCGGAGGCCATGATGGCCATGGTGAAGGTCGAGGCGGTCTTGTTGATGGGGCCACCCATATCGAAGGCGGTCATAACGCCAATGACCAGACCCAGGACAACTGCGGAACCGCCCTGCAGGCTGCCGAGCACGCCGGTGAGCCAGTCCATCACAAAGCCAAGCGGCGTGGCCAGGATGTAGATATAGGCCATGCCCAGGACAAGCGAGGTCAGAATCGGGATGATCAGGATGGGCATGATGGTCTGGATGGTGTTGTTGACCTTCCAGGTCTTCATCCAGCGGACAAAGTAGCCGCAGATGACCGCCATGATCATGGCGCCCAAGAAGCCGGTCGAAACGCTGTTGCCGTTAGGGGTAACGACTGCGTTGTTGACCAGGTAGCCCAGGACAAAACCGGGGGCGAGCGCGGGCTTGCCAGCCATCGAGTAGGCGATGTATGCCGCAAGCACCGGGATCATCATGGAGATGCCGGCCATGCCGATGGTGTTAAGACTCACCATCAGCGGGTTCGTAACCTCCATGCCGTTGGCGCCGGCGGTACCGGATGCCAGCGAGAAGGCGAGGAACACGCCGCCGATAACGACGATGGGGATAAAATAGGAAACGCCGGTATTGAATGCATTGAGCAGCGTCTTGCCAGGATCGGCAAAGATAGACTGCTTGGACGCCGGTGTCGGGGCCTGCGGGGCAGCGGAGACGGCCTTCTTCTCTGCCTTGGCCTCGGCCTTGGGCGCGTCAACGGCGCCACCCGTCGCCTTGATGATCTCAATGGCCTGGTCGATGATCTTTACCGGATCGGCGATTACATCAGAGGTGCCGACCTTCAGGAACTTGCCCTCGGCCATCTTCTGCTCAAAACGGTCCTCGTTCTCGACACCCACGTCGACGGACTCCAGGACCAGGTCGGCGGAGTCCACGTCTTCCTGCGTGAGCTCATTCTCGATACCCAGGCCACCCTGAGCCTCGACCTTGCACTCGATGCCACGGGCGGCGCATTCATCCTGAATCGCCTTCTGGGCCATATACGTGTGGGCGATACCCACAGTACAGGCGGCAACGCCTACGATCTTCATTGCTTCCCTCTTTTCATAGAGTTGCGTGCGCAAGACACCGTTTGCGGAGGCCTCCGGAGCATCCCCTGCCGTTTGGACTTGCTGTCTTTTCGACAAGAACAATATAGGTGCTCGTTTTTCTTAATGCCAGCTTATTTCGGTAAACGCGCGGGTCAGAGCGTTGGTTATGCGATTTAGTTATGCGTTTAACCAAAAATGAATCCTGCGATTTTGCCCTCGATTTCAAAAGTCAAGAAGTATTTGATTTTCTCGGTAGACGGCAGATGCGCATGCCGGTCACAAATTTCGACCCCACCCGTATGCCGCATTTGTTGCATACTCATATGAAAGGAAAAAGCCGCTCACCGAAGCGTATCCTTCACCAAGACTCAAAGTCATCATGTTGGAAAATGCTCATCTGTCGGAAGGAGTCGCTGTGGCAAAACAGCGCGTTACGATCGCAGACGTCGCTCGAGAGGCGGGAACCTCGACGGCAAGCGTCTCGTATTACCTCAACGACAAACGAGAAAAGCTTAGCGAGAAGACGCAGAACAAAATCGCGCGCGTCATTAAGGAACTCGGATACGTTCCCAACGACCAAGCGCAGACGCTCACCGGCAAGCAAACCCACGTCATTGCCATCATCATTTTGGATAACACCAACAAATGGGCGGGGCTCGTTCTCAATGGCATGGAGCAGGTCATGCTCCCCGCGGGCTACCAGACGGTCGTTTGCACGAGCAACTTTAACCCCGAGACCGAGCTCATGTACGTCGACAAGATGCTCTCGCTGGGCGTCGATGGCTTTATCATCCAGCCCACGGCAAACTTCAAAGCCGTGCATGACCGCATTAGACGCGCCGGCAAGCCGGTCGTCTTTTTCGATGCGGCCATCTATAGCCCAGGTACCAGCTGGATCAAAACCAACCTTTACGACGGCGTGTACAACGCCACACAGGCACTCCTCGACGCCGGCTACGAAGATTTCTTTTCCATTGCCGCCAACATGACCGAAATGCGCACCCGCATGGAGCGTTTTCAGGGGTATGCCGAGGCGCTGGCAGCGAACGGGCAGCTCTACAAAGCGATTCCCATCGATCACAACAAGCCGTCAATCAACGAGCTCACTGAATACTTTAAATTCAAGTTCAATCCCGCCAAGCGAACCCTTATCTTCGTGCAAAATCAGTGGGCACTTCCCCGTGTCTACAAGGCCCTCCAGCCAATGGCCCATCTGCTTCCGCAGCAAATCGGCCTTTTGGGACTCAACTGCGAAGACTGGACTAATCTCACCACACCGACCGTCTCCACCATCATCGAGCCCGTCGACCAAGAAGGTCGCGAAGCAGCCGAGATGCTGCTCGCCCTACTTGACGGAAGCAGCGAACCCGGCGAGCAGCGCATTCTCGAGTGCAAGCTCAACTGGCTCGACTCCACCTCGATCTAGACCGCGGGACAAATGAATCAGTAGCGTTTGTCTCAAATCTTAAGTATTTGTTCGACAGAACGGCCCTTGCCGGCTCCTGCTAGACTGGTAGATTCCCAACCGTCCATCCAGGAGCCTCAATGTCGCGCAAGCCCGCCTACAAGCAAGCACTTTCCATCGGCACCGCCGTGGTGCTGGGGTTTGCGCTGTTTACGGGATCGCTCGACGGAGCGCCCAAGTTGCTGTCGCCGCAAGGCGATGAGCAGGCGGCGGCTCTGGCCGAAAAACAAAACGAGAGTCCCAGCCGCACCGACGACGAGGCAGACCTGGTCGCTCGGCTCGAATCGGGAACGGCGAGCGCGGCGGACCCTCAAAACAGCCAGGACTCTGGCGATGGCTCCGATTCCGCCGCGACCGACACCGATGACGACGTTTCCGCGGGCAGTGCCGCCACCCCCATCGACGAGGTCGAAAACCCCGACCTCAACCGCGCCCGCGGTGTTTATCTCAGCAGCATTCCCGACTACGCCGGCAACCCCTACGTTGCCCTTCGCGCCGACAGCACGCACCCGCTCGGCACACCATCATTCACGCTCGATGAATACGAGCGCGCTACAGAAGAGGGCTGCTTTAAGAAGTTCTCCAAGCTCGACAGCCTGGGCCGCACCCGCAAAGCGCTCGCCTGCGTGGGCCCCGAATCACTCGGTCAAGGCGAGCGCGGCGATATCTCGCGCATCCATCCTGCCGGTTGGCACCAGCAGCGCTACGACTTTATTCCGGGCCAGAGCCTCTACAACCGCTGCCACCTTATCGCCTGGTCGCTCTGCGGCGAAAACGCCAACCGCAAGAATCTCCTCACCGGCACGCGCTATCTCAACGAGACGGGCATGCTGCCGTTTGAAGAGCAGATTCTCAACTATATTCGCGATACGGGCAACCATGTGCTCTACCGCGTCACGCCTATGTATAACGAAGAGGAACTTGTCTGCCGTGGCATGCGCCTTGAGGCGCAATCGGTCGAGGACCACGGCAAGACCCTCTGCTTCCACGTATATTGCTACAACCTGCAGCCGCACGTGCAGATCGACTACACCACCGGCCGCAATCAGGCCTCGGGAGACTAGGACCGACCAAGCTGCCCCAAAGCCTAAATGATCCGTTTTCCTCCGTCCCCAAGGAATCAAAAAGGGCCGCCCCGGTTACCCAGGGCGGCCCTTTCGTCAGCACCTACATTGCAGACAAAATCACGCGCTACTTGGCACGGCCCTCCTCATAGCGCTCGACCAGCTTGGCCTGAACGTCATAAGGCACCTGCTCATAGCCTGCGGGCTTCATGGTAAAGTCACCCGTGCCGCGCGTGATAGAGCGCAGGCGCGTCGAATAATCCGTCAGCTCTGCCAGCGGCGCCTGGGCAATAACCACGGTATCGCCGCGCTCATCGGTCTCCATGCCCGTCACGCGACCGCGCGATGCCGAGATGTCGCCCATCACAGCGCCGGCGTAGCTCTCGGGGATGGTCACCGTAATTTCCTCAATGGGCTCCAGCACCACCGGGTCGGCATCGGCGCATGCCTTGCGCAGGCCGATGCGAGCCGCCGCGCGGAACGCCATCTCGTTGGAGTCGACGCTGTGATACGAGCCGTCGTACACAGCCACGCGAATGCCCGTGAGCGGGTAGCCGGCAATGATGCCGTCCTTCATGGTCTCCTGGACACCCTTGTCCACGGCGGGGATCAGCGAGCGCGGGATGCGGCCACCCACGACCTCGTCAACAAACTCATAGCCGTCGCTCGTACCGTCGGGCCCAATGAGCGGCTCAACGCGCAGCCAGCAGTCGCCATACTGACCGGCACCGCCAGTCTGCTTCTTGTGGCGGCCCTGGGCACTCGCCGTGCGGCGAATGGTCTCGCGATACGGGATGCGAATCGGCACGCTTTTGGCCACGACCTTGGTGCGATCCTCAAGGCGATTGAGCAACACCGAAACCTGCGCCTCACCCACGGCGGAGATGATGGTCTGGCCGGTCTCCTCGTCGCGGTCGATGCTCATAGTCGGATCGGCCTTACAGGCCTTCTCGATAAACGTGTAGAGCTTCTCTTCGTCCCCGCGATTCTCGGACTCGATGGCGATGCGGTACTGAGAGTTGGGGAACTTAAACGCCGCAGCCTCGACCTTACCGGTAATGGAGAGCGTATCGCCCGTCTCGGCCGCCAGCTTGGGCGCCACGATGATGTCGCCGGCATAGGCGTGACCGACCTCGGTCATGTCGCGGCCGCACATCACATACAGGTGAGCCAGACGATCGCTCTTGCGGGTACGCGCGTTGATCAGCTCAAGACCCGGCTCAAGCGTACCCGTCAGCACCTTGATAAAGCTGATGCGACCCTGCTGCGGATCGGCCAGCGTCTTAAACACAAACGCCACCGGACGGTCATCGTCGCTCGAAATCTTGAGCGAATCACCGTCGATGAGCGGCATCTCGCCGTAGTCCGTCGGCGCCGGGAAGTACGTCGCGATGTCGTCCATCAGCGAGTTGACGCCCTGCTCCTTAATGCAATCGCCCGCAAAGACCGGCACAAAGATGCGCTCGGCAATCGCCTTCGACAGCAAGCCCTCAAGCTCCTCCTGCGTCAGCGTCTCCTCGCCTTCCAGGTACTTCATCATCAGCTCATCGTCGGCCTCGGCCACCAGCTCGCACAGATGGTCGTGGGCCTCCTCGGCCTGGGCACGATACTCCTCGGGAATCTCCGACTCAACGGCTTCGGTGCCGTTGCAATGGCGCGCCTTCATGCGCACCAGGTCGATGATGCCGTCAAAGTCCTCGCCCTCGCCCCAGGGAAGGGTCACGGCGCCCAGGCGCGTGCCAAAGCGCTCTTGCAGCAGGTCCATCGTGGTCGCAAAGCTGGCCTCGGAGCGCGACAGGCGGTTTACGAACACCGCACGCGCCAGACGCAGGTCCTCGGCGGCATACCAGAGCTTAACCGTCGTAGGCTGTGGGCCGGCCTCGGCGTCGACCACAAACAGAGCCGTCTCGCAGACGCTCATCGCGGCAAAGGCGTCGCCGATAAAATCGGGGTAGCACGGGGCATCGAGCACATTGATGCGCGCGCCCTTCCAGTCGATCGGCGCAATGGTCGTCGAGATGGAAAACGCACGCTTGACCTCTTCGGGGTCATAGTCGAGCGTGGGCTTGGTGCCGTCGTGGCCGCCCAGGCGGGCGGTCTTGCCGGAAAGGTGGAGCATGGCTTCGGCGAGTGAAGTCTTGCCCACCCCGCCTTGGCCTACGAGCACCACGTTCCTTACGTTACCGGTCTTGGGAGCACCCATGATGACCTCCTTGCAGGGCCGCGCGCAATGCGCGACGCCAACGGGGAGAGTTCGCGGTCGGTGCCATCCCGGGAGCAGCATGGTCGGCAGCCGAGCCGACTCACCCTCCAAATGTCCTATGCCACCACCCTACCCTCACGGGCGACCGTCCATGCATACCTTTCGGCGCACGTATGAATACAGGCGGCGAGAGGAAGAGACAAGCTTGTGAGGCGATTATTGAACCCCGTCGATGCAAACAAAAAGCCGCCACAGACCGTAAGACCTGCGGCGGCTTCACCTCAATTAATAGTTGAGTAAATACCTGAGCCTACCCCTCGATGCGACTCAAGAACTCACGCGTGCGCTGCTCGCGCGGATGGTCGATAACCTGATCGGCAGGCCCCTCCTCGACAATGCGGCCGCCATCCATAAAGACCACGCGATCGGCAACATCGCGCGCAAACTGCATTGCGTGGGTCACGATCACCATCGTCATATTCTGCGCCGCAAGGTCTTTAATGACACGCAGCACCTCGGCCGTCAGCTCGGGATCGAGTGCCGAGGTCGGCTCGTCAAAGAACAGGATCTCCGGGTCGAGCGCTAGGGCGCGGGCAATACTCACGCGCTGCTGCTGACCGCCCGAAAGCTCACAAGGAACCTTGTTCTCGTTGCCCGTAAGCCCCATCTGCGCGATCAACTCGCATGCACGTGCCTCTGCCTGCTCGCGCGGACGCTTGAGCACGCGAATCGGAGCATCGGTGATGTTTTTCATCACGGTATAGTGCGGGAACAGATTGTAGTTCTGAAACACCAGACCAAACCGCGAGCGCGCCTGTTTAGGAACATCGCCCTTTGCGTACACCGCGCCCGAACCCGCATCCGTCGCGACGGCAAGGTCGCCAAACGAGAGCGAGCCTCCGTCGAGTGTCTCGAGCAGCGTGGCACAGCGCAGCAGCGTGGACTTGCCGCCACCCGAAGGCCCGATAATCGCCACGACCTCGCCACGCTTCACCTCGAGCGAGATATCCTTGAGCACCTCATTGCCGCCAAACGCCTTGCGCGCGCTTTCGATTTTCATCACTGAGTTAGTCATGATAGTAGTCCAGCTTCTTTTCGGCGGCGCCCAGCAGCATCTCGACCACAAAGTTAAAGACCCAGTAGATCAACGCCGCAATCGCAAACGGCACCATGCTCACCTGCGAGGCGACCAGCGCCTTGGCCGTCGAGAACATCTCACCCACGCCAATGGCAAACGCCAGCGACGTGTCCTTGACCAGCGTGATGATCTCGTTGCCCATCGCCGGCAGAATACGCTTGGCGACCTGCGGCATCACGATATACAGAAACGTCTGCACGCGCGAATAGCCCAGCACCTCGGCAGCCTCGTATTGACCGCGCGGAATGGACTGCAAGCCCGAGCGATAGATCTCGGCAAAGTAGCCGGCATAGTTGATGATGAACGCCACGACGCACGCCGTCCACTTGGAATCGGGAGTGAGCGAAATGCCAAACACGTAGTACGGGGCAAAGTAGATGGCAAACATCTGCAGCATGAGCGGCGTACCGCGCATGACCGAAATGTAGATGCGCGCAATCCAGCGAAGCGGCACGATTTTGCTCATGCGCATAAACGCCACGGGGATTCCCAGCGGAATCGACCCGAGCAGCGTCAGTACAAACAGCTGCAAACTGACCAAGAATCCCTGGCCAAGCATCTGCATCATGACCTGAATAGACATTACTTGAGCACCCAATTATCGAAAGATAGACCATAGCTTGAATACTTGTCGCAGAGATCCTTAACCGTACCGTCATCGTAGAGTGCCTTGAGCGACTCGGTCACGGCGTCGGCCGACTTGGTGTCGCCCTTCTTAAAGCCGACGGCGTAGTGCTCGCTGGACAGCGGCTCATCAAGCTGCGTATAAGCATCGGGCTTGGCGGCAAGCTGATACTGGGCAATCGAAAGGTCGCAAGCCACGGCATCGACCGCGCCGCTCTCGAGCTGCATAAAGGCCGTGTTGTACTCGCCGATCGTGTCGAGCGTGGCAAACGTCGCCGCCAGATCCTTCTGTTCGCCCTCGAGCACATCCTGCGCAGCGGAATCGGTCTGGGTAATCACGGTCTTGCCGGCAAGATCGTCCCAGCTCTTGATGCCCGCGTCCTTCTTGACCACCAGCACCTGCTCGTTGAGCATGTACGGCTCGGAAAACGTGTAATCGTCCTCACGGCCCTCCATGGTAAAGCCGTTCCAGATGCAGTTGATGGCGCCCGAGTTAAGCAGCGTATCCTTGGCATCCCAGTCGATGGCCTCGTATTTGACCTCCCAGCCCTGCTTATCGGCAACAGCCTTGGCAAGATCGAGATCAAAGCCGGTGTACTCACCATCGTCGCCCACAAAGCCGTACGGAGGATAGGACTTATCAAAGCCCACCACGAGCTTCTTGGACTCCGCAGCGCCCTTCACATCCTTGGCCGCGGCAGAGCCAGCAGCGGAGCCCTTGCCGGCACCACCGCCGCAACCGACAAGACCAAGGCCAAGCACCATGGCGAGCGAGCCGGCTAGACCAACAAACTGACGACGAGACATATCGGTGTTCATGGTATTCCCCTTTGGTAGCACTTTAGTTAGGTAAAGTGAGTCGTGTAACGTCCAGAATCATACACTCTACCTTGATAAAGTACAAGGGAGAGGTTGCCCGGCGTGGGCGGGGAGCGGCGCGTAATTAAGTTTCCTGCTCTACAGTCCTGCGCAAGACGGAAAGCACATTAAGTGCTTTCCTTTGCGTGCGGAACTCGCGATAAACTTAATTACGCGCCGCTCCCCGCCCACGCCGGGCAAACATCGTTGGACTTATCGCTGACATGAAATGGGCGCTTGCATATCGTCTGCTAACTTGGCACGGTACAATGCTTTCAGATTTCAATTTGTAAATTAGTGGAGTTATTGATGGCAGAATCTCGTGCGGAGCGTAAGGCTCGTCGTGCTTTGATCGAGGCGGCTGAGGGGTCAGAGGAGAAAAAAACTTCTCAGAAATCCAAGTCGTCTCAGGACGCGAAGGGTAAGTCGGCCAAGGGCAAGGCTAAGGCCAAGCGTCCCGGCTCTCGTCGGAGCGAGGATACGGCATCTCAGACTCGCTCCAAGCGCCCGTATAAGAATCCGGTTCCGTCTGCGCGCAAGGCCGTTGATCCCAAGTCTCCTTGTTCCATCATGAAAGCTTGCGGTGGGTGTACGGCGCTCAATCGTCCTTATAAGAAGCAGCTCGCCGCCAAGCAGGCTGCTATGGAGGAGCTTTTTGCTTCGCTTTGTGCGCGTGAGGGCATTGCTGTAGATCCTATTCGTGGTATGGGTGTCACCCTGGGCGACCCGGGCAAATATCCTGCGCCGCGCGGTTTTCGCCATAAGGCCGCCACTCCCTTTGCTCCCGGTAAGGAGGGCGCTGTCCGTTGCGGTTTCTTTGAGCGCGGCACGCACAAGATCGTTGCCGTACC
The DNA here is from genome assembly GCF_015670795.1 of Collinsella aerofaciens. Classification (GTDB taxonomy): domain Bacteria; phylum Actinomycetota; class Coriobacteriia; order Coriobacteriales; family Coriobacteriaceae; genus Collinsella; species Collinsella aerofaciens_Q. The sequence continues at coordinate 10,356 of NZ_JADPCJ010000021.1, read as the reverse complement.
CGAGTGTCCTGTCGAGGCACCGGGCGCCCGTCAGATTCTCAACGGCATCGCACGCGAAGCTGAGCGGCTGCACATTCCCGCCTTTAACGAAGACAAACATCTCGGGCTGCTTCGCTATGCCGTCGTTCGCTGCGGCTGGCGCACCGACCAGATCATGGTCACCCTCGTGACCGCCCAGCGCGACCTGCCGCATGCACAGGATTTCTTTGAGGCCGTCGCTGCACTCGATCCGCGTATCGTCACCGTCGCCCAAAACATCAACGGACGTCCCGGCAACGCCATCCTCGGCGAGGAAACCCGCATTGTATATGGCGCCGAGTGCATGCGCGACCAGCTGCTCGGCTGCGAGTTCGATATCTCCCCCACCGCGTTCTACCAGACCAACCCGCAACAGACCGAGCTGCTCTACCAGCTCGCTATCGACGGTATGGATCTGCACCAGGGCGATGTGCTTATGGATGCCTACTGTGGCAGCGGCACCATCGGTCTTTGCGCAGCTAAAGATGCCCAGAACAAGGGCATCGGCATCATGCTGCTCGGCGTGGAGCGCAACCCGGCAGGCATTGCCGACGCACGCCGCAATGCCGAGCTCAACGGCCTCACCCGCAGCGCTTGGTTTATGGCCGACGACGCCACCGATTACATCCTGGATGCCGCCGATAACAACGAGCGGGTCGATGTCCTTTCCATCGATCCGCCGCGCGCCGGCTCCACGCCCGAGTTCCTCGAAGCTGCCTGCGCGCTTAAGCCGCGCCGCATCACCTATATCAGCTGCAACCCCGTAACTCAAGAGCGCGACCTGCATCAGCTCCTCGACGGAGGCTATTGCCTGCTCAAGATCACGCCCGTCGACATGTTCCCTCACACCGACCACACCGAAACCGTAGCGGTCCTCGAACGCCGCTAACCGACCTCAGTAGATTTTTGGGACAAGAAAGGGGGCGACCCGCCTGGGCCGCCCCCTTCGCTTGGTTTATAAACTCCGCTACATCCCATTGCGCAGATCGCACACGCCGGCTGCCGCCATCTCGCGCAGCAGCGTCTCGCGGTCGCGCGTCACGATCAAATCTAGCGGGAAGTGAATCTCGTCGAGCATCTTGCGCGCGTGATCGAGCTTGCCAATGGCCATGCCAATGTGGGCATCGGTTGACACGCCAATGCCCACGCCCAGCTCGGCGCAGCGCTCGGCGATCTTGCGGCATACGGCCCAATGCTCAGTGTCGACACCGTGTTCAAGACTATGGTTGTTGATCTCGATAACCTTGTGCTTGGCCTTAGCTGCCAACAGCACCTCGTCGATATCGAACGGCACGCCCGAACGCCCCGTGTGACCCAGCATGAACACCTTGGGGTGCTCCAGGGCATTGATATACATCTCGGTCGTCTGGGCCAGCGTCGCGCCTTCAGCAATCTGCGGATTATGCACGCTCGCAACCAAATAATCCAAATTTCGCGTAACCAAATCGAACAGCGAATGCTGACGGCTGTACGAATCACCGGCAATATCGAGCGTGACAGGAGTGTCCTCGCCAAACAGGCTTCCGTCCAGCGAAACGATATCGGCCTCGGCACCACGCAGCACCAGCACGCCGCTCCAAATGCGCGGCCAGATATCCTGGTTGATAAAGAATTGGTAACTGCGCAGGTCATTGGGGCAAGCCGTAACCATAGAGCTCAGATGGTCGGCAGATCCGAGCACCTGCAGGCCACGCTCTGCCGCCCAGTACACATTCTCCTCAATGGTCGAATATGCATGCGCAGAGAATATCGTATGGGTATGAATGTCACAAGAAAGCAGGTAGGGCATCAGGTCTCCTTATCTGGCACGGCCGTCGCTTATATTCATTGTACGCATAGCCTTCGATAGTCGTAAAACCACTCCATCCCAAAGACACAACGTCCATGACAACGGGGTCTGGCTTAACACCAAACCCCGTTTCACGTAAAACATTGTAGGCAGAGCGCTTTACTTTTAACGATACTCGTCCGCCAACTGTTTCCAAGCGGGTAGCGAATTGATAATCGTTTCGTAACTCACGCAATAGCCCAGGCGGAACCAACCCGGCATACCAAAGCTGTCCGAGGGAACCGCAAGCAACTCATACTTCTTTGCACGCTCGCAAAACGCATTCGCATCGGGTTCCAGCGCCTTCACCCACAGGTAGAATGCACCATCCGGCTCAACATAGGTGTAGCCGTACTCCGCTAGTGCGTCGGTAAGCGCGGTGCGGTTGCGCGCATAGGCCTCGACATCGCTCGGCTCATCGATGCAATCGATGATTACGCGCTGGAAGAGTGCCGGTGCGCATACAAAACCTAGCGTACGGGCAGCACCCGCAACAGCCGGCATCAGACGGGCAGCCTGCGGATTGGTGTTGGGAACCAAGATCCACCCCACGCGCTCGCCCGGCAGCGACAGCGACTTGGAATACGAGTAGCACACGATGGTGTGCTCGTAGATCGAGGGCACCCAAGGCACCTCGGCACCGTACACAATCTCGCGGTACGGCTCATCCGAGATGAGCATAATCGGATTCTCGGGATCGCGCTGAGCGTTGGCCTCGCGCAGAACATTGGCCAGTCGCGTCAGCGTGTCGCATGTATATACGGCACCGGTCGGATTGTTGGGAGAGTCAATGATGACGGCCGCCGTCTTATCGCTGATCGCCTTGAGCACGTTGTCCACGCTCAGCTGGAACGTATCTTCATCGGCGAGCGCCTCAACACACGTACAGCCGGCCTTCTCAATCCAAACGCGATACTCCGGAAAGTACGGGGCGATAACAATAACCTCGTCGCCCGGGTTCGTAACGGCGTTGAGCGTGCAGGTGAGCGAAGCTGCGGCACCCACCGTCATAAAGACGTCCTTACCCTCATAGTTCGTTCCAAAGCGGCGGTTGAGCGATTCGGCGACGGCCGCTCGACATTGCGGCAGGCCCGGAGCGGGGGTGTAGCCGTGCAACTGGTCACTCGGCAGCTCCAGGGCCTTCTTAATGGACTCCGCCACAGCAGCGGGTGCCGGAACGCTCGGATTGCCCAGCGAAAAATCAAATACGTTTTCCGCACCGATCTGCGCCTTGCGCTCAAGGCCATAGCTAAAAATCTCACGGATGATGGAGCTTTCCGCACCGCGAGCATACATAGTTTCGTTGATCATCTGTTCCCCTTTCGCATAGGCGCTATTGTACGCTTTAGCCGAGCAAAGTGCCGCAGCAATGTTGATTGGGGACAGACTTAAATGCGTGAAAACGCTCATTTAAGTCTGTCCCCAATCAACAGACGGCCCCATATCGCTCAAAAGAAAAAGCCTCCGCAGGTTTCCCCGCGGAGGCTTTCGCCACAAAGACTATTTGTCGGTGTCGGCATCGGCATCGGCATCGACGACGGCATGGTCATCGTCAGCATCATCGGATGCGACTTCGGCATCCTCCTGCATAGCCGCCTGCGCAAATGCCGCGGCATCGGCCGCCAGCTCCTCCTCGCTCATACGAGGCGCGCGCTTCTTGGTCGGCATGCCGGCTGCCTTGGCATTGCGCTCCTCCTTGGCTGCCAGGATATCGCCCTCGCGCTCAAGGTAGGCATCCCACTCGTTGTCGAGCAGGGCGTTCACGGCGTCGCCTTCGACGGTCTCGCGCTCAAGCAGCACCTTGGCCATCAGGTCGAGCTGATCGCGACGGGCATCCAAAATCTCGACCGCACGGCGATGGGCCTCACGCATAATGCGCTGGACCTCGATATCGATGCGGCGCGCCGTCTCCTCGGAGTAATCCTGGTGATCGGCGTAATCGCGGCCCAGGAATACCTGATGCTGCGCCTCGCCAAACACTTGCGTGCCCAGTTCCTCGCTCATGCCCAGGCGCGTGACCATCTCGCGCGCCATCTTGGTCGCGCGCTCCAAATCGTTGCTCGCGCCCGACGTGATGTCGTCGCACATGAGCTCCTCGGCAACGCGACCGCCCAAGAACACGGCAAGCTCGTCGAGCATCTCGTTCTTGGTCTTGAGGAAGTGGTCCTCCTGCGGAAGCTGCAGCGTATAGCCCAGCGCCTGGCCGCGGCTGACGATCGAGATCTTGTGGACCGGATCGGAATGCTCCAGGATGTGGCCCACCAGGGCGTGGCCGCTCTCGTGGTAGGCAATCGTGGTGCGCTCGGCCTCGGTCATCACGCGACCCTTGCGCTGCGGGCCGGCAATCACGCGCTCCATCGACTCCTCGACCTCATCCATCGAGATCACGGAACGATGGCGGCGGGCAGCCAGCAGCGCAGACACGTTGAGCAGATTTGCCAAATCGGCACCGGTGAAGCCAACGGTCATCTGGGCGAGCTTCTCAAACTTCACGTCCTCGTCCATCGGCTTGTTCTCGGCATGCACGCGCAAGATCTGCTCGCGGCCCTTCACATCCGGACGGTCGACCGTGACCTGACGGTCAAAACGACCGGGACGCAGCAATGCCGGATCCAGGATGTCAGGACGGTTGGTCGCAGCAATCAGGATGACCGACTCGCTCTCCTCAAAACCGTCCATCTCGACCAGCAGCTGGTTGAGCGTCTGCTCGCGCTCGTCGTGGCCGCCGCCCAGGCCGGCTCCGCGCTGACGTCCCACGGCATCGATCTCATCGATGAAGATGATCGACGGGGCCTGGGACTTGGCCTCCTTAAAGAGGTCACGCACACGGCTGGCGCCGACACCCACGAACATCTCGACAAAGTCGGAACCAGAGATGCTAAAGAACGGCACACCCGCCTCGCCGGCAACAGCCTTGGCCAGCAGCGTTTTACCGGTGCCCGGAGGGCCCACCAGCAACACGCCACGCGGGATCTTGGCGCCCAGTTTGCGATAGCGATCCGGATCGCTCAAAAAGTCACGGATCTCCTCGAGCTCCTCGACTGCCTCGTCCACGCCGGCAACGTCTTCAAACTTGACCTTGGGGCGCGTGGCCTCGTTGGTCTTGGCGTTGGTCTTGCCAAACTGCATGTTCCTGTTGTTGGCGCCCATCATCTGACGCATAAAGTAGAACATGATAGCGATCAGGGCGATCGTCGGAAGCACGCTCATCGCCAAGTCGCCCCAAAAATCGGGATCGTTGGTGTTGACGATGTACTTGGTATCGGGGTGCTCCGCCATAAGCTCGGCAAGCGAATCGGAGCCGACATAGGTCGAGGAGAAGCTCTTGAGCTCGCTCGTATCGCCCTTGTCCTTCTTCGTCTTCCAGTAATGACCCGTCACGCTTCCGTCTTGAACCGTATAGGTCAGATCTTCGACGCGATCCTGCTTGATGGCGCTCACCATCTCGCTCGTCGCGAGCTTTACGGTATTGCTGGAATTGGCAAAGCCGGAGCCCATGTTAAAGAAGGCGTAGCCCAGGAGCGCGCAAGCCAAAATAAAATACAGCCAGCCCGTACGCGTGGGCTTCTTGCCTCCGGGCATCCCCGGGATCTTAGGCTCCCGGGGAGTCTGGGAATTGTTATCGTTACGGTCGTCGGGCATCTTACGAATAAACCTCCGGTTTCAAAATGCCCAGATACGGAAGGTTACGATAGCGCTCGGCATAATCGAGGCCGTAGCCCACCACAAAGGCATCGGGGCAATGGGTTCCAACATACTTGGGCGTGATGGCCGAGGTACGGTCCTCAACGTCCTTCCACAGGAAGGCGGCGACCTCCAGAGAAGCGGGCTTGCGGCTCTCGAGGTTCTTCATCAGATACTTGAGCGTCAGGCCCGAGTCCAGAATGTCCTCGACGATCAGCACGTCGCGACCGCGGATGTCGATATCCAGGTCCTTAATGATACGCACGATACCCGAGGACTTCACGCCGTCACCATAGCTCGAAACAGCCATGAAATCGATGTTGGTCGGCAGCTCGATCTTGCGCATCAGGTCGCCCATAAAGACCACGGCGCCACGCAGGACCGCAATCAGCACCAGATCCTTACCCGCGTAGTCGCGAGTAATCTGCTCGCCTAGGCGAGAGACGATACCCTCGATATCCTCCTGCGTAAACAGAACCTTCTCGATATCCGGATGTTGAGAAGCCATGACAACCCTTTCTTGTGCTTATCGCCCACACACCGCCGTATGGACGCGAACTTCACATTCTAGCAGCGCACGGGGTATATTTTCCAGCCCGTACGCCATCAGCGCGGGAATACCGTCAACGTCGCACAGAATAGCTGACGTGAAACGCTATTCCGCATCGACCACGCGAAGCAGATACGCCACGCGCGTTGCGGCCGTGCATTTAAAACGCTCGTCCGTGCGAACGCCTGCGACCCATACCACGGCACCTCCCGGAGCCGTTCTCACCACAGGAACGCCTGCGCGCTCAGAAACGGGGATACGAGCCTCGTTGAGCAGGTCGGATACTTTCTTGCTTCGCCCACTCATACCCAACGGACACATCACATCCCCCGGCGCGGGACCGTCTACCCACAGACGCGCCAAACGCGCCTCGGCGGGAATCTCCCCGCGCGAGCCGGCGAGCATCCGTTCGCTATCGCGATCGGCAAAGCCCAGCGTCGCGGCATCCACCATAGCGGCCACCCCTCCGGCACCCGCGAGTTCACGGGCACGGCGCACAATATCGCACCCCGGCTCGACGGCCATCGTCTCTGCCACCAGGATGCGGCCCGCCCCCAGCGGCAATCGACCGGGAATGGTGACCCAATCGGCAACTAACCCCTCGCGCGCCGCCGGGGCCTTGAATGACAGCATGCCAAACTCCACGCGCGCATCGATTCCCGCCGGCAGCGTGACCGAACCCGAGCCTTCGGCGATACAGGCAAGCACGCGCTCCACATGCCGCATCTCCGGGCGAGCGTCGGGGTCGATACGCTTAATTGCCAGTCGCACCATACGCCGAGCAATCACCACCTCGGCCGCGGCCAGTCGGCGAGCGTCAAGGACCAGTGCACCCGCCGCCTCCTTACGCAGGCAGCTTCGAAACGCCTGCGCGGAAAGCTGGGAAAGAAATGCGTCCTCATCGCCTAAGATCTCGCAGGCGGCGCCAATCGTCTTACAGACGCTCGCGTTGCGCTGCGCCACCACCGGCATCACCCGATGGCGCACGTAGTTACGCAAGTACGACACGTCCTCGTTGCTCTCGTCCTCTCGCCACGGCTGACCATGCACCTGCAGATAGCCCACGAGCTCATCATGAGTCAGGTCGAGCAAGGGACGCACCACGATATTCCTTCGGCGGGGAATGCTCGATAGACCAGCGGGCCCCGAACCCTTAATCGCGTTCATCAAAAACGTTTCCGCGCGATCCGAAGACGTGTGCGCGGTGCAGATACGAGCCGCCGTTCGCGGTGCCCCCGTCTGGGCGCAGAGCTCGCGGACATACCTCCGCGCCGCGGCATAGCGCACCTCGCGGGCAGCCGCCTCGATATTGCCCGATTCATCATCAAAATAGGCATGCTCAACACACAGCGGCAAGCCATATTGTGCGCATAGGCCGCGCACAAAGGCCTCGTCGCCATCGGATGCCTCACCGCGCAGATGATGGTTCACATGCAGCACGTGCAGTCGCTCGCGCGCGATGGGAGCTACACCACGCCCATCCTGAATATCCAACTTTGATGTGCACGCCATAAGGAGCAAAGCCGTCGAGTCCGCACCACCTGATACCATGAGCACCACGGGGGCAGCCGTCTGCCGCGTTGCCAGGGCCTTATCATCAGCCCACGATGCAGCATGGTGTCCATAATGCTGAGATACCGTTGGCATTTGCTTCCTCCTCTATTCGTTCGCACCCATTGTATCCTTTGGAATCTTATGTCTCGTCTGCACCTTCATATCCTTGGCAGCGGCTCAAAAGGCAACTGCGCGCTCATCGAAGGCCCCCGGGGGCTCATCATGATTGACAACGGTCTTTCTCGCCGCGAGACATTAAAGCGCATGACAGAACTGGGGCTCTCGGCAGACAACGTCTCGGCTCTTCTCATTACTCATGAGCATACCGATCACATCAAGGGCCTCGATGTCTGGTGCAAGCACTGGCACGGCCCCCTCTTTGCCAGCAGGGGCACACTTTCGAGCAAAGAAAATCTTTCGCATCTGCCTGTCGAGGAATTCGATCCCGGTGACACCCTATCCATTGCCGGCATCCAGGTGCAAACCTACTCAACATCACACGATGTCATCAATCCAGTCGGCTATCGATTCGACGCCCTCGATGATTCCATCGGCTTTGCCACCGACACCGGAGAGCTATCGAGCCAGGCCATGAATACCCTCAAAGATTGTCGAGTCCTCGCGCTCGAAAGCAACCACGATGTGACCATGCTGCGCGAGGGAGAATATCCCCGCTTTCTTCAGGAGCGCATCCTATCTACAAAAGGGCATCTGTCCAACGATCAGGCCGCCGAAGCCGCACGCGAGCTTGTTACCGATCGCACCGAACAGCTTTTTGCCATGCATATCAGCCAAGATAACAATCGCCCGAGTCTTACCGTCAAAAGCTATGCCAAAGCTCTAGCCGCAACCCTGGATGACGAGGTCGGCAGCTCCGCTACCCTTCTCCAAGGATCGCGAAATCTCTCGATACGCCCCGCAAGCCAGTATCGGCCAGCAACCATTCAATAGACTGTCCTAGACAGCAAAAGGGGCCGGGAATCGCTTCCCAGCCCCTTTTGTTATCTTTTAATAGCGCAGAACACCAACGAAGTTAGTCGATGGAGATCTTCGTAACGTTCTTCTTCTCGACAATCTTGGGAACCGTAACGGTCAGGATGCCGTCGGCGTACTTAGCCGAGAGACCTTCGCTCGAAGCATCCTTGAGATACACACCACGCGTCGCGCTGTACGAGCTGAACTCCTTCTGCAGGAAGTTCTTGCCCTCGTTCTCCTCGTCTTCCTCGACATTCACGCTAATGGACAGACGGCCCTCGTTAAGCTCGACATCGATATCGTCCTTGGCGACGCCGGTCAGATAAGCCTTGACCTCATAGCCATCGCCCTTATCCTCAACGTCAACGGGGAACGCCTTAGAGGCAATCGAGCTGTTCGCTAGGTCGCTCATATCATCAAACAGATCGAACAGCGAGCTTGCAGAGGGACGAACGCCAAAAACCGAACGATAAGGAACCATACTTGCCATGTTTACCACTCCTTTATAGGACTGCCGAGTCATCTTCTAGGTGACTGGGACTTCTTTTGACGCTCTTATATATGCCCACCCGATGCTCATATATACATCGACTATAAAGTTTTTTGAGTCCAGTACTATAAGCATATCTAAGTGTGTAGCACTAAGGTTTTAGGAAGGTTAAGGTTCTTTGAACCAGAGCTTAAATAACGAGTATGTCCACAGCTACAAATAACAAGGGGCTTACAATGAGCGCGTACACGTTGTTGGTAACGAGCTAAAGGGCATCATGGACGACCAAAACCAGAACAATATGTTTATGCCGACGCAGGGGGAAGATATTTCCACGCAGCCGCCACGGTTCCATCGCCCCCACATCTCGCAAGAGCCCATTAATGATGCAGAGCCCGAATATGTGACGAGAAATCGATATCAAACGCTCGAGGATGCCCAAACGGGACGTAAGCATATGGGCGTCGCATCGGGCGATCCCGTATATCTAAAAGATGCACCGTTATCAAAAAACAGCGCAATCAATGACGACCCGACGAAAACGCCCATAACTCGGCAGCAAAGAGGTCCCCGACCTAAGCAAACCTTAACGCATTCGGCTCGTTATCTCGAAACGCCAAAACAGGGAAAATCAATCTTCGTTTCGTCAAATAAACGACGCAAGCAGCATCGACTGACAATCCTGCTTTTGATCATTGTGGTCATAGCAGTTGCACTTGTGATTCGATTTATTGTCTTTAAATAAAAGCTCATTACCCATAAGCCCAACCGGGTTACAGGTGAAATGCAACGACATTGTGAAGTGTAAACGCAAAAAAGGGGGAGGCCGCGAGGCCTCCCCCTTCTTCAAGTCGATGCGACGGCTCGGTGCCGTCCACCGGTCAGCGGCGCCCTGGCCTCCCACGGGCTGACCCCGCAGTACTCTCGGCGCGATGGGGCTTAGCTTCCGGGTTCGGAACGGGACCGGGCGTGCCCCCCATGCTCTGGCCGCTGACCGGTGGGCGGCGCCCACCGTTACGGTGATCCGGTGTCTCTCACGTGCCCTGGGGGCCGCATGGCGCATAGGAAAGGTGACTCGGGGGCATCCTCGTGCCCGGACCGCGCTTCAGAGCGCATGTCCCGCGGGCCGCGAGGTGCGGTTCCGGAAGAGCTCGGGCGATTAGTGCGGCTCGGCTGAGGACGTCGCCGCCCTTGCACCTGCCGTCTATCGACCAGGTAGTCTACCTGGGCCCTTACCGGAAGGAGAACTAATCCCTG
>NZ_JADPCJ010000020.1 GCF_015670795.1 Collinsella aerofaciens | reverse complement strand
AACCTCGTTGCGGCGCGGCTGCGCCTATGGCACTTCAACATCATTGTCGCAGCCCCGACCCGCGGTCACGAGCGGGGGCTCCTATCTTTTTAGTGCCCTCGGATTGGGTCATAGTGTCTGGCCTGCATATTTATAGGTATTTGGGGACGGGCCCCAGATTGCTGCGGCGTGCTTTTGCGCGCGCATGGGCAATCTGGGGCCCGTCCCATTTTTCGCCACTTGTCGTCGCGGTGGTGGGCCGCACGTGCCTTGGGTGGGGGAGTTTGGGGGCGATGTGAACGCCATGTAAAAGGACGCAAAAATCGCCTCAAGGTCAACTTGAAGGTTGAGGTTGAAAGGCGGGGTGCCACAGGTGGCATCCCGCCTTTGCTGTAAACACAACATATTGTGTTTTCGAACATATGCTCGGGGGTGTTTTACAACATATTGGGGGTGGAATGGTGGGGCGGGGTGGGGGAAGGGGTGGGGAAAGGTGTTGAAAAATGGGGCGGTTCCCCATATTATTGATGACGTCGACAGGCGGGGTGGTTCCCCGCGTACGTGCCATCTGAGTAACCGAGGGGAGGGCGCACATGGGAATGACTGGTGCATACGAGCGCAATCTCGATGCAAAAGGTCGTCTATCCCTGCCTGCACCCCTTCGCGAGGAGCTTGGAGAGCACGTTCGCGTGTTTAAAGCCCTGGATGTCGATGCTCTGTACGTGTTCTCTGCCGAGGCCTTCGATAAGTGGGTCGAAGGACTCTTCGCGGGTCGTGAGGGCCACGAGGGTTTTAACCCGCGTGACATTAATGACCAGAAGCTCATGAGGGCGATCAACAAGCGCACCACGTCGATGGACGTGGACAGCGCCGGTCGTATCGGTCTTTCCGAGTCTCTCCGCAAGCAGGCGAACCTCGACCGCGAGGTCACGGTTGTGGGCAACTACGACCACCTTGAGGTTTGGGATCGCGCCGCGGCCGATGAGGACGATGACGATGAGGCCCTGCTGGACCTCTTCTTCTCGTAAGGGCAAGGCACGGGTAACGGATGGAGCGTGGGATCTTGACACAAGAATATCGGCATGAACCTGTCATGCTCGGCGAAGTGCTTGAGTCGCTGCGGCTAAAGAGCGGCTCCGTTGTCTGCGATTGCACCCTTGGCGGTGCCGGCCATTCGGTAAAGATGGCCGCGCAGGTGGGGGAGACGGGCCTTTTGCTCGGCGTCGATCAGGACGACATGGCCCTCGAGGCCGCTGGCGCCCGTCTGGACCGCGAGGTTCCCGGAGTTCCGCATCAGCTGCTGAAGGGCAACTTCGGCGACTTGGACGAGCTGCTTTGCTCGGCCGAGGTGCCCGGGGTCGATGGCTTCCTGTTCGATTTGGGCGTTTCGTCACCGCAACTCGATATCCCTGGCAGGGGCTTTTCGTATAACGAGGACGCCCCATTGGACATGCGGATGGATCCGGGTAATAACACCTTAAACGCAGCTGAGGTCATCAACACCTATAACGAACACGACCTCGCCCGGATTCTACGCGTCTACGGCGAAGAGAAGTTTGCCTCGCAGATCGCGCGCGAGATCGTGCGCCGCCGCGAGCAAGAACCGATCGAAACCACCGGCCAATTTGTCGAGATCATCAAGGCGGGTATCCCGGCTGCCGCTCGTCGGCATGGCGGACACCCGGCCAAGAAAAGTTTCCAGGCCATTCGCATCGAGGTCAATCACGAGCTCGATGTGCTCGAACGAGGGCTTGATGCCGCCACCAGGTGGCTCAACCCGGGCGGACGTATCTGCGTCATCTCGTATCACTCGCTCGAGGACCGTATCGTAAAGAACCACTTTAAGGAGATGAGCCAGGGGTGCACGTGTCCGCCGGAGATTCCGGTGTGCGTGTGCGGCAACGTGCCGATACTCAAGGTCATCACCCGCAAACCCTTGGTTGCCCAGCCTGATGAGGTTGAGCGCAACCCTCGGGCGAGATCAGCCAAAATCCGCGTGGCGCAGCGTCTGTAGGCGCGACCGCGCGATATTGGACCTCCCGCTCGCACCATAAACGAAGCTTAAACACACTACCAACGTACTCGGGATGGGAGGCGGCATATCATGGGCTACAACACTTCAAGCGCAGCACTTGCCTATGATATGAACGCCATGCCCGCCTATCGTGAGACGCCGCAGGCCCCCGTTGCTCCCCGTGAGCAGCGCACGCCGCGCTTTGATGTCTACACGGGCGCGGGCCGTCAGGCAAACCAGGCGGTAAGCCCGGTTTTCATGAGCGTTCTTAAAACGTTTTGCATCATTGCGGCTATCTTCATGACGATCGGCGTCGCCCGCGTGGCACTCGCCGGCGTTACGGCCCAGGTGCTCAACAGCAACGCCGAGCTTACCAACACGCTCGAAAAGGCGACCGATGAGAGCTCCGACCTGGAGGTCATGCATTCGGTCTATGGCGCCGACACGCGCATTCGCGACCTTGCGGGCGCTTATGGCATGGTGGAGCCCAGCGAGAGCGTTACACTTGACTTTTCGCAGGATGCAGCCGCGGGCGCCAACGCGACCGCGACCGCTCAGTAGCAAGACGGTAGCTGAGTATGACAAATGACTATCGCCGCGGTTCCGATGGGGGCCGCGGTTCTGGACGTCCCTCGTCGCGGGGACGTTCTGGTTATCAAGGAACGGGTCGGCAATCTTACAACGCCGGGCAGTCCCGTGGCAACGACCCGGCGTCGCGACTTCGCGGCTCGGACGGCCCTCAAATGCATAACACCAGGTCGCGCAAGAGTTCGTCGACCGAATGGCTCACAGGCACGCCTCTGCCTCGCCGCAAAGCCATCATGGGCTTCATCGGGCTTGGTTTGGGCTTGGGCGTCTTTCGCCTTGCCGACTATCAAATTGTCGAAGCCGATAAACTGCGCGAGCGTGCCGATGCGCGCCGCCTGCTTGCACAGACCCTCTATGCCAAACGCGGCACCATCTACGACCGCAACGGTAACGTGCTGGCGTCGTCGGTCGAATGTCGCAACATCGCCGTGAACCCGCAGCTTGTCGAGGATGTTGACAAGACGGTGTCGGCGCTGGTCAAGGCAACTGGAATCGATAAAAAGACCTGCCGCAAGCTCGTCGAGTCCGATGGCACCTGGGTGTATATCAAGCGCCAGGTGGACGAAGACGATGCTGCGGCGCTGGAGAAGAAGAACCTGCCCGGCGTGCTTTTTGAGCAGGCCATGAAGCGCGTATATCCATACGGCAATCTGGCATCGCAGGTGCTGGGTGTAGTGAATGTAGACAACGACGGCTTGACGGGTCTCGAAAAGCAATACAACAAGCTTCTGACCGGCACGAATGGTACCCTCGTGCGCGAGCGCGCGAGGGACGGCAGCTATATCGCGGGCGGTGCCTATAAAAAGGTGGCTGCGGTCGACGGCGTTGACATCGTGACGACGCTCGACGTCAATATGCAGCGAGCGGCTGAGGATGCTTTGGCGGAGGCTGTCGAGAAGACAAAGGCCAAGAACGGCTCGGCTTTGGTCACCGACCCCACGACTGGTGAAATTCTCGCCGCCTGCTCGTACCCGACCTACGACCAGACCGATCTGGAAAACGCCAAGACCGAGGATATGAACTTGCGCCTGGTCACCGACGCCTACGAGCCCGGCTCGGTCTTTAAGACGCTCGTGGCGGGCGCCGGCTTCGACTTGGGCGTCGTGCGATCGAGTACGTCGTTTGAGGTGCCGGCGAGCATCAAGGTGGGTGACGATACCGTCACCGATGCCGACAAGCGCGACTATGCCATGACCATGGATGTGCGCGAGATGATGCGCCGTTCGTCCAACGTGGGCTTTGTCCTGGTGGGGCGCAAGATCGGTGCGGATGACTTTGCCGCCTATGTGGACAAGTGGGGCATAGGTCACAGCTCCGGTGTCGATTTTCCGGGCGAGAGCCTGGGCATCGTCAAGGAGCGTGACCAGTATGACGGCGCCACGCTGGGTTCGATGAGCTTTGGACAGGCGCTGTCCGTCTCGCCGATTGAGATCGCACGTGCCGTGGGCGGCATCGCCAACGGCGGCGTGATGATGACCCCGCACTTCTATAAGTCCAGCAAAGGCGACGAGAAGGACTGGGGCGAAGGCGAGCGCGCGATTTCGGAGGACGCCGCATCCCAGGTGACATCGTGCATGCAGACGGTCGTGTCCGAGGGAACGGGCGTTGGCGGCGCGGTTGACGGCTATGACGTGGCGGGTAAGACCGGTACGGCCGAACGAGCCGACGAGAACGGCGGCTACCTCAAGGAGAACTACATGTCGTCCTTTATGGGCTTTGCACCGGCACAATCGCCCAAGGTGCTGTGCTATATCACGCTCGACGGAACGCCGAGCGGCTCAGATGCCGCTGCGGTGCCGTTCCAGTCCATTATGGCCAACGCGCTCGACGTGCTGGGTATCCCGCACACGAAGTAGGGGGTTACAATCTTTGGGGCGTGGTTTGTTGTCCCATATGAGGGGTGTTCACATGCCCTGCACCACGCATGCGCGGCGCTGGGATACAATACGCCGATAGCATTATTAGGTTTACAGGGGAGCTGCAATGATAGAGATCGCCGTCAACAACCTCGCGGCCGCAACAGGGGCCCGAACCGTGACGGGAGAAGCCGATCAGGTATGCCGCGGGTGCGTTATCGACTCGCGCCAGGTCGAGGAAGGGACGATTTTCGTCGCCTTTCCCGGTGAAAACGTCGACGGCAATGATTTTGCTTCCCGTGCCGTCCAGTCGGGTGCCGGCGCCGTCGTGATGACGCGTGAGCCCGAGGCCGAGCTGGTCTCGCTGGCGCAGGACAAGGGCTGTGCCATCTTGCTGACCGATGATCCCGAGGAGTTTCTGCTGCGTTTGGCGCACACGTACCGTCTGGAGCTTGGCTGCCTGGTCGTTGGTATTACCGGTTCCATCGGCAAGACGACGACCAAGGACGTGCTCGCCGCTGTGCTCGCCAAGCGCTATCGTGTCTGGGCCACCAAGGGCAATTTCAATAACCTGATCGGCATGCCACTCACGGTGCTTTCCGCTCCGGCCGATACCGAGGTCCTGGTGCTCGAGATGGGCATGAACCATTTCCACGAGATCGAGCGCCTGTCCCAGTCCGCCAATCCCAACCTTGCCATCGTGAGCAAGATTGGTACCTCTCATATCGGCATTTTGGGTAGCCGCGAGAACATCGCCCGCGCTAAGGCCGAGATTGTCCAGGGTATGTGCGCCGCTGGCGATTTCTTGCCGCTGCTGGTTTTGGGCGGCGAGGACGACTTTACGCCGTTCATTCGCGATACGTTCGCCCAGCCTGCTGGTATCGACGTGATGCTGGCCGGCGTCTCGGACGATGATGAGGTCCGTGCCCGCGACGTTCGAGTTGATGACGAGGGCCGTCCGGTCTTTACGCTCGATTTTGGTCAGGGCGAGACAATCGATACCATGCTTGCCATCCCCGGCGTGCAGTCCGTCCCAAATGCCGTTAAGGCCGCCGCGGTTGCCTATCGCCTGGGCGTGACGCCCGAGCAGATCGATGCTGCCTTTAGGGGCCTCACGATCACCGGTCACCGCCAAGAGATCAAGCGCGCCAAGAGCGGTGCCCGCGTCATCGACGATTCCTATAACGCCAGTGCCGAATCCATGGCTGCTGGCCTCGATCTGCTGTGCTCGCTTTCGTGCACGGGGTCTCGCATGGCGATCCTGGGCGAGATGGGCGAGATGGGCGATGAGGCTCCTCGCATGCATGAGCTCGTGGGCGCCTATGCCGCCGCCAAGAAGCTCGACATGCTGGCGTGCGTGGGTGGTGAGCTGGCCCAGCTTATGGCCGATGCCGCGCGCATGATGGGCATGGACGAGGACCGCATCCAGGTGTTCTCCGATTATCAGCAGGTGCTCGACCGCATGGGCGGCGCGCTTGAAAAACATGATGTTGTACTGGTCAAGGGTTCCCGTTTTGTTGAGCTCGACCGCTTTGTGGAAGGTGTGTGCTAGCCCATGTTCGGCAATCCCTCGTATCCAACGTATCAGGCTTTTTTGGGGCTTGGCATCGCCGCTGCCATTGCGCTGCTGCTCATGCCGTGGTGGATCAAGCTGCTCAAGGTCGAGGGTATCGGCCAGCAGGTTCGTGCCGACGGCCCCAAGCGTCATTTGGTTAAGCAGGGAACGCCCACCATGGGTGGCGTTGTCATCCTCGTCGCGATCTCGCTGACCTGCCTGCTGATGGGCAAGCTCACCACCGAGCTCGTGCTCGTGCTGCTCGCCACGCTGGCGACCGGCGTGCTGGGCCTGATCGACGACCTGACCTCCGTTACGCACGGGCGCTCGCTCGGTCTGACGCCTCATGCCAAGATGATCGGCCTAACCATTATCTGTGTCACCTTTACGGTACTTGCCGTCAACTGGTGCGGCGTCGCCCCCGAGATTCGTTTTCCCGGCGGCCTGACGATTGACCTTGGCGTGCTTTCGACCACCATCTGCGGCCTTTCGTTCCCGTGGCTCTACATTGTCTTTTGCTGGCTGATGATCGCCGGTCTTTCTAATGCCGTGAACCTGACCGATGGCCTTGACGGTCTTGCCGGCGGCACCTCCATGATTGCCATGCTCGCCATGGCTGCCATGGCGTTTTTGCACGGAGACGTGAACCTGTCCATCTTCTGCACCGCGTGTGCCGGTGCCTGCTTGGGCTTTCTGTGGTTCAACTGCTATCCGGCGAGCATCTTTATGGGCGATACCGGCTCGCTTGCCCTGGGCGCCGCGTTTGCCTGCACGTCCATCATGACCAACACCGAGGTCGTCTCCCTCATCATCGGCGGCCTGTTTATCGTTGAGACCCTGTCGGTCATGATTCAGGTTGTCTACTTCCACTTTACGCACAAGCGCGTCTTCCTTATGGCGCCCATCCATCATCATTTCGAAAAGAAGGGCTGGGCCGAGACCAAGGTCGTCATCCGTTTTTGGATTATCGCTGCGGCCTTTGGTGCCGTTGGCCTTGCTTTGTTCTTCCAGTTGGGATAGTGGTCTTTCATGCCTCTTGCTGATGTCTTTAGCCTGCTCGTTTTGGGTCAGGGCAAATCCGGTCTCGATGTCGCCCGCTGGGCGCTGGCACATCCCGAGCGCGTAAGCGCCGTTACCGTGTATGGCGGCGGCACCTCTGAGCCCAATGACGCCACGCGTGCGCTCGAGGCTGCTGGTGCGTCGTTTGTCTATGGGGCCGAACAGGTCGAGGGCGCCTATGACGTGTGCGTGACATGCCCGGGTATTTCGGAGTTCTCGTCCTTCTTTAAGGCGGGGCGTGAGCATGCCGCTCAGATTATGGGCGAGCCCGAGTTTGCCTATCGCTTGTCTCCCCAAAATTGGATTGCCATCACGGGCACCAACGGCAAGACAACTACCACGTCGCTGACTGATTATCTGCTCAAGGCCGCCGGTGAAGCCAGCGTGGCCGTCGGCAATATCGGTGAGCCGCCGGTGAACGAGATCGACGGCCGCGCACATAATGAGTGGTTTGTGGCCGAGCTGTCGAGTTATCAGATTGCTACGACCGCCGAGCTTCATCCTCGCGTGGCGGTGCTGCTCAACATCACGCCCGACCACCTGGGCTGGCACAAGAGCCACAAGAACTATGCGCTTGCCAAGATCAAGTTGTTCGAGAATATGGTCGACGACGACCTCGTGGTTATCGACGTTGAGGATGCCGGCATCCATGAGTTCGATGAGTACATCTACATGCCGGGCCGCCGCATCTGCAAGGTCGCTTTTGACGAGCCCGAGGGTGCAGACGCCGCCTTTGTGCGCGACGGCAAGTTGGTCGTCCGCCTGAAGGGCGTCGAGACTCAGCTTGTCGCCACTTCCGAGCTCAAGATCTCGGGCCATCACAATGTCATCAATGCCCTATGTGCTGCCACGGCTGCTTTGGCCGTCGGTGCCGATCCCGAGGGCATTTGCCGTGGTTTGGCATCGTTCCAGCCGCTGGAGCACCGCGTTGAGCCCTGTGGCGAGATCGATGGCGTGCGCTACGTCAACGATTCCAAGGCAACGAACACCGATGCAGTCGAAAAGGCCCTGACGGCGTTTCCCGACGACGATGTGATTTTGCTGCTCGGCGGCCACGATAAGGGTACGCCGCTTGCGGACTTTGCCCGCGTCGTTATGGACAACGTGCGCTCGGTCGTTTGCTTTGGCGATGCGCGCGAGCGCTTTACCGCCGCTATGGACGAGGCCGATGTCGATGGTGACGTGGATATCGCCCAGGCGGATGACCTGCGCGATGCCGTGGACGTCGCCCGTTCGCTGTCGAGCCGTGGCGACGTGATCTTACTTTCTCCTGCCTGCTCTTCGTTCGATGAGTTCTCGGGCTATGAGGAGCGCGGCCGCGTGTTTAAGGACTATGTGGCCCAGCTTGCCGCTGCGGCGAAATCGCAAATGGAATAGGGGTTGCCGGTGAGAGAGGAGAGCCCCCGACAAGGTATGAGGAGGCCCGACTCGGACCGTGCTTCCTCACGGCGCAGCACACCGCGTTCCGGTCGCGGCGGGCAGACGTTTAGCGAACGCTATATTGCCGGCGTTCCCGCCCGTATCATGCGCCCCCGTTTGATATTCATGGCCTGCCTGTTTACCTTGGTGTGCTTTGGCCTGCTGATGGTGTACTCGGCGTCTTCGGTCGAGGCGCTGCACGAGAATGGCTCGGCGACGTTTTTTCTGTTTCGACAAGCCGCGTTTGCCGGAGTTGGCGTGCTGGCTATGGTTGCCATCGTGCGCATCTTGCCGGACAGTTGGTTTGGGGAAGACGTGCTCAGGATCTTCCTCATAGGCATGATAGGGCTACTGTTTCTGGTGTTCTTGGTGGGCAGCGGCAGCCGTGGCGCCACGCGCTGGCTCAACATCGCCGGCATTCAGTTCCAGCCTTCCGAGTTTTTAAAGCCATTTGCCATTGCGTATTCGGCCATCATGCTCGATCGCTTCTTTTCGCCCGGTGGCAACATCAACGAATTCCTTCGCAAGATGGGCATCTACCTGGGCATTTCGCTCTTTCTGATCTTTATCCAGCCCGATTTCGGTACTGTCCTGATCATCCTGTTGACCCTCATGTGCATGGCGTTGTTTGCGGGTCTCGACCCCAGATTTATCATCGGCGTGCTAATCTTCGGCATTCTCGTGATCGTGATTGCGCTTGTTGCAGAGCCGTACCGTATGGTGCGTATTCAGGTTGCCTTGAACCCTTGGGCCGACGAGTATGGTGACGGCTATCAGGCCACGCTTGCCATCATGGCCTTTGCCTCGGGCGGTCTGTTCGGCCGTGGCATCGGCAACTCAACCATGAAGTACTCGTATCTGCCCGAGGCGCACAATGACTACATCCTGGCCATCATTGGCGAGGAAGTCGGTTTTGTCGGAACCGTGCTGTTCTTCTTGGTGTTTGCGATGCTGATCTATTCGGCGTTTCGCATTGCCGAACAGGCGACCGATCGTCGGGGCGCGCTTATGGCGTCTGGCTCCGCGGTCATTCTCGCGGTGCAGTTTTTGATTAACGCGTTGGGCATCCTCAACGTGTTTCCCATGACGGGCAAACCGTTGCCGTTTATTAGCTACGGCGGTTCGTCGATTATTGTGTCGCTTATGCTTGCCGGGTTGATCCTGCGCGTTTCGTACGAGAGCGCCCGTCGCGATGAGTACGACCGTCGCCGCGAGAGCTTTGCCGTTATGGATGAGAGTACCGCCGGCGTGCCCCACGTGCGCGGCGAGCGATCTTCGCGTAACGGTTTTACCGTCCTGGATGGCTCTGCGACCGAGCCGGCAGCCCGCCCGCGTCAGCGAACGGCGCCGCAAGGTCGTCCTCAGCGCCCCACTCCTCGCAATGCGGGCGGCGGATATAATCGGATCGATTTGAACTCGGACCCGTCGGCGCGTCTGCGCACCGACGACCAGGGACCGCGTGTACGAAGGGACTACCATGACCGATAAAATGACCGTTGCTATTGCAGCTGGCGGCACGGCTGGACACATCAACCCCGCGCTCGCCTTGGCCGAAGAGCTGCGTGACCGTGGCCACCATGTTGTGTTCGTGGGCCAGTCGCGCAAGCTCGAGGGTCGTCTGGTCCCCGAGGCTGGGTTTGATTTTGTGCCCATTACGGTCACGGGCTTCGACCGCTCCCGTCCTTGGACGGCGCTGACCTCGCTGTGGCGTGTCAACAAGGCCAAGCGTGCGCTCGCCAGTCATTTCTCAAAGGTCGGCAAGCCCGATGCTGCCGTCGGTTTTGGTGCCTATGTCGAGGTTCCGCTGCTGGGGTGGTGCAAGGGCGCAGGCGTTCCGTATCTGCTGCATGAGCAGAACTCTGTTCCGGGACTGGCCAACAAGATGATGAACTCCCACGCCGCCCGCGTGTGCATCTCGGTGCCGGCAGCGCGTTCGGTCTTTGAGCGCGAAGGTGACCCTGACCACGTGCTCATGACCGGCAACCCCGTACGTCGCTCGGTAATCGAAGGCGATCGCGCTCGCGGCCGCAAGGCACTTGGCGTTCCCGAGGACGCTACGCTGCTGCTCGTCTTTGGCGGTTCACTTGGCGCCCAGCACCTCAACGAGCGCGTGGTTTCGCTCAAAAACGAGCTGCTTTCGTGCAAGAACCTCTATGTGTTGCATTCGACGGGTGCCGACGGCTTTGAGGAGACCGAGCGCGCTTTGGCGCTGACGCCCGAGGAGGCGAAGCGTTACCGCGTCCAGCCTTACATCGACAACATGGGCGATATGTTGGCTGCTGCCGATTTGGTGCTCTCGCGTTCGGGCGCATCGAGCGTGGCCGAGATCGCTGCGCTCGCCGTGCCCTCGGTGCTCGTGCCGTATCCGCATGCGACGGCCGACCACCAAACCACCAATGCCCGGTATTTGGTCGACGCCGGGGCCGGCGTGCTCTGCGCCGATGCCGATATCGACGGTTCTGCCTTTGCCGATGAACTGCTGCACCTGGTCGATGACGCGGCGGCGCGCGACGCCATGCGTCAGGCGGCGCGTGGTCTGGCTCAGGATAGGGCCGCCGCTCTTCTGGCGGATGCGGTAGAGGGTTTGCGTTAGTTAGACGGGATATCGTCGGTCGCCCTCGCGCTGATGCGGTAGGTGCGGTACAGTTAACGGGTTACAGGCAGTGTTTACGCAAGGAGTACACGAGCACATGGCTGATTCCCAGACTGCAACCTCCGCGCCCGAGTTTAAGAGCGCCCACTTTATCGGTATCGGCGGCGCCGGCATGAGCGGCATCGCCCTCGTTCTGCACGAGCGCGGTTATGCCGTTACCGGCTCCGACCTTAAGACGTCACGTTATATCCGCCAGCTTACCCGCGCTGGTGTGAAGGTACATGTGGGCCATGAGGCCGCCACGATCGACGAGGTCAAGCCCGACGTGGTTGTTGTCTCCACCGCTATTCCGGAGTCCAACCCTGAACTCGTGCGCGCTCGCGAGCTTGGTATTCCCGTGTGGCCCCGTGCCAAGATGCTCTCTGCCTTGGGCCACGGCTACACTACCGTCGCTGTTGCCGGCACGCACGGCAAGACCACCACGTCTTCGATGTGCGCCACCATGCTCGACCGCATGGGTCTGGATCCGAGCTTCCTGATCGGTGGCATCGTCGAGGGCTATGACACGAACGGCAAGAACGGCTCGGGCGACTACTTTGTCGCCGAGGCCGACGAGTCCGACAGCTCCTTCCTGTTCCTGAACCCCAACGTGGTCATTGTGACCAACGTCGAGGCCGACCACCTCGATCACTACTCGGGTATCGAGGAGATCGAAGCGACTTTCGCCAAATTCATGAGCCTGGTGGGCGAGGACGGCACCGTCATCGTCTGCGGTGAGGACCCGCATCTGGTCGAGCTCGCCAAGTCGACGGGCCGTCACGTGCTTTCCTACGGCTTTGCCGAGAGCAACGACATCGTCTGCATGCACCCGGATGTCAAAGGCATCCAGAGTGACTTTATCGTTCGCTTTGAGGACGGCACTGAGCATGCCGTGGAGATCAAGAGCAATCCCGGTCGCCACAACATGCTCAACGCCACGGCGGTGCTCACCGTCGCCCATGTCCTGGGCCTTGACATCGACGCCGCCGCCAAGGCGCTCTCGAGCTTTGAGGGCGTCCGCCGTCGCTTTACCTACGTGGGCGATATCGATGGCATCACCGTGGTCGATGATTACGGCCATCACCCCACCGAGATCAAGGCGACGCTTGCTGCCGCTTCGTCGCTGGGCTACAAGCATGTCGACGTCGTGTTCCAGCCGCACCGTTATTCGCGCCTGCAGGCCCTGTGCGACGACTTTGCCGATGCATTTGCCAATGCCGATAAACTGCTGCTGATTGATGTGTTCTCGGCTGGCGAGATGCCCATTCCGGGTGTTACCTCTAAGATGCTCGCCGATACCGTGCGCGCCAAGCATCCTGGCAAGGAGGTCGTGTACTGCTCCAGCCGTCTTGAGCTCAATCAGGAGCTCGAGCAGATGGTGGGCGAGGGCGATCTGCTGCTCACTATGGGTGCCGGTGACGTTACGACCATCGGTCCCGAGTTCATTGAGTATCTGACTGCCAAGAAAGACGCTTAAGTCTAATGGGTCTGTTTAACGCCGTCATGGCGCTCTCGGGCATGATCGACACGGATGTGATCGAGGACGAGCGCCTTGCGCGTCATACGAGCTATCGTATCGGCGGCAAGGCCGACCTCTTTGTGACGTGCCATAGCTATCATGCCCTCCGCCGCGCCGTGGCGGTGCTCGATCGCGAGCAGGTGCCGTGGGTCATCATCGGCAAGGGCTCCAATCTGCTGGTTGCCGATGGCGGTTATCGCGGCGCCGTCATTTCGCTCGGACGTGAGTTTCAGCGCACGGTTGTTGCCGATGACGGTTGTACGCTGACGGTCGGTGCGGGCGTGATGTTTGCGCGCCTGGTCAACGATGCCCTGTCGCGTAGCCTCTCGGGCCTTGAGTTTGCCGTTGGCATCCCTGGCTCGGTTGGCGGTGCGATATCTATGAATGCCGGCACACGGACCGAGTGGATTGGCTCGCTGGTTGAGGATGTCGTAACGTTTGACCCGGCATCCGGTATCAAGCATTATGCGGGGTCCGAGATCACTTGGGGCTACCGCGAATGTAGCCTTCCCCGCAATGAGATTATCCTCGAGTGCGTGCTCAAGCTTAAACCGGCGCCCAAGGCCGACATTCGCGAGCGCATGGAGCGGTACCTGACGAGGCGCAAGCGTACGCAGCCCATGGGTCGCGCATCCTGCGGGTCGGCCTTTCGCAACCCGCCCGATGCGAGTGTGGGCAAGCTTATCGAGGATTGTGGATTAAAGGGTTTTTCGATTGGCGGCGCGGAAGTTTCGCCCGTTCACGCTAATTTTATCGTTAATAACGGAACTGCCTCGGCCGATGACGTTGCCGCGGTTATCAGACATGTGCACGGAAAGGTGAGGGAGGCGTATGGCATCGAGCTCAGACCGGAAGTTAAATTCCTCGGCTTCTAGAGCATCGAAACCCACCTTCCGCCGCGCCGGAGGGCGTTCCGGCGCGCCTGCCAAACCTCAACGCAATACCGTCGCGCACTCTAAGTCTGTCGGGCATGCTCGACAGACCAGTCGTCCGGTTGTCGGCTCGCAGCTCGGTAATCGTCCGGCCGCAAAAAAGTCCTCGCGTCCCTCGGTGACGTCAAAGCCTGTTATGGGCGCCAAACCCGCCCGTCCCATGGCAACTCCTAAGCCCTCGACGGGAACTAAAGCGCCGCGTCCAGGTCGCACGCTGGGCGCATCGAAACCGCGCTCGCTGACATCGGTGCCGGCTACCGCCAAGAAGCCTTCGGGTAAAAAAAGCGTCAACCCGTTGTCTTCACTTGGGGCGATGGTAAATAAAACATCAGACGCCGCTTCTGTCGTTGCAGGCAAAGGCAAAATCGTGGGCGGCGTTCTGGCCGCCTTGGCCGTGCTCGTCGTCGTTGCCATCGTGGTGATCAACTCTGGATTGTTTACCGCCACTGATATTCAGATTCAAGGTAGCGAGCATGTGACGAAGCACGATGCTATCCAGCTGATCGATTTGCCCGAGGGAACGTCGCTTTTTAACGTCGATCCCGACCAGATTACCGAGGACCTCAAGCAGAATCCGTGGGTCTCGGGCGTGGATGTCCAGCGTCAGTTCCCGCATACGCTCATCATTACGCCGATGGAGCGCAAGGTCATCGCAATTGCCTATATCAGTTCCGATGACCTTGCCTGGGCCATCGGGGATGATGACACCTGGATCGCCCCACTGTCGACGTCGGTCGAAGTGAACGACCAAGGCAACGTCATCACGACAGGGCAGGGCTCAAATACCTTGACCGGAATCGATGCCGCGCTGGCGCTCGCTAAGCACTATGGCGCGGTGTTGTTGACTGATGTCTCGGCGGATGTCGCTCCGGTTTCCGGCCAGGCAGTGAGCTCCAAGGCCGTTAAGGCTGGCTTGGATTATGTGCGTGGTTTTTCGAGCGAGTTCTTGGGACAAGTCAAGGATATTTCCACGCCTTCGGTCGAAGCCATCTCGGCAAACCTCAATAACGGCATTGAGGTGTCGCTGGGCGATTCGAACGATATCGTCAAGAAGGAGCGCGTAGTCACCAAGCTGCTTTCGCAGGTAGAGGGCGTAACGTATATCAATGTGCGCTCTCCGGGTAACTATACATTTAGGAACGCTCCGACCTCGTAGCGCTGGTTGATGCTTTGTTGAGGGGCCATACCACGCCGTTTATCTGGTTTGTTTGGTTTTCACGGTCAATTATTTGACTGATACGTTCATAATGTGCAAACATAATACGGTTTACCTTTGCATTTACTTTCAACCTGAAGGTTAATGTGCGCAGGGGTCGACCCATGCTATGGCTATAACCTTTGTTCGGAGGACCGACATGCACGAGACAGAGATCAACAACTACCTTGCCGTCATTAAGGTGGTCGGCGTCGGCGGCGGCGGTACCAACGCGGTCAATCGAATGATCGAAGAGGGCATCCGCGGCGTCGAGTTTGTTGCCATCAACACCGATGCTCAGGCACTCGCGATCTCTGATGCCGATATCAAGGTGCACATCGGCACCGACCTTACCCGCGGCCTGGGCGCCGGCGCCAACCCCGAGGTTGGCCGCAAGGCTGCCGATGAGTCCCGCGACGACATTGCCGAGGCGCTCGCTGGCGCCGACATGGTGTTCATCACCTGCGGCGAGGGCGGTGGCACCGGTACCGGCGCTGCTCCCATCGTTGCCGATATCGCGATGAACGAGGTCGGTGCGCTGACCGTCGCCGTCGTGACCAAGCCCTTCACCTTCGAGGGCCGCAAGCGCAAGAAGAGCGCCGAGGAGGGCATTAAGACCCTCTCCGATTGCGTCGACACCATGATCGTCATCCCTAACGATAAGCTGCTCGACATCGCCGAGAAGAAGACCACCATGCTCGAGGCCTTCGCGATTGCCGATGGCGTCCTTTCCCAGGGCACCCAGGGCATCACCGACCTCATCACCGTCCCCGGTATCATCAACCTGGACTTCGCCGATGTTAAGACCATCATGAAGCAGGCCGGTACCGCCATGATGGGTATCGGTACCTCTTCTGGGGACACCCGTGCCGTCGACGCTGCCCAGCAGGCCATCTCCAGCCCGCTGCTCGAGAGCTCCATCGATGGTGCCACGCGCGTGCTGCTCTCCATCGCCGGTTCCAAGGACCTGGGCATCCAGGAGATCAGCGACGCCGCCGACGTTGTCGCCAACGCCGTCGACCCCGAGGCCAACATCATCTTCGGTACCGTTGTCGACGAGTCCCTGGGCGATCAGGTGCGTATCACCGTCATCGCTACGGGCTTCTCCGACTCCAACGTCAACCGTCAGGACGAGCTCTTTGCTGCTCAGCAGTCTCAGAGCAAGGCCGCTGCCTCCGCTGAGCCGCAGCGCACCGCTCCTGCCACGAGCCCGGCTCAGGCCGCTCCGACCCGCAACGTCGGTGGCACCGAGCTTCCTAACTTCGGCAACGATCAGTTCGAGCTTCCCGACTTCCTGAAGCGCGGTAGCTTCTAAGTCGTTCTTTGCATTGTTGTGCACAGGGGCGTGTCCGTATGGACGCGCCCTTTTTATTTCGACTTTGTAAACTAGAACCTCCAATCTCTTTACGTTCCCTTTACGATTGCCTCCAGCGCAGCAGGTATCCTTTTAGAGAAGTATGACAGCCGTATAAACGCGGGCTGTAGCGGCGATGCCGCGGTACTTGTGTTATTAGGAGGCTTTAGTATGGCAGCACGTGCGGACAAAGTTTCGCGTGTCGACCATGATGGAGTTACGTTGGTGGAGGGCGCGACATCCGATGTTCGCTTTGCCTTCACCGAGCGCGCCGGTGGCGTTTCCGAAGATGCGTACTCCTCACTCAACTTGGGCTCGCATGTTGGCGATGACCCCTTTGCTGTTCAAGAAAATCGTTGTCGTGCGCTCGAGGCTATGGGTGCCGCCGAGTGCGAGCACAACCTGCTCGTTCCCAATCAGGTCCATGGTGATCATATCGTTGCGGTGACCTCGAACGGCGCCGATGACCTTGAGGACGTTCGCGAGCAGATTGCCGAGGGCTGTGATGCCATCGTCTGCACGGCGCATAACGTGCCCGTGCTGCTCTGCTTTGCCGACTGCGTTCCCGTGGTGCTGGTGGCCCCCGGCGGATTTGCCGTGGTGCACTCCGGTTGGAAGGGCACGATTGCACGTATTTCCGCCAAGGCGTGCCAGGCGCTTTGCGATGCTGCCGGTTGCGATGCGAGCGACGTTTCCGCCTATATCGGCCCCCATATCTTGGGTGACGAATATGAGGTATCCCAGGAACTCATGGATCGCTTTGCCGCCGAGTTCTCTTGCATCGATGCGAATACCTCTCGCATGCTTGATCTTTCCGCTGCCATTCGCGAGGCGCTGGTAGATGTCGGTGTCGACGCGGATAATATCGTGGATACCCAGCTTTCGACCGTGCGTCAGAACGACCGCTTTTATTCCTACCGTAACGAGGACGGCACCTGTGGGCGCCATGCTGCGATCGGCGTGATGCTATGAGAAAGATCGTATCGGTCCTGAGCGCCGCTGTGCTTACGCTTACGCTGTGCGCCTGTTCTTCGGGATCTTCTACCTCTTCCATTACCGTGGCCGGCTCCACGACCTGCCTTCCTATCGCCGAGATTGCGGCCGAGGGCTTTAAGGAGGAGACCGGCATCGACGTGCTCGTTTCCGGTTTGGGTTCTTCCGCTGGGATCGAGGCCGTCAGCGCCGGCACGGCCGATATCGCCAGCTCCTCCCGTGGACTCAATGCCGACGAACAGGATCTGGGCCTGACTCCCATCGTCATTGCCCACGACGGTATTGCGGTCATCGTGAACGACGACAACCCCGTCGATAACCTCTCGACCGAGCAGCTCCGCGATATCTACGCCGGCAAGATTACCAATTGGAAAGAGGTCGGTGGCGAGGACCTGAGGATTCAGGTCATCAACCGAGACGAGGCGTCCGGTACGCGCGAGGCCTTCCGTACCATCGTGATGGATGGCACGCCGTTCGATCGCCGCTCGGCTGTTCTTTCGGGTACGGGCCAGGTGCGCGACGTGGTATCTCGTTCGCGTGGGGCCATCGGCTACATTTCGCTGGGCTTCGTCGATAGCCTCAACGCCAAGACCTCGGTCAAGGCCGTCTCGGTCAATCATGTTGAGGCGTCCGAGAAGACGGTCGCGAGTGGCGGCTATCCCATCTCGCGCGACCTTTACTTCTTTGTGAAGGGTGTGCCTTCGCAGCAGGCGCAGGATTACATCGACTATGTGACGTCCGAAAAGATGGACAAGCAGATTCGCGAGGCGGGCTTTATTCCCGTCACCAACGACGAGAAGGGGAGTGAGTAGCATGGAAGCACAGGAAAACTCCCAGACTGAGCAGAATGTTCAGACGCCCAAGAAGCGCGAGCTGGCGCTCGTATCGCGCAGTACCTATATCAAGGAGAAGGCGCTGCAGTGGATCTTCTTTGCCTGCGCGTTCTTGGCGGTCGTTACCGTCATCCTGATTTTTGTCTTTACCACGTACTCGGCGCTGCCCGTCTTTACTGACATCGGTCTGGCTGACTTCTTTAGCTTTACGTGGGCGCCTTCCGAGGGCCACTACGGCATCTTGTCGCTGCTTGCTGACTCGGGTCTGGTGACCGTCGGTGCGCTCGCCATGGGCGTGCCGCTGGGCGTGGGTACGGCCGTTTACCTGGTCGAGATTGCCAGCAAGCGCGTGCGCAAGCTCATCAGCCCCGCCGTTGACCTGCTGGCGGGCATACCCTCCATCATCTACGGCTTCTTTGGCATGATCATCATCCGCCCGTTTATCGCACAACTGACCGGCGGCCTTGGTTTTGGTGCGCTGACGGCGTGGTTTGTGCTCGCCATCATGATCGTCCCTACCATCACCACGCTCACCATCGATGCTCTCAATTCCATTCCCATGGGCATTCGCGAGGCATCGTATGCCATGGGCGCCACAAAGTGGCAGACCATCTATAAGGTCGTGCTACCTGCCGCGAAGCTGGGTATCGTTGATGCCATCGTGCTGGGTATGGGCCGTGCCATCGGCGAGACCATGGCCGTGCTCATGGTCGTAGGTAACGCCCCGGTTATTCCCGACAGCATTGCGAGCCCCATCTCGACGCTCACGAGCCAGATTGCGCTCGACATGAGCTATTCCTCGGGTCTACACCGCTCGGCGCTGTTCGGCATGGGTGTGGTCCTGTTTATCATCTCCGCCACGCTGGTGGGTATCGTTCGTCTGATTTCCAAGAGGAAGAGGGGGTAGGCTATGTCCGATTCCGTTGACACGACGGTCGATACGACCTCGTCGCGCGAGCGCATCAAGCGTGCCCTTTCCCACGGCAAGAAGGGCCGCATCAACAAGGACCTGTCCAACAAGATCATGCTTGGCGTGTTTCGTGCCGCTGCCTACATCACCACGCTGGTGCTGGTCGCTATCATCGCCTACGTGGTCATCAACGGCCTGCCACACATCTCGCTCGACTTTATCTTCGGTTGGCCCCAGGGCGTCAACGCCGAGGGCGGAATTTGGCCCACGATCGTCTCGACCGTCTACGTGACGGCGCTCGCCATGCTTATCTGCACGCCGATCGCTGTGCTGGCAGCCGTCTATCTGGCCGAGTACGCCAAGCAGGGCAAGGTCGTCGAGCTCATTCGCTACGCTGCTGACGCTTTGGCCTCGGTGCCCTCCATCGTTATGGGCCTGTTTGGCTACGCCTTGTTTGTCGAGGCTATGGGCCTGGGCCTTTCGATGGTCTCGGCCGCTCTGGCGCTCGCGCTCTTGATGCTTCCCATCGTCATGCGCACCACCGAAGAAGCCATTCGCGCCGTTCCGCGCTATATCCGTTGGGGCGCGTACGGCCTGGGCGCTACCAAGTGGCAGGTCGTCTCCAAGATCGTGCTTCCTTCGGCCTTTGGCCGCATTGCCACGGGCATCGTCCTTGCCATCGGCCGTGCCATCGGCGAGACCGCCGTGGTGCTCTACACCATGGGCCAGGCCATCAATCTACCTATCTCGCCGCTCGATTCCGGCCGCCCCATGACCGTTCACCTGTACCTGCTTGCCAACGACGGCATCAACATGAACGCAGCCTACGGCACCGCGCTCTTGCTGATGGTGATCATTTTGGCCTTCAACCTGTTTGCGCGCTTCCTGTCGCGCAAGCGCCGCTAGTTAAGGAGTCCCATGTCCGTCTATCAGTCCGCTCCCACGCTGGAGCAAGCGGCCATCACGGCCAAGGATTTCAACTTTTGGTACGGTGACTTTCATGCGTTGACGGGGCTTGACCTCAACATCGCCAAAAACGCCATCACCTCCTTCATTGGCCCTTCGGGCTGCGGCAAGTCGACGTTTTTGCGCTGCATCAACCGCATGAATGACCTGATCGAGGGCACGCGCGTCGAGGGCACCATGACGCTCGACGGCAACGATATCTATGCCGAGGGTGTCGACCCGGTCGACCTCCGTCGTCGCGTGGGCATGATCTTTCAGCAGCCCAATCCGTTTCCCAAATCCATCTACGAGAATGTCGCCTTTGGCCCTCGTCTGCAGGGCGTGACTAGCAAAAGTGACCTCGATGACATCGTGGAAGAATCGCTCAAACGCGCCAACCTCTGGAAAGAGGTATCCAATCAGCTCAACAAGGATGGTTTGGCGCTCTCGGGCGGTCAGCAGCAGCGTCTGTGCATCGCGCGCGTGCTTGCGGTGCAACCCGATGTCCTTCTGATGGACGAGCCCTGCTCCGCCATCGACCCCACGTCCGTCTCTAAAGTCGAGGATCTGATGGCCGAGCTGGCGCCCGAGATGACGATCATCATCGTCACGCATTCTATGCAGCAGGCAGCTCGTATCAGCGACTACACCGCATTCTTCTTGCAGGAAGTTGCCGGCGAGCCCGCCACGCTCATCGAGTATGGTCAAACCGACGCGATCTTCACCAGTCCGGTGGACTCGCGGACGGAAGACTATATCACCGGCCGCTTTGGCTGATCGGTGCGACTAGTCCCAAGCTGATCGGACCTGGTCCGGTGTGTATTCACTGTGCGGGCGGCATGACCGCACCCAACTGATTGGAGTGAACCATGCGCAAACTGTTTTCCCGTCAGCTCATCGAGGCCCGTCACGAGATGCTGAGCATCTACGAGGCCGTCGATCTGGCCCTCCACGATGCCGTGAAGGCCTATGTGACCGACGACCGCAAGCTCGCCACCAAGACCAAGAAGCGCACGCTTTCGGTTGACGCACGCTGCGCCAACCTGGAGGCCGTCTGCTACAACCTGATTGCCACGCAGTCACCGGTCGCCTCCGACTTCCGCTTGCTGCAGACGATCATCTACGTCGACTTTAACCTGCAGCACATGACCGATAAGGTTCGCCAGATTTGCCGCGCCACGCGTCATATGATCAAGGCCGACATCTCGCTGCCCAAGGAGCTTGTCGGCACGGTCGAGGCCGAGGCTGAGGCCGTCTACCAGGTGCTGGGCTCTTCGCTTTCCGCGCTCGTCACCAACGACATGTCCATCATCTGCAACTTGGCCGTCGAGGACGAGCCAGTGCACGCCGCCTACGAGAAGTTCTTCCGCACTTTCAACCGTATGGATACGGGCGACTTTATGGACGACGACAGCAACTATGACGACCTGCGCCGCGCCATCATGGTTTCGCGCTACCTCGATCGCATCGCTTCGATTTCCATCGATGCCGCCTGCCGTCTGACCTTCCTGTTGACTGGTCAGCGCATGAATGCCGGTGATATCGCCCGTACAGACGAGGATGAGCTCGAGAGCATGCGCGTGCCTTCGGGCGAGGGTGTCATCATGAGGCCCGCCGTCGACGCTCACTACGTTGCCAAGGTGCCCGCTAACGAGGTCAGCGAGGGTCTTCGCTACCTGCTCGATCATCTTGAGGACGAGGACGATGGCGAGGACGACGAGGAGTAAGTAATTCCGTTCGTCGAAAGATTGTAAATACCTAAGTGAGCGCGGCCTTGCACATGCGGGGCCGCGCTCTTGCGTTAGCATGGGACTACTTGTTTGGCTGTCAGCGGAGGCGATTGGCAATGGATAACTATTTGGACTTGATGCGCGCTCGCCGCGAGCAGATTCTGGAACGTTTTTATGCGGCGCTCGATCGCGCAGGCCGTCCCCACGACGCCGCGCGCCTCATTGCCGTGTCCAAGACCGTTGGTGTCGATGAGACCGTTGCCGCCATCCAGGCGGGGTATCGCCATTTTGCCGAGAATCGCCCGCAGGAGCTGGTTCGCAAGCTCACAGGTTTGGCGGAGCATCCGGAGCTGCCCGAGGTGCGCTTCGATATGATCGGCAACCTGCAGACCAATAAGATCAATGCGGTGCTGGGCTCAGCCGAGCTGATCCACTCGGTGGGTTCGCTGCATCTGGCGCAGGCGATCTCGAGCCGTGCTGTCCGCAAGATTGAGGCAGGCGAGCTCGCCGGCCCCCAGCGTGTGCTCATTGAGGTCAATGTGAGTGGTGAGGAGTCGAAGGGAGGCTTTTCGCCCGATGAGATTCGCGTCGCCGTGGGTGAGCTTGCGGAACTTGAGGGAATTTGCGTACAGGGGCTTATGACTATGGCGCCCCGGGGGAATAAGGATGTGGCACGCCGCACCTTTGCGGGGCTTCGTGAGCTGAGGGATGAGCTGGAGGCGGCGCATCCCGATTTGAACCTGCCTGAGCTTTCCTGCGGCATGAGCGAGGACTTTGAGCCTGCCCTTGAGGAGGGCTCTACGCTCGTTCGCCTGGGCAGGGTAGTATTTAGCCCGGAGTTTGCAGTAAAATAAGGCTCTGAAGTGCGCACTGATTATCGGGGCGCCTGCACTAAACCGCGAGAGGACACAACCATGGGCTTCCTTGACGAGATTAAAAATAAGATGCACCTGGGCGGCCAGCAGGGTTACGACCAGGGTTATGGCCAGGACGACGACTACGGCTACGATGACGGCTATGACGATAGTTATCAGGGCAACGGCTACAGCGGTGCTTCGGGCGAGGGCTTCTACACCCAAGACGAGCCGAGCAACGGCCTGCTTGGTCAGACGCGCCGCGGTGAAGCTGAGTCGGTTGCCGTGTATACGCGCTCCGGTCAGCTGGTCGGCGATGACTCCCGCCATGCTACGACGTATAACCCGCCTTCGCGCTCGCAGGACAGTGTTGCGAGCGGTTATCGTCCTGGTGCCTATGACACGCCGTCGAGCTACGCCGAGAACACCCGCGCCCGTGCCGTCGCTGCGCCCGCGCCTGCACCGAGCGATGCCTCGGCCTATGCGAGCAATATCATCAACGCCACACCGCAGCTGCCGGCCTATGTCCTGCGCCCCGAGAGCTATGACGACGTGGAGACCGTGGTGCGCCGCGTTCGCACCAAGCAGCCTGTCGCACTGATTTTTGTGGGCGTACGCACCGAAGTTGCCAAGCGCGTCTTGGACTTCTCTTACGGCTTTGCCTGCGGTCTGGGTGCCACGGTCAAGGAGGTGGGCGACCGCGTGTTCATGGTGCTGCCCGCCGGTTGCGAGGTCAAAGATTCCGATCTCAAGAAGCTTCGTGCCGACGGCTACCTTAAGTAAAGACAAGACGAGGAGATTCCCATCAACATCTACACTATCGTCCAGCTGGTCAACACGCTGTTCAACTTCTATTCCACGCTTATTGTCGTCTACTGCTTTATGACGTGGATTCCCATGAAGCAGGGTGGTTTGCTTCAGGATATTGCCGCGGTGCTTGATAGCGTGTGCGGTCCGTGGCTTAACCTGTTCCGTCGTTTCATCCCGCCGATGGGCGGTATCGATTTTTCGCCGGTCGTTGCGATTATTGCGTTGCAGTTGGTGCAGAGGCTGGTTCTGCAGCTTCTTATAGGTATACTCGTGTAGAACTGACTTAGTAACTTACGTCGGGCGTGTAGCGCCGAGGCGATGAAAAAGGAGACTTGTTATGGCTATTACCCCTGCAGACATCCAGGCTCAGACTTTCTCTGAGGCCAAGCGTGGCTACGATCCTGCTGAGGTCGACGTCTTCTTGGAGACGCTGTCCTCTGAGGTTGACGCTATGCTCGCTAAGATCGTCGACCTTAAGGGCCGTCTGACTGCTACCGAGCAGCAGCTTGCCGATGCGCAGGCTCAGCTTGCCCAGGCTCAGGATGCCCCCGCCCAGGCCGTTCCTGCCGCCCCCGTGGCTGCTCCCGCCCCTGACTTCTCCGCTCAGGAGCGCCAGATTTCCGCTGCCCTGATCGCTGCCCAGCAGACCGCTGAGACCATCGTCAACGATGCCAACGAGAACGCTGAGCGTATCCGCAACGAGGCTGACGCCAAGGCCCGCGAGGTTATCCGCCAGGCTCTGACCGAGAAGCAGGCCGAGCTCGAGGAGATCGATCGTCTCAAGGCTTCCCGTGAGGAGTTCAAGGCAGAGTATCTCAAGCTCATCCAGCACTTCATGGACGATGCCCAGAATTCCTTCCCGGCCGATCTGATGGCCTCCACGCCGGTCGGTTCTGCCGCTTCTCCTGCAGTGACTGTTCCCGCCGAGCCGCTGCCCGTCGCTGACCCGGTTGTCCCCGTGGCCGATCCCTTCGCCCCGATCGACAACTTTGCTGCCGACGACCTGGACTAACATTCGGCCTACAATTTAGTGCCTAGAAAGGACCCGCAGCTTGCGGGTCCTTTTTTATGACTGTACCGGGGCGCGCAACATAAAAAACCGAGCCCTGCACATAGTGGCGCAGAACTCGGCGAACCGGTGAGCGGTCAAGGATAGGTTTTAGGGCATGTCCCAAAATCTACTTGAGGAGGAAGCCGGAGAGGGGAATGTTACGGGCCTCGCGATGCTCGGGATCGGCGATGTGGTCGGCAGGATATCCGCAGACGAGCATGTGATAGGGATAAACGCCTTTGGGCAGGTTGAACTGCTCCTGTGCCACCTCGGGCTTAAAATGGCATACCCAGCACGTTCCCAGGCCCTGCTCGGTGGCCTCCATCATCATCTGATCGCACACTATGGACGTATCGATTTCACTGGAATTCATCTGGTCATACGGGCGCACCCAAGCGTCTTCGGTAACGCTACAAATAAGGAAGATGAGGTGAGCGCCAAAGATAGATCCATCACGAGCAAACCGAGGCTGACAAGCAGCAGCCTTCTCCAGAAGCTCAGGCGTATCCAACACCATCACACGGGTTGGATGATTATTGCAAGCAGAAGGAGCAATACGCCCAGTCTCAACAATGGCATCCACCACAGCCTGCTCAACAGCCCGAGCTTCAAATTCACGACAAGAATAACGAGAACGGGCCAGATCCAAATATCCCATAACCAAACCCTCCAAAGTCAGCAAATCAATCCAAAGTAAAACAAAAGGTACCCAGAGCCCCATCCAGCCAAACGCCCATCACCGCCCCAAAGTATCCAATCGGGCATAAAAGGTCGCATCGGCCAAGTCCCCATCGCATTCTAACTATCAGCCAAGGTTCCCAATGGTGGTACATAAGGGAGCGGGCCCGACCACTCATAACCTTTTGAACGACTCTGCTTGCAGCCGGAGTGAAAAAGGTTATGAGTGGTCGGGCCCGCGACCGGTGGGACACGTACCCCCAATTAACTGTTCTTCATGACAATCGAATCCACAACATCGGCCACATTCTCGCAGCAGTCGGCGCAGTACTCCAGGAAGGCGTAGACGTCACGCCAAGCGATGACCTCGAGCGGATCCTTGCCGTTAACGTGCAGGTTGCGCATGGCGTTGATGTAGAGCTCGTCGGCCTCGGACTCGATGGTGTTGATCTGGATGACCAGCTCGCGCAGCGTTTTGGACTTGCGGTAGTTGGGAAGCTCGACCATCAGGTCTTTCATGGCGCGGCAGGCGTCAGTCACCTTGTGGGCGATGACGATGGCGTCGAGATGGATGCTCTGAATGTTGGTGAAGTAGACGCGCTGCACGACGCCCTCAATACGGTCGAGCACGGTGTCGAGCGCGCAGCTCATCAGATCCAGATCCTCGCGCTCGAGCGGGGTGATAAAGGCGGTGAGCAGGGCGTCTTCGAGCTCGTGGTGCTTCTTGTCTGCCGCATGCTCAATCGCATGCATCTTATTGAGCATGTCGTGAATCTGCGCGGGATCGAAGTTCTCAAAAATCTGGGTAAGCAGCTCGGCGGCCTGGACGGCGAGGTCGGCGCAGGCGACGTAGTTGTCAAAGTAGAACGAATCGGGTTTCTTAGCCATGGGTGGGTCCTTTCGAGGCGAAGACGGGTGGGCGAAGTGTTGCGGTCCAGATGGACGTTCGGTTTGACTAGAGGAACATCATGAACAGCTTGGCCATGACAAAGCTGATGAGTCCGCAGGCGGGGAAGGTGAAGAACCAGGTGAACATCATGTCCTTAACGACGCCGAAGTTGATGGCCGAGAGGCGCTTGACGGCACCGACGCCCATGATGGCGCAGGTCTTGATGTGTGTGGAGGACACGGGGATGCCGGTAAGGGTGGCAAGCAGCAGGTTCGCGGCGCCCGCGAGGTCGGCGGAGAAGCCCTGATACTTCTCGAGCTTAACCATGCTCTGGCCGACGGACTTTATGATGCGCTCGCCGCCGACGCTGGTGCCGATACCCATGGTGGCCGAGCACAGCAACATAATCCAGATGGGGATGCCGGCATCGCCGACGCTGGTCTGGCCGTTTGCGAAGGCCACGCCTAAAAAGAGCACGCCGATGAACTTCTGTCCATCCTGCGCGCCGTGCATAAAGCTCATGGCCGCAGCGCTCGCGATCTGAGCGTATTTAAAGAAGACATTGGCACGTCGCCTGTTGGCGGCGACGAAAAGAATCGAGACGAGCTTGCACAGGACCCAGCCCATGACAAAGCCCAGGCCGATGGAGAGCGCCAGGCCGTAGATGACCTTCATCCACTCGTGGACGTTGACGCTGCTCGCACCGCCGAGGGCGATGGCGGCACCGGTCAGGCCGGCGATAAGGCTGTGGCTTTGCGAGGTGGGGATGCCAAAACGCGACGCTGTGGCGCCGTAGACGACGATGGAGAACAGCGCCGCGCATAGGCAGGCGAGCGCCATGGTGCTGTTTCCGCCAAAGTCGACGATATGTGAGATGGTGTTGGCGACGCTCGCGTTAAAGTGCGTCATGATGAGCACACCGAGGAAGTTGAATGCGGCGCTCATGAGAATGGCGGCGCGGGCGGGCATGCAACGCGTAGTGACGCAGGTCGCGATGGCGTTGGGCGCGTCGGTCCATCCATTGACGAAGATGGCGCCCAACGCGAGGATCACGGTGACGGCAAGGACTGGGTTCGACACAATTTGGCCGAGGAAGGTTGAGAACGTTACGTCCATATATGGGCTTTCTCGAAGTTTGCAGACACGTTACAAAAACATGATAAATCGTATCACCTCCTGCGGGTCTCTTTACCGAGTTCTGATGGGAGAAGTGAACTTTTTGGCACTAAAATTGAATATTAGCCCTGTTGACCGCGGGTGTTCTTTTTGCTAACACGCCATGCGGACACGTGCGATTACTACGACACTCCAAAACCACAGTCTGTTCGCTTTACAACATGCAAACATGCGTTCGATAATAGGAGGCATGGAATATCGACAGACAGACGGCAAAACTCGGCGCGTACACAAGCAGTATGTGGACGTCGTGGCTCGCATCCTCGCGGGCGGACAAGTCGTGCCGGTTACCGTCTGCTGGGTCGACGGTCGCTGCTTTACGATTGACGAGATTGTCTCGTCCACGGGCTTTGGCTTAACGGTTCACGGTGTTCGTACGGCGACCTATAAGGTGCGTTTTGGCGGGCACGCGACCGAGTTGTATCTGGAGGACCAGACGCGCGAGCGGGCGGACGGCTCGCAGGCACACGTGATGCGTTGGTGGGTCTGGGCCTTTGATCGCACGCTCGAGGGCGAGCGCCGTAGGTAAGGACGTACGGCATTCGGGTACAATGACAGGAATCTTGTCAGCTACTGCGCTGTCGCGGCGCTTTTGAAAGGACGAAATTATGAACGATATTCAGGGCTATCAGAACGGCCCCATCGAAACCGGCGCAAGCCGTGCCAAGGAGATGTCGCCGCGTGCGTATAATCTTGCCATGTCTGCCCTCATCTTCTTGGGCTTTTGTGCCATGGGCGCTGGTGCTTACTTTACGAGCACCATGGCGTTTGCCCGCATGATGATGAGCGGCGCCGCCCTGCCACTGGTCTTTGGCTCGTTTATTTTGACCATCGTCGGCATGGTCATGATGTCGGCCGCCGCCAGTAAGCAGTCCGTGGGCCTGTCCCTTGTGGGCTACGTAATCTTTGCGAGCACCTTTGGCCTGACCGCGTCGTTTGGCCTTGCCAACTACGACCTGCCCACCATCAACACTGCCTTTATCGCCACGGCCGCCATCACCTTTGTCTTTGGCGCCTTGGGCGTGACGTTCCCCAAGTTTTTCCAGCGCGTATATGGCATCGGTTTTGGCA
Organism: Collinsella aerofaciens; assembly: GCF_015670795.1. Classification (GTDB taxonomy): domain Bacteria; phylum Actinomycetota; class Coriobacteriia; order Coriobacteriales; family Coriobacteriaceae; genus Collinsella; species Collinsella aerofaciens_Q. The sequence continues at coordinate 18,855 of NZ_JADPCJ010000020.1, read as the reverse complement.
TTCTGCTCGCCACTATTCTGGTTGAGATCGTGCTGATGTTCATGGGCGTCTCGCAGACCATCACCGATCTGATCGTAATCGTGGTGTTCGCCGGCTTTATTGGCTACGACACCTATGTTGCCACGACGGTGCCGCCTACGCTGCCCAACGCCGTGCTCATGGCGTCCAATCTGTTCGTGGACATTATCAACGTGTTCCTGCGCATCCTGAACATCCTTGGCCGTCGCGACTAGTGGCGAATTGCGGCGGTGCTTGCCGTGCGTGTAAATCGATGCGAAAGGCGGTCCTTCGGGGCCGTCTTTTTTGTACTCGGCGGGGTATCATGGATGGGAAAAGCCGATAGCGGCAGCGACAGGAAAGGTGACCACTTATGGCAGACGTCGACAACAGGAACCGTAACCGCAGGTCCAACCGAGCGGGTCAGCCCAATCCCAAGCGCGAGGCCCGTGCCAAGGCCGCCGAGCGTCACGTGGCAACTGTGTCCGAAGCGTGCGCCAAGGATATCGAGCGTTCGCTTGCCGGCGTGTGCGAGTTCGATGGTATGCCTGCCGGTTTTGTCGCGGCGATGAAGGCCAAGGTTCAGAGTGCTGTGGCCGCCGAAGAACAGGTTGCCGAGGACGTCGAGGGCGCGGAGGCTGCCGAGACCGAGACGGCGCCCGAGACCGAGGCAGCGCCTGAGCCTGCCGAGGAAATCGCCGAAGCTGAGTCCGCGCCTGCTGAGGAGCCCGCTCCGGTTCTGCCTGAGGTCACCGTGCTCGATGCCTCCGCCACGCAGGCCATCCTGGACAACGGTCGTGGCTATGCGCAGTTCTGCGACATGGCCGTGCTCGCCTTTGCCTCGTTCACCAACCCGGGCGGTGGCTACATCCAGGGCTATCTGGGCCAGGAGGCCACGCTGTGCGCCGATTCGTATCTGTACAACGTTCTCGATAAGCAGCGCAAATGGTACGGCGAGAACCGTCGCCGCAACATCAACTGCGAGCTTTACCGCAACCGTGCGCTGGTGGTGCCTGCGGTGCGCTTCGACCGCAACCACGTGCATGCATACGCCGACGTGATCGTGGCCGCCGCGCCCAACGTTAAGCGCGCCCGCCAGGAGTATCGCGTGAGCGACGATGCTCTGCTGGACGCCCTGCGCGACCGCATTCGCTTTGTGCTTGCCATCTGCGACGAGCTAGGTCGCGAGAAGCTCGTGCTGGGCGCTTGGGGCTGCGACAACAACGGCTTTGACGCAGAGGCCGTGGCCGAGCTCTTCCGCAAGGAGCTCGCGTCGGGCGACTTTAAGGTCAAGCAAGTCTTCTTTGCCGTGCCTTCTACGCGCTGGGATGAGGATTTTGCCAAGTTCGAGCACGTGCTGGCAAACTTCCCCGAGCGCAACGAGGAGTCCTATGCCCAGGTTGCCGCTCGCGCTGCGGCAGCTCGCGCCGCCGAGCAGACCCAGGCTGCTACCGAGGATGATGAGGACGAGGACGATTGGCGCAAGTACCTGTAATCGGTACGTGCTGACAGATAGGTCGAGCCGGCGGGAGAGGCTGCTTCCGTCGGCTTTTTACTGAGCGAGGGGCTTACGATGAAAAACGTTCTATGCTTTGGCGACAGCAACACCTATGGTTACGATCCGGCGGGCATGCGCGACGGCACCGCGGTGCGCTATGCGCAGGATGTGCGCTGGTGCGGCGTGGCCCAACGTGACTTAGGCGAGGGCTGGCATGTAATTGAAGAAGGCCTCAACGGCCGCACGACGGTACGCGACGACATGTGCCATCTGGACACCAATCTTAACGGCATCCGCGCACTTCCGATGCTGCTCGAGGCCCATAAGCCGCTGGACGCCATTGTGATCATGCTGGGCACCAACGACTGTAAGACGGTCTTTAACGTGACAGCTTCCGATATCGCCCGTGGCGCCATGGCGCTGATTCGCGCCGTCCGCGCGTTTCCGTGGACCGACGCTGCGCCTTGTCCGCGCATTCTGCTGATGGCGCCTATCAAGATTAAGCCGCAGATCGCCGACGTATATATGACCGATTTTGACGAGCATTCCGTAGAAGCCTCGGAACATTTTGGTGAGTACTACGCGCATGTGGCTGAGCAGTTTGGCTGCGACTTTTTGAATGCCGCCGACTTTGCCGAGCCGGGCGATATCGACTATCTGCATATGATGCCCGAAAGCCATGAGAGCCTGGGTCACGCCGTGGCAGCCAAGCTCCAAGAGATGCTCGGAGAGTAGCGCGACCCCAAACCACCGCAAAGGGGGCGGGCGCCTTTGCGGTGGCTTAGGCTGCGAATCTTAATACTGCCACATGTGGTTGACGGGGCCGGAGCCTTTGCCCATGTCAAAGCCGGCGGCCAGAGCGCCCGTTAGGTATGCCTTGCCGGCGTTGACAGCGTCGGCAAGATCCATGCCCTGGGCCAGCGCGCAGGCGATGGCGGACGAGAGTGTGCAGCCGGTGCCGTGTGTGTTGTCGGTCTCGATGCGCTTGTGGCGGAACCACGTGGTGAGTGGATCTCCAAGATGGTTGCCCTCGTCATCGAGTGGCGCGGGTTCGGCCAGTACATCGTTGGCCTCGTTGACAAGATGCCCGCCCTTAACGAGGGATGCGCAACCAAAGCGGCGGGTGAGGAGCATGGCAGCATTTTGCTGCGTGCGCTCGGAGTCGACCTCGTAGTCGAGCAGGGCCATGGCCTCGGGAATATTGGGCGTGATAACCGTCGCTAGCGGGAACAGGCGGCGGGTGAGCGCCTCGGCGGCATCTTCGGCAATCAGCCGTGCGCCCGAGGTGGCTACCATGACGGGGTCGACTACCACGTTTGTCGCGTTCCAAGCGCTCAGGCGGTCGGCGATAACATCGATAATCTCGGCAGAGGAAACCATGCCAATCTTGACGGCGTTGGGGCGGATATCGTCAAAAACGGCATCGATCTGCGCCGCGACAATATCCGGGGAGATGTTCTGCACGGCGGTGACGCCCAGGGTGTTCTGTGCGGTGATGGCGGTGATGGCCGTCTCGGCATACAGGCGGTGCGCCGTGATGGTCTTGATGTCGGCCTGAATGCCGGCGCCACCGCTGGAATCGGATCCTGCGATGGATAGAACGGCAGGTACCTTACTGCGATCCATGTTCGCTCCCCTGTTCGGTCGGAATCAAATGGGTCTATAAGCCAGCATTATAATGATGCCCGGGCCGACTCTATGTCGAACCCGGGCGGGCGATGCAATCTTTACGCAAATGCAAGCAAATGTTCACACGTCAACAATTGACAGGCACCAGCTCGCCGACAGAAGCGGCCGCGGCGACAGGTTAGTCCTCCATGCCGAGGTCGATCGTGGTGCCCTCGAAGATCTTGTTGACGGTGCGGACGGCGCACATCTTGCCACACATGGTGCAAGTGCCCTCGGTGGCGGCGGGGGACTCCTCGTAGCGCTTCTTGCCCGTAACCGGGTCGAGCGCGCACTCCCACATGGCGTCCCAGTCGAGCTTGCGGCGTGCCTGGCCCATCTTGTCGTCCATGTCGCGGGCGTGGGGCACCTTTTTGGCGATGTCGGCGGCGTGTGCGGCGATCTTGGTGGCCATGAGGCCGTCGAGCACATCCTGGGCGTTGGGCAGGCATAGGTGCTCTGCCGGTGTCACGTAGCACAGGAAGTCGGCACCGGAGCTGGCGGAGATGGCGCCGCCGATGGCAGCGGTGATGTGGTCGTAACCCACGCCGATATCGGTCACCAGCGGTCCGAGCACATAGAACGGAGCATTGTGGCACAGGCGCTTCTGCAGTTTCATGTTGGCGGCGATCTCGTCGAGCGCCATGTGACCCGGGCCCTCGACCATGACCTGGACGCCGGCGGCCCAAGCACGCTTGCATAGCTTGCCCAGCTCGATCATCTCGGCGGTCTCGGTGGCGTCGTTGGAGTCGTAGAGGCAGCCCGGGCGGCAGGAGTCGCCGAGCGAAATCGTCACGTCGTACTCGTGGCAGATTTCGAGCACCTCGTCGTAGAACTCGTAGAAGGGGTTCTCGTTACCGGTGACTTCCATCCAGCCAAACAGCAGCGAGCCGCCGCGGCTGACGATGTTCATGAGGCGGCCGGTCTCCTTGAAGGTCTTGATGACCGATTTATTGATGCCGCAGTGGATGGTCATAAAGTCCACGCCGTCTTCGGCGTGTGCACGCACGACCTCGAGCAGATCGTTCTTGGTCAGCTTGACCAGCGGCTTTTCCATGTAGCCGATGGCGTCGTACATGGGGACGGTGCCTACCATGAGCGGCGTCTCGTCGATGAGCTGCTGTCGGAACTGGCGCGTCTTGCCCGAGTTGGAGAGGTCCATGATGGCGTCGGCGCCAAAGTCCTCGGCGATCTTGACCTTCTTCCATTCCTCGGCGGCATCGGCCTTGTCGCCCGAGATACCCAGGTTCACGTTGACCTTGGTGGACAGGCCCTCACCGACGCCAAAGGCGCGCATGCCCTTTTTGATGTGCACGATGTTGGCGGGAATGGCGATGCGGCCGTCGGCCACGCGCTCGCGGATGTACTCGGGGTCGCGATGCTCGCGCTCGGCGACTTCCTTCATCTGCGGTGTGATCTGCCCGGCGCGGGCGAAGTCGATTTGCGTGACGAGCTTGGGCTCGGTCTGTGTGCTCATTGGCACGGCTCCCTTCGTTGGCATTACCCATATCAGGTTTGCGGGTCAGGGCGGGCGCGCCCAGTCTCAGCCTGCCGTCTTGTCCTGCAAGCTCCCCGTTTATGTGGTGGGCTCAAGTATAGCCTGAATGGGTACGATTGGGCCAACGAGCGTGCCTGTGGGGAGGCGAACATGGAAGACAAGCATCTATATCGAGAGACGCAATGGGATGTATCGGCCGAGGAAAGCCGTGCGCACCATGGCCTTGTCGCGATTGGCTTTGCGGTGCTTGCCGTGCTGGTGATTGCCTTTTGTATTTGGACGTTTGGCGGTCGCGGCGGCGCTGCCTGGGAGTTTGAGGCCGACGATGCCCTGCCGATAATGACGGTGAGGGTCGCGGGCGGCAATACCGTTGCCGCGCCGGGGGACTATTGGTATCCGCGCGACGAGTTTGTGCAGCTGCAGCTGAGCGGCGGGTCTATTCCGGGCGAAGAAATCGAATGCGTGACGTTTGATGCGACGCTCAAAACGCTGACGGTGAAGCTCAAAGATCAAGGGGACGTGCCCACGACCATGGACATTGCGCTGACGGAATGGCGCTTGGAGCCCTCGGCGGGCGCTGCGGTATCCGAGGTGGAGCACGTTAAGATTACCTACCAAGATGGCTCGACGAGCGAGATTGCAAAGGCCGATGGCTTGGCGGAGTAATGGGGTGTTTGGAAACGGCGGGCCTATTGTGCCTGTGCGTTCATGAAAACCAGGGTGTTTTTGTCTGAAAGCTCGGGGATGTGCCGATAGCCGATGTTGAATGCGGTAAGTTCGCTTGCATCCTTGAGCTTGTTTTCTGCCATCCACCGCACCATGGAGCCGCGCGCCTTTTTGCTGGCGGTCGACCGTTGGATGGGCTTCCCGTTGCGGATGCCTTCGCCAAAGAGACATGTGACGACCGTGGCATCGGTGGTGAGGCGGGTGAGAACAGCTTTGGCGTATTCCGCGCTGGCGAGGTTGACGATCGTAGCGTTGGAGCCTGCCGGAGCGATAGTCCGTGCGAGCTTGTCGCCCCAAAATGCGTAGAGGTCTCGGGCACCGTCGACGACAAGCTTCGCGCCCATCTCCAGCCGATACGGTTCAACGGCATGGAAGGGGCGTACGCATCCGTAGAGTCCCGAGAGGATCCAGAGATGGTTTTGCAGCCAGTCGAGCTGTGCGGCATCCATGACCTCGGGCGCCATGCTTTGGTATTGGATGCCGTGATAGGACATGACGGCGGGGGAGATTCGACGCGCGATATCGGGATCGGCGAGGTCGGCATCGCTCAGGACGGGCATAAATTCGTGAAGCGTATCCAGGCACGCTGTAAGCAGCCTGTCACTTACGTTCCACAGCGCCTGCAGGCCGCCGCTGCCTTCATTCCGCTCGATATCTAGCAGTGCCCGGTGGAGGCGAGCCGTCTCGTGCACAAAGGGTGGAATGCCCAGGACTTCAAAAGCATCTTGGGCCGCGCGCATTTGCTTGGCGGGCGAAATGATGACTTGAAGCATAGACTCTCCTCTGCCAAAAAAGTTGCGGTGGAATACGGTCTGTTTTGGCCGTTTATGGGCCAGTTTAGTCCGCATTTCACCGCAAGTTATGAAGGGCTGGTTAGGCGCGCTCGAGGAAGGCCTTGTAGCCGCGGTAGGCCTCGTAGATATCGGCCTTGTTGGCGACCTCCCATAGGGCGTGCATGGACAGAACGGCAACGCCGGAGTCGATGACATTCATGCCGTACTTGGCCATGATGTAGGCGATGGTGCCGCCGCCACCTGCGTTGACGCGGCCGAGCTCACAGGTCTGGAAATCCACGCCTGCCTTGTCCATGATGTCGCGGACGAGGGCCACATACTCGGCATCGGCGTCGTTGGAGCCGCCCTTGCCGCGGCTGCCCGTGTACTTGTTAAAGCACAGGCCGCGACCCATAAAGGCGGCGTTCTTGGTCTCGAACTTGGCGGCATAGCCCGGGTCGAAGCCGGCGGACACGTCAGAGGAGAGCATGCGGCTGCGGGCGAGCGCGCGGCGCAGGGCCAGCGGGCTACCCTCGCCGGCGAGCGTCATGATCTCGGCGACGGTGTTCTCGAAGAAGCGGCTCGTCATGCCGGTGGCACCCACGGAACCAATCTCCTCTTTGTCGACGATGAGCGTGATGCTCGTGCGCTCCACGTTGGTGACGTTGATCTGGGCGAGCATAGAGGGGTAGGCGCAGACGCGGTCGTCGTGGCCATAGCCCAAGATCATGGAGCGGTCGAGGCCCATGTCGCGGGCGGGGCCGGCGGGCACGACCTCGATCTCGGCGGAGAGGAAGTCCTCCTCCTCGACGTCGTACTGCTCCTTAAGGATGTCCAGAAACATTTGCTTGACGGGCTCCTTGGGGGCGTCCTTGTCGTCCTCATCGAACTTGACGGGACGGCCGCCCACGATCACGTCGAGGATCTCGGCGTCGACGGCGTCCTTGGCAGGCTTAGACATCTGCTCACTCGAGAGATGGATCAGCAGGTCGGAGATGGTAAAGACCGGGTCGTCGGCCTTGTCGCCGATATTGATGTCGACGGTGGTACCGTCCTTTTTGCAGATGACGCCCACGAGTGCGAGCGGGGAGGCCACCCAGTGGTAGCTCTTGACGCCGCCGTAGTAGTGCGTGTCGAGATAAGCCATGTCGCCGGCCTCGAAGGCGGGGTTCTGCTTAAGGTCTAGGCGCGGCGAGTCCACGTGGGCGCCCAGGATGTTAAAGCCCTGCTCGAGCGGGGCGTTGCCCAGGTTGACGAGCATGAGGTCCTTGCCGTGATTGGCGGCGTACACCTTGTCGCCTGCCTTGAGCTCGCGGCCTTCGGCGATCACGGTCTCCAGGTCGACGTATCCCGCCTCCTCGGCCATCTTGATGCCGGTCTTGACGCACAGGCGCTCGGTCTTGTTCTCGCTCAAAAACTGCTTATAGCCGCGGCAAAGCTCCTCGAGCTCCTCGACTTGCTGTGGCGTGTACTTTTTCCATGCGCAGGGACGCTCCATGACGCAGGCTCCTTTCGGATCGATCGTGCTGGTTGATGTACCGTGAGCCATCGTATCACGCGCGGGCTCACGGTGGCGGGGGAGCTTGATGTGAGGTGGCCGCGGGGCGGGGAGCGTGTAAACTGGAGTGAGCAAACCGTGCCCAGCCCAAAGCGAGGTATTTAATATGTCTGACAAGCGCCGCACTTTTGCCGTTATCGACGGCAACTCGCTCATGCACCGCGCCTTTCACGCCGTGCCGCCGACCATGAACGCGCCGGACGGTCGCCCCACCAACGCGATCTTTGGCTTTCTGAACATGTTTCTTAAGATGATTGATGCCTTTAACCCCGACGGTGTGGTCGTGGCGTTTGACAAGGGTAAGCCGCGCGTGCGCATGGAGATGCTGCCGCAGTATAAGGCGCAACGCCCGCCCATGGACCCCGATCTGCATGCGCAGTTCCCTATGATTAAGGAGCTGCTCGGTGCGCTCAACGTGCCGATTCTGCAGTCCGAGGGCTGGGAAGGCGACGATATCCTGGGAACCATGGCGCGCTTGGGCGAGCAGGCCGGCTGTGACATGCTGCTGGTGACCGGTGATCGCGACATGTATCAGCTTGTTACCGAGCACGTCAACGTGGTCTCGACCCGTAAGGGCCTTTCCGACGTAGCGATTATGACGCCCGAGAGCGTGGATGACCTGTATCACGGCATTACGCCGGCGCTTGTGCCCGATTTTTACGGTCTGAAGGGCGACACGTCGGATAACATCCCCGGCGTACCGGGCATCGGCCCCAAAAAGGCGAGTGCGCTCATTGCGAAGTACGGTAGCCTGGACGAAGTCATCGCGCATGCCGACGAGGTCAAGGGCAAGATGGGCGAGAACCTGCGTGCACACATCGATGACGCACTACTGAGCCGCAAGGTTGCGACAATTCGCACCGATGCGCCCGTCGAGCTCGACTTTGAGGCGACGTCCTTCCCGGCGTTTTCTGCCGATGAGGTTTCCGCGGCGCTGGGTACGCTTGGTATCACCGCCATGCAGAACCGTTTCTTGGCGCTGATCGGCGGCGAGGGCGGGGCTGCTGCCTCCAGTGTGTTTGAGATACCTGCTATGGTTCGCTCAGCCGCCGGCGATGCTGACGCGCTTGGTGCCGTTGCGGCTGAGGTCTCCCGCGCGATTGATGCCGGCGAGTGGGTCGCCGCCGTGGTGGACGACGACAAGGAAGAGGGCGCGCTCTTTGGACTGACGCGCACGCTGTGGCTGGCGACGTCCAAGGGCCTGTTCGCGCTCGAGGAGGGCGACTGCTGTGCGGCGGCTGAGGTTGAGGGCTTCAACTTCGTCCACGGCGTGATTGCCGGCGTGCTCGCGCGTCTGTTTATGGAGGGTCGCGTGGCGAGCCCGGATATGAAGGCGCTGTTGCACGAGCTTTCGCCCATCGATTCTTCTGAGCCCGAGCTTATGGACCCGCTGGCAGTCGATTCCACGCGCATCTTCGATACCGTGGTTGCCGCCTACCTGCTGGATTCCGACCGCTCCGAGTTCGATGAGGCGTATCTGGCCGATACCTATCTGCAGATGGCGCTGCCTGCGGCGCGCGGTGCAGAGGGTGCCGGCGAGGACGCCCCCGCGCCCGCCGCTCGCACGGCGGCCTTAACGCTGGCGCTGGTCGCACCGCTGCGCGACCGCATGGCCCGTGAGAACGCCACCAACGTGTTCGACGGCATCGAGATGCCGCTCGTGCCGGTGCTTGCCAAGATGGAGCGCGCGGGCATGCTCGTGGATCCCGACCGCCTGCGCAATCTGTCCGAGGGCCTGGCGACCCAGATTACCGAGGTCGAGCGCAGCATCCGCGACCTGGCGGGTGACGAGACCTTTAATATTGGCAGTCCCATGCAGCTGTCGCACGTACTCTTTGATGTGATGGGGCTTCCGACCAAGGGCCTCAAGAAGACCAAGCGCGGTTACTATTCGACCAACGCCAAGGTGTTGAGCGATCTTGCCCGCGATCACGAGATCGTGCGCCTGATTTTGGACTGGCGTGAGAAGTCCAAGATTAAGTCGACCTATCTGGACACGCTAGGTCCGCTGCGTCGTGGCGACGGTCGTGTGCACACCACGTACAACCAGACCATCACCGCGACGGGGCGTCTGTCTTCAAGCGACCCCAATCTGCAAAACATTCCGACGCGCTCGGAGCTGGGGCGTACCGTCAAGACGGCGTTCTCGGCGGGTGAGGGCAGCGTCTTTTTGGCGGTGGACTACTCGCAGATCGAGCTGCGCCTGCTCGCGCATCTTTCGGGTGATGAACATCTGGTACGTGCCTTTAACGAGGGCGAGGACTTCCATGCCGAGACGGCCGCGCGCGTATTTGGCGTGCCGGTGTCCGAGGTAACGCCCGACCTGCGCAGCCGCGCCAAGGCCGTGAACTTTGGCATCGTGTACGGCCAGCAGGCCTACGGTCTGTCGCAGTCGCTGCATATCTCGATGGCCGAGGCGCGCGACATGATCGACCGCTACTACGAGGCCTACCCGGGCGTGCGCACGTTCCTCGACAATGTGGTGGCGCGCGCCAAGCAGACGGGCTATGCCGAGACCATGTATGGCCGCAGACGCCATATTCCCGAGCTCAAGGCCAAAAACCCGCAACTCCGCGGCTTTGGTGAGCGCACGGCCATGAACCACCCCATGCAGGGCACCGCGGCCGACATCATCAAGATCGCCATGGCCCGCGTAAGCCGCCACCTGGAAGAAGAGGGCTTTGCCGCCCACATGATCCTGCAGGTACACGACGAACTGGACTTTGAGTGCCCCATCGACGAAGTCGAGCGCCTCACCGCCATGGTCCGTGACGTCATGGAGCACGTAGTAGACCTCCGCGTCCCCCTAATCGCCGAAGCCAGCACCGGCATAACCTGGGCCGACGCCAAATAGGGAAGTGCCCACAACCCTAAAGTAACCAAACCAGAAGGGGGCTCCTTGCCAACAAGGAGCCCCCTTCATTCCAAAAAATCAGCCAAGTATCTAGGCGCCAAGACGCCACCCAGACGGCGAGCAAGTCACCCAAGGACCTGGCCGGGCGAGGCGGGTAAGTTTTTCGTAGATTCCGCACGAGCCGGAAAGCACTTAATGTGCTTTCCGAGCGAGCCCAGGACCTGACCGAGCGAAAAACTTACCCGCCTCGCCCGGCCAGGTCCGACGAGCCACGTTAACAAGCCGCCAAGATGGCGTCGATGAGCGTCAGTACGCCCCCGTCGTTGTTGCTCGGAATGCGCCACTTGGCGTGCGCGTTCATGTGCTCCTCGGCATTGTCTACGATAAAGCTGTGACCGACGCGCTCCAGCATGGGGATGTCGTTGTACGTATCACCCACGGCGGCGGCGTCGGCAATATCGATGCCCAGGTGCTCGCACAGATGCGCGACGCCGGCGCCCTTGTCGACACCCAGGTTCATAAAGTCGATCCACTCGCGCCCGGCGTTGGTGACGTAGAGCTTGCCCGAGAACTCGGGGCTATAGGTCTCGCGGAAAGCGGGCTCGGCGTCGTAGCCGGGGAAGAAGACCGAAATCTTGTTGGACTCGAAATCAATGCCCTCAAAGCTGTCGACGTAGTTGATTGTGTTGTAGTAGACGCTGATCTCGTCGTGGTACTGATGGTCGCGGGCAAGCACGTAGAACTCGTCGAAGCAGCACAGGACGGGAACGGCGCGCGGGTCCTCCGAGGCACGGCTCAAGACCTGCTGGTACAGCTCCACGTCGATATTGCTCTTATAGATATAACTGCCGCGATAGATTACGCACGCTCCGTTGTCGGGACAAAAGGCGAGGCGGTTCTTGATGTCCTCGAACATCTCCTCGAGCTTGGGGGCTGGACGTCCGCTAGCGGGGCAGAATACGATGCCGGCGTCGGCGAGCTTGTCCAAGCGCTCATCAAGACCCTGCGGCAACACGCGCTCGTCGGTCAGCAGCGTTTTGTCCATGTCGACGGCGATGAGCTTAATGTTTCCGATATTGGCGTCCGATTCGTAAGTTTGCATAAAAGCGAGCCTTTCGTTTCGAAATTGTTTCAGATGTTATAACCATCAACTCGTAGTCAGGCGTATTTTCGCAGGAACGGAGCGTATTTGCACCACGCTTCACAAAGTAATGAAAAAACTTTTCAGAAATTTGAATTTGTCGCTTGTGCTGCGGGCACTTTAGCGTAATATAGCGACCATCGAAAACGGAGACGGCAAAAGAGCCGCTTACCGAGGAAAAGGTACCGTTTACGATATTTGAATTGCGCCCGGCGATAGGTGAAAGGAGAGGCAGATGCAGTTCGTAAAGATCATCACTACTGCAGACAATGCCATCCGACGCCAGCGCGCAATTTCCCGACGACGATAACAATCGTCTCTGTCCGCATGGGGCGAATTGCCTCAACAGAGTCATTTTGAGGTCGTTGGGTTTTAGCACGACATAGACGCATGTTTCTAGGGCATGTTGTGCTGCTTTTTGCTATTTAACCTGATATTGCACGGTTTTTGACCTCGAAATGACTTGCAACTGACCGATGTTCTAACTAGCTACCAAGGGCGAAAGGAAACAGCCATGAGCAAGGAAAAAGTCGTTCTCGCATATTCCGGTGGTCTTGATACATCCGTATGTGTCAAGTGGCTCCAGGACGAGAAGAATCTCGATGTCGTTTGTGTCTGCGGCAATGTGGGCCAGGAGGAGACCGGCCTGGACGCCAAGAAGCAGAAGGCGCTTGACCTGGGCGTTCTCGATTGCCAGGTACTCGACCTGCGCGACGAGTTCTCCGATGAGTTCCTGACTAAGGCCATCGCCGCAAACTCCATGTACGAGAACAAGTACCCGCTGCTCTCCGCCCTTTCTCGCCCGCTGCTCGCCAAGAAGCTTGTCGAGGTCGCTCACGAGTTTGGCGCGACCTACGTCGCCCACGGCTGCACCGGCAAGGGTAACGACCAGGTTCGTTTTGAGGCTGCCGTCAAGGCCCTCGACCCCGAGCTCAAGGTTATCGCCCCGGTTCGCGAGTGGGATCTGAAGTGCCGTCCCGACGAGGTCGCCTATGCTCACGCTCACAATGTGCCGGTTCCCGAGGGTGCCAACGACAACCCCTATTCCATCGACGACAACCTGTGGGGTCGTGCCATTGAGTGCGGCCACCTGGAGGATCCCTGGAACGAGCCGCTCGACGACGCCTGGGTTATGACCAAGAATCCCGAGGACACGCCCGATACCCCGACTTACACTGAGATTGAGTTTGAGGCGGGCAAGCCCGTCGCCGTCGACGGCAAGAAGATGAAGCTCTCCGAGATCGTCATCGCCCTCAACAAGATTTCCGGCGACAACGGCTTTGGCCGTCTCGACCTGGTCGAGGATCGTCTGGTGGGCCTCAAGAGCCGCGAGTGCTACGAGGTTCCCGGCGCCCTGACGCTCATCACCGCCCACAAGGCACTCGAGGACATCTGCGTCGAGGGCGACCTGCTCAAGACCAAGATCAAACTCGAGCAGGATTGGGCCACCGCCGTGTACAACGGCCAGTGGTACAGCCCGCTCAAGAACGCGCTCGACGCCTTTATGGCCGACACCCAGAAGTTCGTGACCGGCACCGTCCGCCTGAAGTTCTTTAAGGGCAACTGCCATGTCGTCGGCCGCAAGAGCCCGTTTAGCCTGTATGACTACGGTCTGGCTACCTACGACCGTGACACCACGTTTGACGAGAAGGCCAGCGCCGGCTTTATCGAGATCGATACGCTGTCGCTCAAGACGTGGGCCAAGGTCCAGGGTCCCAGCTCTGCCGCTGCCCAGGCTTAAGTCTTCCTTTCCTTGGTATCCGCGCGGCCCATCCGCGTGATACATAACGGGCGCATGGGGTCCCTACCTTTCGTTATGCTTGCTGACACTTCTTAACATCGGTGGCCCCTACGTTCCGCCCGCATATATGACGCCGCGACTGCGGCTGAGTCCGAGCCCCGCCGGGGTTGTCCGGCGGGGCTCCTTCTATCAATTTGGCGGCTCTGCGCCTATATATATGAGGAGTATCCATTATGTTCAATGCTGTCGTGCATGCTTTACTTGCCCTCGCGCCCGAGCTCGATGCTGCAAAGGTCGAGGACGTCCCTATGAGCCTGAAGGCTTGGATTGACGGTTCGCAGGGCAACATTCGGAGGGGGACGTTGGGTGCCAGGTGCATGGTGCGTCACTTCTTTGCAAATTAGCTATATGGCCTCGCGCACGTTAGGGAATATGCAAAACTAGCGGTTGAAAAATCGCTTTATCGACATGGCGCATTTCATTGGGCGCTTCGTTTGGTATTTGATGAAAGGGGACGATTCCATGGCTCTTTGGGGCGGTCGTTTTGAGGCGGGTGTGGCCGAGGTCACGCAGGAGTTTGGTGCGTCGTTGCCGGTCGACAAGCATCTCTATAAGCAGGATATCGCCGGCTCTAAGGCGCATGCCAAGATGTTGGCCGCCCAGGGCATCATCAGTGTCGAGGACGAGCAGGCGATTGCCGAGGGCCTGACCGGAATCGAGCAGGATATCGATGCCGGCAACTTCACCTTCGATATCAACGACGAGGACATTCATATGTCCATCGAGAGCGAGTTGACGCGCCGCATCGGCGAGGCCGGTAAGCGCTTGCATACCGGGCGTTCGCGCAACGACCAGGTGGCGACCGATACGCGCCTGGGCGTCAAGGCGCTTGCCAAGGAGCTCATGGAGGCCAATCTTGAGCTGCGCCATGTGCTGGTGGATGCGGCCAAGAAGTACGACAAGGTGATTCTGCCGGGCTACACGCATATGCAGCACGCTCAGCCCGTGCTGCTGTCGCATCATCTGCTGGCATATTCCTGGATGTTCGCGCGTGACTTTACGCGCCTGAAGGCCGCCTTTGATGCCGCCGACAACTGTCCACTGGGTGCTGCCGCGCTTGCCGGTACGAGCTATCCGCTGGATCGCCAGATGACGGCTGCCGAACTTGGCTTTGCGGGCGTGATTCCCAACTCGCTCGATGCAGTTTCCGACCGTGATTTCCTGCTCGACCTGCATTACGCCGGCTCCGTTATGGCCATGCACCTGTCGCGTCTTTCCGAGGAGATCGTGCTGTGGTCGAGCTCCGAATTTGGCTTTATCACGCTTTCAGACTCTTACTCCACCGGCTCGTCTATCATGCCGCAGAAGAAGAACCCCGACTTTGCCGAGCTTATTCGCGGCAAGAGCGGCCGAGTCTATGGCAACCTGGTGCAGCTACTCGTGACCATGAAGGGCTTGCCGCTCGCCTATAACAAGGACTTGCAGGAGGACAAGGAGGGCGCGCTCGATACCGCCCATACGCTCATGCAGTGCCTGTCCGTTATGGCCGGAATGATTTCGACTTGGACCGTCAACGAGGATGCCATGGCGCGCGAGTGCGGCGTGGGGCACCTTGCCGCTACCGATGTTGCCGATTACCTGGCCAAGCGTGGTCTGCCGTTCCGCGAGGCACATGCCGTGGTGGGACATCTGGTCCTGATGTGCGAGAAGCGCGGCTGCAATCTTGAGGATCTGCCGTTTGAGGTGTTCCAGGAGGCAAGCCCGCTTTTTGAGCGCGATATTACCGAGGCGCTCGATATCCCGTCGATTGTCGCCGCACGCACGACCGAGGGCGGTACCGCCCCTGCCGCCGTGGGCGTGCAGCTGCAGCGTGCCGAGGCGCAGCTCGTGGCCGACGAGGGCGTGTTTGGGTCGCTGACCAAGGTCGTCGAGATGGGTCGCGGGGCAAAGTAAGGTTTGGCTTAAGCGGCTTTGGCCATTTATTGATAAATCGTTTTCGCTTTACGGGCGCCTGCTGATGTGGGCGTCCGTATTTTGTTGCTATGGGGGAGGGGCTTGTCGAGAACTTCTGTAGGACCTTTGGGCAGGTTGTGAAGGGGGTACGTTCGCGGGCGGCAACCGACCGTCTGCTCTGTTCGATGCGGTTGATGGGCAGTCGGATGGTACTCTAATCGGGCTTCGAAACAGAAGTGACACATATGGAGCGCTTTAATAAATTGTAGCGTTTCAATAGACAGCTTTTTGTTTAACTGCAGCTAAAACTCTGTTACGATGCAGTCCAGGCGGGTGCCGGAATGGGACTTGGGCACGCGCGAACCTACTTGAAAGGCTACCTTATGGCTATCGAGAAGACCTTCATCATGATTAAGCCCGACGCCGTGCGCGACCGCAAGATCGGCGAGATTGTTGCTCGCATCGAGCGCAGCGGCCTTGTCATCGAGCGCATGGAGATGACCACGCTCGAGCGCGCTACCGTCGAGGAGCACTACGCCCATCTGGCCGACAAGCCCTTCTTTGGCGGTCTCTGTGACTTTATGACGAGCGGTCCGGTCGTCAAGATGGTCGTTTCCGGTCTCTCCGCTGTTGCTAAGATGCGCACCCTCATGGGCGCTACTAATCCGCTTGACGCTGCTCCTGGTACCATCCGCGGCGACTTTGCCGTCGATGTCAACGCCAACGTGATCCACGGCTCCGACTGCCTGGAGAACGCCGAGATTGAGATCAAGCGCTTCTTTGGCTAAACCAGCTTTGACTCCTTAAAGCTGTTAGCGTGTGGCTTGGGCGCCGCGGAACTCCATCCGCGGCGCCCTTTTATTCCAAAATCTATGAAGGGGCCCGTTCGGTCATGAGTTCCGAGCGGGCCCCTGCTGTTAGCTTGTGGCACTGAGATGTTTAGGCCTCGTCGACGACCTTGAGGCCGCGCGTGTGGTCGATCTCGTTGAGGAGGTTAACGCGACGCTCGTGACGACCGCCCTCAAACTCGGCGTCGAGCCACTCGTCGACAATCATCTTGGCGAGCTCGGAGCCCACGACGCGGGCGCCAAAGGCGAGCACGTTGGTATTGTTGTGCATGCGGGAGAGCTTGGCGCTGAAGGGCTCGGAGCACACGACGGCGCGTACGCCCTCGACCTTGTTGGCAGCCAGGCTAATCCCGACACCGGTGCCACAGATGAGGATGCCCAGGTCGACGTCACCGTTGGCAACGGCCTTACCCACCTTGTAGCCGGCGATGGGGTAGTCAAAGCTCTCGGAGGTGTCGGTGCCAAAGTTCACGACCTCGCAGCCGCGCTCCTTCAGGTGCTCGGAGATGATGTTCTTGAGCTCGACGGCGGCGTGGTCGTTACCGATACCGATCTTCATGGATGGTTCCTCTCTGGTCTGTGCGGCGCAAATGCTAAAGGTGTTTACCGCGTTCGACTGCATGATAGCGCGACTTTTGCGTAAACGCTCGAGCGTTTTTTGGTCAAACGCTTTAGCAGGCAACAAGACTGGCTTCTCGTGAATGAATGTCGTCAGTTTGCGCTTGAGCGCCGTCCGCCGGAACCATGGTTGCGGTTTTTGATGCATTGTTATCAAATAAAGGAGCTAACATTTTTTGAGAGCCTAGCCCGTTATGCAAGCAGGAGATACCTATGCCTACCGATTCCCTTCGTGATGCCGCGTTTTGCGATGTTTTGAACCGCGAGCTTGTCCGTGCACTCGGCTGCACCGAGCCCATTGCCGTTGCCTATGCAGCGGCGCTGGCGAGTCAGACGCTCGGTTGCGAACCCGATCATATGGATGTTGCATGCTCGGGCAACATCATCAAGAACGTCAAGAGCGTGACCGTGCCCAACTCGGGCGGTATGCACGGTATTGAAGCCGCGGCCGTGCTGGGTGCCGTGGGCGGCGACGCCAAGAGCGCTCTCGAGGTGCTCGAGAGCGTTGACGACGAAGATCGTGCTCGCGTGACCGAGCTCCTCGCCGACGCCGGCTACTGCGATGTGTCGCTTGTCGAGGGTGTGCCCAACCTCTACATCAAGGTGACTGCGACGGCCGGGGGCCATACCGCGGTCGTCGAGATTACCGACCACCACACCAATGTCACGTGCCATACCCTCGACGGTATTCCGGTGTGCGGCAAGTCGGCGGGGGAGTGTGCCGCCTGCGCCGAGCGCGTCGTGGCCGAGCGGGCGGCAGATAACGCCGATACGCCCATGTCGATTGAGACCATCATCGACTTTATCGAGGACGGTGACATTGAGGACGCCCGCGCTGCCGTTGAGCGTCAGATTGAGCTGAATGGCGCAATCAGTGCCGAGGGCCTTGCGCACGCTTGGGGCGCCGAGGTGGGTCGTACGCTGCTGGGTGCTCGTGCCGATGACGTCGCCTGCCGTGCCCGTGCCCGTGCAGCCGCCGGGTCCGACGCCCGCATGAACGGTTGCGCGCTGCCGGTCGCCATTGTGTGCGGCTCGGGCAATCAAGGTATTACCTGCGCGTTGCCCGTCATGGAGTATGCCGAGTACCTGCGTTGCGACCACGAGCGCCTGGTGCGCGCCGTGATGCTGTCCGATCTTATCGCCGTGCATATCAAGAGCTATATTGGTGCGCTCTCGGCGTTTTGCGGTGCTATTTGCGCCGCGTGCGGCGCCGGCGCCGCGATTACCTGGCTGTGCGGTGGCACGCGCGAGCAGATTGGCGCGACGGTCTCGAATACGCTCGGTAACGTGGGCGGCATCGTGTGCGACGGCGCCAAAGCGAGCTGCGCCGCCAAGATCTCGGCTGCCGTCGATGCGGCGATTCTGGGCCATGATATGGCCATGCAGGGTCGCGGCTTCCGCGCCGGCGAGGGCCTGATCCAGGATACCGTTGAGCAGACAATCGCCAGCATGGGCTACGTGGGCCGTGTGGGTATGAAAGATACTGACGTCGAGATCCTCAACATCATGATCGGTAAAACCCAGGTTTGTTAGTTACGCGGTTTTACCAAACCGCGCAACCAGCCGACGCTGCAAGCCCGCCAGAGCGGCAATCTGCCTTTCAACTTCGGCGGCATGACCAGAAGGTCAATGCCGTCTTGTTTCAAGGCACCTTGCTCGCTCTGGCGGGCTTTCGCTCATATGACCCAATCCGCTGTCAAGAGCCACAATGGCCCCGCCGACCGCTTGCAATCGGTCGGCGGGGCCTGCCGTTAACCCGTCCCGGTCCGCCCCCGGCATGTCATCGACGCCTTCGGCTCAGTCTCATATCCGCGGATACCGTTCTGCCGGCCCGCACTCCATTCCTTCGGCGGGGTTCCCCAAGTCTGTCGAGGCGCATGCGGAGGGCTCCGCGCGCACAGCGAAATAGGGGGTATCCCCGAAGGCCGCCCGGCTCGCCGGGACGGGGGCCATGTCTATTCCGCGCCCTCCCGGCACATCGCGCC
>NZ_JADPCJ010000001.1:144709-235801 GCF_015670795.1 Collinsella aerofaciens | reverse complement strand
GGCCCGTTCGTCTAGCGGTTTAGGACGCCGCCCTCTCAAGGCGGAGATCACCAGTTCGAATCTGGTACGGGCTACCATGAATTAGAGACCCGGACTTCCCACGGAAGTTCGGGTTTTTTATTTCCGAGCAACCCATCTGCAATTCCCATTTGGCCCATAGCTTTTCGTTCTGCTTGTGGCCCTTGCGGGTACAATATGCAAGATATTTGGACGGTCAGAAGGAGCCTCATGAAGGAGTCCTCTCAGCATACATCTAAGCCCCAGGTCGAGGTTGAGGCCTCAGGCGGCGATGACAACAAGAGTGCACGTCGCGGTGCCATTTTTATCGGCGTCGTGCTGGTCGGCTATATCGTTTATCTGATTGTGACCGGTCAGATGGGACAGTTTTGGGCTGCCATGTCGAGCGTCCAAGCGCCGTGGCTCGCCGCTGCATGCTTTTGCATGTTCCTGTACCTGTTCTTTGGCATCGTTGCCTATGCGATCGCCGTTTGGCTCGATCCCAATTCGCCCGTCGGCATTCGCGACCTGATCTCGGTCGAGGCGAGCGGTATCTTCTTTGGCAACCTGACGCCCATGATGATGGGCTCCACGCCTGCCCAGATCTACCGCCTGACCAAGGCTGGCCAAAACGTCGGCGAGGCCGGTGCCACGCAGTTCACGCGCTTTATCGTGTATCAGTTTGGCCTCGTTGCCTGGGGTGCCATTCTGCTGCTTGCCCGCATGCCGTTTTTCGCCGAGCGCTATGGTGACATGACGTTGCTGTGCGTCTTTAGCTTTGGCGGTCACTGCTGCATTCTGCTTGGCATCTTTGCCGTCGCGCTCATGCCCAAGACCGTCACGCGCGTCGCGCACTGCATCATCAATTGGCTCGAGCGAATGGGCGTCTCGGCCACCAAGATCGAGGGCTGGCGTACGTTTGTCGACGGCGAAATCTATTCGTTCTCTGAGAAGTTCAAGCTTTCGGCCGGTCACTTTTCGTCCATGCTGCTCACGGTGGTCATCACCATGTTACAGCTCGCGTTTTTCTACCTCGTGCCGTATTTCCTGATGCTTGCCTTTGGCCACCACGAAGTCGACTTTTTCTCGGTCATGGCCGCGAGCGCCTTTGTTCAGCTCCTGAGCTCTGCTGTTCCCCTGCCCGGTGGCACCGGCGGCGCCGAGGGTGGCTTCGCGCTGTTCCTGGGTCATTTCTTTGGATCGGCGTCGACCGCCGGTTACCTGCTGTGGCGCCTCATTACGTTTATCGCGCCGACTATTTTGGCCGCGCCCCTGCTGGGCCTTAAGAGCGCTCACAACGAGAGTATCCATGCACGCTGGGATCGCGTGATGCGCAAGCTCGGACGAACGCCTCAGACGTCCTCTAAGCCTGCAAAGCCTCATCCTGTGCATGCGGTTACCGTTGATCCCAATCAGCATGCTCAGAAGGCTTCTGGGGCCGCCAAACCGGCGCATAAGGCCTATGTGCGCCAGACAGGCGACGGCATCCGTGTGTCCCCGGCTGCTTTGAACAAAAAGAAACACTCTAAGGCGTAATAGTTGGTCGTGCGTTCTTCATGTTGCCGGGCATTTTTGTGCCGGATGGGGGATAATCCTCTTACGTAGATTAACTCTCATCTGTTGATGAATGCTCGCATTCAGAAGGGACTCATCCATGGCCACCAGCAAACCGCGCCTCGACCGCCGCATCGTTCGCAGCCGCAATGCCATCCTTTCTGCGTTTGAGCGCCTTTTGATGGATAAGCCGCTTGCCGACATTACGGTGAGTGCCATCGCGCGTGAGGCAAATGTCGACCGCAAGACCTTTTACGTGCACTTCGGTACGGTTGACGGCCTGCTCGATGCCATCGCCGTTGACGTGGTGGAGATGATTGCCGACTCAGTCGAGAAAACGCTTGCTTCCATGGACGGCGACACCAACGAGCGCGCCCTGGGCGCGGCGGCGACCTTCTTTAAAACTGTTAACGAGGCACTGTGCAACAACCTGGTGCTCAATCGTCAACTGATCGAGAACATTCCGCTCGATGATTTTATGGCTCGTCTTCGTGCGCCGCTCGAGCACGAGATTGCCGAGCGCGATCTGCTGCCCCAAGGTCTCAAGGACGAGATGTTCGATTACTACCTGGCGTTTTTGCTATCGGGTATTATCGGTATCTATCGCACGTGGGCACTGTCTGACGGCTCGGTTCCTATCGAGCGCGTCTCTGAGGTCGCCAACGACCTGACTCTTAATGGCCTGTCGAGTCTGGAATCTCGCTTGGATTAGGCCTAGTTGGGCTCGTCGGCGTGGAAATTCCTGTTCACGAGGTTCTCCGGCGCCTTGGAGACCTCGCCGGCGTAGGAGCTGTAGCCTGAGGATCCTTAAAAAAAGTCCAGTTTATCCTTCCCACTCCAATTGGGAATCCTCCGATGCGCCTTCGCACGCTCGCATGACCTCGATACCATGCGAGCGTGCGAACTCGACGAGCTCTGCGTTGCGGGCGTTTATGGTGCCGAAGGCGGCGGGGCACACGATAAGGCGCGTGCAGTGGACGAGGAGCTCTTTGGCGCGGGCTATGGTTTTATCCCCGATCGGCTCGAAGGCGCGCTCGGCCACGCATTCCGTCGCCAGGTCGCGCGCGAGCTCGCAGTCGATGTCCCCTTCGTGCAGAACGCCCGCGTAGAACGCCTTGCCCTGCCGGATGAGCTGGCGAAACACAGCCGACCCCGTACCTGCGCCGGCGATGACGAACGTGTGCGCATCGCCGTGCGGGCGCCCAATTTCCACGCTGCCGAAGCGCTCGTTGAAGGTGCCATGTTGCAGGCCGTAGAGCTCGCCAATCGTCTCGCGCGTGAATATGTCCTCGGGTGCGCCGGCGCGGAAGACCCGGCCGTCCTTCACGCAAATCACCTTGTCGGCGCTTTTCTGCGCGAGCTCGAGTTCGTGGATGGACATGATGACAGCAACATTCCGCGATTTCGCAAGGTGGCGAAGTATTCGCAGCAGGTCGATCTGGTAGCGGATATCGAGATACGACGTGGGCTCGTCGAGCACGAGCACGCGCGGATCCTGCGCGATGGCGCGTGCGAGCATGACGCGCTGGCGTTGCCCGTCGCTTATCTGCATGAAGTCGCGCTCGGCAAGCTTTTCCACATGTGCGGTTTTCATGGCCTCGTCGACCCGATTATGGTCGTCGGGCGTGAGTGCGCCCATTCGCCCGGTGTAGGGATGCCTTCCCGCCTCTACGATATCGCGGCAGGTGAGGAGCTCGGTTCGGGGGCGATCTGTCAGCATAACGGCAAGGTTCCTTGCGAACTCCGCCGTCTTCCATCGGGAAATCTCCCGCCCGTCGAGCTCGACCGCGCCGGCAAGCGGTGCCAGATGGCGTGTGATGGTTTTCAAGATGGTCGACTTGCCCGAGCCGTTCGGCCCGATGAGTGCCACGACGTCGCCCGCGCGAACCTCCAGATCGACGCCTTCGACTACGACCTTCTTGTCGTAGCCCGCCGACAGGTCGCTTATGCGGAAAAGCGGCGCTCCGTCAGCCTGCGTTTTTACCGGGGTTTCGAGGTTCGACTCCGCTCGAAGGAGGCGTTCCGCGCGCAGTTCCGCACGAGCCGAAAGAGCCTTCTGGCGCTTTCGTGCGAGCTCAGAACTGGCCAAGCATGGAATGTTCCCTCCGAGCGTTTTGGTCCGCGGCACGAATTCCCCCATCTACCTCACCCGCTTCTTCAACATGAGTGCAATAACCACCGGCGCGCCGAAGATGGCGGTGACGGCGCTGATGGAAAGCTCGACGGGGGAGAACAGCGTGCGCGCGATCAAATCGCAGCCCGCGCAAAAGATGGCGCCTCCCAAGAAGCACGCAGGAATCACGCGGATAGGCTTCGACGACTTCAGCGCCGACTTAACGAGATGCGGAACCGCGATGCCTACGAACGACACCGGACCAGCGAACGCGGTCACGCAGGCGGAGAGCATGCTCGCTAGAAGGACGAGCACCACGCGGAAGCGTGCGACGTTCACGCCGACGCTTTTCGCGTAGGCTTCTCCCAGCTGGAAGGCGGAAAGGGGCTTCGATATCGCGAATACGCATGCGCTCACGGTGATCACCACGACCGCGATGACCGCGATGTCGTCCCAGCTCGAACCCGAGAAGCTACCCAAAGACCAGTTGTGCAGGTTCACGATGGACTGGTCGTCGGCGAAGGCGATGAGGAAGTTCGTCGCCGCCGAGCAGATGTATCCCACCATGACGCCCGCCACGATGAGTATGGCCATGGAACTTATGCGCCGTGCGATGAGGAGCACGAAGCCGATGGTGATAAGCGAGCCCAGAAACGCTGCGGCCACCATGG
The DNA here is from genome assembly GCF_015670795.1 of Collinsella aerofaciens. Lineage (GTDB taxonomy): Bacteria > Actinomycetota > Coriobacteriia > Coriobacteriales > Coriobacteriaceae > Collinsella > Collinsella aerofaciens_Q. Next base: position 231,466 of record NZ_JADPCJ010000001.1, on the reverse strand, counting down.
CCGGGGAGGACATGGCCTGGTTCGCGCCCAGAAGTACAATCATCGTAAGCGCTACGACGAACTTTGCACCCGAGGAGACGCCCAAGATGAACGGGTCGGCGATGGGGTTGTTGAAAAACGTCTGCAGCAGGAACCCGGAGAGGGAAAGCGCCCCGCCGAGAAGCACGGCTGAAAGCACGCGCGGCAGGCGAATCTCCCAGATGACCTGGCTTTCCATGGAATTGGCCGCGCCGCCCGAAAGGATGCCGGGGATGTGGTCTGCTGGCACGAGCACGCTCCCGATGCACAGGTTGGCCCCGACGAGCACGATGAGGGCAACAGCGAGCAGCGCCGTCACGACGCGACACCGCGCGGCGCGCCCCGATTCGTCGTATGTCATGGAAAGTCGGCTTTTCATGGTGCTAGCCGAGCTTCCTCAGATAATGGAAGTCGCTCGCGTCATCGCCGGTGAACGCCCCGTGCAGTTCGTCGATAATGTCGGCGGTAGAAGTCATCTGCTGGTACATGTCGGCGCTTGTGACCCAGACGTTGCCGTTCTTCACGGCTTTGAACTGCGACAATAGCGCGTTTTTGCCTACGAAGTCGTTCAAGGTGGTAACCGATTCGTCGATGGTGCCGTTGTAGACGATGATGTCGGCATCCTTCGCCGTCGCGTAGAAGCGCTCCATTTCGAGCGTTACTGACGAACCTGACGTCGACGCCGTCTGCGCGTCATCGAGCGCGTAGCTGCCGCCTGCAAGCTCGATTATCTGCGCCACGTAGTCGCCCGCCCGCCGCGTGACGGCGGCCCCGTTCGAGTTAATGTAGAAATACGCCACGGTTTTACCTGACGACGCGAGCCCCGACGTTTGCTCGACGCGGGCCTTCTGCTCGTTGAACAGGTGCGCGGCCTCGTCTTCCTTGTCGAACAGGACGCCGAAAAGCTTAATCCACTCGACGCGCCCGAGTGCTTCGGGCTCGCTCGACGACTGTTCGGTGAGCGCGACGAGCCCGAGTTTCTGCAGCTTTTCCTTCACATCGGGTGTGTGGTTGATCATGGTGTTCTCGATGGCGAGCGTGCAGCCCGAGGCCGATATTCGCTCGTAGTCGGGCGCGCTGTACTTGCCGCCGTAGGCGATCTCCCCACTTTCGAGTGCGCTTTTGAAGCCCGCGACCGAGCAATCGTCGGCCTTCGTGCCCGACATGATGATATTGTCGTTCGCATCGAGCGCGTCGACCAGGCACATCGTCGCCGACGACACGAGGTACACCTTGTCGGTGGGGCGCCTTATGACCGCGATGTCGGAGCTCAACCCATCAGGTACCTTCGCATCTTGCGGCACCACGAGGAAGCGCTCCCCGTTCGAAATGCAGATAAGCCGCAGGCCGCCTTCGTACTCGTCGATAGTGAAGTGCTTGGCGTATTCTAGCTGAAGCGTCCCCGTCGGCTCCCAGCCGCAGCCCAAATCTGCGTTGTGGAAGTCGGCCGCGGCGCTTGAAGCCGTTCCCGCAGGGGAGCCGCCGCTTGCATCGTCGCCCGATTTCTCCTTCATGGTGGATGAGTCGAAGTGGATCGTGTAGTCGATGGTGTGCGGCGTCGACATGGCGACGGTCTCGGCCGACACGGCCATGTCCTCGTCGAGCGTGACGGGTATCTCGAACGTGGAGTTGCCGCCGTCGTTTACGGGCGCGTAGTCCACGCCGTCGACGGTCATCTTGTCGTAGTTCGAACTCGACCAGGTGATGGTCGCGGTGTAGGTGTCGCCATCCTTCACAATTGCGGTGGGTGAGGCGATGCTTGCGCGCCCTGACCCGCCGGAAAGCGAGACGCTCACAGTGTATTCCTGAGAGCCTGCCGTGCCACCGGTCGCGTTCGGGCTCGCACTGCACCCCGCGAAAGGAAGCGCGAGCAGGGCGACGAGAATGCAGGCGATCACGCGCACCGCGATGCTGCGACGCTTCCTGCTTTCCCCCTTGGGAAGAATCGACCGCATGGCGTTACTTCAGCGCGTCGGCGCGCAGATCGACGCCGGCGGATTCGAATACGAGCGTGCGGTCGTACCACCGCTCTTTTCTAATACTCCACGCGGCACAGGCGGTGTCCTCGTCGAGCGCTTCGACGGGCACGTCGTAGGTGTACTTGCCTTCCGCGTTTTCCGCATAGGGGATGAAGTCGGCCTCGCTCGCGGCGGCAGCCTCGTCGCCCGTGCCCATGAATAGCTTGCCGTAGCCCGTGCCGGAAAGTGTCATCACGCAGTGCATGGAGCCGTTTTCCACGATGAGCTGGGCGTCCACAATCCTGAACATGCTCGAGCTGGAATCTACGGTGATCGGATAGGTGCCGTCGGCCACCTTGTCGGCGGTGATGGGGGCAGCGCTTGCGCCCTCGGGCGCATCGGCCACCTGTTCGGTCTTTTCCTGGGAATCGGCATCGCTTGCCTTTGCGCTGTCGATTGAATTTCCGCCGCAGCCGGCGAGCGAGAACGCGAAAAGCGCCGCCGACAGGGCGAAGGCGAGGGTTTTCTTCAACATGGAGGGGTTCCTTTCAATCGCTTCGACCGCCCGCGCCGTGCGGTGGGCGGGCGGGATGCGAATGCAACGGGCATGCGCCGTCAGTCGGGGAAGGCGCATGCCCGTTGCACGGGGACGCGACCGGCGCCCCCGTGCGCGGCGAGTTTACAGCTTGGCGATGGCGTCGTCCACGTGCGAGACGTAGATGTCGTCGACCGCGACGTTCTGTCCCAGACCCTGGAGCAGGCACGTCACTTCGAAGCCGGCGGCCACGAACTTCGCAGCCCAGCTGTCGGGGTCGGTCTCGTCTGCCATGTCGTTGTTCGCGTGGTCGCCCGCGACCACCATGAACGGCGCGAGCACGGCCTTCTTGTAGCCTGCGGCGCTCGCGGCGGCGATAACATCCTCGCAGGTCGGTTCAGCCTCGACGGTGCCGACGAAGAACTGCGTCAAGCCCTCGTTCTTGAACACTTCCTGCATCTTGGCATAGTCGGCGTTGGAATCGGCTTCGGTGCCGTGGCCCATGAGGCACAGCGCCGTCTTGCCGTCGTCGAAGGACGCCATGTTCTCCTTAATGGCTGCGGCCACCTTCTTGTAGTCGTCGTCGGAGGTGAGCAGCGGGTCGCCGAGCGAGATTTTGTCGAACTTGTCGGCGTACTTGTCGAGCTCGTCTTTCACGTCGGTGTATTCCAGGCCACCCATGAGATGCGTCGGCTGCACGACGATTTCCTTCACACCGTCTTCCACGCAGCGGTCGAGCGCCTCGGTCATGTTGTCGATCGTGATGCCGTCGCGCTTCTTCAGCTTGTCGATGATGATCTGCGCGGTGAAGGCGCGGCGGATGTCGTAGTCCTGCCAGTACTTCTCGCGGATAGCGTCTTCGATGGCGCCGATGGTGATGTGGCGCGAGTCGTTGTAGCTCGTGCCGAAGCTCGTGACGAGGATGACCGGCTTCACGGCCTTCTCCTTTTCACTCGATTTCTCGGAACTCGCGGAGGTGTTGGAGCAGCCCGCGAGCGCGACTCCGGCGAGCGCGACGGCTCCGGTTGCTGCGGCGCCCATGAAGCCGCGGCGTGACATCTGGTCGGACATGGTTTTTCCTTTCCTCGGTTTGCCGGTCCCCCGGCGACAGTTGCTTGTCGGCACAAGCGAAAGAAAAGCGCACCCCTCGGGGTTCACAAGGAGCTAACGCCACGGCGATGCCGTGAGGAAAAGGCGAAGCAGTCTGGCTTGGGGCGCGAGGCGGTTCGCCCGCGCGTCCTATACAGTAATGTCCCTTGCCCAGGATTCCCACCTGGTTCCCTCCGCAAGCCAGCGCGGGCTGTGCGGGCGCCGCGCCGGTCATTTCCTTTTATCCGATTGTCATATGCTCGTTGCCGAAACTTTTACTATGATAGTGGGCACTTGTGAACGTGTCAAAGCCAGGGCGGGCTGCATTGCGCCTCCTGCCTGCGTATTTGCGCCGATTGCCGCCGCAGGCGCCGTGTTTTGCCCGCTGCGCGAATGGCGGCGTAAACGGTTGCGATGAGAAACGGGAAGGGAAGGCTCGGATGATTCATATCGTTGGCGCAGGCTCGGGCGCCACCGACCTTATCACGCTGCGCGGGGCGCGCCTTCTGCGCGCAGCCGACGTGGTCGTTTGGGCGGGAAGCCTTGTGAACCCCGAGCTGCTCGCTGAGTGCAAGGAATCCTGCATCGTCTACGACAGCGCGCACATGACCTTGGAGGAAGTGCTCGACGTGATGTGCGCGGCAGATGCGCGGGGCGAGGAAGTGGTGCGCCTGCACACGGGCGACCCGTGCCTGTACGGCGCCATCCAGGAGCAGATGGACGCGCTCGACGCGCACGGCGTGGACTACGAGGTGGTGCCCGGCGTGTCGAGCTTTTGCGGTGCCGCGGCGGCACTTCGCCAGGAATACACGCTGCCGGGAATCAGCCAGTCGGTCGTGATCACGCGGCTTTCCGGACGCACCCCCATGCCCGCGGGCGAGGGCATGCGCACCATGGCGGAAAGCGGCTCGACCATGGTCATCTTCCTGAGCTCGGGTATGCTCGCCGAGCTTTCCGCCGAGCTTTTGGCCGCGGGCCGCAGTTCCGACGAGCCGGCGGCGCTCGTGTACAAGGCGACCTGGCCTGAGGAGCGCGTGGTGCGATGCACAGTGGGCACGCTCGCCGATGCGGGCGCGCGAGAGGGCATCGACCGCACGGCGCTCGTGGTGGTGGGCCGCGTGCTCGGAGCTCGCGGCGGGCTTGCGCACAACGGCGCGCAAGCGGAGTCGTACGAGCGCAGCAAGCTTTACGACCCTTCTTTTGCCACGGGGTATCGGAAGGCGAGCAGCTAGCGTGGCCTTCGAGCACTACATATATACCGGGACGACCCGCCTGCGCTGCGGCTACACCACGGGGAGCTGCGCCGCGCTCGCGGCGAAGGCGGCCTGCGAGATGCTCTTGTCACGAAAGCCCGTCGGTCTCGTGTCGATCGTCACCCCCGGCGGGCTGCCCGTCGAAGCGAACGTGGTCGACGCATGCATCGGCGAGGGGTGCGCCCAGTGCGCCGTGCGAAAGGACGCAGGCGACGATGCCGATGTGACCGACGGCGTGCTCGTGTACGCGCGCGTGGAACATGCGGGGTCGGGCACGGGTGCTGCGGGCAGCAAGGGCGTGCCCGCGCGCGAATCGGAAGTTTCCGTCGATGGCGGCGTGGGCGTGGGGCGCGTGACGTTGCCCGGGCTCGAGCAGCCGGTGGGGGCGGCCGCCATCAACGCGACGCCGCGCGCGATGATCACTTCGGCGGTTCGCGAGGTGTGCGCCGCGCACGTCTTTTCTGGAAATATTGCTGTGACGATTTCTGTACCCGAGGGCGTTGCCCTTGCCGAAAAGACCTTCAACCCGCACCTGGGGATAAAGGACGGCATCTCCATCCTGGGCACGACGGGCATCGTCGAGCCGCGCAGCCTCGCTGCCTTGCGCGACAGCATCGTGCTCGAGATTCGGCAGCATGCGGCTATGGGGCGGCGCGGAGTCGTGCTCACGCCCGGCAACTACGGCGCGCAGTTCATCTCGGGGCATTTCCACCTAAACGGTGCGCCGGTGGTCTTTATCTCCAACTTTGTAGGCGATGCGATTGATTGCTGCGTTCGCGAGGGATTCACCAATGTCCTTCTTGTGGGACACATCGGCAAGCTGGTGAAGGTCGCGGGCGGCATCATGGACACCCATTCGCGTACCGCCGACTGCCGCGCGGAGATTCTGGCCGCCCACGCGGCCATGGCCGGCGCGGGCGCGAAGACCGTGCGCGAGATCATGACGTCCGTCACGACCACGGTGGCGCTCGAGGTAATCGAGGCCGCCGGCGTGGGGGACGCTGCGCGCGCCTCGCTCGCTGCGGCAATCGAGGACAGGTTGCGCCGCCGCGCGGCGGGCGCATGCGACATCGCCGCGGTCGTGTTCGACGCCGAGCGCCGCGAGCTTTTCCGCACGTCGGGCGCCGATGCAGTTATCGGGGAATTGGGGGCGACGTATGAGTAAAGGCGTTCTGTACGGGGTGCCCCGCGTGATCGGCTGGTCGGGGACGAAGGTGGTCATGAAGGCGCGCCGCTCGCTTGCGGACACGAAGCGCATCCTTCGCGAGGAGGGCGCCTTCGACGGTGCCGAGCTCGTAGAGGACTGTGGTCTTCCGGGCGAGCGCGTGTACCGCTCGCTCGACGATGTGCCCGATCGGGGCAGCTACTTCTCGACGATGGTAGTGCGCTAGATGAGGATTTCCTGCATAGCGTTCACTGAGAGGGGGTATGCGTTGGCGGAGCGCACCGCACGCGCGCTTTCCGATTGCGCGCAGACAGGTGAAGATGACCCTGGCTGGAACGTTTCCGTTTCGCGCGGGTTCGGCGAGGGGAAGGCCGACCTGCGCGCATGGACGGCGCTCGCGTGGGAAGCGTCGGACGCGCTTCTGTTCGTCGGCGCGGCGGGCATCGCCGTGCGGGCGATCGCGCCGCATGTCGCCTCGAAGGCAAAAGATCCCGCGGTTGTGGTGATCGACGAGGCGGGGCGCTTTGCCGTCCCGCTTTTGTCGGGGCATTTGGGCGGTGCGAACGAGCTTGCGCAAACTGTGGCACGCGCGGCAGGGGCCATCCCCGTCATCACAACGGCGACCGACGTCCGCGGCGTGTGGGCGGTGGATACGTGGGCGCGCTGTGAGGGGCTCGCCGTTTCGAATCCCGAGGCTATCAAGCGAGTGTCGGCGAGGCTGCTTTCGGGCGGGCGCGTGGCGCTCTATTCCGACATGCCGATTTCGGGACAGCCGCCTGAGGGGGTTGACATTGCGTCCGACCGCGCTCGGGCCGATATCGTCGTGTCACCGTTCGCTGGCGCGAATGCAGGTGCGTTCGTTCGCGCGGCGGAGACAACGGGCGAGGTCGTGCCCGACGGTGAAACTGGGAAGCCAGCGTGCGTGCGGGCGCAGGCGCCTGCGCCCGAGCCGCTTCGCCTTGTCGTGCCCTGCATCGTTGCGGGCATAGGGTGCCGTCGCGGTGCGTGCGCCGAAGCGATCGGGGAGGCGTTTCTTCTCGCGTGCGGGCAGGCGGGCATCTCGCCTTCGGCCGTGCGCGAGGCGGCGACGATCGACGTGAAGGCGCACGAGAAGGGTCTGCTCGCCTTCTGCCGCGCGCGCAATATCCCGCTTACGACGTATTCCGCAGAGGAGTTGTCGCAGGTCGAAGGCAGCGTTTCGCCATCTGATTTCGTGCGCGCGACGGTGGGGGTCGACAACGTGTGCGAGCGCGCGGCGCTCGCGGACGGGGGTAAACTGATCTTCCCGAAGCTTGCTCACGGCGGCGTGACCGTCGCGTTTTCCAGGGTAACTATCGAACTTTCGTTTAAGGAGCGGTGATGGGAAAGCTCTTCGTGGTGGGGATCGGCCCGGGCGGCCCCGACGGCATGACGATTGCGGCTCGGCGCGCGCTGGAGGCGGCCGACATCGTTGTGGGGTACACGAAATACGTGGAGCTCGCGCTCGCCGCCGTGCCTGACGCGGCGCATCTCGCGACGCCGATGATGCACGAGGTCGAACGGTGCCGCCTGGCGCTTTCGCGCGCGCAGAGCGGAGAAGCCGTGGCGCTCGTGTGCAGCGGTGACGCGGGCGTGTACGGCATGGCGAGCCCTGTGCTGGAGCTTGCGGAGGACTACCCCGATGTAGACGTGGAAGTTATCGCCGGGGCCACCGCGGCTCAGAGCGGGTCGGCGGTGCTCGGCGCCCCGCTTGCCCACGACTTCGCGGTCGTGTCGCTCTCCGACCTGCTCACGCCATGGGAGGTCATCGAGCGCAGGCTCGCCGCCGTGGCGAGCGCCGACTTCTGCATCTGTTTGTACAACCCGCGCAGCAGAAAGCGCGCCGACAGGCTCTCACGCGCGGCGAAGATTATGCTCGAATGGAAGGCCCCCGACACGCTCTGCGGCTGGGTACGCAACATCGGGCGCGAGGGGCAGCAGTCGGGCATGTGCAGGCTCTCCGAGCTGGGGGAGATCGACGCCGACATGTTCACCACCGTGTTCGTCGGCAACGCGGACACGAAGCTCGTAGGCGGCCGTATGGTCACGCCGCGCGGGTATCGGGAGATTTCATGCGAAAGGTAACGATCATCGGGGCGGGGCCCGGAAACCCCGACTTGCTCTCGCGCGCGGCGCTCGACGCGATCGACATCGCCGACGTGGTCATCGGCGCTCATCGCGCGCTTGCCGGCATCGACGTGCCGCCCGACGTGGTGAGATGCGAGCTCGTGAAGACGGCGGACATCGCCGCCGCGCTCACCGATGCGGCGTCGTGGCAGCGCGCCGTGGTCGTGATGACGGGCGATGTGGGGCTGTTCAGCGGCGCGCGCCGCCTGGTGGAGGCGCTCTCCGGCAACGCGCAGGTGGACGTGCGCGTCATTCCCGGCATAAGCTCAGCGTCGTATCTCGCCGCGCGCCTCGCGCGTCCATGGCAGGATTGGCGCTTTGCGAGCGCTCACGGCGTGGCGTGCGACATCGTGGCCGAGGCCGAGCGCGCAGGTGAGCTCTTCCTCGTCACGTCGGGCGGGGAAGACCCCTCGCGGCTTTCCGGCGAGCTTGTGCAGGCGGGCTTCGGGGACGCGCGCGTGACGGTGGCCGAGCGCCTGTCGTACCCCGACGAGCGCATCACCTGTGCGACCGCAAGTGAAATCGCAGGTCAGTCGTTCGACGACTTGAACGTGATGCTTATCGATTTCGCATCCCGCGCCGCGAGTTCCCGCTGGCCGTACGCTTCCTCGGGCATTCCCGACGAGCTCTTCATCCGCGGTGACGTTCCCATGACCAAGCAGGAGGTGCGAGCCGTCGCGCTCGCGAAGCTGCGCCTTACCGCGACCGACACCGTGTGGGACGTCGGCGCCGGCACGGGGAGCGTGTCGATCGAGGCGGCGCTCGTCGCGCGAGCGGGGTCGGTATGGGCGGTCGAGCGCAACGCGGCCGGCGTGCGGCTCATCCGAGAGAACGCGGATGCATTCGGGTGCGGCAACGTGTATGCGGTCCCCGGCGTCGCTCCCGAAGCGCTCGCGAAACTGCCCGTCCCCGACGCCGTGTTCGTCGGCGGGAGCGCGGGCGAGCTTCCCTCCATCGTGGAGGCGGCGCTCGAGAAGAATTCGCATGTTCGCCTGTGTGTGCCATGCGTCACCATTGAGACACTCACCGAGGCGTGCGCGCTCCTCTCGGGTTCGCGCTTTAAGGGGTTCGATGCGTGCCAGTTGTCGGCCGCCCGCGCCGAGGCTGTAGGCTCGCATCATCTTATGAAGGCGCAAAACCCCGTGTTCCTCGTCAGCGCGCGTGGTGCAGGTGGGGAAGGCGGTGCCCGGTGAGCACGTCCATCCCGCGCTTCATGGTCGCTGCGCCCTCGAGCGGGAGCGGCAAGACGGTCGTAACGTGCGCGCTCCTGCGCGCGCTCGCGCGCCGCGGCCTCGCATGCGCGGCCTTCAAATGCGGCCCCGACTACATTGATCCGCTCTTTCATCGCCGCGTCGTGGGTGCGCGCTCGGGGAACTTAGACGGCTTCTTCACCGACGCCCCGACGCTGCGCGCCCTGCTCGCACGCGGCGCCGCGGGCGCGGATGTCGCGGTTCTCGAGGGGGTCATGGGCTTCTACGACGGCATGGCGCCCGGCGTGGCCGACGCGAGCAGCTACCAGGTTGCGCGCGACACGGAAACGCCGGTCGTTTTAGTGGTGAACGGGCGCGGGGCGTCTTTATCGCTCGCCGCCGTAATCCGTGGCATCGCCGAGTTCCTGCCTTGTGCGAACGTGCGCTGCGTCGTGCTGAACAAGACGAGCGCCGCTGCCTGCGCCTACGCGGCGCCTGCGATCGAGAAGCACACGGGCGTCGCGGTTTTGGGGAATATCCCCGCCGACGAGGCGTTCTCGCTCGAAAGCCGGCATCTGGGGCTTGTGACCGCCGACGAGGTCGAGCAGCTCTCCGCGCGCATCGACAAGATGGCCGAGCTGGTGGAAAAGAGCGTCGACGTCGACCGCTTGCTCGAAATAGCGGCGACGGCACCCGATATCCGCGAGGAACCTTACCGGTTGGAGCCGATCGCGGGAGCGCGGCCCATCGTCGCCGTCGCGCGTGACGAGGCGTTCTCGTTCTACTACGAGGAGAACCTGCGCGCGCTCGAGGACCTGGGTTGCGAGCTGGCCTTTTTCAGCCCCCTGTGTGATAGCGAGTTGCCCCGGGGGACAAGCGCCCTCTATCTGGGGGGCGGCTACCCGGAGCTCCATGCGCGGAAGCTCTCCGAGAATGCGCCGATGCGCAAGGCGGTGCGGCGCGCGGTGGAATCCGGCATGCCGACGGTCGCAGAATGTGGTGGGTTTCTGTACCTGCAACGCGAAATCGCCGATAGCGAGGGGCGGCGCTGGCCTGTTGCGGGCGCCCTTGAGGGCGCAAGCGAGAACGGGGGAAGGCTGTCCCATTTCGGGTACGTGGAGCTTACTTCCCAATGCGACGGGCTCTACGGGCCGCGCGGCACACGCATCCGCGCGCACGAGTTCCACTACTGGCAGTCCACCTGCCCGGGCGGCGACTTCTGGGCGCAGAAGCCCCGGCGCGACAAGGGCTGGCCGTGCATGACGACCACCCCGTCCCTGGTGGCGGGCTTCCCGCATGTTTACTATCCTGCGAACCCCGATGTTGCGCGCGCGTTCGCGGTTGCCGCAGCGTCGTTTGAAGAGAGGAGACGGCATGGCTGAAGCAATCGAAACCGCGCTTGCCTGCATCCGCGAGGAAGTCGGGCGCGCGTTCTCGTCGACGCCGGGCGCCGTGCTCGAAGCCACGCTCTCCCGGATTGCGCCCGCAGATGAGTGCGCCCGCGCCGCGGCGTACGCCGTGTGGGACTCCATCGCGCACCCCTTGGGGGGATTGGGCGACTTTGAAGACGCCGTCGCGTGTATCGCCGCAGCTCAGGGGAGCGCCGAGGTGGCCGAGTTTCCCCGTGCGCTCGCGGTATTCTTCTCCGACAACGGGGTCGTTGCCGAAGGCGTGTCGCAAAGCGGGCAAGACGTGACGCGAGCCGTCGCGCGCAACATGTGCGAGGGGGCCACGAGCGCCTGCCGCATGGCGGCGTTCGCGGGTGCCGAGGTCGTGCCCGTCGACGTGGGTATGGCCCGGGGCATAGAAGACGCGCGCATGGTGCGCGCGAACGTGCGGCGGGGGAGCGGCAACATCGCGCACGGCTCCGCTATGTCTCGCGATGGGGCCGTGCGCGCGATCGAGGTCGGAATCGCCGTCGCGTGCGGGCTTGCCCGCGCCGGCGTGCGCCTTCTTGCCGCGGGCGAGATGGGCATCGGCAACACGACCACCTCGGCGGCGGTGGCCGCAGTGCTCATCCGGGCGGACGCGCGGAGCCTCGTCGGGCGCGGCGCGGGGCTCTCGGACGCCTCGCTCGCGCGCAAGCGCGACGTGGTCGAGCGCGCTATCGACGCGAACTCGCCCGATCCCGCCGATCCGATCGACGTGCTCTCGAAGGTGGGCGGCTTCGACATCGCGGCGATGTGCGGTTTCTACCTGGGGGCCGCGGCCTCGAAGGCGCCGGCGCTCCTCGACGGGGTCATATCCTGCACGGCGGCCCTGTGCGCGGCGCGCCTGTGCCCCAATGTCTTGGGCTACCTCGTGGGCACCCACGCATCAAGCGAACCCGCAAGCCAGGAGCTTCTTCGCGAGCTCGGCATAAAGGCACCCCTCGACGCAGGCATGCACTTGGGCGAGGGCGCGGGCGCCATGGCGTATCTGCCCCTTCTGGATTCGGCGCTGCGCGTGTACCGGGATGGGAAGACGTTCACGGCGACTGGCATGGCTGCTTACGAGCATTTCGAGGCTGGGAATTGATGGTGACGTTCGTTATCGGCGCCGCCGCGAGCGGCAAGAGCGCCTATGCCGAGTCCCTGTGCCTTGGGCACGATGGCCCTCGCGTGTACCTGGCAACGATGGAGCCCTTCGGGGAAGAGGGCGCCCGCCGCATCGCGCGCCATCGGGCGCTGCGCGAGGGCAAGGGGTTTTCCACCCTCGAGCGCACGCGTGACGTGGGCGCCGCAGTGTCCGGGCTTCCGCGCGGCTGCACGCTTCTTTTGGAGGACGTGGGCAACCTGGTTGCGAACGAGCTCTTCGCGGAAGGCGGCTTGTCCCCACGTGACCCCGACGCTGCGGCGCGCGAGGTGCTCGGAGGCATCGAACGGCTCGCTCAGGCCGCTGCGTATACGGTGGTGGTCACCGTCGACGTGTTCGCCGATGGGATGCGCTACGATGAGGGGACCGAGGCATGGAGGCGCGCGCTCGCGCGTGTGAACGCGGGCGTGGCGGCGCTGGCCGACAGCGCAGTCGAAGTGGTATGCGGGATTCCCGTGTGGATGAAAGGCGAAGGACCTACAAGGTGAAGATAGCAGAGGCAATCGGCGCGGCGTTCGGAACGTTCTCGCGCATCCCCGTCCCGAAATCGGCCTGGACCGATTTCGGGACAACCCATGCGCTTGCCGCGTTTCCCCTGGTGGGCCTTGCGGAAGGCTTCCTCATGACGGCGTGGGGGCACGTGGCGAACCTGCTCGGCGTGCCCGCGACCATCGTCGCGGCCGTGCTCGTGGCGTTGCCTGTGGCGGTGACGGGAGGCATCCACCTAGATGGGCTCTGCGACACCTCCGATGCGCTTGCAAGTTGGGCCCCGCGCGAGCGAAAGCTCGAGATCATGCACGACCCGCGGGCGGGCGCCTTCGGGGTCATCGGTGTTGTCGTGTACCTTATTCTGCAGTTTTCCCTGTTCACCGCGCTGCCACTTACGGCGGGGGCGTTCCTCGCGCTTCTGTGCTCGCTCGTGTTCTCCCGCGCGCTTTCGGGGCTCGCCGTTGAATGCTGGCCTGCCGCGCGGGCGGACGGCATGGCCGTGGGGCTCTCGCCTGCGAAGAAGCGCGCGGCGATCGTCATACCGCTTTGCGCTTTCGCTGCGGCTTCGGCTGCAGGGATGGTCGCGTGCGCTCAGGCCGTCGGCGCTCTTATGGCGGTGGCGGGGCTTTTGGCGCTCGCGTGGTACCGCCATGTTGCCCTGTCCCGCTTCGGCGGGGTGACGGGTGATTTGGCCGGATGGTTTCTGCAATGGGACGAGCTCGCGATGCTTGCCATGCTGGTGGCGGGGGGCATGCTCCTATGATTCTCGTGGTAGGTGGCGCGCATTCGGGGAAGAGGACCTTCGTGCGCGAAAAGCTCGGGTTCGCGGCGGACGATTTCGTCGACGCGGCGCAGCTTGCGGAGGGCGGCGTGCCCGCGGCTTTTGCCGGCCGTGTCGCGTACCGTGCTGAGGAACTCGTACGCGCGCTCGACGCTGACCGGGCGCTCGAGCGGCTGATCGGCTTCGACGCAGTGATTCTGCCCTTGGTCGGCTCGGGGGTCGTCCCCATGCGTGCGGAAGACGCCCAATGGCGCGAGCGCGCGGGGCGCCTGGGATGCGCGCTCGCTGCGCGCGCCGACGTCGTCGTGCGCATGACGTGCGGGATTTCCCAGGTCATCAAAGGAAACCTTGCCGATGCGCCTCGAGGGACGCAAGGCGCGGGCGCGCCTTTGGAAGTCGTCTTCGTGCGCCATGGTGCCACGGCGGGCACGGAAGACCATCGCTACAGCGGGGCGGGCACCGACGAGCCCCTGTCGAGCGCGGGCGAGCGTGCTTTGCGCGACCTCTCGTGCGATCGTGACGTGTCCCGTGTTATCACGAGCGGCATGGCCCGCACCGACCAGACGGCGCGCATCCTCTTCCCGAACGCGGAGCTTATGGCGTGCCCCGGTCTGCGCGAGATGGATTTCGGCGACTTCGAGGGGCGAAGCGCCGCCGAGCTTAAAGAGGATGTGCGCTACCGCGCCTGGGTAGACTCCTGGTGCGAAACGCGCTGCCCGCATGGCGAGGGCAAGAGCGATTTCACCCGCCGCGTCGTCGCGGCGTTTCGGGTGGCGTGCGAATCGGAGCGCGCCCAGGGGAGTGGGCGCGCCGTCTTCGTCGTTCACGCGGGTACCGTGAAAGCGCTGCTCTCCGAGCTAGCTGTCCCGAAAATGGGATATTTCGACGTGCATACCGAGCCGGGCGGCGCATGGGCCGCCACCTGGGATGGGCACTGCCTTTGCGACGTTCGCCCCGCTTCGGGGGGCGATGTCCGGTGATGACGATTCTTGCCGTCGCCGCCGGGTTCGCGGCCGACCTTGCCTTCGGCGACCCGCGCTGGCTTCCCCATCCCGTCGTCGCCATGGGGCGCGCGATCACGTGGGCCGAAGGCCGCCTGCGGGGCGCATTCCCGCAAACGTCCGCGGGCACGCGCGCCGCAGGGCTTGTGCTCGCCGTGGCGCTTCCGCTCGCGTGTGGGCTTTTGACCTGGGGAATCCTGCATCTTTGCGGCATGGTTCACCCCGGCTTGCGCTTCGTGGCCGAGGCATGGGCGAGCTATCAGATTCTCGCGGCATGCGAGCTGCGCCGCCAGAGCCTGGCCGTGGCCCGCGCGTTCTCGAAGGGCGGCCTTGTCGCGGCGCGCGAAGCCGTCGGGCTCATCGTGGGACGCGACACGTCTGTTCTCGACGAGCAGGGCGTCGCGCGCGCCGCCGTGGAAACGGTGGCGGAGAACGCGAGCGACGGCGTCATCGCGCCGCTTTTCTACCTTATGATCGGGGGTGCGCCCTTGGGCATGGCGTACAAGGCGGTGAACACGCTCGACAGCATGGTGGGCTACAAAAACGAGCGCTACATCGACTTCGGCTGCGCCTCGGCGCGCCTCGACGATGCGGTGAACTGGATTCCCTCGCGCTTATCGGCCCTGCTCATGATCGCCGTGTGCCCGATCGTCGGGCTCGACGCGCGCGGGGCGGCGCGCATCTGGCGCCGCGACAGGCGTCGCCATGCGAGCCCGAACGCGGCGCAGACCGAGTCAGCGTGTGCAGGCGCGCTCGGGCTGCGCCTGGCAGGACCCGCGGTGTATTTCGGCAAGCTCGTTGAGAAACCGACGATAGGCGACGCGTCACGCGAAATCGAGTGGGGCGACATCGCCCGGGCGACAAGGCTCATGCTCGCCACGTCCGTATGCGCGCTCGTCGTCTTCGGCGCCGCGCGCGCGGCGGTCGTGCTCGCCGTGGGGGTGATGGCATGAGGGAAGACCACGCCGCGCCCCGGGCTGCCGGGGGAATCCTTCGCGCCCGTACGCATGGGGGCAGCGCGCAATCGCTCGGCATCGCTTGCGAAGGGGGCGCCTCCGACCTCATCGACTTCTCGGTGAACGTGAATCCGGCAGGCCCCTCGCCGCGCGCCGTCGCCGCAGCTTGCAAGGCGCTTTCTCGAATCGACGCCTACCCCGATAGGGAAAGCATCGCCCTCGTCCGCGCCCTAGCGCGCGTCCAGGGCATTCCCGAAGATACTATCGTGTGCGGCGCGGGCGCGTCCGACATCATCTGGCGGCTCGCCGCGGCGGTGCGCCCGAAACGCATCGTCGTGTGCGCGCCGACGTTCTCTGAATATGCGGAGGCGGCATCGTACTACGGCGCATGCGTGCAGGAGTTCCCGCTCTCCGAAGCGGACGACTTCGACGTGCCCGCCTCCTTCGCCCGCGCGATCGAGGGGCCGGGAGACGTGGCGTACCTCTGCAATCCGAACAACCCGACGGGGCGCCTCGTCGACCCCCGCGTGATCGATGCCGCGGCATGCCGCTGCGAGCAGGTGGGCGCGCTGCTCGTCGTGGACGAGTGCTTCCTCGGATTTGCGCCCGACGCCCGCGAAAGGAGCGTGGCCGCACGCGCCGCGTGTTCGCGCCATGTGGCCGTACTCTCCGCGTTCACCAAGCTCTACGGAATGGCGGGGTTGCGGTTGGGATATCTGATCAGCGGAAACGCCCAACTCATCGAGGGGATTCGCCGGGCGGGGCAGGCGTGGCCCGTCTCCTCGGTCGCCGAGGCCGCGGGCATCGCCGCCCTTGAAGACGTCGAATACGTCTCGCGCACGCGCGATGTATTGGCGGGCGAGCGAGCGTGGCTTTCCCGCGAGCTCTCCTCGCTCGGGCTTTCCGTCGTGCCGTCGGATGCGAACTTCCTTTTAGTCCGCATGTCGGCGAAAGACATCCCCGAGCGCCTGTATAAACAGGGGGTTTTGGTCCGCACGTGCGACTCGTTTTCAGTACTGTCCCGTTTCTGGTGCCGCGTCGCGGTGCGCACGCGCAAGGAGAACGCCCGGCTTGCGATGGCGTTCAGCCGCGCGCTTCGGGCGGAAGGCGCATCGGGCGAAGGCGAACCCGACGAACGGGGCGGCGCTATGGCGGGCGCGGATGGCCGAGGCTCGGCGAAGGAGGTCGATACCCGTGGGTAGGGCGAAGCCCATCATGATCCAGGGCACCATGTCGAACGCGGGGAAGAGCCTGCTTGCGGCGGGGCTGTGCCGTGTGCTTTCGCAGGACGGCCTGCGCGTGGCTCCCTTCAAGAGCCAGAACATGGCGCTCAACAGCGGTGTCACGGCCGATGGGCTCGAGATGGGGCGCGCCCAGATCATGCAGGCCGAGGCGTGCGGTATCGCGCCCGACGTGCGCATGAACCCCATTCTGCTCAAGCCCGAAAGCGACCACCGAAGCCAGCTCATCGTGGCCGGCAAGGCGCAGGGAGCCTTTGCTGCGAGGGACTACTTCGCGCGAAAGAAGGCGCTCATGCCGCAGATTTTGGAGGCGTTCGATTCGCTCGCGGAGGAAAACGACGTCATCGTCATCGAGGGCGCCGGCAGCCCCGCCGAAATCAACCTTTCCGAAAACGACATCGTCAACATGGGGCTCGCGCGCGCCGTGTCCTCTCCCGTGCTGCTCGCGGGCGACATCGACCCAGGCGGGGTGTTTGCCCAGCTCTACGGTACGGTCGCGCTCTTTGCGCCCGAGGATCGCGCGCTTTTGCGGGGGCTTGTGGTGAACAAGTTCCGCGGCGATGTGGAAATCCTGCGCCCGGGTTTGGCCCCGCTCGAGAAGATGTGCGGGGTTCCCGTCGTGGGGGTCGTGCCGTATCTTACGCTCGACCTGGACGACGAGGACTCGCTCGCGCCGCGCCTATCTGCCCGCGAGGCGCGCGGCGTCATCGACGTCGCCGTCGTGCGCCTTCCGCATCTGTCGAACTTCACCGACTTCGACCCGCTTTCGCGCGTGCCCGGCATGGGCGTGCGCTACGTATCCTCGACGACCGATCTGGGCCGACCCGACCTGGTGGTGCTCCCCGGCTCGAAGACCACGCTCGACGACGCGCGCTGGCTTGCGGCTAGCGGCATCGGAGCCTGTGTACGCGCGCTTTCGGGCGCGGGCACGCCGGTGCTCGGCATATGCGGAGGCTACCAGCTTTTGGGAGACGAGCTTTCCGATCCGCACGGCAGGGAAGGCGCTGGCACCGCGCGTGGGCTCGGGCTCATCCCTGCAAGTACGGTGTTCAAGGAGGAAAAGCGCCTCGCCCAGTCGGAGCTGCGCATCACGGGCGCCCAAGGCGCGTTCTCGGTGTGGAACGGCATGACGGCGCGCGGGTACGAGATTCACGACGGCGAAACGACCGTCTCCTGCGCCCCTGCGGGCACGATTGGCGGCAAACCAGAAGGCGCGGCCTGCGGAAACGTGTTTGGAACCTATCTCCACGGCCTGTTCGACGAACCGGGGGTGGCGCTCGCCCTCGCGCGCTCGCTTGCGCGCATGCGCGGCCTGCCCGAGAGCGTCGTGGGTGCTGCGGGCGCGGCGTCCGCGGCCGATCACCGTGCGCGCGAGTTCGACCGCCTGGCCGACGTCGTGCGCGGGGCGCTCGACATGGAGTATGTCTACCGCATTATCGAGGAGGGCGTATGATCCACGTGTATCATGGCGACGGCAAAGGCAAGACCACGGCGGCGATGGGCCTCGCCCTTCGCATGCTCGCCGCAGGCCGCCGCGTCGTCGTCGTGCAGTTCCTGAAAGACGGCGAAAGCGGGGAGGCGCGCCTGCTCGCCGAGCATTTCGGCGTGCCTGTGTTCGCGGGGAAGGTGTCGGACAAGTTTACCTGGTCGATGACGTCGGAAGAACTTGCCGCGACGTGCGAGCTGCACGATGGGAACCTCGCTTCCGCGCTCGCCGAGCTCGAGGGCGCGCAGGAGGGGCTGCTCGTGCTCGACGAGGCGCTCGACGCGCTTTCGAAGGGGCTTGTCGACGAGGCGCTCGTGGACCGCGCGCTCGATATGTCCGCGCGCGGCGTCGAAGTGGCGCTCACCGGGCGCGCGCCTTCCCGCAAGATCGTGGAGAAGGCCGACTACATAACCGAGATGCGGTGCGAGAAACACCCCTACGCTCAGGGGATATGTGCAAGGGAAGGAGTGGAGTACTAGATGGATTCCAAGGAGATGGCGCCCGGCGACATCGAGCGGCGCAGCTTCGAGATCATCACCGAAGAGCTCGGCGGGCGCACGTTCCCGCCGCTCGAAGAGCCCGTCGTGAAGCGTGTCATCCACACCACTGCCGACTTCTCGTACGCCGATTCCCTCGTGTTCACCCATGACGCCGCGCACTGTGCGCTCGACGCACTGCGCGCAGGGGCCACGGTGCTCACCGACACGAACATGGCGCTCGCAGGCATAAGCAAGCCCGCGCTCGCGAAGCTCGGCTGCAAGGCCGTTTGCTACATGGCCGACCCTGATGTCGCCGCGGCTGCGCGTGCCGCGGGCACGACTCGCGCCGTTGCGAGCATGGACAAAGCTTGCGGCATCGAGGGTCCGCTCATCGTGGCCGTCGGTAACGCTCCCACAGCACTTCTGCGCCTCGCCGAGCTCATGGACGCGGGGAAGATCGCGCCCGCGCTCGTCGTAGGGGTGCCGGTCGGGTTTGTGAACGTGGTCGAGGCGAAAGAGGAGCTACTCGCGCGACGCGTGCCGGCCATCGTCGCGAGGGGTCGCAAGGGCGGCTCGACCGTGGCGGCCGCCATTATGAACGCGCTTCTCTACCAGATCACGCGCCCAGGCGGCCCGAAGTGACGGCGCCCGCATCCGCGCCGGCGCTGCGCATCTTCGCCGGCACCACCGAGGGCCGCCTTCTGTGTGAATGGGCGAGCGGGGCGGGCATCCCCGCCCGTGCCTACGCGGCAACCGAGTACGGAGGCGAGCTTTTGGGTGAGCTTTCGGGCATCGAGGTGCATGCGGGCAGGCTCGACGAGGCCGACATGGAGCGCGAGCTTTCCGGCGCGCGCATCGTCGTCGACGCCACGCACCCCTTCGCTACGCTCGCAAGCGGCAACATCCGGGCCGCTTCGCTCGCCGTGGGTGCACGATGCCTGCGCCTTGCGCGCCCGGCCGAGGCGCTGCCCAAAGGCGTCGTGTCGGCCGCGTCGATCGCCTGCGCGGCGCGCTTTCTCTCCGAGAACCCGGGTCGCGCGCTTCTCACGACGGGGAGCAAGGAGCTTGCTCCCTACACGCGCGTCGCCGATTTCGCGGAGCGCTTCTTTGTGCGTGTGCTCCCGCTGCCCGGTGCTATAACGAAGTGCATCGACGTGGGGTTTTCGCCGTCGCACGTCATCGGCATGCAGGGGCCCTTCACCCGCGAGCTCAACGAGGCGATGCTTCGGCAGGTGGGCGCCCAGTGGCTTGTGACCAAGGACTCGGGAACCGTAGGCGGCACGGCCGAGAAGCTCGCCGCCGCGCGCGACGCGGGAGCGCGCTGCATCGTGGTCACCCGTCCCGCCGAGGGAGGCGGGGCCCTTTCGCTTCGGGAAGTGGAAGACGCGCTCTTACGGGAGTTCGCGCGCTAGGCGCTCGCCGCGCCTGCGCGCACTCCCGCCCGCGAGGAGGAGCGCCTCGAGCAAGCTCGAACCGTACAAGACCGTCATCCGCCAAAAGCTCGAGGACGACGCCCGGAACTGGCGTAAGCAGCCCTTCAATAAGTTGCGGTGAAATAGTGTCTGTTTTGCTGCTAGATAGCATATCCAGTCCCTAATTCACCGCAACTTTTTGGTGGTGGCTTACTGGTAGCGAAGGCACTCCACCGGGTCGAGCTTTGCCGCGCGGCGAGCGGGGTAGAAGCCAAAGATTACGCCGATGCCGACGGAGACGCCGAAGGCCAGCAGTACCGTGGCGATTGAAAAGCTCGGCGTGATTTGCCCGCTGGCACCGAGCTCGCTGAGAACCCCTGATCCTGCGGCAAACATCGCGAGGCCCCAGGCCAGCAGATAGCCAATCAGGACACCCAGCAGGCCACCGGTGACGCACAGTGCCGAGGACTCGGCCAAAAACTGCGCGGTGATATCGCGACGACTGGCGCCCAGGGCACGGCGAATACCGATCTCGCGGATGCGCTCGGTCACGTTGGTGAGCATCATATTCATAATGCCGATACCGCCGACAAGCAGCGAGATGCTGGCGACAGCACCCATGATAAGCGAGAACGCGCCCATAAAGGAGTTGAGTGCATCGATGGCGCTTTTCATGGAGGTCGCCGATACACTGTCGTACTCATCATCCTCCGCGATGCCCTTCATCGCGCGCACCTTGGACTCGATGGTCTTGCAGAGCTCATCCATGTCCGTGCCCTCGGCGGCAAGTGCCGTCACGCTGGGGAATGAAGGGTTCTCGTCGCCAAACAGCCCGGAGATGGTTTCGCGTGGCATATACAGCGTGAGCGAGCCCATGGAGTCGCTGCCGCCATCAATCACGCCTACAATCTGCACCTCGCCGTTGGACACCTTGATGGTTTTCCCCAGCGCATCCTGTTCGTTGCCGTAAAGCTGATCGGCGCCGCCGCGGCTGATGAGCGCCACGCGCGAGCCTGATTGGGACTCGGCCTGGGAATAGGTGCGCCCCGCAACGAGCTTGCTGGCCCCCACGGCGTCGAGCATGTTGCTATCGACACCCTGTGCCATGACGGTATAGCTTTTATCGCCGGTCTTGTACTCGGTATAGGCACTGTCGACAATGCCGATCTGCTCAATCTGCGGCACCAGTTTTTGAAGTTTCTCGATGTCCGACTCGGTGAGTTCTTGCGACGAATAGATTTGCACCATGCGTGCCGCATTGAGGCCCAGACTGTTGACCAGGCTGTTTTGGATGCCGCCGATGAGCGAGGTCATTGCAATGACTGAGGCGATGCCGATGACAATGCCCAGGATAGTGAGCAGGCTACGCCCCTTGTTGGCTTCGAGCGAGTGAAGGGCTTCCTGGATGAGATCGCGGGCGCTCATGCCATCACTCCTTTCGGCGGGTTGGCGGAGGCGGAAATCATGGGCAGGCTATCTACGGCGCTGCGCAGGGTCCGCGGTGCATGTGGAATATACGCGCCGTCGTGAATGCGACCGTCGCGGATGGTCACGGCACGGTCGGCCTCGGCGGCGATGCCGGGGTCGTGTGTGATAAGAACGATGGTTTTGCCGCGCTTCTGGAGCTTATGGAAGGTCTCCATCACAAGCGCTCCGGTAGCGGAGTCCAGGTTTCCTGTCGGCTCGTCGGCCAGAATGATGGGCGGGTCATTGACGAGGGCGCGCGCGATGGCGACGCGCTGCATCTGGCCGCCCGAGAGCTCGGATATGCGGTGGTCCCAGTGGTCGACTGGTAGCGTGACAGCCTGCAGCGCGTGCACGGCGCGCATTTCGCGCTGGCTTCGGGGCACATTGGTGTAGGCCAGCGGCAGCATGACGTTTTCGATAACCGACAGGCGCGGCAGCAAGTTGAAGCTCTGAAAGACAAAGCCAATGCTCAGGGCGCGAACTTCGGTGAGCTCGTCATCATCGAGCTCGGCCACGTTGAGCCCTTGCAGGTAATAGTCGCCCGCCGTCGGCTTATCCAGGCAGCCTAGGATGTTCATGAGCGTTGATTTGCCCGAGCCCGAGGGGCCAGTGATAGCGACGAATTCGCCGGGATTTACCGCCAGGCTCACGTTGTGCAGGATGTGGGCGCAACCTGCCTCGCTCTCAAAGATGCGGTGTACGTTGCGGATGTCGATAACGGGACGCATTACATGCCCTCATCGTCAGACATACTGCCCGAATCCGCGCTGTAGCCGCCGTCAGCCGTTGCGTCCGCTCCGGTGTCCATGACGAGGGTGTTGCCATCGCGCAGCTTGGTAACCGGCACGTTGGAGTTGATCTCGTTGCCCTGGTCGTCGGGCTTGACCTGTGTCTTGCCGACTACGGCTTCGTTGTCGTTTTGCGTCACGATGGTCACCTTCACGCGATGGGTTTGCTTGCCCTCGTCATCGGTTGCCACGTTGACGTAATAGTGTTCGCCATCCTCGGTCATGAGCGCCATCGTCGGCACCATCACCACGTCGTCGAGCTGCTCGGTCACCACCGATACCTCGGCCGTCATGCCCGGCTTCAGGCGCGCGTCGGGCGCCTCGATGAGGATGTCGACGTTAAAGGTCACGCTGCCGCCACCGTTGGCGGCGTCGGAGTTTGCCACCGACGCGATGGCCGTAACGGTTCCCTGGCTCACGATATCGGGAAACGCGGGATACGTGACGTTGGCGCTCTGCCCAACAGCGATCTTGGCGATGTCCTTTTCGCCCACCTGCACGGTCACCTTCATCTTGGATAGGTCGGCGATCTGCATGCACTGCTTGCCGCCGCTCGTATCGCTTTCGCCCATGATCATGCCGCCTGTTACCGTGGCGCCCACCTTAGCGTTGAGCTCCACGATGCTACCCGAGCTCGGGGCCGTGACCGTACGGCTGGCTGCCTTGGCGTTCGCCTGATCGAGGTTTGCCTGGGCCGATGCGAGGCTGCGCTGCGCGGCCGATACGGCGTTCGTGTCCGTCGATGCGGCAGCTGCGGCTTTCTGCGCGTTGGTGAGGTCTTCCTGGGCGGCTGCAACTGCACGCTGCGCCTCGGCAACGTTGCGATCGAGCTCGTCGTTTTTAATGGTCATAAGCACGTCGCCCTCGTTGACGGATTGGCCTGCCTGCACGTTGATCGAATCGACCGTACCGTCGACAGAAGGGGAGACCACTGAGGACGAAATGGGTTTGAGCTGGCCTTTCGCCTCGACCGTTGTGGTAAACGTTCCCTCGGTCACCATGTCGGTCACAGGCCCGTTGTTGCCTGCGGGCCGTGCGTTGATGGCTAAGGTCACGACAACGGCGATGAGCACAATGGCGGCCACGACGCCGGCCGCAATGCCGCGTCGGATGAGCTTTTTGCGTCGACGTTCGGCACGTTTTGCCTTGAGCTTGGCATATGCCTCTTCATCGGAAATCTCGGTCGCATCGTTCGCGCGTCCGCTCTGCTTATCGGCATGTACGTTTGTAATCAGAGGAATCGTTTCGGTGACATCTTCGAGCGTGTGCTCGGTATCATCCGGGCCCGGGGTGGTCGTGGGGACATTCGGCATAGCGTCTCCTTTATAGAAAGTACCTCGATAAGTATATGCGCCCACCGGTTGAGGCGGGCGCATAAGACGGTTTCTTTCGGAACTGTTAGATTGGTCGCAGCAGCTCCATGTTGTAGGAATGTGCGCGTTGCACTACGAGTGGACAACCACGCACAGGCCGACTTTGATGCAGTCGTGAAGTGCCTTGGCGT
Organism: Collinsella aerofaciens; assembly: GCF_015670795.1. Taxonomy (GTDB): domain Bacteria; phylum Actinomycetota; class Coriobacteriia; order Coriobacteriales; family Coriobacteriaceae; genus Collinsella; species Collinsella aerofaciens_Q. Next base: position 207,935 of record NZ_JADPCJ010000001.1, on the reverse strand, counting down.
CTGCCAGGCGCAGGTTGATGCAACCGTGGCTGCCGCACCACTTGTACGACTCGGCATTATCGAAGCTCTTGTCGTTTTGCCAGGTGGCGTCGTGGAAGCCGATCATATTGCCCTCGAACGGCATCCAGTAGCTCACCGGGCTCTCGTATTTGGGCTTACCGGTCTCGGGGTCCTTGGCTCCGATCAGGGTGCTGCCGCCGTCGTTGCTGTTGATCTGCCACACGCCCTCGGGGGTGGCGTCTTCGCCCGGTTTCCCGGAAATAAAGTTGGCCTCCCAAACGATATTGCCGTTCTCGTCGTAGTAGCGCGCGTGCTGCTCGGACAGATCGACATCGATGTATGCCTTCCAGTCGGGCTCTCCCTTTGCGGTAAAGGTGTCGGCCTTCTGGGAGTACTTGATCTCGATTTCGCCGGTCTGTTTGTTGTTAATGGCGTCCTCGACCTGCTTGGCGAGCGAGCTACTGTCGATGGACCAACCAAAGTCACCGCCTTCGACGGCGCACTGCTTGCCATCGGCGCGCGTCCACCAGCGAGTAGAGCCCACGGTATTAAAGCCGTTGGCGAGCTCGGCTGCCCAGCTGCTGATCTGCGACGAATCGAGCGTGGGGTTGGCCGGATCGGCAAAGCTGATCCACTGCAATACGGAGCTGCCATCAACCTTGCCGGCATCCTCGCCGTTGAGCTTGAGGGTCACGTTGACGCCCAGGAAGTTGTTGGCGGCATCGCATGCGGCCTGAATCTGATCATCGGTCAGCGTTCCATTGAGCGGCTCATAGGCATCGTTGCCGAGCTTGGAAAGATCTACGGTCTCGGCCAGCGAGGCAAGCTCGAGCTCGGCATATTTAATGACATGGTCGCGGTTGAGTTTTTCGTTGGAGCGCGCCTTCTCGACGGTAAACTTGCCGGCGCGCTCGTCATAGGAGCTATTGGCCTCGAACGTGCCCGAACGGCCCTCATTAAACTCGTCGATGGCGGCGCCCAGATCCTTCTCAAACTTCTTTTGGTCAAAGGTATCGGAGAGCATGGACAGGTCGACGTCTTGATCAAGATCGACTTCGTTGGAGGTAGCGGTTTTATTGGCCTTGCCGCTTAAGGATTCCACAAGGCGGACCGGCCATACAAAGGCTTCGTTGTGGCTGATGATTTCTTTTGCGGCAGCTTCGCCGTCGACGATGGGCTCATCGGACTCGGGCTGATAGGTCCAGCTAAAGTCATCGCCTGTCACGGCGAGCTTATAGTGCTTCCATGCCGAATTGACCTTGGTGGCGGCAGACGAAGCGTTGGAGAACGAGACGTCGACGCCGGCGATGGTGGTGTTGGGGTAGGCTACCTGCGAAAACGCTACGACGCCTACTATATAGACAATGACGATTAGGCCCAGGACGACAAATAACGTCGTCTTTTTGCCCGACTTATTGTTCTCGGCGGGTTTGCGCGCGGGGCCGCGATCGCCTCGAGCGTGCGTGGGGGGCTGCTTGGGCGCATTGCCGTTTGCCTGGCGCCGCTGACGTTGTTGACGCTGCTGTCGCTGTTGGTTCGGGTGTTGGGAAGCGTTTGCTGCACTACGCTGCTGACCGTGGCTCGGCGCGATAGGACGCGGCGACTGAACGCCGCCGGTGTGCCTGCTCGGCTGCTGCGGATCGGGAATCAGTTGAGTTCGATCGTTTTGCGACATCGTATGCATATCCTTCGATTTTCGCCTTGCGGTTCATCGTGTTTTTACTGGGCTTGCATTATAGCGATTGCCCTGCTGTTTGTGGTACGGAAACGGTGGCATTCAAAAGAGGTGGGACATTTGTCCCACCTTTGAGTCGTTCTTTGCCGCTATCCGCACACGCCGCATTTTGCACAGGCTGAAAGTGCGGCCGGAGCCTGCGCGATGCCGCCCTTTGCCGTCTCGCGCAGCGTGGCCGGCAACGCGTGGCCCACCGATAGCATGACATGTGCCATCTGGTCAAACGGCACCAGGCTCTTAATGCCTGCGAGGGCGAGTTGTGCCGAGCTAAAGGCCGCTGCCACGCCGATGGCGTTGCGGTTTTGGCAGGGCACCTCCACGAGGCCACCGACGGGGTCACAAACGAGGCCCAGCAGGTTACTCAGCGCGATGGAGCTGGCGTCGAGCGCCTGCTCGGGCGTGCCGCCGAGCATCTGCACCAGCGCGGCTGCTGCCATGGCGGCGGCGCTTCCCACCTCGGCCTGGCATCCGCCCTCGGCGCCGGCGACGCAGGCACTCGTGGTGAGGTTGAGGCCGATGGCGGCTGCGCAGTAGAGCGCGTCCATGACCTGCTCGTCGTCGAGCCGAAGGTGATCGGCAAGCGCCAGCACGCAGCCGGGCACAACACCTGCGGAGCCTGCCGTGGGGGCGGCGACGATCACTCCCATCGTGGCGGAGCGCTCGAGCACGGCCATCGCGCGGGCCACGGCGTCGGTCTGGACGACGCCCATCAGGCTTGCACTCAAATCGTTGCGGCCGGTGGCTTCGACGAGCTTGGCCTCGCCGCCGATAAGCCCGCCAAGCGAACGTTGCGGATTGGCGATGGGGGCCGTGGTCTCCTCGCGCATAACCTCGAGCACGCGGCGCATGGCGGCGACGGCGTGGGCCTCGCCGGTCAGACGCGCCTCGCGCACGGCCATGACGGCGCCGATGCTGAGCCGCAGTTCCTCGCACGCATCTAGCAGCTGCTCACCGTCGTCGAAGATCTCCTTGGCCGAGACGCCGGGGGAGAGCGACGAGGCAGAACCGGGGAGCTCGATAAACGTTGCGTAATCGACATTGTCGAGCTTGCGCAGCATGGGGACGACGGTGTCGTCGGGCGCGCCGTCGGTCTCAAAGACAGAGTAGGCCTGGCCGCCCACTTCGGTGCGGTAGGTGCGGCAGAAGGCGATGTTTACGTGGGCGTAGGCGAGCAGGTTGGTGAGCGCGGCGAGTACACCGGGGACGTCCTTGTGCGCCACGAAGAGCGTGGAATACATACCTGAGATGTCGACGCCGACGCCGTTAATGCGGCTGATGCGCATCTTGCCACCGCCCAGGCTCTCGCCGCGGACCTGTGCCGTGGCGCCCGTGTCGTCGACCATGTCGATGTCGACGGTATTGGGGTGGATGGAGGCGTCGTCGCCCTTGATGTCAAAGTGATATTCTAGGCCCTGCTCGCGCGCGAGGTCGAAGGCCTGCTTGATGTTCTCGTCATCGGTGTCGAGGCCCAGGATGCCCGCGACGAGCGCACGGTCGGTGCCGTGGCCGCGGTAGGTGTGGGCGAAGGAGTTCCACAGGCCAAAGGTGACTTTGGTGATGCGGCCTTCCAGCAGGCTGGCGGCAACTTGGGCGCACCGCAGGGCGCCGGCGGTGTGCGATGAACTGGGGCCGACCATGACGGGGCCCAAGATCTCGAATGCCGAGGTCGTAGCTAGTGTTTGCGGCTTGCCTGCCATGGGTTCTCCTTATCTATCCCGTCGTCCCGAGGGGCGGGGCATAAGGTCGCCTGCTCGGACAGTCCTGCTCGCACGGAGGCCACATTAAGTGGCCTCCGGCTCGTGCGGAACTCGCGATCGACCTTATGCCCCGCCCCTCGGGACTAAGGATACATGGTTGGAGTTGCTAGATGGCAAAATTCATTAGCTGGGAACTTGTCTTACCATGCTTATCGAGACATCTTCACCACCGTTAATATAAAAAAGAAGTACCGGTTGGGGCCGGTACTTCTTTTGGTGCGTTGTTTTTGGCTGTAGCTTTTCGGGTTAGCTTACAGGCCGCAGGCTGCTTTGAGTTCTTCGACTCGGTCGGTTTTTTCCCAGGTGAAGTCGGCGTCTTCGCGGCCAAAGTGACCGTAGGCTGCCGTCTTTTCGTAGATGGGGCGACGCAGGTCCAGGTCGCGGATGATGGCGCCCGGGCGCAGGTCGAAGGTCTTCTCTACGGCCTCGACGATCTTGTCCTCGGCAACATGTGCGGTACCGAAGGTGTCGACCATGATTGAAAGGGGCTTGGAAACGCCGATGGCGTAGGCAAGCTCGACTTCGCAGCGGTCGGCTAGGCCGGCGGCGACCACGTTTTTGGCGACCCAGCGCGCGGCATATGCGGCGGAGCGGTCGACCTTGGTGCAGTCCTTGCCGCTAAAGGCACCGCCGCCGTGACGGCCGTAGCCGCCGTAGGTGTCGACGATGATCTTGCGGCCAGTGAGGCCCGTGTCGCCCATGGGGCCGCCCACGACAAAGCGACCGGTGGGGTTCACGTAGATGTCCGCGTTGTCCCACGGCATGTTCTCGGCGGCCATGACCGGGGTGATGACGTGCTCGATGAGGTCGGCCTTGATCTTGCCCATGTCCTCGATCTCGGCGGCGTGCTGCGTGGAGATGACGATCGTCGTGACCTCGACGGGCTTGCCTTCCTCGTAGCGCACGGTGACCTGGGTCTTGCCGTCGGGACGCAGATAGGCGAGGGTACCGTCGTGACGCACGGCGGCCAGGCGCTCGGCCAGGCGGCTTGCCAGGTAGTGTGGCATGGGCATGAAGGTCTTGGTCTCGTTGGAGGCATAACCGAACATCATGCCCTGGTCGCCGGCACCGATCAGGTCGATCGGGTCGGTGGTGGCGCCGGTCTGGGTCTCGAAGGACTCGTCGACGCCCTGGGCGATATCGGGCGACTGTTCGTGGATGAGGCTCATAACGCCGCAGGTGTCGCAGTCAAAACCGAACTTGGCACGGTTGTAGCCAATGCGGCGGATAACACCGCGGGCGATTTCCTGTACGTCGACGTAGGCCTGGGTGCGAATCTCGCCGGCGACGATGACGGTGCCGGTGGTCACGAGGGTCTCGCAGGCGCAACGGACGTTCTCCACGTTGGCAGGCACGCCGTTGGGGGCGATGTAGCCCTGCTCCTGGAGCTCTATTTCTTTGGCGAGGATTGCGTCGAGGACGGCGTCGCTGATCTGGTCAGCGATCTTATCGGGATGACCTTCGGTCACCGACTCCGACGTAAAAACAAAGGACCCGTGTTGGGGCGGAATGGAACGAAGTTCTTCTGACATGATTGTCCTTTCAAAAAACGTGTCCCGGCGACCGTTACCATTCCGCCGGGCTCTCTATGCAAGGGCACATCATAGCGCGTAAATCAAACATTCACACCCTTTCCGCACCTACTCATTGGGGACAGACTTAAATGATCAGCCTTGCCTAAGTGCCGACAGGTTGCCCAAAGACTGGTCATTTAAGTCTGTCCCCAATGAGTAGGTCCCCAATGATTGGGTCGGTGCCCTTTGTGCGGAGGTTGCTTTGATGCTTTATACTGGTGCGGTTAGACATCCATCCTGCAATCGAGGAGATTTCCATGGCATCAGACGTTCGCGTCCGCTTTGCACCCTCACCGACGGGCAAGCTGCACATCGGCGGCGCCCGCACCGCTATCTATAACTGGGCTTTCGCCCGTGCAAACGGCGGCACGTTCATCCTGCGCATCGACGACACCGACCCCACCCGCTCCACCGACGAGAACACGCAGATCATCCTGCGCGCCATGCGTTGGCTGGGCCTGGACTGGGACGAGGGTCCCGAGGTGGGCGGCGATTTTGGCCCCTACGCCCAGACCGAGCGCCTGGACCTGTACAAGCAGGCCGCCCAGAAGCTTTGGGACGAGGGCAAGGCCTATCCCTGCTTCTGCACCAAGGAGCAGCTCGACGCCGACCGCAAGGCCGCGCAGGAGCGCAAGGACCCCTTCCAGGGCTATCAGCGCCGTTGCCGCAATCTTGATCCCGAGGAGGCCCGCCGTCGCATCGAGGCCGGCGAGTCCTACGTCCTTCGCATCAAGGTGCCCGAGGACCGCGGCGACGTCGTTATCCACGATGCCGTCCACGGCGAGGTGACCTTCGATGCCAAGGAGCTCGACGACTTTGTCATCTTCCGCTCCGATGGCACGCCCACGTACAACTTCGCGACTGTCGTCGACGACGCCATGATGAAGATCACCCATGTCATCCGCGGCGACGACCACCTTTCCAACACCCCGCGCCAGGTCATGGTCTACGAGGCCCTCGGCGCGCCCGTGCCCACGTTCGCCCATATTTCCATGATTCTGGGCGCCGACGGCAAGAAGCTTTCCAAGCGCCATGGCGCCACCTCGGTGGAGGAGTACCGCGACGCGGGTTACCTGCCCGACGCGTTCGTCAACTACCTGGCGCTGCTTGGCTGGTCGCTCGACGGCGAGACCACGATCATCCCGCGCGATGTCTTGGCCAGCAAGTTCTCGCTCGACCGCATCTCCAAGAACCCGGCGACCTTCGATCCCAAAAAGCTCGACTGGGTCAATGCCGAGTACATCAACGGCATGTCCGACGCTCAGTTTGCCGACGAGATCATGGTCCCCGAGCTGCACGAGGCGGGCCTCATCGAGGGTAACGTCGAGTACGGCGAGGACTGGATCGACGCGCTTGCCGCCATCGTCAAGCCGCGCACCAAGATGCCGGCCGACGCCGTGACCGTCGCCGCCCCCATCTTTGCCACGGCCGAGACGCTCGAGTATGACGAGAAGTCCGTCAACAAGGGCCTGGCCAAGGAGGGCATGGGTGCCATTCTGGACGCCGCCAAGGCCGCGCTCGAGGGTGTTACCGAGTGGACCGCCGAGGCCATCGACGCCGCGCTTGAGCCGCTGCCCGAGCAGATGGACCTCAAGAAGCGCGTGGTGTTCCAGGCCGTGCGCGTCGCCATCTGCGGCAACATGGCGAGCCCTCCGCTGGGCGAGACCATGGCACTCGTCGGCCGCGATGACTGCCTGGCGCGCATCGACCGCGCCCGCACGATGGCGTTGTAACAGTCGCGTAAACGCATGTATCCGAGCCCCGCTCACCACGAGTGGGGCTCTTGTTTCTAAAGACGTATGGGATGGGAGGTACAGAGACCATGGCCGAGCAACTATCGCTGTTTGGTTCGCCTGAACCGGAGGAAGCTCCGAAGTCTGCGGCCCCTGCCGCCGCCCCGGCGCAGCCCGATTTCGCACCCGAACCCATCGCCGCCTACTCGAGCGTGGTCCTCGACATCCCGACCCGTGCGCTGTCCGAACCGTTTGCCTATGGCATTCCGCAGTCACTCGCCAACGATGTCCAGATCGGCTCCACCGTTCTAGTTCATTTTGGCAATCGTGCCGCCGCAGGCTACATCGTCGATATTGCACCCGAGCTGGGCGACCTGCAAGGCAACGACGCTCTCGATCCCGCGCGCATCAAGCCTATCGAGGCCATCCTCAGCAAGGCGCTCTTTACCGCCGAGGCCGCCCGCATTGCGCGTTGGATGAGCCGCGAGTATGTCGCGACGCTTTCCGAATGTCTGCGCCTGTTCTTGCCTCCGGGCGGCAGCCCGCGTGTTGTTAAGGGCGACGACGGGGCGTGGACAGTTGAGCGCCCAGCCGTCAAGCCTATCCAAAACCGTTGGGTGATGCTCACTCCCGAGGGCTTTGACTATACGCCGCCCAAGACTGCCGTTCGTCAGCGGCAGCTCATCGAGGCGCTCCAGTGCGGGCCGGTCACGACGCGCGACCTCAACCTGCTCTACAACAGCATGTCGGCGACCATCAAGGCGCTTGAAAAACGCGGTGTCGTGGTGGTGGAGGAGCGCCGTGCCTGGCGCGGCTGCAGCGAGCAGACTACGCTGTCCTCCGCGAGCGGCAAGGCGCCGGTCGCGCTCACGAACGGCCAGCAGCAGGCGCTCGCGCAGATTGAGCGCGCTCGTCTGGATGCGCACGGCGACGTGGTGCTCGTGGACGGCGTTACGGGCTCCGGCAAAACCGAGGTCTACCTCTCCGCTATCGAGCGCGTGCTCGCGGCCGGCCGCTCAGCGTGCGTGCTTGTGCCCGAGATCTCGCTGACGGCTCAAACCGTCGGTCGCTTCCGCTCGCGCTTTGGCGAGACGGTCGCCGTGTTCCATTCGCGCCTTTCGGCCGGCGAGCGCCTGGACCAGTGGGACATGGTCGCCAGCGGTGCAGCCCGTGTTGTCGTCGGCGCGCGTTCGGCGCTTTTTTGCCCGCTCTGCGACCTGGGCCTCATCATCATCGACGAGGAGCACGAGACCAGCTATAAGCAGGGCTCCAGTCCGCGCTACCATGCGCGCGAGGTGGCGGCCGAGATGGCGCGCCGCTATCGCTGCCCGCTCGTGTTGGGCTCGGCCACGCCTTCTGCCGAGGCCCTCGACCGCTGTCGCCGCGGCACGTACAACGGTGCCACGTGGACGCGCGTCGAGATGCCCGAGCGCCCGGGACATGCCGTGCTACCCACGGTTCGCATTGCCGACCTGCGCCGCGAGTTTTCGCACGGCAGCCGCTCCATGTTCTCAAAACCGCTGATGGAATGCTTGGAACGTGTTGTCGAGCGCCGCGAGAAGGCCGTGCTGCTGCACAACCGCCGCGGTTTTGCGCCGTTTTTGATGTGCCGCGAGTGCGGCTGCGTTCCCACCTGCAACCACTGCTCCACGGCGCTTACGTACCACGAACGCACCCATACGCTGCAGTGCCACACCTGTGGTTCGTCCTGGCGCGTGCAGCCGTATCCTGCACCCACGAGTCGCTGTCCCAAATGCGGTAGCCGTTACCTGGCAAAAATGGGCCTGGGCACGCAGCAGATCGAGGACGCGCTGCACCAGATGCTGCCCGAGGATGTCGCCATCATTCGCATGGATGCCGATTCCACGCGCGGCAAGGACGCACACAAAAAGCTTCTCGAGCAGTTCGATGCCGCCGATTGCGCGGTGCTGCTGGGTACCCAGATGATCGCAAAAGGTCTCGATTTTCCCGAGGTCACGCTCGTGGGCGTTGTCAATGCCGACTTTGCGCTGAAGCTGCCCGATTTTAGAGCAGGGGAGCGCGCCTACGATCTGCTGGAGCAGGTCGCGGGCCGCGCCGGCCGCGGCGATCGCTCTGGCGAGGTTATCATCCAGACCTATCTGCCCGAGGACCCGGTCATCCGCGCCGTCGCCGAGCACGATCGCTCGATCTTTACCGACTACGACCTGGGCCAGCGTCGCGACGCACTGTATCCGCCGTTCGTGCGCCTGGTCAACATTTTGGTGTGGTCGGCGAATCGTGCTAATGCGCAGGACTATATCGGGCGCATCGCAAGGCTGCTCAAGCGTCGTTGGCATGCCGCCGCTCCCGACTTTTTGCGGGCGGGCAGCGCGGTGCCCCAGGTGCTTGGTCCGGCTTCGTGTGTAATCGAGAGAGCCAAGGACCGTTACCGCTTCCATCTGCTTGTAAAGTCGCCGGTAGGGTACCATGTCTCTGATGATATCGACGCCTGCCTCAAAGAGGTGGGCTCCGTGCGCGGCGTGAGCGTGAGCGTTGACGTCGACGCCTATGATTTGATGTAACAACTCGAAAGGATGGCCATGGAAGCCAACGGAATCGTACTGTCGCCCGACCCTCGTCTGCGCCAGGAGTGCGCAGTCATCGAGGAGATCACCCCGGCGATCGAGGCGCTTGCCGAGAAGATGAAGAAGATGATGTTCGACAACGGCGGTTGCGGCCTGGCTGCCCCGCAGATCGGCGAGCTTATTCAGCTCGTCACCATCGACTGCGATTACAGCGACAAGAACGACTATGACCCCTACGTGCTCATCAACCCTGTCATTGTTGAGCAGAGCGACCACCTGGTGCCGTTTAGCGAGGGCTGCCTCTCTATCCCTGGCATTAGCTGCGAGATCGAGCGTCCCGATCATGTTGTCGTCGAGGCGTACGACCTGGATGCCAACCTGATTCGTTACGAGGCCTCGGGCGACCTGTTCTGCGTGTGCCTGCAGCATGAGATCGATCACCTGCACGGCAACACCATGTTTGAGCGACTGAAGCCCATGCAGAGGATCAAGGCAGTCAAGGAGTACCAGGACGCCCTGGCCCGCGGCGCTCGACCGGGCGAGACGGAGTAGGTCGTCCGTCCCCGGGGCGCCCGCCTATATCATCCCGTGCTCAAACATTCTCGCTGCGCTGCGAAACTGCGCGCGGGACGATATAGGCGGGCGCCCCGGGGACTACGTTGACGCTGCTTGTCTCGCCCGGGTGCCATCGGGCCAGGGAGGGGCGTCTTCGCTGATAGGTGCTTTGTTGGGAGGGCTGCTTTTATGCGGCTCTTTCTTTGGTTTTGGGTATATTTGTTCTTGTTGAATTGTTATTGCGGATGGGCCGTGTACTTGGCTTTCCGCCGTTATTTGTAGCTGTCTCGGCTTTGGTTGAGGGGAGACGTTCTTTATGCGTATTGTGTTTATGGGTACGCCTGATTTTGCTGTGCCTTCGCTGACTTCGCTTGTTGAGGCTGGGAATGAGATTGCGCTTGTCATTACTCGTCCCGATGCTGTTCGTGGGCGTGGTAAGAAGCTTGAGCCTTCTCCTGTTAAGGCCAAGGCGCTTGAGCTGGGGTTGCCGGTTGTTGAGGCCAATCGTATGACGCCCGAGGTTGTCGAGTCGCTTCAGGCTGCGCAGGCTGATATATTCTGCGTGGCTGCCTATGGCTGCATTTTGCCCGATGAGGTGCTGCATATGGCGCCGCTTGGTATTGTGAATGTTCATGCTTCGCTGTTGCCGCGTTGGCGTGGCGCCGCTCCCATTCAGCGTGCGATTCTTGCTGGTGATGAGGTTGCCGGCGTTTCCATTATGCGTATTGGGCATGGCGTGGATACGGGCGCTTATTGCGCGCAGGCCTCGACCTCGGTTGCCGGTAAGCATGCCGAGGCACTGACGATGGAGCTTGGCGAGCTGGGTGGTAAGCTGCTGGCCGATACGTTGCCCTCGCTTGCCGATGATACGGCGGTGTGGACCGAGCAGGATGAGTCCCTTGTCACGCATGCTGCCAAGATTTCCAAGCAGGAGATGCGTCTGGATCCGCAGATGGGGGCGTTCGATTGTGTGCGTCACGTGCTGGCTTCGTCCGACACCGCACCCGCTCGCTGCGTGATTGCCGGCAAGACCGTGCGTGTGCTCGATGCCGCGCCTGCCGACCTGTCGCTTGCCGAGGGCCTTGTTGCCGTTAAGAACAAGCGTGTTTACCTGGGTCTTTCCGATGGTGCGGTAGAGCTGCTCGAGGTTAAGCCCGACGGCAAGCGTGCCATGGCTGCTTCTGCCTGGGCTGCCGGCCTGCAGGGTGCCGATCTTACGTGGGGTGTTTTGTCATGAGCAAGCTTTCCCCCGCGCGCAAGCTCGCACTCGATGTGCTGATGGAGGCCGACCGTCGCGGCATGTATGCGCGTGACGTGCTCTCTGCTCGCGCTACGGCCAAGGCTATTGACCAGCGCGATTCCGCGTTTGCCGCTCGCCTGGCACTGGGTGTTGCCGCGACGCAGGGCATTTTGGACGAGCTGCTCGATCAGTTCCTCGATAAGCCCAAAAAGGTCGCGCCGCGTGTTCGCATGGCGCTTCGCATCTCGGCCTTTGAGATGCTCTACCTGCATACCCCTGGCCGCGTTGCCGTGAGCCAGGGTGTTGAGCTGGTTCGCAGCGGCGCTAAATCGGCTGCCGGTTTGGCGAACGCCGTGCTGCATAAGGTTGCGGACAACGTTGAGGACTTTGCCACTGCGGCGGATGCCGATGAGTCCGAGCGCCGATTGGTTCGCCTGTCTCGCCTGATGGGCATGCCGCGCTGGCTGTGCGCTCGCATTATGGCCTCGTTCGATACGCCCGAGGGCGCGCTCAACTTTGCCGGAAATCTTGCGCCCGCGCCGCTCGCTTTGCACGAGAACGCCTTTGCAACCAAGCCTGATCCGTACCTATCGCAGCTTGTGGCGCCGGTATTCCCGGGCTGCCATGCGCCGGTCGATGCGCAGGCCACGGTTGCGTCGGGTGTGTTTGAGCGCGCGGCTGCCGTGGCCTCGGACCTTAACGCTCAGCTTATCGCTACTGCGGCTACTCGTCCCGGGCGCTGCCTAGAGATTGGCGCCGGTCGTGGTACCAAGACGTATGTGATGATGTGCCAGGCTAAGCGTGCCGGCTACGACCGTCAGCACACTGCACTCGATTTGCACGATCGCAAGTGTGACCAGAATCTCGCGCGTCTGCATAAGGCGGGTATTACGGGTGTTCGCACGGTTTCGGGCGATGCCTGCGAGCTTGACGAGGTCCTCACGTCGTTCGACGCGATGCTTGGTAAACCCGTTCTGTTCGATACAGTGTTTATCGATGCCCCATGCTCTGGCACCGGAACCATGCGTCGTCATCCCGAGATTCCCTGGCGCCTTGCCGAAAGCGATGTGACGTGCGAGCTGCCCAAGCTGCAACTGACGATGCTCAAGGAAGCAGCCGCGCGCGTAGCTGCCGGCGGCGAGCTCATATATGCGACGTGTTCGGTCTTTGATGAGGAGAACGCGCAGGTCGTGGATGCGTTTTTGGCTTCGCCTGAGGGCGCAGGCTTTAGACTGGTACCCCTCTCCGAGGCGCAAATCCTGCAGCTCCCCGAGTTTGAACAAGCCAAGAAGCTCGTCTCCGTACGCCAAAACGACCGCGGACTTTTCCAAAGCGTGCCGGTAAACGCCGACTCCTACGACGGCCACTTCTGCGCCCGCCTGGTCCGCAAGTAACAACTAAGTTGCGGTGAAATAGGGATTGAAAAGCTGCTTCTACCTGCTAAACAGTCCTTATTTCACCGCAACTCAGGCGGTCATGCGAGCGGAGATCGCAATAGCGGTATTGAGTGGTAAAAATAGCTCTGTCTCAAACTTGCTGCTATCAAAAGTAGGGCGGATTACGGGGCCAGATTGGTGATGTCCGGCCATAGCAAAAATGGCCTAAATAAAACCGCAGGTAGATGGCTTGTTGAAATTTGCAAATGACCGGAATGGATAGAGGTTGTCAATTCAGCCCCGTAATCCGGCAGAGTTTTGAAATGTTACATACATAGCATCAGCCCGAAATCTCGTCTATAGAAAAGTTGCGGTGGAATAGTTCCTGTTTGGCCGTTGGATGGGCCGATTCAGGAACTATTTCACCGCAACTCATAAGGAAACCTGGGTAGCTAAAGAATCAGCCCCGCGATTGGTTTCGGTCGCGGGGCTGATTGGTTTCTAGTGATTATGCGGGCAGTTGGCGCAGCAGCCGTTGGTGGCGCTGGTGCTGGAGCCGCCACTGCGCTGGTCGGTGTTGTAGAAACCGCTGCCGTCGAACTTAATGCCGCTGGCCGAGAACGTCTTGGATGCCGGGGCACCGCAGCTGGGGCATACGACCTCGGGCGTCTCGGTCATGGGATGCTCAACCTCAAACACGTTGCCGCAGCTCGTGCACTTGTAATCGTAGCGCGCCATAATACTTCCTTTTCAGCACAAAGCGGGCAGATCACTCTGCCCGCAAAAATTCAAACAGCTGTAACTGTACCCTATATCCGGGGTTTTATCACGCTTCGCCCCAGAATCTATGGGTGCTGCGCAGGAGCTTCGCAGTTTTCTCCTCAGCCGCAGCAATGTCGGCCTCCTGCGCCTGCCAGGTCCAGTTGCCCGTGGCCACGCCCGGCACGTTCATACGTGCATCGTCGCCCAGCCCCAGCACGTCCTGCAGCGGCATCATCACGAGCGGAGCATCGCTTGCCAGGGCATCGCCCATGAGCTCGCTTGCCAATGCAATGCCGCTCGGGTCGTCGCCGCCCGCAAAGGAATGCGTGCACCATCCGGCAAGCGTCGAGGTGTCGTGCGTCGAGGTGTACAGGATCTTGCCAGGCGTGGGATGAATTCCGCAGCGAACGTCGTAGTTGCTAAACTCCAGCACGTCCATGCCGGGGAAACCGCAGGTCGAAGCCATGGCGCGAACGCCAGGCGTCAGATAGCCTAGATCCTCGACGATAAAGTTGAGCGGACCCAGCTCGTCGTAGGCGGTCTGGAACAGGTCTTTGCCTGGTCCCGCAAGCCAGCGGCCGTCGGCACAGGCCTCGCCGGCGGGGATGCTAAAGTAGCTGTGGAAACCCAGGAAGTGGTCCAGGCGCACACGGTCGTAGAGCGCGAACGCACGACGCAGGCGATCCATCCACCAGCGATAGCCGTTCTTCTTCATGTGATCCCAGCGGAAGGTGGGGTTTCCCCACACCTGGCCCTCGGGCGCAAAGTTGTCGGGCGGCGCGCCCGAAATTTCAATCGCCTTGCCGGTGTCGGATAGCCAGAAGTTTTCGGGCTCGCTCCACGCGTCGGCCGAATCGTCCGAGACATACATCGGGATATCGCCGATGACCTCGATGCCCTTCTTGTGTGCATAGTTCATAAGCTCGCACCAGGCAAGGTCAAAGCGATACTGCATGTACGCCTGCAGCTCGGCCTCGTCGTGGAATCGCTTGTCATCGATCAGGTACTCGTTGTAGCGCGCGACATCCGCCGGCCAATCGTGGCGCGACAGTCCCTCAAAGTGCTTCTTTACCGCCATGTAGACGCAGTACTTCTCGAGCCAGTCGGCGTTGCGATGTTTAAACGCCGTGTACAGCGGGTCGGCATCCTCGCCGCCGCGGGCCTTCCAGGTGACGAAGTCGGCGGCCAGCTCCTCGTGGCTCTCGGGCAGCAGGTCGATATTGCCTGCAAAGGCCGAGGGGCCGGCATAGGGGGAGCGGAAGAAGTCCGTAGGATTGACGGGCAGGACCTGCCAGTAGCGCATGCCCATGGCGGCCAGGTGATCGATAAATCGACGCGTGGGCGCACCGATTGTGCCGGGCTTGCCGTCATCGGTCGGCACCGAGGTGATGTGGCACACGACGCCCGCGCCATGATCGAGCGGCTCCTGCAGGCGCTTCTCGGCATGGTGATAGATGATCGAAGAGCCCAGCGAGTACAGGTCGAGCGTGACTGTGCCGTTGTGGATTTCGCACTCGTGTCCGCTGATCACGTCGCTAGCACATTCGCCGAGCGCCGGGATCGTCACGCAGTGCGAATTGCGCAGGCTGCGGTTGATGATAACCGTCGCGGCCTCGCCGTCTTTGCCCGTGCGGGTGTAGGCCAAGACGTCGTCGTTGAGAGCGAAGGCCTTGATCTCGCCATTGACCATAAAGGGTAGCGCGCGGCGCACAGCAGACGCGTTCTTAACGATGGCCAACGTATCGAAGTCGTGGAGCTGGTCCTTGGTCGGCAGGGTACGGCGATTGCCCGGATCGGTGAGGCCCTCCAGGCCGTACTCGTCGCCATAATAGATCGAGGGCACTCCTGGGAAGGTCATCTGCATGAGCGTTGCCAACCAAAAACGGCTCTTGGCCAGGCCCATCGAGTTCTCGTCCAGGCGCCATTTGCTGCGCTCGCTCTCGGGCAGCTGCGACTCGTCGGGGCCACCACCGAGCACCGAGATAATGCGCGGGCGGTCGTGGCTCGAAAGCAGATTGAGCGCGCAGGCCAGTGCCTCGCGCGGGTAGTTCTCGCGCAGGGTCTCGATGTCCTCAGCAGCTTGATAGGCATTCTTGTAGCCCATCAAAAAGCCGATGACCATGTCGCGGAAGGGGTAGTCCATAGCGGAGTCGAGCTCAGAGCCCTGCAGGTAGCGGCGCAGGTGGCCATAGCTGATCTTGTTGGAGGCGTCTTCCCAGACCTCGCCGAGCAGCAGTGCGTCGGGCTTCTCGGCGAGCACGGCCTTTTTGATTTCGGCAAGGAAGTCGTCGGAAAGCTCGTCGGCCACGTCCAGGCGCCAACCATGGGCACCGGCGCGCAGCCATTTGCGGATCACGCCGTCCTTGCCCAGGAGCCGCTCGCGCACCAGTTCGGAGCTCTCGTTGATGGCGGGCATGTTGCCCACGCCCCACCAGCAGTCATACGAACCGTCTTCATGGAAGTAAAACGCATCGCGCCACGGCGAGTCCTCGCTCTGCCAAGCACCGACGCCGGGATAATTGCCGTAGCGGTTAAAGTAGATCGAATCGTCGCCCGTGTGGTTGAAGACGCCGTCCAGGATGATAGAAATGCCGAGCTTCTCGGCCGCCTGGCACAGCTCCGTAAAGTCCTGCTCGGTGCCCAGAATCGGGTCGATCTTGGTGTAATCGGCCGTGTCGTAGCGGTGGTTGCTCGCGGCCTCAAAGATGGGGTTGAGGTAGATGGCCGTAAAGCCTAGCTCGGCAATGCGGGGCAGGTCATTTTGGATACCCTTGAGCGAGCCGCCGTAAAAATCCCAGGTCTTGATGGAGCCGTCTTCGGCACGCTCGTACTCGGGCGGCTCGTTCCAGTCCTCGACCATGCGGCGCTGGATTCCGTTGCGCGGTTTTTCGATCTCGGCCAGCGTACGCTCGCGCCAATGCTCGTCGCGGGCATAGCGGTCGGGGAAGATCTGGTAGACCATGCCCCGCTCGTACCAGGTGGGACGGTTCTCGCGGTGCTTGTAGACGGTAATCTGGAACGACGGGACCTCGGCGTAGTCGTAGGTTACGCCCTCGCCGCCGGTGCGGCCCTGCGGTGCACCCAAGCGGACCTCGGGCTGGCCCTCGATATTGCAGATAAAGCTGTACCAGATAAGACAGGGCTCAGTGCACTCAAGCTCTACGGTAAATATGCCGTCGCCCTCGTGCGTCATGGGGTACAGAGACTCACCGATTTCATCGACCCAGGTACGCAGGGTGAGCGTTGCCTGGTTGGGGTCGGCATCCTCCAAAATCACCGAGAGCGAAACAGAAGTTCCAGCGGTCACGGCGCCAAAAGGAGTGCGAAACTGCGGTAGACGGCTGTTGTGAATCAATCTCATAATACGGTCCAGTTCAATAGAATCACGGCCTGCGGGCCATGGGCTTTACGCACAGGATGTAAGTATATCTGTTGTACACAGGCTGTATAAACAACATCCGTTTACCATCGGCGAACGGTTGTCCTAGAAAATCGTTTTACCATCCAAATTTTCGCGGTATTCGAAAACGCCCAGACGGATACTATTTGTTGTCAAACAAAAGTACATCGGTTTACTACGACGAATTGAATGATCTTAACCACGGTCATTTTTGTGATACTAAAACCGCAGGTAGAAGCGTTGTCAATTTCGTAGATTACTCGCCGTGGTCGGCCTGAGCCATTTTGTCGTAGTAAACCGCCCTCTTTTTAACGCAGAAGTTCAACCAAGAAGAGGGCGCCTGGTTGGGGCGCCCTCTTTTGCGTTGGATTAAGTTTTAATCGTCCAGACTAGCGACGCTTGCGGGTGGCCGTTGCCTTACGGACGGAGGTCTTCTTGGTCGGAGCCTTTTCCTCGGCCGGAGTGGCGGGGGAGACCGGGGCCTCCTTTGCGGGCTCGGTCTTTGCCGTAGCCTTCGGAGCGGTCTTGACCTCGGCGGCCTTCGGCGCCGGCTCGCCCTTTACCGCGGGCTTTTCCTCGGCCTTAGCCTTTGCCTTGGGAGCCGCAGCCTTGGTTGTGGTCTTCTTCGCCGTCGTCGTGGTGCGCTTGCGCGTGGTGGTCTTGGCGGCCGGCTTTGCCTCGACAGCGGGCTCGGCCTTGGACTCGGCGGGTGTCTCCTCGACTTTGGCGGCCGGCTTTGCGGCGGCCTTCGCGGTCGTCTTCGCCGTCGTCTTCGCGGCGGCCTTCGTCGTAGCAGCTTTGGTCGTCGTCGACTTCGTAGCCGTGGCCTTCTTGGCGGTCGTGGTCTTGGACGCGGTCGCCTTCTTGGCAGCGGTCTTGTCCGGAGCCTTTGCCGCAGGCTTAGCCTCGGCCTTTACCTCGGGAGCGGCCTCAGCCTCGGCGGTCTTCTTGGCAGCGGCGGCCGTGCGCTTACGCGTGGTCGATGCCTTGGCAGTAGTTGCCTTGGCAGTAGTTACCTTGGCAGCGGTGGTCTTGCTCGCAGCGGCCTTCGTTGTCGTGGTCTTCTTAGCCGTTGTCTTGCGGGTGGTCGTCTTCTTGGCGGCAGGTTTTGCTGCGGGCTTAACTTCGGCATCGGCAGCCGGCTTCTCCTCGGCCTTGGGCGCCTCGGCGGCAGCGGGCTCCTTAACGGGCGCCACAGCCGCAGCAGCCTCCACAGCCGCCGGCCTCTCAATCTCCGGATGCATAAAGAAGTACAGGTCCAGATACTTGTCGGCCGAGCGCGTCCAGCTAAAGTCCTGGCTCATGGCCTGCGTGACCAGCTGGTTCCAGGCATCGCGGTTGTCCCAGAACAGGCGTGCCGCGCGGAACACCGCGTCGCCCATCTCGTCGCCGTTAAAGTTGCTAAACGAGAAGCCCGTGCCCTCGCCGGTAAACTCGTTGTACGGCTGCACGGTGTCCTTCAGGCCACCGGTCTCGCGTACGATAGGCAGAGTGCCGTAGCGCATGGCGATGATCTGCGACAGGCCGCAGGGCTCAAACTTCGAAGGCATCAGGAACATATCGGCGGCGGCGTACATGCGCTGCGACAGCGCAGGATCGAACTCGATGCGCGCGGCCATGGTGCCGGGGTACTTGTCCTGGAAGTAGCGCAGGCCGTCCTCGTAGTCGCGGTCGCCGGTACCCAGCACGGCCACCTGAACGCCGCCGGACAGGATTCGGTCGAGCGCGTACATGACCAGGTCCATGCCCTTCTGGCGCGTCAGGCGCGTGACCATCACCATAAGCGGGCGGTCGTCGCGAACCTCGAGCCCCAGCTCTTCCTGCAGCTTGGTCTTGCACACGGCCTTGCCCCCACGGTCCTCAACCGTGTAGTTGGCGGCAATGCGCTTGTCGGTTGCCGGGTCAAAGGCCGCCACGTCAATGCCGTTGAGGATGCCCTGCAGCGCGTAGGAACGCTCGCGCAGCACGCCGTCCAGGCCCTCGCCAAACTCGGGTGTCTGGATCTCGCCCGCATAGGTGGGGCTCACCGTTGTGATGGCGTCGGCATAGTGCAGCGCGCCCAGCATGTAGTTGATGCTGCAGGCGTCGCAGCGCAGCTGCGAGGCGGCCGCCGGAATATGCGCCACACCCAGGATGTCCTCCATCACGGTGTCGCTAAACTGGCCCTGGAACGCCACGTTGTGGATCGAGAACACGGTCTTGACGCGGTCGTACAGCGGCAGGCCCTGGTAGAACTCGCGTAAGAACACTGGTGCCAGTGCCGTCTGCCAGTCGTTGCAATGCAGGATGTCGCACTCAAAGCCGGCCGGCAGGTGCTGCAGGCTCTCGGTGATGGCCTTGGAGAAGAACGCGAAGCGCTCGCCGTCGTCAAAGAAGCCGTACGGATAGTCGCGCGCAAAGTAGCGCTCGTTGTCCACGAACATATAGGTGACGCCGTCGTGCTCGAGCTTCTCGAGTCCACAGTACTCATTGCGCCAGCCCAGGCTCACGTAAAAGTCGGAGAAGTGCTCCATCTGCGCCTTGTACTCGTCCTTGATGGTGGCGTACTTGGGCACCATCACGATAACCTCGGCGCCGGCGCGCACGAGCGCCGCAGGCAGCGAGCCCGCCACGTCGCCGAGGCCACCGGTCTTAACAAACGGTGCGCACTCGGCCGAGGCAAACACGATCTGCATCTTTTTGCTGGTTTCTGCCATATTGTCTCCCATGTTGTAATTCGAGAATAGCCGCCTGGCGCTAACCGGGCGGCTATTCTACATGTTACGAGCGATGTTGCGGTGCCAACGTTAACGCACGATGGTGGTGTCGGAAGTTAACGGAGCCTTGCCCAGCACCAGAATGTTCTCGGGCGTGCCGCGAAGCTCGGTATTGGTGGGGACCACGTTGTTCTTATCCAGGATGGCATTCTCAACGCGTGCGCCGCTCTTGATGATGCAGCTCTGGTTGATGATCGAGTTGGTCACCGAAGCGCCTTCCTCGACCACGACGCCGCGCGACAGGATCGAGTTGCGCACGGTGCCTTTGATGATGCAGCCGGCCGAGATGATCGAGTTGCACGCGTGGCTGCCGGTCGCATATCGCGAAGGCGGCACGTCGTGAGCCTTGGTCAGGATCGGGCGCTCGGGATCGAAGAGCTGGTCGGCTACGGTCTGGTCGAGCAGGTCCATGCTGCGGCGATACAGCGACTTCTCGCTAAACACGCCCACGACCTCGCCCTTGTACTCGTAACTGCACACGTCGATGTTGCCAAAGTCGCCCTGGAGCGCCTCGAGCAGGTCTAGATAGTCGGCGGCTTGGTAGTGGTCGATGATCTCGAGCAGCGTCTCGCGGTTGACGATGCAGCAGTCCATGGAGGCGTTGTCGCCGTACACGACGCCGGCGCTCACGCCCGTCAGGCGGCCGTTCTCGT
The DNA here is from genome assembly GCF_015670795.1 of Collinsella aerofaciens. GTDB lineage: Bacteria > Actinomycetota > Coriobacteriia > Coriobacteriales > Coriobacteriaceae > Collinsella > Collinsella aerofaciens_Q. Next base: position 187,848 of record NZ_JADPCJ010000001.1, on the reverse strand, counting down.
TAATCTCGAGCTTGGTCTCGTCATCGACGTTGCGCGTAGCCTTGCAGTACACCACGGTCATCTGGGCACCGGAGTTCTCGTGCGCGTCGATGATGGTGTTGAGGTCCATGTTAAAGATGATGTTGGTGCCCATCATCACGACATAGGGCTTGTCCGAGCGCTGGAACAGCGTCTTGTTGGAGATGATGTCGCGCAGCAGGAAGCGCATGCCGCCCTTGGTGGTGCCATACGCGTTGCCGGGCACCATGAACAGGCCGCCCTTCTTGCGGTCCAGGCCCCAGTCCTTGCCCGAGCCCACGTGGTCGATCAGTGAGCGGTAGTTGCCCGGCATGACGACGCCGACGGTCTTAATGCCGGCATTCATCATGTTGGACAGCGGGAAGTCGATCAGGCGGTAGCGGCCCAAAAACGGAACGGACGCGATGGGGCGGTCCTTGAGCAGCACGCTGCCGTAGGTCGAAGAGTAGTTAGCGGTGATATAACCGATGGCCTTGCGATTGATCATCGGATCATTCCCCCTTCCCGATAACGACGTCATTTCCAACGACGGCCGTATCCTTGGTGGTATCGACAGAGCCGAGCTTCACGCCCTCTTCGACCGTGGAGTTCTCGCCCAAAATAGCGCGGCAGATGTGCGCGCCGCTCTTAACGTGCGCACCCGGCAGCAGCACGGAGTCCTCGACCACGGCGCGCTCCTCGATGATGACATCGGTCGAAATGATCGAGTGGCGAGCGGTGCCGTAGATCTTGCAGCCGTTGGAGACCAGGCAGTCGTCCAGGCGGCCGTCCGGGCCAATGTAGTGCGGCGGACGCGTGGTGATGTTGGACATGATGGGGAAGTGCTTGTCGAACAAATCGAACTCGGGGTTGTTGCCCAGCAGGTCCATCGAGGTCTCGTGGAAGCTGGCGATGGTGCCGACGTCCTTCCAAAAGCCGTGGAACTCGTAGCTGTACAGGCGCTTGCCCTCGCCGAGCAGTTTGGGGATGATGTCCTTGCCAAAGTCGTGGCTCGAGCGCTGGTCTAGAGCGTCCTCTTCGAGCGCCTCGATCAGCACGTCGGCCGAGAAGATGTAGATGCCCATGGACGCGAGGTTCGAATCGGGCTTATCGGGCTTCTCGGTGAACTTGGTGATGCGGCCGTCCTCGGGGTCGGTGGTCAGGATGCCAAAGCGGCTGGCCTCTTCCCACGGCACGGGCATAACGCTCACCGTGAGGTCGGCGTTGTTCTCAATGTGCGTCTTGAGCATCTTGCGGTAGTCCATGCGATACAGGTGATCGCCCGAAAGAATCAGGACGTACTTGGGGTCGTTGGCCTTGATGTAGTCCAGGTTCTGCGTAATGGCGTCGGCCGTGCCCGCATACCAGGCGCCACCGGTCTGCGTCTCGTACGGCGGCAGAATCGACACGCCGCCGTCGCGGCTGTCCAGATCCCAGGCCTCGCCGGAGCCCACATAGGCATGCAGCAGGTAGGGGCGATACTGCGTCAGAACGCCCACCGTGTCGATGCCCGAGTTGGAGCAGTTGGAGAGCGAAAAGTCGATAATGCGGAACTTGCCACCAAAGCTAACCGCCGGCTTAGCGATCTTTTGGGTGAGTGCCCCCAATCGGCTGCCCTGTCCTCCTGCGAGGAGCATCGCGATGCATTCTTTCTTACTCATCGATTTCTCCTTCTGTCATCGATGTTCCTAACCCATTAGCGACGGGCGCGGCGCTCGGTCGCGCCCGTCGAGTAATGCCGTGCTGGCATAGGGGAGCTCGCGCGCCTTTACGCGTGCCAGATCTCGTCGCGGTACTCGCGAATGGTGCGGTCGCTCGAGAACCAGCCGCTCGAGGCAGTGTTGAGCAGGGCCTTGCGGTTCCAGGTCTCCTGGTCGCCATAGCTGCCGGTGAGCTTCTCCCACGCATCCACGTAGCTGCGGAAGTCTGCCATGACCAGGTCGGGGTCGTTGTTGTTCATGAGCTCGTTGTAGATGCTCTCGAAGTTGCCCGAAAGACCCGCAAACGTGTTGTCCTTGAGCTCGTCCATCACGCGGCCCAGACGCTCGCGATCGTTGTTGAGCGTATCCCACGCAAAGTAGCTGTTGGATGCCCAGAGCTGCTCGACCTCAGGAGCGGTCAGGCCAAAGATGGCCTCGTTCTCGCGGCCGGCCAGGTCGGCGATTTCGATGTTGGCGCCGTCGAGGGTGCCCAGCGTAATGGCGCCGTTCATCATGAGCTTCATGTTGGACGTGCCCGAGGCCTCCTTGCCGGCCGTGGAGATCTGCTCCGAGATCTCGGCGGCGGGGTAGATGAGCTGGGCGTTGCTCACGCGGAAGTTGGGGATAAAGCAGACCTTCATGACCTCGTTGACGCGCGGGTCGTTGTTGATGACATCGGCCACGGAGTTAATGAGGCGGATGGTCTCCTTGGCGAAGGTGTAGCTCGAGGCGGCCTTGCCGCTAAAGATGAAGGTCGTCGGCGTCACGTGGAAGTTGGGATCGGCGATACGACGGTTGTAGATGTCCATCACCTTCATGATGTTCATGAGCTGGCGCTTGTAGGCGTGGAAGCGCTTTACCTGAACATCGAAGACGGTGTTGGGATCGATGACCAGACCGGTCTCGGCCTTAACGTAGGCAGCCAGGCGCTCCTTGTTGGCGCGCTTGGAGGCACCCACGGCTTTCAGGAACTCGGTGTCGTCCTTAAACTCCTTGAGCTTTTCCAGCTCAAAGGCGTCCTTGAGCCAGCCGTCGCCAATAGCCTCTGTCACGAGCTTGGCATAGGTGGGGTTGGCTTCGGCAAAGAAGCGACGGTGCGAGATGCCGTTGGTCTTGTTGTTGAACTTCTCGGGCGTCAGGGCATAGAAGTCCTTGAGCACGATGTTTTTGATGATGTCGGAGTGGATCTTGGCCACGCCGTTGACGCTGTGGCTGCAGATCACGGACAGGTTGGCCATGCGAATCTCGCCGTCCCACAGGATGGCGGTCTGACGCAGACGCTCCTGCCAGCCCTCCTGCGTGGTGTCGAACGACTCGTGCCAACGACGGCTGATCTCGTCGATGATCTGGTACACACGGGGGAGGAGCTTGGAGAACATGCCGATGGGCCACTTCTCCAGGGCCTCGGGCAGGATGGTGTGGTTGGTGTAGCTCACGACCTGCGTCACGATGTTCCAGGCGTCATCCCACTCGAGCTTCTTCTCGTCGATGAGGATGCGCATGAGCTCGGGGCCGCACATGGCCGGGTGCGTGTCGTTGGTGTGGATGGCAACAAACTGCGGCAGCAGATCCCAGTTCTCGCCGTGCTCCTTCTCAAAGGTGTCGAGTAGGCTGTAGATGCCGGCCGAGACAAACAGGTACTCCTGCTTCAGGCGCAGCAGACGGCCGTGCTCGCCGGCGTCGTTGGGGTAGAGGATGGCGCTGATGGCTTCGGCCTCGGCGCGCTCGGCGTCGGCCAGGGCATAGTCGCCGCGGTTGAAGGCTTCCAGGTCAAAGTGCTCCTCGACCGGCTCGGCGGCCCATACGCGCAGCTTGTTGACGGTCTCGCCGGCATAGCCCACCACGGGGATGTCATAAGGGACGGCCAGGATGTCCTGCGTGTCCACCGTGCGGTAGAACGTGCGGCCGTTCTCCTCAAAGCCCTCAACATGGCCACCAAACTTGATGGTCACGGCCTTGTCCTGACGGCGGACCTCCCAGGGATAGCCGTGGGTGAGCCACTCGTCGGTGGCCTCGACCTGGCTGCCGTTGATGATCTCCTGCTTAAACAGGCCGTAGCGGTAGCGCATACCGTTGCCGTAGCCGGCGATGCCCTCGGCTGCCATGGAATCCAGGAAGCATGCGGCAAGACGGCCCAGGCCACCGTTGCCCAGCGCCGGATCGGGCTCCTGATTCTCGATGACGGACAAGTCGAAGCCCATGTCGTCGAGTGCCTCGGCGACCATATCGCGCACGCCAAAGTTGAGCAGGTAGTTGTCGAGCAGGCGGCCGATCAAAAACTCGATAGAGAAGTAGTACACGCGCTTCTTGCCCTCGGCGGTGGCGCGGGCGTCGCTCTTGGTGGCAACGGTGCGGGCCTTCTCGGCCACGAGCTTGGCCAGGGCGTTGAAGCGGTCGAGGTCGCTGGCGGCCTCGACGCTCTTGCCGCTGATGCTCATGACGGCATCGCGATAGAGTTCGGTAAACTCCTGCTTGTTGTCGAAGATCTTATTCATACGTTCCTTCCCCCGGGGATGATTCTCCCGGAACGGTTATGACTTGTATCCTACGCCCCGTCGGGGCGGGTAATTACAGCTGTAACGGTTTTGTTACGGTTTCTTGGCAGGAGCCTTAACAGCAGCCGTCTTGGCCTTGGGAGCAGCCTTTTTTGTGGCCGCCTTCTTGGCCGTGGTGGACTTGGCTGAAGCCTTGGCAGCCTTCGCCTTGGCCGGAGCCTTCTTGGCTGCCGCGGTCTTGGGCTTCACCGAGGACGCACACTTGCGCGTCGCCTTCTTGGGCTCCTCGACCACGGGCGGCTTGTAGCTACTGGGACCGCGGCGTTTAAGCACCACGCCTGCCAGGCCGGGCACCTTAATCTCGATAGAGTCCATCTGCCCGTTCCAGGGATAGGGCTCGCTCGAGCAGGTGTAGGGCTCCTCACCGGCATAGCCGCTGCCACCAAACTCGGGACGGTCGGAATCGAAGATGACCTCCCAGTCGCCCTCGCGCGGCACGCCCACGCGGAAGCTCTCGTAGCTCGCCGGGTCAAAGTTGATCAGGATTACCAGGTCGTCATCAATATCTTCGCCCTGACGCACAAAGCTCACGATGGACTGCTTGGAGTTGTCCGCGTCGATCCAGGTAAAGCCGTCGTCGGTGTAGCCGCGCTCGTACAGGGCCGGCTCGGCGGTGTACAGGTGGTTGAGCGCCTTGATAAACGCCTGATGATGCTTGTGGGTCTCGTACTCCTCGGTCAGGAACCACTGAATGGACTCGTAGTAGCGCCACTCAATAAACTGGCCGATCTCGTTGCCCATAAAGTTGAGCTTGGCACCGGGGTGCGTCATCTGGTAGAAGGCCAGCGTGCGCAGACCTGCAAACTGGCGCCACCAGTCGCCCGGCATGCGGCCGATGAGCGAGCACTTGCCGTGTACGACCTCGTCGTGGCTGAGCGGGCAGATGAAGTTCTCGGTAAAGGCGTACATGATGGAGAACGTGAGCAAGCCGTGGTTGCCGGGGCGCCACGGAAAATCAGTCTGCATGTAGTGCAGGGTGTCGTTCATCCAGCCCATGTCCCACTTGTAGTGGAAGCCCAGGCCGCCGTCCTGCGGCGGATAGGTCACGAGCGGCCACGCGGTGGACTCCTCGGCCATCATCATCACGTCGGGGTAGTGTGCCTCTACAGCGCAGTTGACCTGGCGAATAAACGCGCTGGCGTCCAGGTCCTCCTCGGTACCGTACTTGTTGAACTTCTTTTGGCCCGGATCGTCGATGCCAAAGTTGAGGTACAGCATGCTGGACACGCCGTCCATGCGAATGCCGTCCACGTGGAAGTTCTCGAGCCAGTACAGCACGTTGGAGACCAGGAAGGAGCGGACCTCGCCGCGGGCGAAGTCAAACTTGTGCGTGCCCCAGTTGGGGTGAATCTCGTGCTCAAACAGCATGTGGCCGTTAAAGGTGGCAAGGCCGTGGGAGTCGGCGCAAAAACCGCCGGGCACCCAGTCCATGATCACGCCGATGCCCGCTTCGTGGCATGCATCGATAAAGTGCATGAGCTGCTGCGGGTTGCCGTAGCGCGACGTAGCGGCGTAATAGCCGGTTGTCTGGTAGCCCCAGGAGCCGTCGAAGGGATGCTCCATAAGCGGCATGACCTCGATATGCGTATAGCCCATGTCGCGCACGTAGTCCACGAGCTCCACCGACAGGTCGTCGTAGGTGTAGAACTCGCCGCGCTGCGCGGGGAAGGGATCCATGGGGCCGGGGTAGTTGCCGTACTCGTCGGGCTCGCCCTGCGGCGCGTCGCCGTGGCGCTTCCACGAGCCAATATGCACCTCGTAGATGTTGAGCGGCTGCGACATGTGGTTATGGTCGGCACGGCGCTTGAGCCATGCGGCGTCGTTCCACTGGTAGCCATCGAGGGTCCACAGCACGCTGGCGGTACCCGGAGGGCACTCGGCCTTAAAGGCGTACGGATCGGCCTTATAGAGCTTTTCGCCCTCGTTGGTCTCGATAAGGTATTTATAGAGCTGACCCTGCTCGGCGCCAGGAATAAAGCCTTCCCAAATAGCGCTCGTATGCATGGGCACCAGCGGGTTGGCTTGCTCATCCCAATCGTTAAATTCGCCAATGACATGGACGCTCTTTACGTCGGGCGCCCAAACGCAAAAACGCCAGCCGCGCGTACGGTTCTGCGTGTCGGGGTGCGCGCCCATCTTTTCCCAGCTGCGCTCCCACGTACCGATGCCAAACAGGTAGACATCGTCTTTGGTGAGCTCCGGCGCGTGCGGGGCGGCTTTACGGGTAGCAGGCTTTTTGGTTGCTGGCTTAAGCTTTGTATCGCTCACGTTTGATCCCATCATGACGCGGCAGCGTGTTGCCTTGGTGACTAGATGCGAAAGGTCCAAGGCTGCACGAATCGAAGGGACGGCGACAGTTCTATGATTCGTTCCACCTCGCGTGCTCGGTGGAACTTTCGGCAAAAACTACGATAACACCTGTACGTTAGTTTTATGAACGAAAGTGGATTTGCGGTGGCGTTTAATCGGTAAGCGCCATGTTTATACCACTGGCAGAATTGCGATGGTAAAACTCTTGACAGCTTTACCAATTAGGGTTTCTAGATTGTTAGGTTTACGTTTGGTAAAACGTTTTTAGCAGGTTGTTTACCATTTGACATCGAAAGGCTCGTTTATGGACCGCATCGCTGCCCCAAGTGTTGCTTTTATTTTCGATTGCGACGGCACGCTGGTTAATAGCACTCCCGTTTGGGCCTATGCCCAGCCCGAGTTATTGCACCGCCACGGAGTTGACGTGACGGTCGACGATTTTGCCCAGTTTGAGCATTTGTCGCTCGAGGACGAGTGCCAGGCCTACCACGATATCTGGGGCATTGGCACAAATGGCGAGGAGCTCTACCGCGAGTTGAGCGACATTCTGATCGATGGCTACTCAAAGGTGCCGCCGCGCGAGGGCCTGATTGCATTTCTGAAGCAGGCGAAGGAGGCCGGTATTCCCATGTGCGTTGCCACGTCCACGCCGGCCGAGCTGGTTACGTCTGCACTTGCGGGCGCCGGGCTCGATACCTACATGGAGTTTATTACCACGACGGGCGAGGCGGGACGCTCCAAGCAGTTCCCCGATGTGTACGAGCTGGCGCTGCGCCGCCTCGAGGAGCGCCACGGCTGCAAGTTTGAGCGCGCCTGGGTGTTTGAGGACGCCGTCTTTGGTCTAAAGAGCTCTGGCACCGCCGGCTTTAAGCGCGTGGGCATCTATGACCCGCACGGCCGTATGGAGCGCGATGAGGTCCGCGACAACTGCGAGATCTTTATCGACGGCTATGAAGACCTGGATCTGGCCCGCGTGCTTGCGTTTGAGGGATAGGCGAGAGCTGTGGCTTGCAAGGTATTGGTGGTTTGCGGCTCGCCCGTGGTGGCGAGCGCGGATCTGTTGCGTAGGTTGGCGGGGGAGTGCGATCACGTTGTCGCCGTGGACCGCGGGCTCGACGCGCTGCTGGGCGCGGGACTAGGTTGCGACGTCTACGTGGGCGACGCCGACACCGTAAGCGATGAGGGTCGCGCGTTGGTCGATGCCGCCGAGGCCTTTGAGGTGGAGCGCCACGACCCCTACAAGGATTATACCGATCTGGCGCTGGCGCTCGATTCCGTCCGCCGTCGCTGGCCGGGTGCCGAGGTGGTTGCGACCTGCGCCACCGGCGGCCGTCCGGATATGGCACTTTCCGTACTGGGGTTGCTTGCGGGCTACGAGGATGCCCCCGTCCGGATCGAAGAAGACGAAGTAACGGCCAGAATCCTGCACCAGGACGAGAGCTGGACCATCGAAAACGCCGAGGGCAAAACCTTCTCCATCATCGCCATAGCTCCCAACACAGAGATAAGCGAACACGGCCTAGAATGGGAACTAGACCACAGCCCCCTAGGACTCTTGGCTGACACGGGCATTAGCAACGTAGTAAGATCAACAGCCACGATCCAAGTCCACGCTGGCACTGCCATCGCTTACCTCCACAAGTAAAGGCCATCGCATCAGGGTTTTATCGGGACGGTGGCTAAAAATAATCGCTCGTAGAGTGATTATTTTTAGCCACCGTCCCGATAAAACCCGTAAGTAAGAAGATCAACCCAAAAAACATCTTGCACAACTAAGAATCTTCCCCTATAGTATCTCCTCGTCACGGGGGCGTAGCTCAGCTGGGAGAGCGCTTGACTGGCAGTCAAGAGGTCAGGGGTTCGATTCCCCTCGTCTCCACCACCGTGAATGCAAAGCCTCCGGGAAACTGGAGGCTTTTTTTCATATGCAGCCACCGCGCAAACCAAAGTGACTCCACACCAGCACCCACACCCAAAAAAGTTGCGCAATTTATTTCCCACTTCTGTACATAGTTTGTTAACCCAGCATAATTCCTTATTGCATTTCCCGCCGTCAGCGTTGTGGCTCGGGCGGTGCGTGCCAACAACTACACCCGCATAAACCTGCGTCAATGTGAACAAGTTTGCAAAATAACCCCCTTTAGCACTGCAAATGTACGATATGTTGCCGCGCACGGCCTAAATCGGTTTCTAGTTGCCTTGTGCTAGGATATCTATCGTTACATGGGTTCAACTGTGCCCACGGCTCCAGTAAGCCGCAAAGCGCAGGGTCGATCAGCATCCGGCCGTAACGGCGGTGCCAGAAAAACCACGAGCCCCAATAGCGTCGTCATGCGTATCGCATTGAATGATTTTGTTCTTGTCTATGTGCAAGTTCATTCGATTCGGCATTTCATGACAAATCGCAGCAGTCCTACAGCTGTTTGCGCGTGGTCCAGTTTTGTTCCCGCTTGACTGGATCGCGCGCAGCCAGCTGGAGTCGCGTTCATTTTTGCGATACACGTTCGCGACTCTAGCCACTGCACTTATACATACCGTTCACGGTGGGGCAGAGCCACGTGCTTGTCTAACTGGGCTCAGGGTTTGAATATGGAGCGCCTTCGCGCACAAGCGCCCTGGCGTAGCCATACCCAAACCCCGTGAGCCACACGTAAGACAGCAAGGGGGTGGTGCTCGTGTGGTATGTGATTCAGGTCATTAACGGTCGCGAAGACATAATGCGCGAGCGCATAGAGCATATGGTGCCGGCTGGCGTCATGCAGGAGCTCTTTTATCCCCAATTTCAGACCGAGATCAAGGTACACGGCGAATGGGTCAATACGACCAAGCCGCTCTTTCCCGGTTATCTTATCTGCGATACGGCAGATCCCCGTACCGTGCAACAGTACCTGCTACGCATGGACGACTTTGCCCGGGTGTTATCCCAGGACGGTCAGTTTGTGCCGCTGGCAAAAGAAGAGGTCCAGCTTATTGGCGGCTTTACGCATAGGGGAGACCGCGTAGTGCCCATGAGCGAGGCCCTAAAAGACGGCGACCAGGTCGTAGTTACGGCAGGTCCGTTGCTGGGCCACGAAGGCCTTGTCAAAACCATTAATAGACGCAAGAGCACTGCTTATTTGGAGCTCAACCTGTGCGGCCGTCGCGTAACTACGCGCGTTGGTCTCGCGGTGCTTTCGGCCGAGCAGCGCGTAATGCGAAACCTTAAAAAGGCGATCGTTTAGCTGTTGGCGACAGCTAAACGGAACAGGGAGGATCCTCGGGGGCGGGACGTAGGTTTGAAGGAAATACCGTCAGATTAAACTGAATATTCAGCAGAAGCGCCGGTGGGGGCCGCGCTTGTTGCCCAGGCCATGAGTGGCGGCGAGGTGACCGTTCGCTACAAGGCCATGGAGGCCGTGAAGGACTGGGACCGCACGCGTCTGGGCTACCGGGCCGTTAAACGCACGTTCGACATCGTGTTCAGCGGCTGCGTGTTGGCTGTCATCGCCATTCCGAGCCTGATTTTGGCCGCGGCCATCCGCCTGGAGAGCGAGGGCAACCCCTTCTACAGCCAGATTCGCATGGGCCAGACCCACCGCGACGGCAGCCTGTCCACCTTCCGCATGTGGAAGTTCCGCAGCATGTACAAAGATGCCGACGAGCGCCTCGCTGAGCTCAAGGAACAGAACGAGATTGCCGGCGCCATGTTCAAGATGAGGGAGGACCCCCGCGTCACGAAGATAGGCAAGTTCATCCGCAAGCACTCCATCGACGAGTTCCCGCAGTTCGTCAACGTGTTCCTGGGCCAGATGTCCGTTGTCGGCCCACGCCCGCCGTTGCCGAATGAGGTCGCGGAGTACACCGAGTACGACCTGCAGCGCCTGGCCGTGAAGCCCGGCATCACCGGCTGGTGGCAGGTTACGGAGCGCAACTCGACCGGGTTCGACGGCATGGTCCGCCGAGACTTGGAGTACATCGCCAAGCGCGGACCCGTTACGGACCTCAAGATCGTCATCCTCACGGTGATCGAGGTCATCACCGGCAAGGGTGCGTGCTAATGCTCCAAGACTATTCAAGATTCGCTGAACTCAAGCGCGTTCCCGTAATCGATGTTCCGATCACGGGAACCAATATGTCTGAGTGTGTCGAGTTTCTTACTCGTCATATAGATGAGTTACATGGCGAATATATTTGCGTTTCAAATGCTCATACCTCGGTTATGGCTCATGACGACCCCTCCTATTGGGTCTGCCAAGCCGAATCCCTCATGTCCGTTCCCGACGGCAAACCTTTATCTGTTATCGGATGCAAAACAATCGAGTCAATGGGGCGTGTGACCGGTCCCGATCTGATGCGAGAGATATTCAGCATTTCCGCGCAGCAAGGATGGAGCCACTACTTTTACGGCAACGAGCAGAAGAACCTCGAGGCTCTCAAAGATTCACTTCAAGAGGAATATCCGGGATTGAAAATCGCCGGCATGGAGCCTTCGGCCTTCCGTCCGCTCTCCGATGGAGAGAAACGAGAGCTATCCCGACACATCGCAGAATCAGGTGCGGACTTCGCATGGATCGCGTTGGGTGCACCCCGTCAGGAAGTCCTCATGCATGAGCTTAAAGGCGGCCCCCAACCTTTGATGATTGGCGTCGGTGGCGCGTTCAACGTTCTCGCTGGCGTGGTGCCAGAGGCGCCGATGTGGATGCAAAACCTGAGTCTTGAGTGGCTCTATCGATTGATGCAGGAGCCGAAGCGACTCTTCAAACGTTACCTCGTAACTAATACGAAATTTCTCTTTTACCAGTTTACAAAAGCCAAACGTAAGGAAGGCAAATAGATGAACGATTCGACCACCTTTAAAGACAAGACCCTCATGATCACGGGCGGCACCGGCTCGTTCGGCAACACCGTGCTCAAGCACTTCATGAACACCGACCTGGCCGAGATCCGCATCTTCTCGCGCGACGAGAAGAAGCAGGACGACATGCGCCACCGCCTGCAGGAGAGGTCGCCCGAACTCGCCTCCAAGGTGCGATTCTTCATCGGCGACGTCCGCAACGCCCAGAGCGTGCGCGACGCCATGCACGGCGTGGACTACATCTTCCACGCCGCCGCACTCAAGCAGGTGCCCTCCTGCGAGTTCTTCCCCATGGAGGCCGTCCGCACCAACGTCATCGGCACGGACAACGTGCTCCACGCAGCCATCGACGAGGGCGTCGACCGCGTCGTGTGCCTGTCCACGGACAAGGCCGCATACCCCATCAACGCCATGGGCAAGTCCAAGGCCATGATGGAGTCCATCATCTACGCCAACGCCCGCAACGGCGCCGGCCGCACCACCATCTGCTGCACCCGCTACGGCAACGTCATGTGCTCGCGCGGCTCGGTCATTCCCCTCTTCATCGACCGCATCAGGAAGGGCGAGCCGCTGACGGTCACCGACCCCAACATGACCCGCTTCCTCATGAACCTGGACGAGGCGGTGGACCTGGTGCAGTTCGCCTTCGAGCACGCCAACCCCGGCGACCTGTTCATCCAGAAGGCGCCGGCCTCGACCATCGGCGACCTCGCCGAGGCCGTCCAGGAGGTCTTCGGCCGCGTCGGCACCCAGGTGATCGGCACCCGCCACGGCGAGAAGCTGTTCGAGACCCTCATGACCCGCGAGGAGCGCCTGCGCGCCGAGGACATGGGCGGCTACTACCGCGTGGCCTGCGACTCGCGCGACCTGAACTACGACAAGTTCGTCGTGGACGGCGAGGTGGAGACCCAGGCAGACGAGTCCTACACCTCCCACAACACCGAGAGGCTCGACGTGGAGGGCACCATCGCCAAGATCAAGACCGCCGAGTACGTGCAGTTGGCCCTGGAGGGCCGCGAGCACGAGGCGGTGCAGTAGGGTGCGCGTCCTCGTCACTGGCGCCAGGGGCTTCGTGGGCAGGAACCTCTGCTGCGCGCTGAAGAACATACGCGACGGCAAGGACCGCCGCGAGAGATTTGCGGGCCTGCTGCCCCTCGAGGTCATGGAGTACGACATCGACTCGACCCAGGAGGAGCTGGAGGACTACTGCTCGCGCGCGGACTTCGTCTTCAACCTGGCCGGCGTCAACCGCCCAAAGGAGCAATCCGAGTTCATGGAGGGCAATTTCGGGTTCGCCTCGACGCTGCTCGACGCCCTCGAGCGCCACGGCAACAGGTGCCCCGTCATGCTCTCCAGCTCCGCGCAGGCGAGCCTCTCGGGCCGCTTCGAGGGCTCGGTCTACGGCGAGTCCAAGCTCGCGGGGGAGGGGCTGTTCCGCGAGTACTCGGATCGCACCGGCGCCCCCGTGCTCATCTACCGCTTCCCCAACCTCTACGGCAAGTGGTGCCGACCGCGCTACAACTCCGCCGTGGCGACCTTCTGCGACGCCATCGCGAACGGAAGCCCCTACACCGTGAACGACCCCTCGGTGGAGCTTGAGCTCCTCTACATCGACGACCTGGTCGGCGAGATGCTGGGCACGCTGCTGGGGGAGGAGCACCGCTGCGGCTACGACGGGCTCGAGCGTGTCGACGGTGATGATTTCTGCTACGTCCCCGACACCGACGTGAAGTCCCTGGGCGAGATCGTCTGCCTGCTCGACAGCTTCCGAGACAGCCGCGAGTCCCTCTCGGTGCCCGACCTCACCGAGGGCTCCTTCTCCAAGAAGCTCTGGAGCACGTTCCTGTCCTACTACGAGCCGGGCAACTTCGCCTACGGCCTCAGGCCCAACACGGACGCACGCGGCTCGTTCACGGAGTTCCTGCGCACGCCCGAGCGCGGCCAGGTCTCCGTCAACGTCTCGAGGCCCGGCATCACCAAGGGCAACCACTGGCACATGAGCAAGTGGGAGAGGTTCCTGGTGGTCTCCGGCACCGCCTCCATCAAGCTGAGGAAGGTGGGGGAGGATTCCAAGGGCAACCCGTTCCCCGTCGACGAGTACGTCGTCAAGGGGAGCGACATGCGCGTGGTCGAGATGATCCCCGGCTATACGCACTCCATCACTAACCTGTCCGACACCGAGGACCTCGTGACGATCATGTGGGCCAACGAGCCTTTCGACCCCGAGAGCCCCGACACCTACTACGAGGAGGTCTAGCCGCATGGGCAAGGACTATTCCGATATTGCATTCGAGGATGACGGCCGCCTGAAGCTCCTGATCATCGTGGGCACGCGCCCCGAGGTCATCCGCCTGTCCGAGGTCATCAAGAAGTGCCGCCGCCACTTCGACTGCCTGCTGGCGCACACCGGGCAGAACTACGACTACACCTTGAACGGCATCTTCTTCCGCGACCTGTCGCTGGACGATCCGGACGTCTACCTGGACGCCGTGGGCGCCGACCTGGGCGAGACCGTGGGCAACATCATCGCCGCGAGCTACAGGCTCATGGTCCAGGTCCAGCCCGACGCCCTGTTGATCCTGGGCGACACCAACAGCTGCCTGTCCGCCATCGCGGCAAAGCGCCTGCACATCCCCATCTTCCACATGGAGGCGGGAAACCGCTGCAAGGACGAGTGCCTGCCCGAGGAGACCAACCGCCGCATCGTCGACGTGATCTCCGACGTCAACCTTGCCTACTCCGAGCACGCCCGCCGCTACCTCAAGGACACCGGCTGCGCCCCGGAGCGCACCTACGTCACGGGTTCTCCCATGGCAGAGGTCCTGCGCGCTAACCTGGACAAGATCGAGGCGTCGGGCGTCCTGACCGAGCTCGGCCTGGAGCCCAAGCGCTACATGCTGCTCTCCGCCCACCGCGAGGAGAACATCGACACCGAGGCCAACTTCACGAGCCTGTTCACCGCGATCAACGCGCTGGCCGAGAAGTACGACATGCCGATCCTGTACTCCTGCCACCCGCGCTCCCGTAAGCGCCTGGAGGCCACCGGGTTCAAGCTTGACCCGCGCGTGCGCATGCACGAACCTATGGGCTTCCACGACTATAACTGCCTGCAGATGAACGCCTTCGCCGTGGTCTCAGACTCCGGCACCCTGCCCGAGGAGTCCAGCTTCTTCGCGAGTATCGGCCGCCCGTTCCCGGCCGTTTGCATCCGCACCTCCACCGAGCGCCCCGAGGCCCTGGACAAGGCCTGCTTCACGCTGGCCGGCATCAGCGAGCGGGGCCTGCTCCAGGCCGTCCACACCGCCGTCGAGCTCGACGCGGAGGGGTCGCTGCCCGAGGCGCCCGTCCCCGATTACGCCGACGAGACCGTGTCCACCAAGGTGGTCAAGATCATCCAGAGCTACACCGGCGTGGTGGACAAGATGGTGTGGAGGAAGGCTTAGCCATGGGTCTTGTCTATAAGATTCTTGACGGTGTCTCACGTGCCTATAACAAGCTTCTTCTAATGCCCTCGTTGCGCCGCTCCTTTGCTGCTTGCGGCAAGAACGTGACCCTGGGCCGCCGCAGCGAGATTGCCGGAGCGGGCAATATCTACATGGGCCATGACGTGTACCTTGGCCCTGGAGCAACGCTGCTCACAACCCGGGCGAAAATTCACATCGGCGACTATGTCATGAGCGGACCCAACCTTACCGTTATCACCGGCGATCACCGCACCGACATCCTCGATCGCCCCATGATGGAGCTTACCGATGAGGACAAGCTCCCCGATAACGACCAGGATGTCGTTATCGGTAACGACGTGTGGATGGGCAGTGGAGTGACGATTCTAAAGGGTGTCCACGTCTCTGATCATTCCGTTATTGCCGCCGGTGCCGTCGTAACCAAAGATGTAGAGCCTGAGTATTCAATCTGGGGGGGGGTTCCTGCTCGCATGATTTCTATGAGACCAGGATTCGATGAACATGAATAAAGGCAAAATCGAATATCGCGCAATGCAGTTGCGATATTGTGTGAGACGGTTTGCATATAAGGCCGGCAAACAAGAATATTTGCCAAAGTCTGCATTAAATCGCGACGATTTCAATACGGTTATTTCGAACTTAATTTTATCTGGTAAGCCAATCATGGTAGGCCGGTTTGGTAGTCAAGAGGCTCGTGCAACCGCTTGGGCGCTTGGCGTTGCCAAAGGATACGATAAGGCCATTCCTCTCTATGTTCAGAAACGCATGGCGGTAGGGCCTGGCTTTTTCCCGGCAGACGACGAACATATCAGGCGTTTCGGTCTTCTCATGGCCAAATCGGCAGCCGATTTGGATGCCCTGGCCTATTGGGACTCATTCATGCAGCAATGGCTTTTGAAAGAGGTTTGTGCTAAAGGCATCACCATTTCATATCTAGAAAACCTTGAGCCTTATCGAAATCAGGGCAATCCGTGGACGGCAGCTCTTTCTGGCAAGCGCGTGCTTGTTGTTCACCCTTTTGCAAAAAGTATTGAAGCTCAGTATTCACGGAAAGAGCAGTTGTTTGCTAATAGAAACTTATTACCAGACTTTGAATTGCAGACACTCGTTCCACCTCAAACGATAGCGGGCAGCGCTGATGCCCGTTATACCGATTGGTTTGATGCTTTGAAGCATCTTGAGTTTGAAGTTGACTCCAGGGAGTTTGATGTCGCAATCATTGGCTGTGGAGCGTATGGTTTTCCCCTGGCATCTCACGTGAAACGTTCTGGGCGGCAAGCGATTCATGGGGGGGATGGTTCAGATGCTTTTCGGTATCAAGGGGAAGCGCTGGGACCTCAAACCTATCTCCAAGGAGCTTTACAACTCAAGCTGGATCAGGCCGAGTATGGAAGAGCGGCCTGAACATGCGAATGAAGTGGAGAACGGATGCTACTGGTAAGGCACGGCAAGCAGGGGCTGGATTTCATGGCTAGTCGTGTGCTTATGGTAGGGCCGTCACCTGAGGCCTGGGGTGGCGTAGCAACTGTTGAGAAGAATATCTTGGATGCGGTCGCATCGACGGGTCGAGAGGTTCATTTCGTTGCAACGATGCGTGATGGATCGAAGTTCACGAAAATTTTGATGTTTCCGCAAGCATTTTTCGAGGTTCGTCGTGAACTCCGACAATGCGATGTTTGCCACATCCACACTGCGCTTGGCATGAGCTACAAGAGAAAATATCTGATTTGCAAGGAAGCGGCAAAGGCTAATGTGCCTTATATCCTCCATGTTCATGAGGGTGATTTTGAGAACCAGTACGAACATATGGGCGCCGAAGAACAGACGAAGGTTCGCTGGATGCTGCAGAATGCTTCCCGAGTCATAGCTCTCTCCGAGGAGTGGAGGAGCTATTTCGTCAGAAAGTTTGAGCTAGCAAATATCGTGGTGCTTGAAAATGCTGTATTTGTTCCGCAGGAGGTAAGTGAGCAAAAGGATCCTACGAAGTTTTACTTCTTGGGACGCATGTGCCCTAAGAAGGGTGTAGATACCCTTCTTAGGGCTGTTCGCTGTCTTCTTTTGACCCATCCCGAAACGAAAGTAATGCTTGCTGGGGGTGGCGAAGAACTGGAAAGCTATCAGCAGCTCGCCAACGAGTTGGGCGTTGGACGCAACGTCGAGTTTCTTGGCTGGGCCGACGATCTCATGAAGGCAAGACTTTCCGATGAATGCCTTACATCCGTGCTCCCCTCGGATGCTGAAGGGTTGCCCATGTGCGTGCTCGAGTCTATGGCAGCTGGGTGTGCCTCCATCGCCACTAGAGTGGGCGGCCTACCAAGTCTCATCGATGATGGGGTAAACGGTCTGCTTGTAGAGCCGCGTGACCCAGAGGGTCTTGCGAAGGCGATGAGCAGGTGCATCGAGGCCCCTGACTGGGCTCGTATGATTGCCCAACGCGGTCGCCAAACCATTATTGAACGTTACTCCATGAAGGCTTATCTCAAAAAACTGGAGAGTATTTATGAAAAAGTTGCGCGTGGTAGTGAGTGATTATTAACGCCTGCACTAACAGTACACCGCGAAGGAACTTGCTTGCCGACCGCAAGAGCCCCTCGCGATTGAGAGGCAAGCTTTATTCCAATAAATTGCGTTGCACTGTCTGCCATCAAAGAACGAGGGACTTCCTATGAGCGTCCTCGAGGCCATGGCGATAGACGTTTCAACCGTTGCGACTCCTGTAGGCGGAATAAGGAATTGAAATTTATAGTGATTCTGTCAGCTTAAACTAGAGGAATAAATTGAAATATACAAATTCAGCTCAAGAAGCTGGACATATTGTCTTTGTTCATCCTTCTTTGATGGGTGGCGGTGCCGAGCGCGTCTCTCTTGCGCTCGCATCATACTTCATTGCTCATGGCTTTAGGTTTACGTACCTGCTAACAAAGAGCCCGCTCATTGATTACGACATTCCAGAAGGGGTCGAGGTAGTTTCACAATTCGCTAGCTCCTCGGTTAAACCACTGCAGCAGATTCGCTACATACGTGGCTTCATGAGGGATAATCCGCAGGCGACCTTTATCTCTTTCCTGCCACATCAGAACATGTACACCCTCATAGCCTCCATTGGTCTGACCAACAAGGTCGTCGTGTCGGTTCGCAATGACCCACGCTTCGATTTTCCAGGCAACGCCGTGCTTCCTAAGATGCGCGATGCGCTCTATCGCAAGGCCGTGGCTATCGTATTCCAGACACAGGCTCAGAAGGATTTATTCCCACGACCCCTGCAGGAAAAGGGCACGGTCATCCTAAACCCCATTTCCGCTTCTGTGCCCGAGGCGTACGAGGGATCAAGACGCAAGGCCATCGTGACCTCAGGACGCTTGGAGGAGCAGAAGAATCATGGCATGACAATCCGAGCCTTCGCCGAGTTTCATAAGTCCCACCCTGACTACACGCTCGAAGTGTTCGGCAAGGGAAGCTTGAAATCCGAACTCATTCAGCTCGCAGACGACCTCGGCGTCGCAGATTCTGTCGTCTTCAATGGCTTCAGCCCAGACGCCCTTGAAGACGTGCGAACTGCGTCAGCCTTCGTCATGTCCTCGCGATTCGAAGGACTATCGAACTCCATGCTCGAAGCGCTTGCTATGGGCGTACCCACGGTCTGCACCCGCTGTCTGGGCGGCGGAGCCGAGGCGGTCATCGATGACGGCGTAAACGGTCTTCTCGTCGACGTTGACGACTTTGCTGCCGAGGCGCGCTCATTTGACCGGTTAGTAGATGACCTCGAATTTGCGCAAACCATATCGGCTCAGGCCCGAAGGCTCCGCGACGAGCTTTCGCTCGAGAACATCGGAAACTCCTGGCGGAGGCTGATCTCATAGCCATTATGAACAACAGATTCTTCAATGCCACGGCAGCGTCTCCCGTCAAGGACGGTGGCCGCAAGCAGGCGGTTATCCAGTACTTGCTTTGTTACTGCGTGCTACTCACGGGCAACTCGTATCTCATGGCATACTTCATCGAGCCCTACGTCAACTACCTCGCTTTCGTCGTCATAGCAATCGCGCTTCTCGTCCCCAGGTACTGGCACTTCCGCGATGTGGCGTTTGTAACGAGCGTCCTCGTGATGTCCATGTTAGTAAGGGTCACGGCTGGCGGTGCGGGCATCTCAGTATTCACCCGATATGCGTTAACCATTGGCCTTATCGTACTCGCCATCAAGTTATCGCCAGCGGACTTCCTCAAGCGCATGCTCCGAATCGTGTGCTTCCTTACTGCGGTGAGCCTAGTACTCTACTTCGCCCGTCTCGCAGTCCCCGGCCTGTACTACAGGTTGCCCTTCTATGAGTTCGAGTCGAAAGGCACCTATTACAGCATGGCGGCGGCGGATTCCGTGAACTTCCACACCAAGGGCCTTTTCCTGTGCTGCGTTCGCGAAGGCGAAACGCGCAACATTGGCATCTTCACCGAGCCTGGCGTCTTCCAAGGGGTCCTCACAGCGGCCCTCTTCTGTGTCGTGTTCATGTACGAGCGGCTGAGCGTCAGCCCCAAGGAGCGTGCCGTCTCTGCACTGGTCATCCTCCTCGGCATCGTTACCTGCGGATCTACGACCGGATTAATTTCTTTGCTTGCCATGCTTGCGTTCTATTTCATTCTCCCCTCCGGGGACCTGCGCAGACGAAAAGTCTCGGCGAAGAGTGGTTTCAAGCAATATCTGGTTCTCTTGGTGTCGTTGGGTCTTATGGCGTTGGTGTGCGACTACTACGTGCGCGGCGATGCATCCATCCTCGTTGAGTCCGTATTCAGCAAGCTCTTCAGCTCCGAGGGCTCCTTCAGCGTAAACCAGGGCAACGGCGCTGTGAGAATCGACTCGGTCGTGGCGTCCCTAGAGCTGTTGTCGCAGCACCCTTTCGGAGTCGGATTCGACGAGGTCCAGGCATACAAGGGCGCGCTGTCGGTAGGCGCCGGGTTGTTTACCACCACGGCCGCATTGGGCTTCCCGTTCGCCCTCGCGTACCTCTACTGGCTTTTGGCTCCCGTATTTAGCTCGCGTATTGGTGCCGCCGCCGTCTGCAGTTATCTGTTCCTGTACTTCAACTTCGCGGTTTCACAGTCGCTCGTACTGACGCCGCTGCTCGTGTCCATCTCTGTCTATCTCGCCCTGTGCAACGAGAAGGGGGTGACTGCCGATGAGGATAGCGTGGCTGTGCAACGCGCCGGTGCGCGCGATAAGCGAGGCGCTTGGGCGTAGCGGATCGGTAAATAGTGGATGGCTCGACGGCGCCTTCGCCGACGTGATGTCTGTCGGCGAGCATGAGCTCATCATCTTCTATCCTCAGAAAGCCGAGTCAAGGGTGGAGCGGTCCTCAGGTACCGGTTTCGAGGCCCACGGCTTTTTCTGTTCAAAGGGAGACTTCCGTGAACGCGATGCCGCAAAAGGCTTGTTCACCGAAGTCCTTACATCGACCAAGCCCGACGTCGTACACATCTTCGGCTCGGAGAACGAGTTTGGCGAGCTCATGGCACAAGCCGCCGGGGACTGCGGGCTGTTAGACAGGACGGTCGTCTCAATCCAGGGTCTCGTGTCCGTTATCAGCCGCCAGTTTATGGCCGGTTTCCCGGATACCTGGCTCAAGCGCAGGACGCTCTCTGAACTCAAGAACCGTTGCTCCCTTTATGAGCAGCGCGAGAGCTACCAGAGGCGGGGCCAAAGTGAGGAGCGCCTTATTGCGTCGGTTCACCATATCATTGGGCGCACGAGGTGGGATGAGGGCTGCTGTCGGCTTGTGAACCCAGATATCGAGTACCACCACGTTGGGGAGAGCCTTCGCCCTGAGTTCTACGATGCAACTCCGGCGAGAGATGCGTCGTCGCATAGACTCTACTTCAGCCAGGGCTCCAAACCTATCAAAGCCATGTACCGTCTCGTCGAGGCTCTGCCCGCTATCGCGCGGCGGGTGCCCGACGTGCGGGTCGTCGTCGCGGGCTCTTCCGGTCTGCGCACAGACCCCATGAGAGGCTCCTCCTACGATCGGTATCTAGCGAGGAGGATGGATGAACTTTGCGTTCGCGATCGTTTCGATTTCGTGGGTTCGCTCGGCCCCGACGAGGTTGTCGCCCAGATGGCGCTCTGCTCCGCCTTCGTGTCAACCTCGTCGATTGAGAACTCCCCTAACTCCATGGGTGAGGCCATGATGATGGGACTGCCCTGTGTCGCCACCTTCGTGGGCGGCGTGCCCGACATCGCGGAGCACGGCAAGGAGGCCTTGCTCGTGCCTTTCAATGAGACCGAGCTTATATCAGATGCCCTCATCCGTGTCCTCACTGACGATTCGCTCGCGCACGCTCTCGCTGATGCGGGCAGGAAAAGGGCCAACATAAACCACTCGAGAACTGTAAACCGGGACGCGCTACTCGGAGCATATGCCCGCATCGCGGCCCATGGCGTCTGGAATTAGCTGTATGGCGGATTATTCCGAGAAGAACCTCAAGAAGAACAGTGTGCTGCTTGCCGTCTACAAGGCAGTGAGCATGGTGTTGAGTATGCTGTACGTGCCAGTTATCTTGGGCTACTTGGGCACTGGTCTCTACGGCATCTGGGCAACAATCCTGAATGTAATCTCCTGGGTAAATTATTTCGATATTGGTATCGGCAACGGCCTCCGCAACAAACTCAGCGCCGCCCTGGCCAAGGACGCCGATGATTCGAGGGTCAAGTCCCTCATATCAAGCGCCTATGTGCTACTGAGCGTCGTCGTACTGGGCGTAATGGCCGTGGCGCTCGTCGTTTTCCAGTTCATCGACTGGAACGCCTTGCTCAACATCCCTGAGTCGCTTTACGGCAACGCCAAAGCCGTCGTAGCGGTCAGCTTTGCGCTCATGTGCATTGGCTTCGTGTTCTCCATTTGCAAAAGCCTCTTCTTTGCGGTGCAGGAAGCGCACATCGTTAGCCTGCTCGGCGTTGCACAGCAGGCGTGCATGCTCATGAGCGTCCTCACGCTCGGATTATTCGACTCCGACAGACTCATGTCAGTTGCCATTGCCTACGGTCTCTCTGCACTCGTCATCGAGCTTGCGTTCACGTTTGCATTCTTCAGGAAGCGTCGCCCCTGGGTGCCGACCCCGATGGCGTACGACAAGGGTATGGCTAGGGACGTCACCGGGCTCGGCGTCCAGTTCTTCATCATCCAGATGGCATCACTGGTCCTCTCGAGCACTGACAATGTCATAGTTTCCAACATCTTCGGACCCGAGGCAGTCACCCCGTACTCCACTGCCTTCAAGCTATTTACCGTCCCCGTGAGCTTGTACGCTTCCATGATTTCACCGTACTGGTCCTCCATAACGGCGCGCTACGCGCGAGGTGACGTTTCGGGCATCAAAGGCAACGTTCGGCACATGGAGAAGTTGCTCGCCTTGCCCGCAGTCTGCTGCTTAGTGCTCGCCCTTGCCTACACGCCCATCACGGACATTTGGCTAGGGCAACACCTCGATACCTCGACCGACCTCGTCTGGCTTATGTTCGTATATTGCCTGGTGTACAGCTGGAACGCCATCTGGTCGCAGGTGTCCAACGGTATGGCGTGCATGAAGATGATGATGGCGCTGGCCGTAGGACAGGCGATTGTGAACATCCCGCTTTCATACCTGTTCGCGAACATGATCGGGTCGAGCTCGGGCGTCCTGCTCGGCACCATCGTCACTATGCTCAGCTCCTCGGTCGTATATCCCGCCTACATCAACAGAAAGCTAGCGAAGGAGTCGGCCATTGAGCAGTAGCGACCGTATCCTCTACGTCGTCCAAGGTATTCCCGGCGGCAATGCGCCCACCAAGCACGCCTTCGCCATTGCCGATCTTCTCTCCATGTGCAATTACGAACCCCATTTCATGGTGGCAGGCATAGCCGACCCGAAGCTGCCCGCCCTCGTCGAGGAATTTGACTACCCAATCGAGTTCCCCAAGAGCCTGACCCTCGGCGGTCGCCAGCTGGCCGCAAAGTACGCCGAGCGCCTCATCTCGTGTGCGAGCATCCCCGCCTTCAAGGAAGCCATGGCCCGCATAAATCCCGCAGTCGTCATCTACTACGGAATCCAGAACCGCCTCGCCAAGGCCATAGAGCGTGAATGCCATAGCGCGGGCGTTCCGGTCCTCGTCGACGAGACCGACTGGTTCGAGACTCACTTCGAGGGCGACCTCGCCAAATGGATTGTGGCTAAGTCGCGGGAGAGACGCGTCACCGACGCCGATAAAGCGGTCGATGGGGTGCTAGCTATATCCCCCTTCTTTAAGGAGCACTTCGAGGAACTCAAAAAGGCACAGGGCGCCCCGCGCGTTATGTTTCTCCCGCCGCTCAACCGATCGGGCGACGCACTAGACGAAGTTCCGTCACCCGAGTTCGCCAAGAGGAAGTCAACCCGTTTCTTTTACGCAGGGTCTCCCACAGGCAAGGACTACATCGACTGCTTCGTTGAGGCTATGGCCTCCTGCGCAGGGTCCTTCGAGACTGAGCCCGAGCTTGACGTTGTGGGCGTGAGCCAGAGGGAAGGCGAGATCCTGCTGCACGGCCGTGGCGCGGGCGCTGCAGTCAGGTTCCACGGCAGGCTCCCGCATGCTGCTGTCATCGAGATGCTCCGCAGGGCGGATTTCGGCATCCTGTTCCGACAGCCCGCGCTCTACGCCCGTGCTGGCTTCTCCACCAAATTCGCGGAATGCATGTCCAACGGAGTGCCCATGCTTTGTAATGCCGTAGGCGGTGCCGATCTCGTGCTCTCGCCCGGCGTCGACGGCATCGTCATTCCCGACCTCAAACTAGCCTCGCTCGCCGAGGGCGTCAGGAGCGCCTGCTGCATGTCAGACGACGAATTGATCGACATGAAGCGCGCCACGCTTGCCAAATCCAAGGAGCTCTTTCAGACCGAAAACTACGTGGCACAGATGACTGGGTTCCTGGGGTCCTTGCGGGGGGTGTGCAGCCGATGACGGAACTCGAGTTCAGTATCCAGCGCCTCCGCGAGAGGCGGACTTTGGTTATGGGCATAGCGGCCCTTATGATCTACTTTGCCCACGTGTACTCCTACGCCGACCTGGGTACCCTTGGTGCGTTTTTCACCTACGCAAACTGGGGCGTTGACGTCTTCCTGCTCGTGAGCGGCTTCGGCATAGGCCACTCCATAGCTAAGTGCCCCATCGCCCGCAAATTTTATTGGAAGAGGCTCGTCAGGGTGGGCGTTCCGTACCTGATACTCGCCGTCCCGTTCTATTTCGCCTCCGACATCCTCGTTGCCGACCAGGGCGACTGGGGATTGTTCGTGCTCGACGTCTCCACGCTGTCGTATTGGCTGCTCCACCGGGGGGCTTGGTATGTGTCCATGCTTGTGCCGCTCTACCTCTTGGTCCCACTGGTGGGTAGCTTCTGCCGCCGCTTTGGCGCGCCTATTGTCTGCATCGTGGCGACCGTTCTGAGTGCCGCCGTCGCGCTATTCCTGAAGGCCGCCTTTACGGATGCCGGCCTCGCGCTCAACGTCGCGAATGTCTTCCAGCGGATTCCGTCCTTCTTCACGGGCTACCTACTCGCCGACCGCTTGATATCCGGAAAGTCTCGGGGGGGGGTATCTGTCAAAGCCGCTGTACTTGGGAGCGTTCTCGCATTGCTCGGCTGGTTCCTCTCTAGGAACACAGGGTGCACGTCCTTCATGCCCGCTCTCGTTATTGCCTTCTGGGTTTCCGCTCCGCAAAGGCTTCCCTTTGAGTGCTTCCTCGAAAAGCTCGGCAAGGCCAGCCTGGAGTCCTATCTGCTGAACATCTATGTCCTGGCTCTCATGCGTGACGCCTTTGGGTGGGCGGGCATCGCGGATTATCTCATTGTAACTGTGATATCAATGGTCGTTGCGTTGCTTTTGCACCATGCACTTGAGAGGCCGCTCGAGCACCTAGTCGCTATGAACCCCGTGAGAAGAACAGCCGTATAGAAAGGGATGTGATATGGGATTGCTATCCACGCTGAAATGGAAGCTCACTCCCGCCGATAAGAAGCTCGCCATTCTTAAGAAGGGCGGCCTCACCATCGGGAGGGGGTGCGAAATCCTCAATGGTTATGAATTGGGCTCCGAGCCATGGCTCGTCACCATCGGGGATAACGTTCGCATAACGGGGGGCGTTAAGATAACTACCCACGACGGAGGCTGCTGGGTACTGCGCCATAAGTACCCTGAGCTTGCGGATTGCGATCGGTTTGGCCGCGTGACCATCGGCGACAACTGCCACATCGGTATGAACGCCATGATCCTGCCGGGGGTCACCATCGGCCGTGACTGCATCGTCGGGGCATGCGCCGTCGTCACCCACGACGTCCCTGACGGCACTGTGGTCGCCGGCGTTCCGGCCCGCCCTATCTGTACGGTAGAGGAGTATCGCGACAAGCACGCACATGAATTACTTATGACCAAACATATGTCTCGCGACGAGAAGCGTGCCCACGTCGAGACCCATCTGCCCAAGTAATCGAGCAGCTCGGAGGAGCACATCAATGCAAGCGATATACAAGAAAGTAATGCGAAAGGCAGCTCGCGCCGCGACGACCGCAATCTACCCGCCACTGCGCGCCCGCGCCTTCGTGTCGCCAGTCACGGAGTACGACGTCTCGAGCCTTTCCGGCTTGGAGCGCGAGTTCCGCCCACCGTTCGTCGCCGTACCCTCGCCCGACCGCTCCGAATGGCCCGAGATTCCCGAGGTCGACGTTTCCTTTGTCGTGCCTTGCTACAACGTCGAGCGCTACGTGAGAGAGTGTGTAGAGTCCATATTGGCGCAGCGGACGTCGCATACCTTTGAGATTGTGGCAGTCGACGACGGTTCGACCGATTCGACGGGGACCGTTCTCGATGAGCTGGCGGCCGAGGATAGCCGCGTGCGCGTCATCCACCAGGCCAATTGCGGTTTCTCAGGCGCCCGCAACACTGGACTCGAAAAGGTCCGGGGGGGGGTAATCGTTTTTGTGGACTCCGACGACAACATTCCTGAGGCTTCCGTCGAACTGCTTATGGCACCCCTTGCAGATTCGACGATTGGGTTTGTCTCGGGAGGTGTCGTTTCGATTGACGAGAGCGGCGCACTCAGGAACGGAGGGAAGTCGACCTTAGCGGGCGGCACACCATGGGGTCACGCCTTCCGTCGAGAGCTATGGAGACGGATAGAGCTGCCTGAGGGCTATTGGTTCGAGGATACGGTCCTCAAATACTGCATCTACGGTATGTGGAAAGAGGCAGCCATCGAAGGGGTTGTCTACAACTACCGCAACAACCCAACAAGCATCAGCCATACCTCCAAGCGTTCCAAGAAGTCCCTGGACACGGTGTGGATAGTCCAGCAGATGATTCTCTGGCGCCGCGCGCTTGGCGGGGCGTTCGACCAGTTTATGTTCGACCAGACGCTCAAGCAGTTCGGCATGCTCGCCTACGACAGGCTCACAGCCCTCGACGACGCCGAGATGCGTTCGGCCTTCGCCCTCATGTGCGACATCCTCGCGTCGGTGCCTGAGTTCGAGGAGATGCAGACCACCATGCAGGGGCGCTGGCCCGACGTTCTGCTCGCATTACGTACGCGCAACTTCAAGCTGTGGAGCCTCGCCTGCTACTTCCTCTAGCGGGCGTAAGCGCGCTTTTTGAATTAGTACATTGACAACGAAAGAGGAGAAATGGCAAGTAAGGTATTGGTAACGGGCGCCGCCGGCTTCATCGGCGCGTTCCTCGTCAAGAAGCTGCTCGATGAGACCGACGATGTGATTGTCGGTCTCGACAACCTCAACAGCTATTACGACCCCGGCATCAAAGATGCGCGCCTGCGCATGCTCGCCGAGGCCGATGCCGACGGCCGCTTCGCCTTCGTGCGCGGTGACCTGTGTGACTCTGCACTCATCGAGCGTCTGTTCGCCGAGAACGGTTTCGACGTCGTGGTGAACCTCGCCGCCCAGGCGGGCGTCCGCTACTCCATCGAGAACCCGCGCGCCTACCTCGAGAGCAACCTCGTCGGATTCTTCAACATCCTGGAGGCCTGCCGCCACCACCCGCTCAGGCACCTCGTCTACGCGAGCTCCAGCTCGGTCTACGGCGGCAACAAGAAGGTGCCGTTCTCCGAGGAGGACCGCGTGGACTCGCCGGTGTCGCTCTACGCCGCCACCAAGAAGTCAAACGAGCTCATGGCCGCCGCCTACTCCAAGCTCTACTCCATCCCGGCCACCGGCCTGCGCTTCTTCACGGTTTACGGTCCCATGGGCAGGCCCGACATGGCCTACTTCGGATTCACCGAGAAGCTGCGCCGCGGCGACACCATCAAGATCTTCAACATGGGCGACTGCCGTCGCGACTTCACCTACGTCGACGACATCGTCGAGGGCGTGAGGCGTGTCATGGACGCCGCACCCGAGGTGAAGATGGGCGAGGACGGGCTGCCCCTCGCCGCCCATCGCGTCTACAACATCGGCAACTCGCATCCCGAGAACCTGCTCGACTTCGTCGACACGCTGCAGCGCGTGCTGGTGGAGGAGGGCGTGCTGCCCGCTGACTATGACTTCGAAGCTCACAAGCAGCTCGTTCCCATGCAGCCCGGTGACGTGCCCGTCACCTACGCCGATACCACGGCGCTCCAGCGCGACCTGGGCTACAAGCCAGCGACGCCGCTCGAGGACGGCTTGAGGGCCTTCGCCAAGTGGTATAAGCGCTACTACAACATTTAGCAAATCATGGCCCTGTAGCAGGGGCCATTTTTCATGCTGATTACTGTTCTTTGACAATTGGAGAATGACATGAAGATCGCTGTTGCCGGTACCGGCTACGTCGGCCTGTCCCTCGCTGTCCTGCTCTCGCAGCACAACGAGGTCCACGCGCTGGACATCGTGCCCGAGAAGGTCGAGAAGATCAACAACTACGTATCGCCCATCCAGGACGACGAGATCGAGCGGTTCCTCGCGGAGGCAAAGGCGGGGGAGCGCAAGCTCGACCTGCACGCCACCGTCGACGTGGCCGAGGCCTACGCGGGCGCCGACTACGCCGTCATCGCCACGCCAACCAACTACGACTCGGACAGGAACTTCTTCGACACGAGCTCCGTCGAGGCCGCAATCACCGCCGTGCGCTCGGTGAACCCGGACGCCTGGATCGTCATCAAGTCGACCATCCCCGTCGGCTACACCGCGGGCCTGCGAGAGAGGCTGGGCGACGACAAGATCTTCTTCAGCCCCGAGTTCCTGCGCGAAAGCAAGGCCCTCTACGACAACCTGCACCCCAGCCGCATCGTGGTTGGCGCGCCGAAGGACGACTCCGAGGCTGTCGCGGCTGCCGAGCGCTTCGCACGCCTGCTTGCCCAAGGGGCGGACCCCGCGGAGCTGGAGCGTGTTAACGCCGACGGAACTATCGGCATTCCCGAGCTCGTGCTGGGCACCACCGAGGCCGAGGCGGTGAAGCTCTTCGCCAACACCTACCTGGCGCTGCGCGTGGCCTACTTCAACGAGCTCGACACCTACTGCGAGGTCCGCGGCCTCAACACCCGCGACGTCATCGACGGCGTGTGCCTGGAGCCGCGCATCGGGTCCCACTACAACAACCCCAGCTTCGGCTACGGAGGCTACTGCCTGCCCAAGGACACCAAGCAGTTGCTCGCCAACTACAGGGACGTGCCCCAGAACCTGATCGAGGCCATCGTGGACGCCAACCGCACCCGCAAGGACTTCGTGGCCGACGAGGTGCTGCAGATGGTGTGGGACCGCGTGTATGAGGGCAAGGAGAAGCCGGTCGTGGGCGTGTACCGCCTGACGATGAAGTCCAACTCCGACAACTTCCGTGCGAGCTCGATCCAGGGCGTCATGAAGCGCGTGAAGGCCAAGGGCGTGCCCGTGGTGGTCTACGAGCCCACGCTGGACGCGCCGGAGTTCTTCGGCTCCGAGGTGACCCACGACCTGGAGGCCTTCAAGGCCGGCTGTGACGTTATCGTGGCCAACCGCTGGAGCGACGAGCTCGCCGACGTGGCGGACAAGGTCTACACGAGGGATCTATTTAAGCGGGACTAGGGGAGAGGGTTTCCAGCAGAGACTCTAACCTTGCGTATAAATCCATTTGTCGAAAAGAGGGTGTATCGGCGAAAGCCGATACACCCTCTTTTGATTTAACAAGCCCCATCAACCTCTGTAATATGTTTTGGTAGATATACGTAAGATTTTGGTCTCTACCTTGCAATTACCACCTGAGGGAGCTCATGAATAAAGCATCAAAAATAGATAACGCATCGTTATTGTCTCTATTTATGTTCACGGTGCAGGAATACGATGCTATTACTGCATGCGTCCCTTTGCCTACAAAGATTGAATGCAGTTCTATTTCAGACCCACTTGGTCTTCGCGGTTCTAAGATAGAAGATATCGAGATGGTCTGGACCGCAATTTGTGTCCGCATGATGCTTCAGCGGAAGTACTTTTCCAATAGCGAGCGCGTGCAGCTTAAGAAGCTTTTTGATATCGCCGAAACCGATTCGCGCTTCAATACGAAGGCTGTTGGAGATTTGCGTAAAAGGCTCAAACAGCCACTCGGAAGAGATATTGAGCTCATGTTACAAAACGGAAACGATGTACAAGGGCATTTTAGTAACATCGAAGACATCGTTTACGGTAGCTTGCTGCACGCAGATTACGACAGGGCAATGCGGCTGCAGGCGATTCCCAACCATGCAAGATTGCATGCCCTTGCACCATTTGTAATTTCACGCGAGCAAATCATTTTCAGGTTCAGAGATTTATGCATTTCGGCGGAAGTGCCTACGCTTGCAAGAATTGACGGCGACAAGGCCGCTGTATTGAACCTCGATACCTCCCGTGGCGAGGCTAAAGAGGTTATTGGCTCTCCCTACTGGTCGAATGTTGCTGGACACGATGCGGATGTTCCCGAAGTCGTTGATATCATAAAGGCTCTGCCAGTAGATGACGCATCGGCTATTTTGGCTGCGGACAGCTTTATAAATCTACTGTTGAAAAAGCCTCTAGATATAAGGAGTCTTACATCGGCAGTATGCCAAGACTCCCTGGCATACTGGGGTGATTTTGAGGATGCTTCAGAGATGATTCGTTCCATTCCCCAAATTGGAGCCGCTTCTAAGGTGGCTCATGAGGGCGGTACGGATTACGCACAGGTTAAACTACTTCCACATGTTTCAAATGCCTGGATAACCAGCACGCCGCAGTATTTGACGAATGTTTATCAACTCCATTTGGAAAAGCGCCGTGGAGAGTGGAAGGTCTGTGGGATCGTAAGGCCTTGTACTAATTAGTATCAGCATCAAAATCGGACTGGGGCTTTCGCGGTTCTTAATGAGCGGATTTTACTCGACTCGTAGATATGTCTCTGCAGGGTCATATCCTAAAGAAAAGAGACCTGCTGATAACTAGCAAATTCAATAGCGAGAAATGAGTGGTGTATGTTTGAATTGAACGCAAAGCAGGAGATGGCGTTATCTATTGTTTGGATGCGACAGGACCAACTTCCGCTTGATTTGACAGATCTGGAAATTACAAAGCATCTCGTGGCGCTTCGTGACAGCGGCATGATATCAATGCTGACCGACATGTCCAATTCGACAGCATATGTTGAAGCCTTATGCCCTGCTGGCCGCGAACACTATAGTCGAACGCGCCAAGCCAGAAGGAGGTTTAAGTGCATAAGCGATAGCGCCGACGAGCTTCTCAACATTCTGTGCTGTGACGACAACGCTAAGGCCCGTCAGGGACCTTCATATGTGAGCAATAGGGAAGGTGATTATCGCGAATTGTCCCGAAATGGTCTATTGAAGGTTGATTGGGCAGATAACATCGCTTATCGAGTTGCAATAGCCGACGACGGGTGGAATTACTTTGAAGGCTGGTTTTTGGACCAGGAGGTTCCAGTGAATATTAATGTAAGCCCCGTAATCAACAATAACGTATCAAACAACCCTAACATTTCCTCGAGTTCATCCTCGTCATCTACCTCCTCGTCGACTATGAATTCCACTCTTGCCATTCAGATGGTGCTTGAACTAGAACTAAATGAAGAAGACAGGAATGTAGCCCTCGGCGCAATCGCTGATCTAGATAAATCATCTAAAGGAGACGACAAGAAGGACTTTCTCGAAAAGGTCGAAAAGCTTTCGGCTATCGCAAAGAACGTTGGCCCATTAGCGTCAATTGTGATTCCGCTGATTGAAGTGGCTATAAAGCAATTTCTTGGTAATTAAATCAGTATGAAGACAAAGTGGTGGATGAGGACTATACGAGATATATTCACCTAGTGGTTTCAAAAATGTTTGATACAAACGGTAACGGAGTTTGGAAATGGAACCTAACCTATATGTAAAAGATCTCTACATCGAGGGTTTCAAAAAATTCGCATCACCAACTCATATTTCTCTATCTCCAGGCATTAACGTTCTCGCTGGTAATAATGATTCAGGCAAAAGCACAATTCTAGAGGCTCTTCATCTTGTACTGTCTGGTACATATCGCGGTACATCGCTCAATCAAGCTCTCACTCAAGATTTATTTAATGTTGACAACGTCAATTGCTATTTCAATACGCTGAAATGCGGGTCCGCTGTGATGCCGCCGTTAATTCGAATCGAAGCTACGTTCGATGGCAAAGATGACCATCAAATAGCAAAATATGAAGGTGACTACAATGCTGGTAAACAAAAACAATCCGGAATTGGAATTTTAATTGCGCTTAATCGCGAAGAATTTGGGTCGGAATTTGATCAATACGTAAAAGGGCTTGAAGGAAATGCCCTGCCTATCGAATACTATCGCGTTAAAAGGTATACATTTGCGCGCAGCGGATTAGTTACTTCTTCATTAAAGCTTCGTTCTTGTCTGATCGACTCTTCTGGATTCTCAAGGACTGGAAGTCAGCAGTCTTATATATCGCATCTTGCAAAAGACGTTTTAGATCATGATGGTCAAATTTCAGTCCTTCAGGCATATCGACATTCTCGACTCCAATTTAATGAATGCAATGCTGTTAGCGCTGCAAATAAAGTGTTATCCGACAAGGTGAATAGCCTATCGGGAAAAGCAGTCAGCTTCCGCAGCGATATGGGGAATAAGCGAGCATGGGAGTCCGGCGTAGTTGCAGCCCTTGATTCAATATCGTTTTCACATGCCGGTGCCGGATCTCAAAATATGGTTGAAGTCGAGTTGGCCCTAGCAAAAAACAGCGAAAACGGATCTAATGTAATTCTCCTCGAAGAGCCCGAAGCACACCTCTCGCACGCAAGTCTCAATAAGCTACTGAATGGTATTTGTGATGAATTGAATAGCCAGCAAGCTGTAATTACTACACACAGCAGCTTTGTAGCAAATAAGTTATATCTCGGTAATCTTCTTATGGTTGGCCCGGATGGCACTACTACCAGTCTCCGCAACGGTTGCACTGATGATACCTACCATTTCTTTGAAAAACTTCCAGGCTATTCAACGCTTCGCTTTTTGCTATGTAAAGCGTGTTTTCTTGTAGAAGGTGATTCTGATGAGCTCATAGTACAGAGAGCGTATATGGATTCCCATAACGGTCGCCTTCCCATTCAAGATGGCATAGAGGTTATTTCAGTCGGCAATTCTGGTTCCAGATTTCTACAACTTGCTGATGCGGTTTCTCAGTTCGCTGTCGCTTTGACCGACAATGACGGAAACATCGAGGCCAGAGAAAATCAATATAAGGCCTATAGTTTACTCGGCAAAGGCAAACCTGATGAGGACGCTAGAGTCGCCGTCAGTTTCCCAGAAAGACTGTTAAATCGAGGGTCAATTGACGGATACTCTTACAATACGCTTGAGCCTGAGCTAGTTGAAGCAAACGGGGTTGACTGCGTCAATCAGATATTGAGGAAAAGCTATAACACACGAGATAATCTGCTCCAATATATGAAAAGTCACAAAACTGAATGCGCGTACGAGTTTTTTAAAACAAGTACAGAAGTCAACTGGCCCGACTATATCACCCGTGCAATTGATTTCATTGATAGGGCCGTCGGGTGATTTAGATGTCCGGTGTATTCTATGACGCCGCGGCGGGATCTGGTAAAACGACGTATCTCGCTAGATTGGCTGTCGAGCATCGTAATGGTCACGTGCTTCTCACAACATTCACTGATGCCAATAGCGATGAACTAAACCGAGTTCTTCTAAATGAAGTTGGTAGCATCCCTGATACGATTGACGTCATGCCATGGTATACGTTCCTTCTAAACGAGTGCATAAGACCATTTCAGGGCGCATTTGGGGCGCTTGCAAATGAACCCATCGCCGGCATCGACCTCGTAAGCACCGCATCCGCATTAAGGACCAGGAAAACTGAATTGCGCCATTATGCTTGCCGACATAATGGCGATAACAAGATCAAAATATTTAGCGACAAACTTGCAGAACTCGCACTTTATATTAATGAGATTACAAACGGAGACGTTATCGATCGTCTATCTCGTTTATACACCATGATTTGTATTGACGAAATCCAAGATATGTCTGGTTATGATCTTGACCTTATCGCAAACATGCTTTGCGAAATTAGTGATATGCGCTTTGCTGGCGATCAGCGACAGGCAACTTTTCATACGGCAAACGTCGCTAAAAACAAGTCGTATCGCAAATCGGGGTTTGGCAAATATATTAAGGACAAACGCCTTAATTGCACTGTCGATGTCGACACACTCCGATTCTGTCACCGTTGTCCTCAGATTATTGTGGATTTGGCTGATGCCCTGTATCCGGAGCTTCCGTCAACTATTTCGACAAGGGATAAATCTGAAGCTACATCCCAACAGCCCATAAAATTAGTTAGGGTTTCGGATGTTGTCAGTTACAGCAACCGTTATGGCGCCGTGAGCCTTGTCTATGACAGAAGGACAAAAACTCCTCCAGGGATTCAGACAAATAACATGGGCGCTGTAAAAGGGCTTTCTTTTGACAATGTTCTTCTTTTTCCAACTTCCAATATGCGGAACTGGCTCTTTGACCATAGCACTAACCTATCTGAAGCCACGAAGGCGAAACTCTATGTTGCCGTCACACGTGCAAGGTCAAGCCTAGCAATTGTAGTACCGGATGATTTCCAGCCTCAGGCGCTTGATGCATGGCATATATGGATGCCTGGCGACATTAACATGGAAAAGAGCTGATCGGGAAGTATTGATCGAAGTTATTCCTTAAACAAGGGCACAACAAACCTCGTTAGCAATCTAAATTAATTGAATTATCAAATAGGGGATTCACGGTGAACATAGATCCGAATTATTCGCTCGATTTATATTGTCAGTCTTATTGGGATTATTATTTGGCAATAGAGGAGCGATTTGCACATACGGAACGTTATTGCGCTTTTTCAGAGCAAAACCGTGATACATATTCTATTGAATATTTGACTCTCTATCTTGCATCGTGCGGTGAGATAGATTCCCTAGGAAAGGGGATTGTTCGTCAGTTATTTCCAAATGTAGACCTTAATAAATGCACCATAAACAAATGGGGCTATTATCTTGGGGAAGCTTTTCCTGATCTTGGAATTAAGACCGTTGAGTTTAAGGGAAAGTTCAAATTTCGACCTTTCGATGGTTGGAAGCAGATTAAAAGCGAGAATAAAAATGGCAGCGCATATTACAAACGCGCCGATAATTCGAAACCCCTAACTTGGTGGACCGACTACAACAGTGTCAAACACAACAGAGTAGTAATTGACGAGGATACGGGTACCGGTAATTTTGAGAAGGCAAGTCAGGGAAATCTTCTCAAAGCCATCGGTGCTCTATTTCTTATGAATAGACTAATGATGTTGAAAATCGACAAAGATGGCTACTCCTCAATAAAGCATTCGAGCCTTTTTAAGTTGTGTGGCTCAATTGATGAGGCTAAATCTACTTTGTTCTATAGCAGCGATGGCCACCCATGCATGCGTGTTGAGGAGCCTCCTTCGGAATAAGGAAATACGCCCCTTCCTTTCACCGGCTGGCAAAACGATTTACACCTAATTATGGGAGTCGATCACGGGTTATATCATCGTCTATTGTCCGATCTCACTACAATAATAACTGCTGCTACCAAGGCATTTCCTGGTACAGCTCCCATTGGCTCTTGCGAAGATCGGAGCGGTTATGTTTGCCACCGCGTTCCACACCAGCCGAAACTACATCCTGCTTACTATCATGGCCTGCCTATGCGTTTTGCTGGGCGGGCCTTCTTATGCCGCGGGCGCGGACAGCCTGTTCATTGCGGGCGCCACGTACTACGAGCCGGGCGTGTCGGGTCTCGGGTGGGTTTGGGCCGATGCCGAACATCTAGAGCTCACCGGCTATGCGGGCGAAGCCATCGGCGCCGACGGCGACCTGGTGGTGACGCTTGTGGGGCAAAACTCCGTGGTCGAGACGCATGCGCCCGATGCGGACATTTCCATGAGCGGCATGGAGGTGTGGGGGAACCTTACGCTTCGCGGTTCCGGCTCGCTCGCAGCGACAGGTTCGCAATGCGGGATCCATGTGTCCCAGGCGCTAGTGGTGGACAGCTGCACGGTCGATGCCAGGGCCGACGGGGCAGGCGTTATTGACCAGACTGTTGCCGGCATTGCCGCAGGCAGCTTAACAGTACGTGGCGGAGGGCGCGTTGTTGCCGCGGGCGCGGGATCCGATGCAGGCTTGCACTTTTATGGCGTGCGCTTGCTCGACGAGGGGTTTGGTGCTGACGTTGCGAGCGAGACGCTTGTCGTGGATGCGTCCTGGCTGGATGCAACCGGTACGTATGCCGGCGTTGCCTGCGATCGCGGATCGCTCGTGGCTGCGCACTTTGTGACGCCTGCAGGCGGAGCTTTTGGTGCTGGTGGCGTGGTGGATGCTGAAGGGTCCGTGGCCACGCATGTGGTGATTGAGCCCGATGGTGCCACGGCCCCGGCGGGGGAGACCGTTACACCCGGCGGCGAGGTGCCAGGGGATGGAACAGGCGAGACTACTGGTGGCGCCGACCCGGCTGCGGGTCAACCCGGTGCGGGACAGGCGACGGATCCTGCGGTGAAACCCGCAGCTACATCGCCCAAGACAACGGCCACCAAGACCGCAGTCACCAAGACGACCAAGCCCAAATCCACTATGGCAACAACATCGGCGCTTCCCAAGACCGGCGACTGCTACTGGATAGCTGCCTCCTTAACGCTATTCCTGCTGGGGACAGTGCTTATGAGCGCCGCATATCACTGCTGATGCGGTACGACGCACTTGTCTGCGGCAACACCATGACGTTCGGCACGCTTTACGAGCTCCTCCATGAGCTCGAGATGGAACTTGGGCGAAAGGTTGATATCGTCACCAACCCACCAGAGCACATGCGCCCGACCTTCCGCAAAAGCATCGAGCAGGATGAGGTGCGTGTCTATGAAACACTGTAAGAAGGACGAGGGGTTTGCGAATATTTGGATTAGATAGAACGGCTCACCGCCTTAGGTTAACGAAGGCGATTGCGGGACTTCTTAACCCGCCTTGCATCGCTTTCCATTTATTTATATGCTTGTCCTAGAATTTGGTCGTAAGGCTCGACCAACGGAATCAAAAGAAAGCCTACCGAGAAGATCTTGGTCGCAGGGCGCGACCAACGCAATCTAAATAACGCTCGCGGAGAAGACGCCTTCAATCTTTCTGGTTGAAGGCGTCTCTATTTTGACTTATAAGCCCCAGTTTCGTTTCAATGCCGTCAAAGCCCAAGGCCAGCGCGAGCGGCGTGTTCCCCACACTCGCCAAAACTGCCGACTTCCACTGGATTGCAATGTCCTTGGGGCCTGCGTTGGCCGAAAGCGCGTCATGTGTGCGCGTTATCGCAAGTAAACGTCCTTCAGCACCTCAACGATCTGTTGCGCCGCAACACCCTTGATCCTGATTGTTTTGGGATCGACGGGGTCCAATTCATAGACCTCCATGAAGCGCCTCATGTCAGCACGAACCCCCTCGCTCATGGCGGGGTGCTCGTTACCCGCGAGCAAGGTGGCGAGGCGGCAGACGTCGTTGCGGTGTTTCTTCACGGTCTTCTCGTCGACGGCCTGACCTTCCGCGCGCTTGGCAGACAGGTCAAGCCACGCCTTAGCTTTGAAGGGGATAAGCCCCTCGACCGACAGGACAGCGACGCCGCCGGCCGACACCCTGTTCTCGACAAGCAGTCTGTAGTATTCCTCGTCCAACAGAATTGCAGAAAGGCTGGAAACCTCATCGTCGATGTGAATCGGCATAAGGCCGGAATCCCCTTCGCGCAAGTTGATGTCGGCGCACGCGAATAACTCCAGCATGGCGGGGAAGGCCGGGTCCTTCGGCTTAGAGAACCTGTAGAACTGCGGCTTCCCGCTACTCTTTTGTCTGTTCTCGTATCCGCCCTCCCGGACAAAGTCCCAGAAGACGCGGCCGAACTCAGGTGTCAGCGCTTCCACCAGAAGGACCAGATCTAGATCTTTCGTTGCCCTGAAATTCTGCCCTGCCTCGCCGAACAGCAGGTCGCAGGCGCCGCCACCGATTAGGACATATTCGTCCTCGCGGCCCACGAAGCGTTCCTTGAACTTATCGATTCCCTTCATAATCAACCCCAAGCACTCGATTCAAGACGTACTCGATCTCGCCCGCGACGCGCGGGTCGTCCCTCACATCGTCGGGAAGGGATAGGATGGCGGAAAGCGGGTCGCCAACACACCCGGGCGCTGGCTCGGGCTCGTAGCGCAGTACCTGCACTACGCACGCGGGCTCCTCTGACTCGTCGAATCCAGCGTTACGTGCACAGGTCGCCAGCCCCAGGGCGCGCTCTTGCGCTTTGGTCGCGGTGAAAGTCGGCCAGGGGTCGTCCTGCAGCATTGAGAGCTCGCACAGCGCCGAAACTCCTCCTGGTGGAAGGTCCGCATCAGGCATGTGGGTCAGGCGATGCTCCCTTGCGACCGGGCTTGCCATGTATGGTTCCAGCCGTCGCCACAGCGCCATCTTATTCCGGTCGGGGCGTAGGACCCGTCGGCGCCCTTCGGACACGACGATCGAGGGGTCGGCAGCGGCGAGTTCGTCGAACGCGCGCGAGACGGTCATCTTTGCGACAGCGAGAACACTCGCCGCCTGAGTGACGTTGGCTCCGTCGAGTTCACCGTAGAGCGCCATGATGGCGAGTCGCTGCGCCTGGGGCGAGAGCGTTTCGACGCTCACCTGCTTACGGTCGCCCGCATGGCCCTTGTCACCATTCAGCGCGACTCCCAGGAACGGCAGATACACCTGTTTGTCTGTAGCTACGAAGGCGAGGCCGGCCTCAAGCATTCGCTCGACCCTGTAGCCCGTCGCGCTCTCGAGAGCGAAAGC
This sequence comes from Collinsella aerofaciens, assembly GCF_015670795.1. Taxonomy (GTDB): domain Bacteria; phylum Actinomycetota; class Coriobacteriia; order Coriobacteriales; family Coriobacteriaceae; genus Collinsella; species Collinsella aerofaciens_Q. Next base: position 149,650 of record NZ_JADPCJ010000001.1, on the reverse strand, counting down.
CACGGGAATCCCCAGAGCTATCTCAAGCGTGTTGCGGTGTTTCGCCATGGTCTTCACCGTCGCACTCTCGATGGGGGAAGCCATCACGAACGGCACGCCGAAGGCGGTCCACCGCTCAAGGGAGTACAACCCCCTCAGATACAGGGGAAGCCCCGAGACGTTAACGGGCTCACGCTCGACCCTCGTATGCAGCATCTTCTCAACGAATTCCCGCATGCCTCGCCTCCTTTTGTAACATGATATTTTGAAATGTAACATTAGTAATGTTACACGGCAAACTATTTAGTTACATTTATAGATGTCCTGTGAATACTTCCGTTTCAAAGCCGGCAAAACCCAAAGCGAGCGCAAGCGGCGTGTTCTTCACACTCGCCAAGACCGCCGACAGCTACGGGATTGCCATCTTGCTCTTTTGATACAGGTATCGCTCTGGCGATAGAGTGCTACACTATCGCCAGAGCGATACCTGTTAGGAGGCTCGCGTGGAACTGTGGCATGGTTCTCAGAAAATCATTGAGACTCCCCAGCTTGGCCTGGGGAAAGTCCATAACGACTATGGACAGGGATTCTATTGCACAGAGAGCCTCGACCTTGCAAGGGAATGGGCGTGCTCGCGTGATGCCGACGGCTTTGCGAATCGCTATGAACTCGATATAGCCGATCTCAAAATTCTCGACCTGCTATCGCCGCAATATTGCGTCCTGCATTGGATAGCGTTGCTTGTTGAGCATCGTTCTTTTCGCAAAGACACCGCCATTGCCGCGGGCGCGTGCGAATATCTCCACAATCATTTTCTACCTGACACTAGAGCTTGCGATGTGATTAGGGGATGGCGCGCGGACGACTCGTACTTTAGTTATGCCAGAGCTTTTGTGAACAATACGATTACCGTCGATCAGCTTGGTCGATCTATGAGGCTCGGCAACCTGGGAGAGCAGATTGTGCTCAAAAGCGAGCGCGCGTTTAAGAGTATTCGTTTTGCAGGATTTGAACGTGCGCCGCAAGCTCTGTATGGTCCATTGGCCAAGGAGCGAGATGAAGCGGCAAGGGCGCAATATCGAGAGCTGCTTGCCGAAAATCCATTTGAGGGAATCCGTATCGTCGATATCATTCGAGAGGGGATGACGGACGATGATCCACGCCTACAGTGAGATGTATCTCGAGGATGCCATGAGAACGCTGGGCGAGGCGGTCGATTTTGCCCTCTGTGACCAAGGGCTGACTCCGGCCGAGTTGACGGCCATCCTGTCGAACGCTCTTGAGATGAAACAGTTTGAGCGCGGCACACCTCGCGTCGTCTGCGGCATGGCGGGCGACGAGCTCGCGCGCGATATTATCGCCCATGCGGGACTGAGCCCCGTTGAATGCAGAGAGACCTATCCGTTCGACCGTTCGCCTCAGTATTGGGCGGGCTGGGTTTTGGCCTATGCGCAATGGATGAGCAGCTTGTGTTTTAGCGACCTGTTTGAAGTCGCCCCGCTCGATTGGATAATCGGCTCGTACCATCCGCTTCACGAGGCCTCCGAAGACAAATTCGCCCAGATTGTCATTGATAAATGGAACAACGCCCAGGCAGACAAAAAGGGTCTCAAGGCGGCACGAAAGTCAGCCGGACTAACGCAAAAACAGCTCGCCGCCCAATCGGGGGTTAAGCTTCGCGCCATACAACTCTACGAGCAGAACCAACTCGACCTACGCCGCGCCTCGGTCTCCTCGGCATTAGCGCTCGCAAATGCCCTGCACTGCACTATCGAAGACCTCGTCTGGCAACCGATCGCCCTGGAGTACGACTCCTAGTGCCACTGTGTTTGCTCCCCGGAATTGCATCGCACGTATAGAATCAAACCATCCGCACGCCAGCTATGAAATGGATTGGACACCACATGGAAATCCCCAGCACCCTGTGCAGCAATATCTACGACTTTGCGTTTTGCCCCGAGCCCTGTTACGACCGCCTGGTCGACCTCGCTGATCCCGAGGACTGGGGTCCCTGCAACCGCATCCTCAAAAACTACCTGTCGTTTTCGTTTAGCCGCGCGGTATTCCTGACCGAGCGCGACGTGGACCAGACCGCGCCGTCCAACCTGCCACTGGTGTTCGACGACGACCGCTGCCTGTTCAACACCGGCCTGTACACACGCCGTTACGAGACCATCTACGGTCTGTTTGAGCCCAACACCAAGCCCGATGCGCGCCAGCGCTGGTTTTTGACGGGTTTCTTTAAGGAAAGCGACCCCATGCTGGTCTCGTTTGAGTACCTGCCGTGCCGCGTGCGCTTTGCTGAGGATCCTTCCGAGCTGGTCTTTGACTACCGCCTGCCCATCCGCTCCAACATCGACCATATTCTGGGCGACGAGGAGAACTTTACGCGCATTCCCGCCAGCCTGATGGGGGAGGGCAACTCGCTGCTGCTGCGCCGCGCCTTTGAGGGCGCCGTCGTCGAGGCCGCCCGCCGCGCCGCCGCAAACTACACGCTCGCGGTCCCCCAGTTCTACGGCGGCCGGATCCAGCTGCTGCTGCCGCTGTGCCTGACCGGCGACAAGCCCGAGCTGGCGCTGACCATCCAGCGCGAGGACGGCTTTTACGCCGCGCGCACCTGCCTCACGCTCGACATGGCCTACAACAATGCGAGACTTATCTGCCGCCCCGAGACCTCGTGGATCAAGCGATAAAGGGCGGTTGAACTGCTGGTTTGTCGGTTGCCCTGATTGCGGCGCCGTGGTCTGTGCCCACGAATTTAAAATCGGGGACAAAAAGTTCTTGGTAAACCACGCGCGGCTATGATAGTATCTCTTTTGCCGAAAGGCGACGGGCGATTGGCTCAGGGGTAGAGCATATCCTTCACACGGATGGGGTCACAAGTTCGAATCTTGTATCGCCCACCATCAAAAGCACAGGTCAGAGGTATTAAACTTCTGGCCTTTTTCTTTTTGACACTAAAACTGACACCAAAAGTGACACCAAAATCAAATCGTAGTCCTCTAAGGCGTCATTTTTTTATCGCACCCTTTTTGCTGACGCCATTGCGCGTTCTGCATAAAACGCATACGTATTTTCATTGAATTCCCCTTGTGATCCGAGCGCAAATGTGGAGACAGGGACCACATGCCCAGAGCGCCTTCCAGCGGATTTTTATCACACGAAGGCTTATCGGCAGAACCCGTCAAGCTTTTGGTTTGCTTCCGGTACTTACCCGCATGATGCCCCAGTAGATAATCGGCCATACCCGCAATCCGCACGGCCTACGGCCGATACCAGGGGAGGCGCAAATGGACGAAATCGTATGTGCAAACACCGCATTCCGCTACTGGCGCTGCCCACCGCAGGTGCGCGATCTCTACCCACGCCTACCCAACTCCGAAGACGGCTGGCGAGCCCTAGCCCAAGCCCCTTTCGTAACCGACGTCCTTAAGACGCCAGTCATCACAGCAGCATCAACACGAAGCAACCTGCATTCCAAGACAAGACGGACCATCCGATGGAACAGCGCCTATACAGAAAAGGTTTCCATCGACACGGGTATGGGCTTTAGCGTCACAGATCCTCTTCATACGCTATTCACCATGACCCGAAGCGTTTCTTCATACGACCTGGTTCTGGCTATGTACGAATTTTGCGGATGGTTCTCGGTTTTTAAACCAACGCCCGCGGTCGACATGGCACTTGAGCAGGCAAAATCAGAAGAAGAGCAGTACACCACAGAAAGTCTGTTTGAACTAGACGAAACACAAGACGAGGCCCCATGGAAGCGAGTCTGTCCTCGGACGCACAAGAAGGACAGCGAGAATGATCAAAGTGGGCAGCAGGATGACGGATCCGGAAATAAAGCTGACGGAAAGGGCACATCACTCTGGATGAGAAAACCTCTTATTGAAATAGAAGAACTGCACAAATTTGCGGTGAAGGTTAAGGGCGAAATGTGGGGAAAGCAATTCTACGAAGCCGCACAGCAGGTAATGGGTATTGCTGCTTCCCCGGTAGAAGTTGCTGGAATCATGTTGCTAAGTCATCCGAGGCGTGCCGGCGAAGCGGAGTTTAAAAACATATTCGTCAACGACCTAACACCGCTGTCGAATTCAGCTCGGAAAATCGCAGGTCAGAAAATCTGTTACGGCGATATCGTCATCGTAAACCCAATAACAATGAAGGCAGTGATTATCGAACTTCAAGGAGAGGTTATCCATGGATCGGGTGCTGTGCTTGACCACGATGCCACCCGAATGACAGCATTGCAAAGCATGGGATACGACGTATTTCTTGTAACCCATGACATGCTCAATGATCACGATCAGCTTGATGCCATCATCCACAGTGTGTGTGAGCGATTAGAGTTGCGCTACAAGCCAAAAACCGAGGCGATGAGATGCGCTGAGACCAGATTGCGGGCCAACGTTCTGTGCAATTGGCTTGATATTGGTAAGTAATAATGCCCAACTGAGCATTTTTAATACTTTATATGCTGCCAGTAATTAAATGCCATTTTACAACCACGCCGGTTTACTACGTTGGATTGGGGGTAGCTGAGCACACCGAATTCGCCGCTCGTAAAACCGCAGGTAGATCGCCTGCCCGTTTTGCGAAAGTAGGCGTGAGGTCGGTAATCCGGGAATCGGCGTAGTAAACCGGTCCGTTTATGAAGCGACCAGCTTGGGCGAGCTACGCACGGTTCCGTAAAATGGTCCGAAGGCGTGCGGAAGGGCTCAGGTCCCCGGAAGCACCGCGGATCGCTTTGGTCTGGCCGGCGGCACCTGGGGCGACATTCCGAGCCCCGCGGACTATGTCGAGTACCGTGGGTCCTCTCGGCCCCGCGCCCGTTCCACGCGCCGCAAAATATTTTCCGAAATTGTCCTTGCATCGCCGTCCGAGTTCCCGTATAGTACTTCTTCGCACGGGGGCGTAGCTCAGCTGGGAGAGCGCTTGACTGGCAGTCAAGAGGTCAGG
>NZ_JADPCJ010000001.1:0-144610 GCF_015670795.1 Collinsella aerofaciens | reverse complement strand
GAGTTCCCGTATAGTACTTCTTCGCACGGGGGCGTAGCTCAGCTGGGAGAGCGCTTGACTGGCAGTCAAGAGGTCAGGGGTTCGATCCCCCTCGTCTCCACCCGAGCATTGAATGAGGCTCCAACGCAAGTTGGGGCCTTTTTTCATATCTATTAATTTAAGCCATGTATTGGCTGAGTAGCATCTTGGCGACATACCCATTGTCAATTACGAATATGAATGTTGATAACTTTACGTCTCTGAATGACAAGCTAGTCTGCAGCTCAATAACAAAGAGGCCGGGCGTAATGCCCGGCCTCGAAATACTCTGGTGGGCCCTCCGGGATTCGAACCCAGAACCCAGGGATTATGAGTCCCCTGCGCTAACCGTTGCGCCAAGAGCCCTTATGAACGGTGAATGCAATTCTAACAAAGGCAACTCAGGCCAAATTTCTTCGCTTCACGTCGTGAAATACTACCATGCACGAGCAAGTCGCACAACGCAAGATCATATCCGATGCTAAACAACAGCTAATCTAGGCGCATCGCGGAAAAGACGTGTTTTAGAAAAAGTAAAAGCCTATATTTCAGGGCTCCAACATATTTATGCGTGAAATCAACCTGATGTCATTTCAGAACCATGCCGGATTACTACGACGGATCAGCGACTCCCAAGCACCGCGTGTTCTCCATTTGTAAAACCGCAGGTAGGGAGCCCGCCGGTTACGCGAAAAGGCGTGCGTGGTCGGACATTCCTGATTCATCGTAGTAAACCGGCATGGTTCTGAAGCGCAGAGGAGGGGCACTTCGCAGTCAGACCCGATAATGGGACTGGCGGTGCACGGAAAATCCTGTTGCACGGGGCGGATCGTGTTCCGCGCGCCAAGTCGGCCGGCGTACAGGCCGTGCGGGGGCCAGGCGACCCGCGGGCTGGCGCGGTCCCGTGTGCGCCGACGATCACGAAAGTTTTTCCGAAATTGTCCTTGCATCGGCGCGTGAGTTCCCGTATAGTACTTCTTCGCACGGGGGCGTAGCTCAGCTGGGAGAGCGCTTGACTGGCAGTCAAGAGGTCAGGGGTTCGATCCCCCTCGTCTCCACCCGAGCATTGAATGAGGCTCCAACGCAAGTTGGGGCCTTTTTTCATATAGGCACACAAGGTCAAAGGCGGCACCATGATCCTCCTGGTCGACAAGATCGAAAAAAGCTTCGGCGCGCGCGTCCTCTTTAGCGGCGCGTCCTTCCAGATCAACCCCGGGGAGCGCTTTGCGCTCGTGGGACCCAACGGCGCCGGCAAAACTACCATGCTCAAGATCATCATGGGCATCGACAGCCCCGACGCCGGCCAGGTCCAGTACGCCAAGGACTGCCAGGTAGGCTACCTAGAGCAGGAAACCAACCTGGAGCAAAAGGACACCACCATCCTTGCCGAGGTCATGGCGGCCGCCAAGGAAATCCGCCGCATGGGCGAGCGCGCCAACGAGCTGCAGGCCCAGATCACCGAGCTCTCCGAGCAGGGCAAGAACGTCGACGCGCTCCTTAACGAGTACGGCCAGGTCCAGGACCGCTTTGAGCACCTGGGCGGCTACGAGCTCGAGAGCAACGCCCGCAAGATCCTGTCCGGCCTCGGATTTAAGGTCACCGACTTTGAGCGCCCGTGCTCCGAGTTCTCGGGCGGCTGGCAGATGCGCATCGCGCTGGCCAAGCTCTTCCTGCGCCACCCCGACCTACTGCTACTTGACGAGCCCACCAACCACCTGGACCTCGAAAGCGTCCAGTGGCTGCGCGGCTTTATCGCCAACTACGACGGCGCCGTGCTCATCGTCAGCCACGACCGCGCCTTCATGGACGCCTGCGTCGACCACGTCGCCGCGCTCGAAAACCGCCGCGTGACCACCTACACCGGCAACTACAGCAGCTACCTCAAGCAGCGTGAGGACAACCTGGAGCAGATGCGCGCCAAGCGCGCCGCGCAGGAGCGCGACATCGCCCACATGCAGGTCTTCGTTGACAAGTTCCGCTACAAGCCCACCAAGGCCGCACAGGCGCAGGAGCGCATCCGCAAGATCGAGCAGATCAAAAAGGAACTCGTCATCCTGCCCGAGGGCCACAAGCACATCGACTTTAAGTTCCCCGACCCGCCGCGCTCCGGCGATATGGTCGTGAGCCTTGAGGGCGTCTCCAAGTCCTACGGCGACAAGCACATCTACAGAGACATCGACCTCAAACTCTACCGCGGCGAGCACGTGGCGCTTGTCGGCCCCAACGGCGCCGGCAAGTCCACCCTCATGAAGATCCTCGCCGGCCTGGAGCCGCCCACTTCCGGCACGCGCGACCTGGGTACCAACGTGGGCATCGCCTACTATGCCCAGCATGCGCTCGAGGGCATGACCGAGTCCAACACCGTCTTGCAAGAGATCGACACCGTCACGCCCAAGTGGACCGTGCCGCAGCAGCGTAGCCTGCTGGGCGCCTTCTTGTTTAGCGACAACGATTCCATCGAAAAGCAGGTCCGCGTGCTCTCCGGCGGCGAAAAGGCGCGTTTGGCCCTGGCCAAGATGCTCGTGGCCCCCGAGGCGCTCCTGTGCCTGGACGAGCCCACCAACCACCTGGATATCGACTCGGTGGACATGCTCGAAAACGCCCTGCAAAACTTCCCCGGCACCATCGTGCTGATCAGCCACGACGAGCACCTGGTGCGCGCCGTGGCGAACCGCGTGATCGACATCCGCGACGGCAAGGTCACGGTCTACGACGGCGACTACGACTACTACCTCTTCAAGCGCGAGGACCTCGCTGCCCGCGCCGCCGCCGAGACGGCAGGGGAGAGCGCGCCGGAGGCAAGCAGGAGCTCTAAGCCCGCCAACGCCGCCCAGGCCAGCAGCCCAGCCGCGGCTCCCAAGCCTGCCGAGGGCAAAAAGACCAAGGAGCAAAAGCGCGCCGAGGCCCAGGCTCGCGCCGCGCTCAACAAAAAGCTCAAGGGCGTGCGCAACCAGCTCAAAAAGATCGAGGCAGAGCTGGACAAAAAGCGTGCCCGCTATGACGAGCTTATGGAATTGATGGCAAGCGAAGAGCTTTATGCCGATCAGGACAAGTTCAACGCCGCGCTGGGGGAATATAACGGCCTTAAGCAAGAGCTGCCCAAGCTCGAGGACGAATGGCTCGAGCTTTCAACCCAGATCGAAGAGGAGACCGCGCGTGAACTCTCGTAAAGCCGCTGCCGTGGCGATGAGCATCATCGCCATCGCTTGTCGCATCTGCGGCATCTTTATGAGCGCGATGACCGTGCTGCTGTGCTTCAGCGGCCTCACCGCCAAGCTGCAGATCGTGGGCTTTGTCGTTGAGCTTTCGCGCGCCCTGCCGAGCGCCATCGCCGGCTACGGCGTTATCACCTCGCCCTTTGGCGGTGTCTTCCGCTTGGATTACGCCATCGTGGCCGTCATCCTGTTTGTGGCCGACTACCTGCTTACGCGCGCCTCGCGCCGCGTCCGCTAGGGGAGTGTCATGTCCAGCAGCTACCTCATGAACCTGCTCGCCAGCGCCATTGCCGTCATCGTGGGTATCGTGATCCACGAGAGCGCACACGCCGCCGCGGCCTGGGCGCTCGGCGACAAGACGGCCCGTTCGCGCGGCCGCGTCTCGCTCAACCCGCTCAACCACATCGACCCGTTTGGCACCATTCTCCTGCCGCTGCTGATGCTCGCGGCCGGCGGCCCGGTATTCGCCTTCGCCAAGCCCGTGCCCGTCTACCTCAACAACCTCAAGCACCCCAAGCGCGACGAGGTCCTGGTGAGCGCAGCCGGCCCCGCTTCGAACATCGCGCTGGCATTCCTCGCGGCCGCCCTCATGCACGCGGCATACGGCAACCTCTACACCAGCATGTCCTTTGCCGTGGCGTCGCAAATCATGAACTTCGGTGCCACGTTTATCGTGGTCAACCTGTCGCTCGCGTTTTTTAACCTCATCCCGATTCCGCCGCTCGACGGCTCGTCGATTATCGTGCCGTTCCTCAAAGGCAAGGCGCTCGCCAACTACTATCGTTTGCAGCAATACGCCATGCCCATTCTCATCCTGGTGCTGTACCTGCTGCCCATGTGGACCGGCATCGATGTGATCGGGCGCTATTTCGACGTTACCGTGTATCCGCTGGCCGAGTGGCTGCTCAACTTCGCAATCGCCGGCATCTAAGGTAAACTTACAGGTCGACCGTGCAAAACGGTCACTACATGCACCCAAACCGCGCCGCGAAGGCGCCGTCAAAGGAGGTCGAAGATGTCGTATCGCGTGTCGACGCAGGTCTACAGCGGACCGTTCGACCTGCTGCTGCAGCTGGTAACTCGCCAAAAAGTTGATATCGGCGCCATCTCGATCAGCGAGGTGGCCGAGCAGTACCTTGCCGAGGCCGAACGCATCGAGGCGCTGGACCTGGACGTGGCGAGCGACTTTTTGCTGGTCGCGGCAACCCTTTTGGACATCAAGGCCGCCTCGCTGGTACCCCAGGAGGCGCCGAGCAAAACCGTCGACGATGACGAGGACGACGAAGACCTCGAGGAGCTCAGCGCACTCGACGGCGACGCCCTGCGCGAGGTCCTGATCCAGCGTCTGATTGCCTACAAGCAGTTTAAGGGCGCGGCGGCAGCCCTTGGCGCTCGCATGCAGGCCGAGAGCCGCATGCATCCGCGCGTGGCCGGCCCCGACCCCGAGTTCCTAGGCCTTATGCCCGACTACCTGGCCGGCATTACCCTGCGCGGCCTCGCCGTCATCTGCGCCGACCTGGACGGCAAACGCCAGACCTTCCTGCTGGAGGCCGAGCACGTGGCACCGCATCGCGTGCCGCTCGACCTGACGGTGGCCTCGGTCGACCGCTTTACCATGGCGCACCAAACCTGTACCTTCCGCGAGCTCTTGGACGGCGACGCCACAACCGAGCAGCTCGTCGTCACCTTCCTGGCCATGCTCGAGCTTGCCAAACGCGGCTCGCTCACGCTGAGCCAGGACGAGATCTTTGGAACCATTCAAATCAACCGCGTCGAGGGCGCCGAGGCATACGTGCCCGGCGAGGGCCCCGAGCTCACCGAATAGGAGCGACCAACCATGTCAACCCTTTCCACGCTGGAGGCAAACAGCCTCAAAGGCGCCCTCGAGGCGCTGTTGCTGGTGTCGAGCGACCCCGTGAGCGCGCCCGCGCTGGCAGGTGCGCTGGATATCGCCCCGGGCGAGTGCGCGTCGCTTTTGGCCGAGCTCAAGGTTGAGTACGAGGAGGCCAATCGCGGCTTTCAGCTGCGCGAGGTCGCCGGCGGCTGGCGCCTGTTCACGCACCCCGCCTACCACGACGTGGTCGAGGCCTATGTGCTGAGCTGGGACACGCAAAAGCTGTCGCAGGCGGCGCTGGAGACCCTGGCCGTCATCGCCTACCACCAGCCCGTCACGCGCGAGGTGGTCAAGGGCATCCGCGGTGTCAACTCCGACGGCGTCATCGCGTCGCTCGTGGACAAGGGCCTGGTGCGCGAGCTCGGTCGCGACCCCGAACGCGGTCAGGCCATCATCTACGGCACGACCAACGCCTTTTTGGAAAAGTTCGGCCTGCGCTCCACCCGCGACCTGCCCGATCTGGAGCAGTTTGCCCCCGATGAGCAGTCGCGCCAGTTTATCCGCGAGCGCCTGAGCGGCCGCAGCATTCAGTCCACGCTCGAGGAACAGGCCGAGGACTTGGACGAAGAGCGCGAACTGATCGATACCGATGTTGAGGACACCGATGGCGAGGAGCTGCTGGCCGCCGGTGACACCTCGGAGGACATGCATGACGAGGACTAACGAAGCAGAGGAGACGCGCATCGCAAGCGCCACGGGCGCCACAATGCCCGCAGGTGACGCCCAGCCCGTCTACCCGCACACCATGCGCCTGCAGCGCTTTTTGGCGCGCGCGGGTGTGGCGAGCCGCCGCGGCTCGGAGGACCTGATGACCGCCGGCCGCGTGACCGTCAACGGCCAGGTCGCGACCGAGCTGGGCACCAAGGTCGACGTCGACCGCGACCATATCGAGGTCGACGGCATGCCCGTCAAGCTCAACCAGGGCGCCGTGTACCTGATGCTCTACAAGCCGACCGGCTACCTCACTACCATGAGCGACCCGCAGGAGCGTCCCTGTGTGGCGGACTTGGTTCCCCGCGACCGTTTTCCGGGCCTGTTCCCGGTGGGTCGCCTAGATCGCGACACCACGGGCCTATTGCTCTTTACCACCGACGGCGACCTGTCGCAGGATCTGCTGCACCCCAGCAAGCACGTCTACAAGACCTACCAGGCGCTCGTGGACGGCGAACTGTCCGACCACGATCTTGCGCCGCTGCGTCGCGGCATCGAGCTCGACGACGGTCTGTGCCAGCCGGCGATCTGCCGTGTCATTAACGCGCGCGAGGCCGAGGCCGTGGCCCCGCAGGGTGTGAAGCCCGGCACCACCGCCGTGGAGGTCATCATCCGCGAGGGACGCAAGAACCAGGTCAAGCGCATGCTGAGCAAGATCCACCATCCGGTGATCCGCCTGCACCGCTGCAACTTTGCCGGCCTGGAGCTCAAAGACGTGGTCAAGGGCTCATGGCGCGAGCTCACCGACCGCGAAGTGCAGATTCTGAAGGCCGGCGGTATCCCGCCCAAGCAGGCCGGCTCCAAGCGCGGCGCCGCGCCGGCAACCAACACCGCAAGCCGCACGCGCCACCACGGCAGCCACGGCTCCGCGCCCAAGCGCAACACCTACCGCGAGCGCTACACGAGCTAGGCAACCCGCCAAGCTGCAGCGCCTGCGTCCCATACCAGCACGTTAACCACCGAAAGGAAGCATTGTATGATCGTCGCCATCGACGGCCCCGCCGGTTCCGGCAAGTCCACTATCGCCAAGGAGATAGCCCGCCAGCTGGGCTTTAACAAGCTCGACACGGGCGCTATGTACCGCGCCGTCACCTTCGCCGCGCTCGATCGCGGCATCGACCTGGACGACGAGGCGGCCATCGACGCCCTCGCCGAGCAGATCGAGATCCGCTTTACCAACAGTACCGGCGAGGACACGCGCCTGACCATCGACGGCAAGGACGCCTCGGCCGCCATCCGCACTCCGCAGGTCGACGCCAACGTGTCCAAGGTCTCGGCCTACCCGGGCGTGCGCGCCGCCATGCTCATCCATCAGCGCCGCGCCGCCGAGGATCGCGACATTGTCGCCGAGGGTCGCGACATCGGCACCGTCGTGTTCCCCAACGCGCAGGTTAAGGTCTTTCTGACCGCCGACCCACGCGAACGCGCCCGTCGCCGCGTGCTGCAGCGCCACCAAAACGACGCCCAGTCGCTCACCGAAGAGCAGCTCGAGGCCGAGGTCGACAAGACCCTCGACGCCCTCAAGCAACGCGATAAGCTCGACAGCAGCCGCGAGGTCGCGCCGCTCGTTCCCGCCGAGGACGCCGTGCACGTCGACTCCACCGCCCACACCATCGACGAGGTCGTCTCGATCATCGAGGATCTCATCAACCAAAGGAGGTAGCCCATGCGCCTGTTTAAGCAGACGCCCGAGGATTACTACAACGCCCCCTACGCCGAGTTCCCCGCGCTCATCCGCGGCACTGTCGCAGTAGTCATGGGCATCCTGTGGGTCTTCTCCAAGCTCATGTGGCGCTGGAAGGTCGAGGACAGCGACCTGCTGTTTGAGCGCCAGGAAGGCCGCGGCAGCGTGGTCATCTGCAACCACACCTCAATGGCCGAGCTGCTGGCCGTGGAGACGGCGTTGTTCTTTGGCGGACGCCGCATTCGCCCCATCTTTAAATCCGAGTTTGCTAAGAGCAAGATCGTACGCTGGGCCTTTAGCCGCGTGGGCGGCATTCCCGTCGAGCGCGGCACCGCCGACATGAAGTGCCTGCGCGCCGCCCAGCATGCGCTGCAACGCGGCGAGGACGTCTTGATCTTCCCCGAGGGCACGCGCATCCGCTCACGCGAGATCAAACCCGAAGTCCACGGCGGCTTTGCGCTCATCGCCCAGATGGGCAAGGCGCCTGTCAACCCGCTCGCCATCTGCGGCTGGTCCGATATTACGCCTGCGGGCAAAAAGCTCATGCGCCCCAAAAAGTGCTGGATCCGTGCCGGCAAGGCAATCTCGCTTTCCGATGCACCGGCCGAGCTCAAGCGTAAGGAGCGCCTGGCCTGGTTTGAGTCCGAGGCCATGAGTCGTGTCTACGCCATGCGCGATGACCTGTGCGCCGAGCACCCGGGTAGGTTCTAGCCATGGGCGAGGAAGTCATGAACACTACCGAGGCCATGACCGGCAAGGCAGACGCCCCCACCATCGAAATCGCTGCTCACGCCGGCACCTGCTACGGCGTGCAGCGCGCGCTCGATATGGCCCTGGCGGCTGCCCCGCAAGTGGGGGAGACCGCTCAGGTCCACACCCTGGGCCCGCTCATTCATAACCCCATCGTGGTGCGCGAGCTTGCCGAGGCGGGCGTCGGTCTGGCCGAGACCCTGGACGATGCCGCATCGGGCACCGTTATCATCCGAGCTCACGGCGTGGTGCCGCAGGTGATTGAGGCCGCTCGCGAGCGCGGCCTCGACGTGGTCGATGCCACCTGCCCCTACGTGAAGAAGGTCCACGTGGCCGCCGAGCGCCTGGTACGCGAGGGCTATCGCGTGCTCGTCGTAGGCGAGCCGGGCCATCCCGAGGTGGAGGGCATCCTGGGCCATGCCGGCGATGACGCGCAGGTCGTGAGCTGCGCCGCCGATGCGGACGCGCTGCCGCTCAAGGGCAAGGTCGGTCTGGTTGTGCAGACCACCCAGACCGCGCAGAACCTCGCCGAGGTCGTGGCCGCCATCACCCCGCGCGTGCAAGAGCTGCGTGTGATCAACACCATCTGCGCCGCCACGAGCGAGCGCCAGCAGGCGGCGGCCGCACTTGCCAACCGCTGCGACTGCATGGTCGTGGTTGGCGGCAAGAACTCGGGCAACACCCGCCGCTTGGCACAGATCTGCGCCGACGTCTGCGAGCACACCCATCACATCGAGGAGGCGTCCGAGATCGAGGCCGCGTGGTTTACCGACGCACGCCACATCGGCATCACCGCCGGAGCCTCTACCCCACAAGAACACATCGAGCGCGCCGTCGAGCGCATCAAGGAGCTTTGCCGCTAATCATGGACCAGACCGTACCCGCATACGCCGCCGAGGTGGCCGATTACGGGCGCAGCCGCGACCCCGAGCCGGGTGAGGGCGCGCTCGTTAAAAACGTGCGCCCCGAATCGCCCGCATGGGATGTGGGTATCGAGCCGGGCATGCGCGTGCTCACGGTCAACGGCGAGCAGCTGACCGATATGATCGTGTGGCTCTGGGAGGCCGACGACGACACCGTCGAGTTGGAGGTTTTCGATCCGCGCGACGGCACCGTCACCCCCGTTGAGCTCGATCGCTTTCCGGGAGAGGACTGGGGCCTTGAGTTCGATGGTCCTATCTTCGATGGCATGCGCACCTGCGTGAACGCCTGCGTGTTCTGCTTTATGACGATGCTGCCCAAGGGCGGACGCTCCACGCTCTACATCCGCGATGATGACTACCGCCTAAGCTTTTTGCAGGGCAACTTTGTCACGCTGACAAACCTCACCGACGAGGACGTGCAAAACGTCATCCAACGCAACATGAGCCCCATGAACGTGTCGGTCCATGCCGTAAGCCCCGACGTCCGCCGCCGCATGATGGGCCGCAACGCCCAGCGCGGTATGGATGTGCTCGAGGCCATCATGGCGGCCGGCATCGAGATTCACGCGCAGATCGTGCTGTGCCCCGGCATGAACGACGGCGAGGAGCTGCGAAAGACCCTGCGCTTTTGCGAGGAGCACGAGCAAATCACGAGCCTGGGCATTGTGCCACTTGGTTTTACCAAGCACCAGAATCGTTTTAGCTGGTCCTACAGCGACAAGCCCGAGCTGGCGCGCGAGACTATCGCCATGATCCGCCCCTTCCAGGACCGTGCCTTCGAGCGATTTGGCCGCCACACCTTCCAGATGAGCGACGAGTTTTATCTGGACGCCGGCATCGAGCCGCCCGAGGCGGACTTTTACGACGGCTACCCGCAGTACTACGACGGCATCGGCATGATCCGCTCCTATCTGGACGAGACCGACAACGTGCTCGCCGCCGATGCCGAGCGCCTGCGCCGCGTTCGCGAGGCAATCGCCGCCCGTGGCCAGCGCCTGCTGTGCCTCTCGGGCGCCAGCGCGCGCGATACGGTGGCGCGTTTTGTGGAATCGCCGCAGGGCCTTGCCGGTACCGTCACGGCCATCAAAAACCGCTACTTTGGCGGCAACGTGGACGTGACCGGCCTCATCGTCGCCTGTGACATCTTGGAGCAGCTGTCGCAGGACCTGTCGGGGGTTATGCTCTTTGTGCCTAAGCTCATGTTCAACGCCGACGGTATGACCCTTGACGAGTATCATCGTGACGAATTACTCGCAAGCCTTACCGGTCGCGGCGCCGAGGTTCATGTGGTATCGACCATGCCGCATGAGCTGCTCGATACCCTGGAGCACATCCTTGGCATAACGTCCGCCAATTCAACTATTCCCGCTGAACCTACCCATTAAAGGAGAGCAGATGAAACCTATCGTCGCCGTCGTCGGACGCCCCAACGTGGGCAAGTCCACGCTCGTTAACCGCCTGGCCCAGACCTCGGACGCCATCGTCCACGAGTCCCGCGGCGTCACGCGCGACCGCTCATACCACACGGCTGATTGGAACGGTCGCGAGTTCACCATCGTCGACACGGGAGGCATCGAGCCGCTCAAGAGCGACGACGTCTTTGCCACGTCCATCCGCGACCAGGCCCTTGCCGCCGCCGAAGAAGCCGCCGTCATCCTGTTTGTGGTCGATGGCCGCACCGGCGTCACCGAGGAGGACGAGTCGGTCGCCCGCATGCTCAAGCGCTCCGACAAGCCGGTCTTTCTGCTGGTGAACAAGCTCGACAACCCCGATCGCGAGAACGACAACATCTGGGAGTTCTATTCCCTCGGCATCGGTGAGCCCACGCCGCTTTCGGCCCTGCACGGCCACGGCACGGGCGACCTGCTCGACGACATCGTGGCCCTGTTGCCCGAGGAGGAGGACGAGGTCGCCGACGAGTTCCCCGATGCGCTGAACGTGGCCATCATCGGCCGCCCCAACGCCGGTAAGTCCTCGCTGTTCAACCGCATCCTGGGCGCCGACCGCTCCATCGTGTCCAACATCGCCGGCACCACGCGCGATGCCATCGACACCGTCGTCGAACGCGACGGCAAGCACTACCGCATGGTCGACACCGCGGGCATTCGCAAGAAGAGCACCGTGTACGAGAACATCGAGTACTACTCCATGGTCCGCGGCCTGCGCGCCATCGACCGCGCCGACGTGGCGCTGCTCGTCGTCGACGCCTCCGTGGGCGTCACCGAGCAGGACCAGAAGGTCATGGGCTTGGCCATCGAGCGCGGCTGCGCCATCGTGGTGCTGCTCAACAAGTGGGACCTGCTCGACGACGACCGCAAGCGCGAGGCCTGCATGGAGACCGTCGACCGCCGTCTGGGCGTCATGGCTCCCTGGGCCCAGTACCTGCGCATCTCGGCCCTGACCGGCCGCAGCGTCGAGAAGATTTGGGCAATGGTCGACGCGGCCGAAAAGACGCGCTCGCAAAAGATCACCACCTCGCGCCTCAACACGTTCCTCACCGACTTGCGCGAGTTTGGCCACACCGTGGTGGACGGCAAGCGCCGCCTGCGCATGCACTACGTGACCCAGACGGGCGTCAACCCGCCGACGTTTACGTTCTTCGTCAACCACAGCGACCTGGTCAACGACACCTACCAGCGCTACGTGGAGAACCGCATGCGCTCGACCTTCGATTTTTCCGGCACGCCCATTCGACTCTTCTTTAGGAAGAAGGAACAAAAGGATGCATAATCCGATTCTGCTGACCGCTATCTGCGCCGTGGTCTCGTTCTTTATCGGAGCGATTCCGTTTGGCCTGATCCTGGGCCGTGTGTTCAACCACACGGACATTCGCAAGGCGGGCTCCGGCAACATCGGCACCACCAACGCCCTGCGCGTAGCCGGCCCCAAGGTGGCCGCGCTCACGCTGCTGCTCGATTGTCTTAAGGGCGCCATCTGCGTCCTTATCGCCCGACCGCTCATCGCGGGCGTGGGCTATGGCTTCCCTGTGAGCGTCATGGCGCCTGGAGCCCCCGGCGACTGGATGCTCGGCGTCATTTGCCTGGCGGCCGTATGGGGCCACATTTTCTCGCCGTACCTCAACTTCCATGGCGGCAAGGGCATCGCCGTGGGTCTGGGCGTTATCCTCGCCTGGTACTGGCCCATCGGACTTTCGCTGCTGGGCATGTTTATCGTGGCCGTTGCCATCACCAAGTTTGTGTCGGTGGGCTCGCTTGCCGCTGCCATCGGTCTTCCCATCGCTGCCTGCGCGGTCTTTCCGTATAGCAGCCTGGGACTTAAGTTTTGCATGGCGATGATCGGCATCACCGTGGTGTGGGCCCATCGCGCGAACATCAAAAAGCTCATGACGGGCAAGGAGTCCAAGCTCTCGTTTACCAAGCGCGTCACCGAGCCCGACGATAAGTAGGAGAGAGTCATGAATGTTGCGCTGATTGGCTCCGGCTCCTGGGGAACCGCCGTCGCCGGCCTTGCCGCCGCTCGAGCCGAGCGCGTGACCATGTGGGCCCATAGCGAGCAGACGGCCGCTGGCATCAATGGTGAGCATCGTAACCCCCGGTATCTGGTCGGCTACGAGCTGCCCGGCAACGTCATCGCCACGACGGACCTGGCGCAGGCGCTCGACGGCGCCGACGCCATTATCTTTGCCGTGCCCTCCACGCACCTGCGCAGTGTATGTCAGCAGGCAGCACACTTCATCGCCGCCGACGCCCCGGTACTCTGCCTCACCAAGGGTATTGAGCCCGAGTCCGGCCTGCTCATGAGCGAGGTCATTGCCAGCGAGATCGGCAACGGGGCACGCGTGGCCGCGCTCTCGGGCCCCAACCATGCCGAGGAGATCTGCCGCGGCGGACTTTCTGCTGCCGTCATTGCCAGTAAAGACCCGCAGATAGGGGAGACCTTTAAGGAGCTGCTGCTGTCCACGGCCTTCCGCATCTACCTGTCGCAGGACATGACCGGTGTCGAGGTTTGCGGCGCCATGAAAAACGTCATCGCCATCGTGTGCGGCATTTCCGCCGGCTCCGGCGCGGGTGACAACACGCTCGCCCTTATCATGACGCGCGGCCTGGCCGAGATCAGCCGCCTGGTGCACGCCCGCGGCGGCCAGGCTATGACCTGCATGGGGTTAGCCGGTATGGGTGATCTCATCGCCACCTGCACCTCGGAACATTCGCGCAACCGCACCTTTGGCTACGAGTTTGCCCACGGCGTGTCGCTCGACGAGTACCAGGCCCGCACGCATATGGTGGTCGAGGGCGCCGTCGCGGCCCGCAGCGTCAGCGAACTCGCCCGTTCACTGGGCGTAGACATTCCGCTCACCTTTGCCGTGGAGCAAACGCTCTACAACGGTGTTACTTTGGATAGGGCGCTCGAAATTCTCACCGACCGCGTCCCATCGCAAGAGTTCTACGGACTCACCGACTAGTGCAGAAAGGCTTCTACCATGGGTTCCATTAAAATCGCTCCGTCCGTCCTTTCGGCCGATATGGCCAACCTCAAGGGCGAGCTCGACAAGATCGCCGGTGCCGACTACGTGCACTTCGACGTGATGGACGGTCACTTTACCGGCAACCTCACCTTTGGCGTCGACATCCTCAAGGCCGTCAAGCGCTCCACCGACGTGCCGGTCGACGCACACCTCATGGTGTCGAACCCCGACGAGACGGTCGATTGGTACGCCGACGCCGGTGCCGATATGATCACCGTGCACTACGAAGCCTCCACGCACCTGCACCGTACGCTCACCCATTTGCAGCAGCGCGGCGTCAAGGCCGGTGTGGTGCTCAACCCTGCCACCCCCGTGTGTGTGCTCGAGAGCATCATCGACGTTGTCGACATGGTGCTGCTCATGAGCGTGAACCCTGGCTTCGGCGGCCAGAGCTTTATCCCGGGCACCATCGCAAAGCTACACGAGCTCAAGGCCATGTGTGAGCGCCACGGCGTGTCGCCCATGATCGAGGTCGACGGCGGCATTTCTTCTAAGAACATCGCCGAGGTCGTCAAGGCCGGCGCCAACGTGCTCGTAGCCGGCTCCGCCGTATTTAAGTCCGAAGATCCCGCCGCCGAGGTTGCGCTGCTACAGAAGCTGGGCAATGAGGCCGCACAGGAGGCATAGACCCTTATGACCGCAGGTCAAAACCGCATACCCGTGAATCTTGACTATGCCGCCTCGACGCCTATGCGCGCCGAGGCGCTCCTTACGCAGCGCGAGTACGACGACAGCGAGCTTGCCGGCGTCAATCCCAACTCGCTGCATTCGCTCGGCCGCAAGGCCGCCGCGCGCCTGGAGGCCGCACGCCGCGAGATCGCCCGCAGCTTTGGCGCACGCGTCCGCCCGTCCGAGATTATCTTAACCAATGGCGGCACCGAGGCAAACCAGCTGGCGTTCCTCGGACTTGCCGAGGGCGCCCGTCAGCACGACCGCAAGCGCAACCGCGTGATCGTATCTGCCATCGAGCACGATTCGATCCTGGACAACCTGCCGCTGCTACGCGCCGCTGGCTTTACCGTCGACCTGGTGCAGCCCTGCCGTGCGGGCTACATTGAGCCTGCCGCGCTGAGTGACTTGCTCGGAGACGATGTCGCGCTCGTAAGTATCATGGCCGCCAATAACGAGACCGGCGTGGTGCAGCCCATCCGCGAGCTGGCCGCCGCCGCGCATACCGTGGGCGCCCTGTTCCACACCGATGCCATCCAGGGCTACTTGCATATTCCGCTCGATGCCACCGAGTTGGGAGTCGATGCCATGTCCGTTGCCGCCCACAAAATTGGCGGTCCTGTGGCATCCGGCGCGCTCTACGTTAAGACCCGTACGCCACTGCGCCCCCGCATCTTTGGCGGCGGACAGGAAGCCGGACGTCGAGCCGGCACGCAGGACCTGCGCACGCAGCTGGCCTTTGCCGCTGCCGCCCGCACGCTGACGCCCCATGTGGCCGAGGAGCGCGAGAAGCTGCAGGCCCTTTCCGACAAGCTCTACGCCACGCTTACGGCCCATCCGCGCATTCACGCCACGATGGGCGACTATGCGCATGCCGACCGTCTGCCCGGCATGGTATCGATCTACATTGACGGCATGGACTCCGAGGAGCTCATCATCAAGCTCGACGCCGCCGGCTTTGAGGTATCGGCAGGCTCGGCATGCTCGAGCGGCAGCATGGACCCCAGCCACGTTTTGAGCGCGATGGGCATCGGTCGCGAGCAGGCTCTGGGCGCACTGCGCATTTCCTTCGATGACCGCGTGAATCCGAGCGATCTGGACGATTTTGCCCAGACGCTGCTCTCGATCGTAGGTGCCGCATGATCGTCTCCGATCTCGAGCGTGCACTGCTGGCACACTATCCCAAGACGGACGCCGAACCCTGGGACCACGTAGGCTTATCCGTTGGCGACCCCGACGACGAGATCCGCGGCGTTGCCTGCGCGCTTGACGCCACCAGGGCCAACGTGCACCGCGCCTTGGAGGCCGGTGCCAACGTGTTGCTCACGCATCATCCCGTCTACATCAAGGCGCCCGAGGCATTTTGCCCGCCCAGCGCGACACGTCCCCAGTGCAGTGCGGCGCTCTACGAGGCGGCCCGTTGTGGGGTGAGCATTATCTCGCTCCACACCAACCTGGACCGCTCGTATGAGGCGCGCGTTCGCCTGAGTGAGTTGCTGGGCGCTGAGCCCATGAGCTCACTGGAGCATGTGGACGAGCCTGAGCTCACCGGTCTGGGCGCACTCGCGACCCTCCACGACCCCTGCAGCCTGCGCGACCTTGCCAACCGCGCTGCCACGGCCTTCGGAAGCGACCCGCGCGTGTGGGGCGATGCTGAGCGCCCGTGCCGCACCGTTGCCATTTTGGGCGGCTCCCTGGGCGACTTCGGAGAGCTTGCCATCGCCGCCTGTGCGGATGTCATCGTGACGGGCGAGGCGGGCTACCACGTGGCGCAAGACCTAGCCTTGCGCGGTCTGCCGGCGATCTTGCTCGGCCACGACCGCTCCGAGGAGCCGTTCGTTGATATCTTGATGAACTCTGCGGTTGACGCCGGGGTAGACCCCCGTCATGCGATTAAAATACTGAACCCTTGCCAATGGTGGACTGTGACAAAAGGAGAGAACTTATGAGCGCCGGCGCTACGCTACTCAAGCTGCAACAGATTGATTTGGAGCTCGCCCGCAACAAGAGCGAACTTGCCAATATGCCGGAGCTCAAGGAGCTCGCTTCCAAGCGCAAGACCTATGTGAAGCTCAAGGCCGAGATGACCAAGCTCTACGCCCAGCGCAAGGACCTGGATATTGAGCTCGACGATCTCAACACCACCGAAATCCAGACCAATAACGCCATCGAGGCCGCCAAGAAGCGTCACGTTGACGGATCTGACTACCGCGAGGTTCAGGACCTGGAGAACGAGCTCGCCACCCTGGCCAAGCGTCTGGACAAGATCGAGCATACCCGCAAGGACGTCGTCATCGCCCATAAGGAGGCGCTCGACCGCGAGGCTCGCGCGCAGGCCATCATCGCCAAGTTCGAGGATGGCGTGAAGGCCGACACCAAGGCCGCCCGTGCCAAGGCCGCCGACCTCCAGGCACAGATTGACGCCGCCACCAAGGAGCGCACTGCGCTGGCTGCCACGCTGCCGACCGACGTGCTCACCGACTACGAGCGCCTGCTCAAGCAGTTCCGCGGCCTGGCCGTCGAGACCATCAAGGGCAACATTCCCACCATCTGCCACACCGCACTGCAGGCATCGTCCATGAGCGACCTCAACCACGACGGTAGCGAGATCGCGCACTGCCCGTATTGCCACCGTCTGCTGGTGCTTCCCAGCAAGGAAGCCTAAATGATGACGGCGGCATCCAACAATTCAATGCAACTTGAGGGAAAAACGATCCTGCTGGGCATTACCGGCGGGATCGCCGCCTATAAGTCGTGCAATATCGTGCGCCTGCTGCAAAAGCGCGGCGCGCGCGTCAAGGTCGTTATGAGCGAGCATGCCACCGAGTTTGTGGGACCACTTACCTTCCGTGCGCTCACCAACGAACCGGTCGCCGTAGGCCTGTTCGACGACCCCTCCGACCCCATCCACCATATTTCGCTGGCGCAGGAACCCGATCTGGTGGTCGTGGCGCCCGCGACGGCCAATATCATCGCCAAGATGGCCAACGGCATCGCCGACGACCTCATCTCCACCACGCTGCTTGCGACGCCGCGACCCATCGTGATCGCGCCGGCCATGAACAACGGCATGTGGAAAGCGCCGGCGACGCAGGCCAACATGGCCACGCTGCGCGATCGCGGTGTCCATGTGGTGGGTCCGGGCAGCGGCTACCTTGCCTGCGGCGACGTGGACACGGGACGCATGAGCGAGCCCGAGGACATCGTCGAGGCTGTCTGTGAGGTGCTCAACCCCGCGCCTCAGGACCTGGCGGGCAAGCGCATCGTCATCACCGCCGGCCCCACGCACGAACCGATCGACCCGGTGCGTTTCATCGGTAACCGGTCGTCGGGCAAGATGGGCGTCGCCCTGGCAGGGGAGGCCGCACGCCGCGGTGCCGAGGTCACGCTCGTGCTGGGACCGACATCGCTCGATGTTCCCCGCGGCGTGGCGTGCGTACGCGTGCAGACCGCCGCAGAGATGCTGCAGGCGGCGCTGAGCGCCTTCCAGACGGCCGATGCGGCAATTTGTGCGGCTGCCGTCGCCGACTACACCCCGGCGGCCCCTGCGGACCACAAACTCAAAAAAGCCAACGAACACCTGGATCGTATCGACCTTGTCGAGACGATCGATATTTTGGCCGAGCTCTCGCGCCAGAAGGACGAACGATGCGTGATCGGGTTTGCGGCCGAGACCGATAACGTTGTCGAGTACGCCGAGCGCAAATTGGCCCGCAAGGGTTGCGACGCCATTATCGCTAACGATGTCTCGCGCGCCGATTCGGGCTTTGGAACCGACACTAACAAGGCCTGGATTGTGAGCACAACGGGCACGCAAGAACTTCCCGTGCTAACAAAACCCCAGCTCGCAGATACAATTTTGGACTTGCTTCAAAATTTGTAAAAAAGTTCTTGCACAAGTCTAAAGTTTCGGGTTAATATACTCCCTGTTGCGAGCGAGAGCAGAGCAACAAACAAAAGCTTCGGGACGTGGCGCAGCTTGGTAGCGCACTTGACTGGGGGTCAAGGGGTCGCTGGTTCGAATCCAGTCGTCCCGACCAGAAGTTTACAGGTCAGGCACCTAGTGCCTGACCTTTTTTGTTTTAATCACCATGATTATTTTGCTTAAAGCAACAACGTTCCCGCTCGATGTAATCACCGAATCAAAACGTGTACATCAGCCACCAAAATCGACATTTTTCGACATGTTTGGAGGCTGATGTACACGAATGCGAAATCCCCGCCGCCTAAAAGCGCCCTCCACATGTCTGGACTCTCTATGCTTACGCTGGATAGACATCGCCGGAACGGGTATAGTATCGAAAGTTTTGTCGTTAACCAGCGGGGGAGTCCTGTGGGCATCAAAAAGAAGATCAAAAAGGAGCTTATCGGCACTTCCGATTACCCGTCGAATAAGATCTTTACGATCTCCAATTTCATCACCTTTACGCGCCTGATCCTCACCCTGGTATTTCTGTACCTGTTTGTGACGGACAACAACCGCGTCATCGCCATCGTTATCTACGCCGTTGCCGCCTCCACCGACTGGATGGACGGTCAGATCGCCCGCATGACCAAGACGGTCTCGTGGCTCGGCAAGGTCATGGATCCCATTTGCGACCGCGCGCTGCTGTTCACCGGCGTCTTGGGACTGGTGGTCCGCGGAGAGCTGCCCATCTGGGTCTGTGTGCTCATTATTGGCCGCGACATCTATCTGGGCATCGGCACGCTTATCGTTCGTCATTATCACCGTCGCCCCATCGATGTCGTCTTCCCCGGAAAGATTGCCACAGCGCTGCTCATGACTGGTTTCTCGCTCATGCTGCTCGGTTTCCCCGTTATTGACGGCCTGCATCTTTTACCTTCATCCCTTACGGCCTTCCCGGGCCTCAACGGAAGCTCGATGCCCCTCGGCATCTTCTTTGTGTACGGCGGCGTGATCTTCTCCATGCTCACCGCTGTCATCTACTCCATTAAGGGCGGAGCGGCCATTAAACAGGCTCTCACGCATCCCGAGGACGAGGACATCGACTTTCTGAACCCTGAAATCGAAGACTGATTCGTTGGGGTATGATTACGTACGGTTCATTATTTGCGGCACGTCCGCGATAAGTTAGGGGTTGTCATGGACAACATGGTTAACAATATGTCTCAGAATGATAAGACTGCTGACGCTACCTGCGTATTCCGCGTGCCTTCAAGCGACGTCACCGTTCCCGACCTCATGGCCAACGTGCGCATCACCGCCCCCGTTCTGTCCATCGTCAAGGGTCCGCAGACTGGTGCCGCCTTTGAGCTCGAGGACGACGTGACCACCATCGGCCGCGATCCCGCGAACGGCATCTTCCTTAATGACATGACCGTTTCGCGCAGCCACGCGCGCATTATTCGCGAGGGCCTCGGCGCTCGCATCGAGGACCTGGGCTCGCTCAATGGTACCTGGGTCGACGGTGCCATTGTCAATGCAGCCCCGCTGCACGACGGTTCTTCCGTTCAGATCGGTACGTTTACGCTCATCTACCACGAGAGCACGCCGGAGCGCATCGAAACCGGTGAGTAGGGCATGGCCGAACGCAACTATCTGAGTATCGGCCAAGTCGTCAACCTACTTCGAGGCGCATACCCCGATCTTTCGAACTCAAAAATTAGATTTCTAGAGGATGAGGGGCTCATTACCCCTCATCGTACGCCAAAGGGATACCGTCAGTACTCCAAGGAGGACGTTGATCGCCTGGAGGTCATTCTGCACCTGCAGAAGACCCGCTATATGCCACTCAACGTGATTAAGCAGCGCTTGGAAAACGCCACGGACCTGTCAACGCTCGCCTACGAGGTGGGCTTGCTGTCCGATGTTCCGCTCAAGACGGAGCCCAAGGAGACTAAGCAAAAGCTGCATCCCATCGAGACCATTCCCGATATGCTGGGCGTCGAGATTTCGTTTATCCGCTCGCTCGCTGAGAACGACCTCATTCGCATCATCAAGAGTCCGCAGAATCGTGAGCTCGTCGATGGCCGAGATTTCCCGATCATCCGTTACTGCTCCGAGCTGTCGCGCTTCCATATCGAGCCACGCAACCTGCGTCAGTACGTGTCTTCCGCCAACCGCGAGTCCTCGATGTTTGAGCAGGTGCTCGTGAGCATGCTCGGAATGGATACCTCCGATGACGAGCGCGACGCCAAGCTCGAGCGTGCGTTTAAGAAGCTTCACGACCTGACGGAGGGCGTGCACACCGCGCTGCTCAAGAACCGCGTTTTTGAGTCGCTCAACGCCGTGGTCGAGGACGCCGACATCGATGCACTCGATGAGGAAATCACGCGTTCCGAGTCCACCAAGGCCAAAAACGAAGAGCCAGCCGCGCCGGTTTCGCACGAGGATTCTCTCGTAAAGCCGCTCAAAGTCGTCGCCCCGTCGCAATCCGGCGCCGCCACCGCGGGCAAATAACCGCTGCTGAAATTTCGGCAATCCATGAAAGGTCACGCCATGTATGACTTCGAATCTCATATCGTCGATATTCCCGACTATCCCGAACCCGGAGTCGTATTTAAGGACATCACGCCGCTCTTTGGCAATCCCGAGGCTCTCAAAGCCATGACCGATGCCCTCGCCGAGCACTTTGCCGGCATGGGAATCACCAAGGTCGTGGGTCCCGAGGCTCGCGGCTTTATGGTTGGCGTACCGGTGGCTGTAGCCCTTGGCGCCGGCTTTGTTCCCGCACGTAAACCGGGAAAGCTGCCGCGCGAGACCGTGAGCCAGAGCTACGAGCTCGAGTACGGCACCGATTCAATTGAGATCCATGCCGACGCTATCAGCTCTAAAGATACCGTGTTGATTCTGGACGACTTGGTCGCGACGGGCGGAACCGTCGAGGCAACAGGTAAACTGGTGCGAGATATGGGCGCAAAGCTTGTCGGTTATGGTTGTATCCTTGAGCTTGCGTTTCTCAACCCGCGCGAGAAGCTCACGCCGTCTGATGACGATGTGGAGCTCTTTAGCCTGGTGACGGTGGACTAGCCGTTACCCTTAGTTACTGGAAAGGAAGCTACATGCGCACAGCAAACACGCACAAAAACATGGCACGCTGCGCTGCTACGGCAACCCTCGCTTGTGTTTTGGGCTTGGGCCTCGCGGCTCCTGCCTACGCCGATACCGCATCCGACCTTGCCGCTGCTCGTACGAAGCTCGAGCAGATCGGTACCCAAACCCAGCAGATTTACGATGAACTCGCCACGCAGACGCAGGCGCTCGATCAGACTGCTGGCGAGATCACGCAAAAGCAGCAGGAGATCGCCGACGGTCAGGCCAAGCTCTCGACCTATGTCGCCGGCGAGTACAAAACCGGCGGCCTGAGCCTGCTTCAGGTTCTGACGGGTGTCGATGACCTGAGCGATATGCTCAACCGTCTGTTCTACTACGGCAAAGTTTCCGATAAGCAAGCTCAGACCATTCAAGAGGTCAAGGAGCTTAAGCAGCAGCTCACCGATAAGCAGGCCGAGCAGGAAAAGAACGTCGCCACCACGCAAAAGAAGGTCGACGAGCTTAACGCCCAGCAGGCTGAAGCCCAGAACGTCGTAAACTCCCTGGATTCGCAGCTGCAAGCCGAGCTTGCCGCCGAGGCCGAGGCCAACGCCGCGCTGCAGGCCGGCATCAACGCCAGCACCGCCGAGAAGGCCACGGTGAGCAACGAGACTGCCGGTGCGACCGAGAACACCAACAACGGTGGCCAGACCAGCAATAACAACAACCAGGGCGGCAACACTCCGGCGCCCACGCCGACACCTGCTCCGACGCCGCAGCCCTCCACGCCTGCTCCGGCTCCGACGCCTTCTGCTCCGAGCCAGTCCGTCGATGGCGGTTCTGTTGTCTCACGTGCATACAGCAAGCTTGGTTGTGCTTATTCCTGGGGCGGAATTGGCCCGAACAGCTTCGACTGCTCTGGTTTTGTTAGCTATTGCCTCACTGGTCGCTATTGCCGCCTGGGCACCACGGGTACCTTTATGGGCTGGACGCGTGTGTCCGATCCGCAGCCCGGTGACGTTGTGGTCAACTCGTACCACACCGGCATTTACATCGGCGGTGGTCAGATGATTCATGCTTCCGACTACAACACGGGTGTTATCATCAGCTCCGTTGCCGCCGGCATGAACAATAACTACATCTTTGTGCGCTACTAAGTATTCAGATAAAGCAAACGGATATGGACCTCGTGGCTTTGAGTCATGGGGTCCATTCTTTTGCCTTCCGTGCAGGCCGCTATCTAGTTTTGAATACTAGATAGCGGCCCAATCGGTCTGCAAGATGGCTATAATTGTTAGAGAACAATTAGAAAGGACCCTCTATGAGCTGGGCACTTATCTCCGATTCAAGCTGTAACCTCCGCGATTGGCAACCGACCGCACCCCATACCACCTTTGCATTTGCGCCCCTCAAAATTCGAGTGGGGGAGCGTGAATTCGTCGATGACCTTTCTCTCGATGTTCATGAGCTCAACTGCGCTGTTCAGGCGGAGACGAACGCTTCTTCGAGCGCTTGTCCCAGCGTAGGGGAGTGGGCCGAGCTCTTCAAATTGGCAGACAAGACCATCTGCATGCCGATCTCTGAGGGCGTGTCGGGAAGCTACAACGCAGCAGCCACGGCTCGCGATATGGTTCTTGCCGAGGAGCCCGACCGACAGATTCATCTAGTCAATTCACGCGCAGCTGGCGGCAAAATGGACCTCATTTTCCTGTTGTTCGACCGCTATCTTGCAAGCAATCCGAATGTCTCATTCGAGGATGCTTGCGCATACTTCGATAGCCTTGAACAGAACAGCAAAATCCTCTTCAGTTTGTGCAATTACGAAAACCTCGCCAAAGCCGGACGTATCCCTAAGGCAGCCGGCGTCATTGCCAACAAGCTCAATATCCGCATTTTGGGCACGGCGAGTGAGGCCGGTAAAATCGAACTCGTCGGGCACACGCGTGGCGAAAAGAAGATGCTCAACAAGATCATCGACACTATGGAAGCCGAGGGCTTTACGGGCGGTGAGGTCATCATCGATCACGTTGAGAACGAAGCTGGAGCCCAGGCGCTTACTGATCGCATAGTCGAACATTGGCCCGGCTCCAAGACCATCATCATGCCCTGCAACGGCCTGGATTCCTATTATGCCGAGATGCACGGCCTGATCATCGGCTACGGCATGGGCGTAGCTTCGGGCAAATAAAGTCCAACCAAGCAAAAAAAACGGGCGGGACAAAGCGACAGATGGCTCTTTGTCCCGCCCGTTTTATACGTCGGCTAGCTATTAAACCCGTTGAACTTGAGATAGCTCATCAAGTAAGCCTTCAAAACAAAGGATGAAACCGCGCTGCGCACAAGCAGCGACTCACGCGTTACCTGATGCGCCGTATCGGGAACCGGCGTCTGCTCGACGGAAAACGCCGAACGAATCGATGCCTCGAGCTGATCGACCACATAATCAAAGGCCGTCGGGGCATCGTAGCTCAAACGCTGAATGTTAAAGAGTGCCTGCACCGCAGCAATAGGTAGCACCTGCTTAAAGATGCAGATAGCGATCAGGCGGGCAATCTGCTCGCGGCCATATTGCTTTTTGACCGGAGCAGGCACCAGGCCGACCTTCACGTAGTTATTGATCATCGATGGCGTAATGACAGGCTGCTCAACGCAAATGGACAGCGGCTCCATCCACAGCGCAACATACTCAATAACCTGGTCGCGGTAGAGCGTCACATTGGGCAACTGGTTATAGCGCGGCAGACTCAACGTATTAAGTTTGCGCACGATATCGGACTGAATAAATGCATCGGGCAGCACAGTGGGCTGAATATCCTCAGGCTTAATGCTGACCGATGTATCGGACATCGGGATAACGCGTTTGGCGTGGTTCATAAGGATCCTCCGTTCATTAGCTATATTGTATTCTAGGTTATCTAGTTTTGCATACCATATAGCCGGCAAGTAAAAGTGGTTGGACAGCACATTGATGCACCGTCCAACCACTTTGTTTTAAAGATAGCAACCTTACATAAGATATATTATCGTACTTATCCGCGTAGGAAAGCGTATGCACTGGTTGCCGCTATGGCTCCGTCAGAAACGGCGGTCACAACCTGGCGTAAACGCTTGGAGCGGATATCGCCGGCGGCAAATAGGCCAGGCGTGCGGGTGGCCATAGAATCATCGGTAAGGATGCCGCCATCGGGCCCCAGATCGACCAGATGCTCAACAAGCTCGGTATGTGGCTGCGTCCCCGTAAAGACAAAAATGCCAAACGAGCCAGGTTCAAAGGTCTCAGTATGCGTTTTGCCACTCGCATTGTCCTTGAACGTGATTGTCGTGGGCATCGTTTCGCCAGAAAGCTCAACAATACTAGTTTGGTACCTAACTGAAATATTGTCCTTAGCAAGCACCTTATTCACAACGCCCTCGGGTGCACGGAACTGATCGCGACGCAGCACGATGGTCACGCTGCTGGCAATGTCGGACAGGAACAGCGCCTCCTCGCATGCCGAATTGCCACCTCCAATAACAAAGACCTGTTTGCCACGGAAGAACATGCCGTCACACGTCGCGCAGTACGAAACGCCACGACCGCGATACGTGTCCTCGCCAACAAAACCCGCAGGACGCGGCGTGGCGCCCATGCACGCAATGACGCTCTTGGCCGCTGTGTCGCCCATGTCATGATGGATGGTAAATTGAGCCGCATCGGCATCGTAATCGACGCCCGTCACCATACTCCATTCAACCTGAGCCCCCAGGCCTTCAGCATGCTGTTGGAACCGCTCACCAAGTTCGGCACCGCTCAGTAGCGGAATGCCAGGATAATTCTCAATCTCATTGCTCGTGGCAATCTGTCCGCCCGACATGCCCTGCTCAAGGACAGTCGTCGTCAGGTTGGCGCGCGCCGCATAAATGGCGGCAGCATAACCCGCGGGACCGCCACCGATAATCGCAACATCGATCCTCTGGTCGGTAGTCATAAAGAGTCCTCTCGTCGAAACGTTGTCGTTCTTTGCGCTCATACCCAAATTTACGTGAACGTGACACTCATGCACTACAATGATAAATCCGTGTTACAACGTCGAAGGGGAGTTATCGATGGATCAGACGCAGACGAGCGACGACGCTCCCCTGCCCATGCCGGCCACTCCCCAATCGGAGCAAACCACGCTCTTGGCTCAGCAAAAACCTCTCGTGACCATCGTGCACGCCTCGGTCGGCTCGGGTCACAAGGCCGCCGCAAATGCGATTGCGCAGGCATTCGACCTCATCCGCGGCACCAATGGCATCCCCGAGGACGTTGAGATTGAAGTGCTCGATATCCTTGATTTTGGACGTATTAAATTCGACGGCAATAAGACCGCGGCTTCTTTTACAGGAGCCACGCGCCCCATTTACGATCTGACCTGGAGATATACGCTTACGGGACATCTTCTCTGGGGTGGCGGCACGGCATGGTCGCGAATTATGTTCCCCGCCTTCAACGAATATATTCGTAGCCGCAGGCCCATAGCCGTGGTCGCAACGCACATCACAGCAGCCAATGTTGCCGTGGGTGCCCGCGTAATTACGGGTATCGATTATCCGGTCATCTGCGTACCGACCGACTACGAAGTCGAGGGCTGGTGGCCCCACAAGGACACCGATCTGTTCTGTGTTGCCAACGAATTTATGGCCAAAACGCTGCGTCCGCGCAAGGTACCCGAATCAAAGATTCGCATTACCGGCATTCCTATTCGCGCCGGATTCGACACGGATTACGATCGCGAGGAAGAGCTCGCAAAGTTCAACCTCCCCACCGACAAGACCGTCGTGTTGGTAATGGCCGGTGCCAGTTTGCCTCAGCCTTACGTCCGCTTTCGCGCGGCGATGGACCACACACTCCCCTTCCTGCGCGGCTTCGAAGACATGCACTTTGTCTTTTTGCCCGGCAAAGACGTGGAGTATGCCACCCGGCTGAAGACGCTCTTCGATGCCATGAAGCTCGAGAACGTCACGGTTCTGGACTACGTGGACGACATGGCAGCCCTCATGCACGGCTGCGACCTGGCAATCCTCAAATCGGGCGGGCTCACCGTCACTGAGTGCCTGTGCGCGCATCTGCCGATGATCCTACTGGGCAAATCATACGGTCAGGAAAAGGCCAACACCACGATGCTCACCGGCATGGGCGCCAGCATGCATGTCACCACCGCACGAGAACTCATCGTAACCCTACGTCACTTGCACGACCATCCCGAATCACTCAAAGCCCTACTCATCAACGGCGAAGTACTACGCCGCCCTCACGCTGCCAAAGACATCGCCATCGCAACCATGGAGCTCGTAGGCAAGCCCCAAAAGCGCAAAAGAGCCTTCTGCCGCTTCTACTGGGGCGGAAAACCTGCGCATATCCGCTAGCATTGGATTGTCCGCTTACCTGCGGGAGGCCCCTATATATCATCCCATGCTCAAACATTCTCGCTGCGCTGCGAAACTGCGCGTGGGACGATATATAGGGGCCTCCCGCAGGTAAGCTGCGTTAACGTACTAGCAGCTATACCAGATTCCCCACCACTAGAACCTGCAAAGGCAAAACCTGAAAATATTAATTCAGATAGCCGATGCGACAAAGGAGGTATCCCTTTATCGCATCGGCTAACTAGAAAGATTGTTTTATCTCAAGCATGTAGCCCTTTCGCCTGAGCCCCATACATATCGTCCCGCGCGCAGTTTCGCAGCGCAGCGAGAATGTTTGAGCACGGGATGATATGTATGGGGCTCAGGCGAAAGCGGGATCCATGCGCCCCTGCGAAGCGAGAATGTTTGAGCATGGAATGATATGTGTGGGAGACGGGCGGGAGGGATACGAGCGCCCCTAAGCGACGCCGCTGGAGCCGAAGCCTCCGTTGCCTCGGTCGGTTTTGTCTAGTTCTTCTACTTCTACGAGGTTGACCGTGGGGACTTCTTGGATGACAAGTTGGGCTATGCGGTCGCCTTTGTTGATTTGGATGTTGTTGGAGGGGTCCAGGTTGATGAGGATAACCTTGAGTTCTCCTCGGTAGTGGGCGTCAATGAGGCCCGGCGTGTTGACTATAGACAGGCCCTGCTTGATGGCCAAGCCGCTGCGGGGCTGCACGAAGCCGGCGTAGCCATCGGGCAGGGCGATGGCCAGCCCAGTAGAGACCAGACGACGTTCGAAGGGCTTCAAGACGCAGTCCTCGTTGGAGCGCAAATCCAAGCCGGCATCGGTGGGATGGGCGTATTTGGGAAGCTCGACGGTGGGGTCGAGACGCTTTATGTTGACGGTAATGTTGGACATGGAATCACCTTAGCTTGTCGAGCTCTTGCAGAAACTCATCGACGTCTTTGAAATCGCGGTAGACCGAGGCAAAGCGGATGTACGCCACCTTGTCGATCTTGGCCAAGCGCTTGAGTACCATGTCACCCAACTCATGGGACGTAACGGCCGTCAGCGTGCGAGAGCGCAGCTCGACCTCGATGTCATCGATAATCTCATTGAGCTTCTTAGTGTCGATATCGCGCTTGATGGTGGCGCGCATCAAGCCGACGAGCAGCTTATTGCGATCGAACCGCTGCTTGGTTCCGTCTGACTTAATAACCTCGATTGGATCTTCACATCGCTCGAACGTTGTAAAGCGGTAGTTACACGAGCAACATTCGCGACGGCGCTTAATGGTGTTATTTGACTCCTGCATACGGGAATCAACGACGCGGGTATGTGCCTTGCCGCATTTGGGACAGCGCATGGTACCTCCTCTTAAACGATAACAAGGGTACCATGCGCAGCGCGATAATGATTACGAACGAGCAGGAACCTTAAGATGCGCACCGGCGGCGAGCGAACCATGCTCCAGATGATTGACGTTACGGATCATGTCGGAAGTCTCTTGCGTGGAAAGGCCTTCGATAGGATATTCCTCGGCAAGAGACCAAAGAGAATCGCCAGGCTGAACGCGAATGGTCTCGTAGGTAACGTTGGAAACGGACTCGGCATACGCGGTGTGGCGAGCGCTAAAGACCGACGTAGCAAGGACAAAGAAGAGCGTAAGCGAAACGGCAACAGCGACAATCGTCGGAACCTTCAGGGCAACGCGGGCCGGCGCGACTGCAGCCTGCTGATTGCGAGCAGACTTTACGGTCAAAGGCTGAAAGCCGGAGCGGCCACCCTGAACAACCGTAAAAGTGGGTTCCGCAGGCATCTCGAGCTTAAGGGCGAGGTTTCCCTGGACCATATTCGTTGCTTTCATCATGTTCTCCTCTCGCGTGTTTTGCTGAGAACAGTTTTATCAAGCCGCGCGGACAAAAATGTCTAGCGCGAGAACGAATGTTCGGTTATTATTATCTTCGAACAGTTGTTCCTGTCAAGCAATAATCGAACATTTGTTTGACATTGGCAGAGAGGATCCCCTGATGGCTCGCAAAATTACCAAGCGTCAGCAGCAGATTTACGACTTCATCAAGGAATATCAGCAGGAGAAGGGCTATCCGCCCAGTGTGCGCGAGATGGCATCGGCCGTAGGCCTCTCCTCCCCCAGCACGGTGCATGCTCATCTCTCTGCCCTGGAGGCTCGAGGACTGCTCAAGCGCGATGCCACCAAGCCTCGCGCCCTAGAGCTCTTTGATGAGGACGGATCCTCTGTTTCGATTTCCAAATCCGATGAACCCACGGCGCCCCGCGGAACGGTCTCGCTGCCGCTCGTCGGTCGCGTCGCGGCTGGGATTCCCATTCTGGCCGAACAAAATATCGAGGACACCTTTACCATCCCGACCGAAATCGCCACAGACCAGGGCTCCTTTATCCTTGAAGTGCACGGCAGCTCAATGATCAATGTCGGCATCTACAACGGTGACTACATTATCGTTCGCGAGCAAAAGAGCGCGATGAACGGTGAAATCGTCGTGGCTATGATCGATGGCTCGGCGACTGTCAAAACGTTCTACAAGGAGCAGGGGCGCGTGCGCTTGCAGCCCGAGAACGACACTATGGAGCCCATCTATGCGACGAACCCCGTTATTTTGGGTAAGGTTGTCGGGTTAATGCGCCGGTTCTCGTAATGCAAAAACGCATCACCATATTTGATACCGTCCGCGGGGTTACTATGCTGTCGATGGCAGGTTTTCACGCCTGCTACGATTTGGCCTACCTATATAGATGGGATATGCCATGGTTTACCGAAACGGTTTTCCAGGATATCTGGCGCGCAAGTATCAGCTGGGTATTTTTGTTTATCGCCGGTTGGATGTGCACGCTCTCGCGTAATAACGTTAAGCGCGCCCTCAAGTACGCGGCCGCAGCTTTGGTCGTATGGATTGCAACTACACTGGTATCAGTCGACGATTCGGTAAACTTTGGCATCATTTATTGCATGGCGGCGTGCACCGCGGTGGTTGCACTCACCCGTCCGTTACTTCAAAAAATGCCGGGCTCGTGGGGCATCGCAGCGTGCCTTGTTCTTTTTGCCCTAACCTGGGGCATTCCAAAAGCGGTCTACCCACTCCCCTACCTGGCATGGCTTGGATTCCCGGGCCCGGGTTTTGTTTCGGGAGACTACTATCCGCTCATTCCGTTTGTCTTTATGTACCTTACCGGCTTTTTTGCTGCCCAGGCAGCACAAGCATCAAGCCTTGAAGCGCCAGCATGGGCATACGCTAATCCCATCCCGGTGCTCGCAGCCCTCGGTCGGCATGCCTTGCCGTTCTATCTGCTCCATCAACCTGTCATTCTAGGCGTGTTAGAGCTCATTTATTCCGTACGATAGCGCTCAAGACGCGGCGCGATTCGGGCCGGCAACTTCGCCACAATGCGAACGCCATCCTCGAGATATTCCTCATGCAGAAGGGTTCCCTGCTCATGCGCCAGCGTGATGAGGGCACCCTCGCGATACGGGATATCAGCGGAGAGCAACACATCGGTGGCAGCTGCCTCACGAGCAATACGGTCGACGAGATCGTCGAGCCCCTCGCCCGTCTGGGCTGAAAACAGCACGGCCTCGGGATAGCGACGACGGAAACTCAATCGATCGACGCTATCGAGTAGGTCGATTTTATTGAACACCGTAAGCGTCAAACGCTCGCCGGCACCGATCTCGTCAAGAACGCGATCGACTGCCTCGAGTTGGCGCTCGTAGTCCTCGTCAGAGGCATCCACAACTTTAAGGATCAGGTCGGCACCAAGAACCTCAGACAGCGTGGACTTAAAGGCATCAACGAGACCATGCGGTAGCTTTTGAATAAAGCCAACGGTATCAGTAATGGTCATACCACGACCACCGGGCAAGCGATACGAGCGCGTCGTCGGATCGAGCGTGGCAAACAATTTATCCTGTGATAGCACCGTAGACCCGGTCAGGCGATTGAGCAACGTCGACTTACCGGCATTGGTATAACCGGCTAAGGCAACGCGAAACGCCGGCGACTCGATACGACTCTTTGACTGGACATCGCGGCGCTGTTCAACCTGCTTAAGCTCGCGACGAAGCGCGGCAATCTTGTTGCGAATCAAACGTCGGTCAACCTCGAGCTGGCTTTCGCCCTGGCCAAAGCGCGAACCAATGCCACCGCGTGTCTGCTCTTTAGCAAGATGGCTCCACATACCGCGCAAGCGGGGCAATAGATACTGCAATTGGGCTAGCTGCACCTGCAGGCGGCCCTCACGGGTCTGAGCGTGCAGGCCAAAGATATCGAGAATCAACGCCGTACGGTCGATAATCTTAACCGGTTCGCCCACGGCTTTCTCAAGATACGACTGCTGCGAAGGCGTTAAATCGTCGTCGAAGATAACAACATCGGCATCCATACGATGTACGAGCCCGCAAAGCTCCTCAACCTTACCGGAGCCGATAAACGATTTTGGATACGGCTTAACCAGACACTGTGACAAACGCGCCACGCACTGGGCGCCAGCCGTATGGGCCAGGCGCTCAAGCTCGTCAAGCGAACGATCGAGCGGCCAGGCGTTATCGCGCCACTCAACTCCGACAAGAACGGCGCGTTCGGGCTCGGGTGCCGTGGGAACAAGGGGGAAACGGGCCATTAGGCAGCCTCAATACGATGCAGGATGTCCTCAACGACCTCATCGATCGTAAACTCGTCCATATCAAACCACACGATACGGTCATCGCGCTTAAACCACGAAAGCTGACGTTTGGCATAGCGACGCGAACGCATCTTGATGAGTTCGCGAGCCTCATCCATAGAAATCACGCCATTGAAAGCATCAATGATCTCTTTATAGCCAATTGCCTGCATCGAAGTCAGGGCATCTCCCAGCCCCTGGTCCATAAGACCGCGAACCTCATCGACAAGACCCTGCTCAAACATCAGATCGACGCGCAGGTTAATGCGCTCGTAGAGCACCTCGCGATTACGCGTCAGACCAAACCATAGAGCATGATAATGCTCGCGCGGAACACTAAACTGACTTTTTTGCTGTGCATAGGAGATACCATCATCATGCATCTCGAGCGCACGAATCACACGGCGCACATTATGGGGATGAATAACAGCAGCCGATTCTGGGTCGCGCTCGGCAAGCAGGGCATGCAGCTCTTCCTCGCCAATACGCTCGGCAAGCTCCTGATAGCCCATACGACGATCGTCCTCAAGTTCACCCGAAGGAAAGTCCATTTCATCGAGGGCGGCCTTGAGATACAGCCCCGTACCTCCGCAAAAAACCGGCAGGCAACCCGAACCAAGGAGACGTTCAACATGCGCGCGAGCGTCAGCCTGATAAAGCGCAGCAGAATATGCCACACCCGGCTCTACAATGTCGACGAGACGCAGCGGCACCGTACACTCATCGGGCGCCATCTTTGCGGTACCGATGTCCATGCCGCGATAGATTTGCATCGCATCGAACGACAGCACTTCGGACGAAAGACGAGCTGCCAAACGGTCGGCAACATCACTCTTACCAACCGCCGTCGGACCGACGATCGCAACGGCGGAAAGTCCTGCCCTGGGAGAAACCATTAGCGCGGCTCGCCCACAACGGAGCCGGACAAATACCAGGTCTTGGCAACGTCAACGTCAACATCAACGATCTTGCCAACAAGCTGATCGATGCTGTAACCCTCGGGGATAGGCGCATGCACGGTCTGATTCTTGGGACTCTTGCCCAGCAGGACCGCGTCGTTCTTTTTACTCGTTCCCTCAATGAGCGCCGGCACCACAGTATGAAGCTCACCCTGGTTATACTCGTGTGCCGTAGTCTCGATAACCTTAACCAGGCGGTTGAAACGCTCGAGAATAACCTCATGCGGCGTAGGATCGTCAATCTCTGCGGCCGGGGTACCGGCGCGCTTGGAATAGATGAAGGTATAGGCCTGAGCATAGCGGACCGTCTCGGCAAGTGAGAGCGTCTGCTCAAAGTCCTCTTCAGTCTCGCCCGGGAAGCCAACGATAATATCGGTCGAGAGCGCGATATCGGGCATGCGGTTGCGAATGCGATCGACCAGGCCCAGATAGTCCTCGCGTGTATAACGGCGATTCATCTCTTTGAGGATACGCGTGGAGCCCGACTGAACGGCCAAGTGAAGCTGCGGCATGACGGCGGGCGTCTCGGCCATGGCGTCGATGGTCTCGGGCAGCAGATCCTTAGGATGAGAAGAGGTAAAGAAGATGCGCTCCACACCCGTATCACCCACGGCACGCAGCAGATCGGCAAAACGCGGCTTGCCAAACAGATCGCGACCATATGAGTTAACGTTTTGGCCCAGCAGCGTAATCTCGCGCACGCCCTGGCGCACCAAACCGGTCACCTCGTCGACAATTTCCTCGAAGGGGCGGCTCTTTTCGCGACCGCGCACGTACGGCACGATGCAATAGGTACAGAAATTATTGCAGCCCGTCATAATGGGCACCCAGGCGTGATACTGGGTCTCGCGATGCCACGGCATGCTCATGGCATCCGTATCCTCATGCTCATTGGTGCGGATATGACGCTTGCCATCAAGGAACGCCTCGGCAATGAGCTCGGCCACATGTGCGATGGAATGCGTACCAAAGATGACATTGACGTTATCGACGTTGGTGAGCAGGCCCTCGCCATCGCGCTGCGCGA
Organism: Collinsella aerofaciens; assembly: GCF_015670795.1. GTDB lineage: Bacteria > Actinomycetota > Coriobacteriia > Coriobacteriales > Coriobacteriaceae > Collinsella > Collinsella aerofaciens_Q. The sequence goes on along the minus strand of NZ_JADPCJ010000001.1, from coordinate 111,214 downwards.
TGCAACCACCAACGGCAACCACACGCTTGCCCGAGGGTGAGGGCGGGAGGCTCTTACAAGAGTTGCACTGACCGTACAGGCGAGTATCGGCGGCCTCGCGCACGCAGCATGTCATGAAGACAACAATATCGGCATGCTCGGGATCGAGCGCCATGAGGCAACCATACGAATCGAGCAGACCGCTCACGCGCTCAGAGTCGTGCTGATTCATCTGGCAGCCAAAGGTGCGGATAAAGTAGGTTTTACCGGCAAGAATATCGCGTACGGAACGCTGGTCCATGTGCATAAGTCCTAACGATGGAGAGGGGGGGGCGAATCGAGGCAAGCAGAAGCTATGCCACAGGCTTAACATCATCCATGACGACGTTATCCATAGCAGCTCGATTGATCTGGTGAACGTAAATAGAAAGACGGATGGCCGTGCGCGACTCCCCGTTAATAAGGATGTCGGAGAACACGGGCGCGCAGGAAATATCAAAACCGGTTGGAATCAAAAAACCGCGCGCGATAGCCACAGCCTTTATGGCCTGGTTGACCGCACCGGCGCCGACACACTGAATGTTGACGGGCACACCATCCTTGACCATGCCGGCGATGGCGCCGGCAACGGACGCGGGCGATGATTTGCTTGATACCTTCAGGCAATCCATGAAGAAACTCCTGCGTTTAAAAGTACGTTTTAACTGCAATAACTGTATCGTACCGAGTGGACTCGGTAAAGGCACTATTCCTCTTTGGCAAGATCGAAGGTCACAGTGATTCGATCACGCGAAACGCGAATCTTTGGGTCGCCGCAAAGGTTGAGATAGTACCGGGCGGCAAGGTCATTAAAGTCGCGCTCCACAGCACGCGAAAACTGTGCCATGTCATCCTTGGCAATACGAAGCCCGCGACGATCCTTCGCGAGATCGACAGGAGCCGGCGCATGCGAGGACGAATCACGCTCGCGCAGCAGACGCGCGGTCACACCGCGAACGGGCTTAATCTGCCCTGCCAAAATGCGATGTGCCGTGCGCTCGGACATCTCAAGACCCAAACCCGAGCAGATACGAATAAAGTCCTCGGCATCAGAGGCAAGGCCTAAACGATCGACAACCGGAAGCTCGCTCTCGTCATCAATAAACAGGAGACGAGACGTATCGAGCCGACTTGACGCCTGAGCATAAAGGGTCGCGGCAATCTCAGACGGAGAACCAAGATAGACATCGCAACCACGCAGCTCCTCGAGCGCAAACTCACAGGCAGCGCGAATAATATTATGCGGGCCGCGAGCACAGACATAACGTCCGTCCTCATCCTTGACGGCCTGGGGCCAGCTGGACTGATCGGCACGCTCACTGAGGCGGTCGGCTGCAACGCTCACCTTAAAGGCTGAACCAAGATCGACGCCGGACGTGACCACACGGGCCTCGTCGGTGTTCTGCTTGATCGAAAACAATGCCATGCCACGACCGTGAACGCCCCAACGGTCCATCTTCATGCTCTCGAGCTTGGAGGTAACGCGGGCATCGAAGATTCGCTCTTGCATATCCTGCGGAACGCCCGAACCGTTATCCAGAAAGACAAGCGTGCGGACGCCATCTTCCTTGGTCGTGGCGAGATAGACCTTGTCGGCGCCGGCATCGCGAGCATTACGGAGCATTTCGATGACGATATCCTCGACATGCTGAATGTCGTGTTTTGCCTGGCGCCGCTCGGCCTCCGAAACGCGGAGGCGGACATACCCCTCGCCAAGGTTCTCCTCGACGCGAAGGTTGCCCTCCCCCGACATCGACGCGATAAATGAGATGAGCTCGTTCGCGTCGCTCATGTTATTTAGCGATATCGACAGCGCGGCTCTCGCGAATCACGACGACGCGCACCTGACCGGGATACTCCATCTCTTCCTCGATCTGATGGGCGATATCGTGAGCCAGGACCGTGGACTGGGCATCGGAGATCTTGTCCGGCTGAACCATGACGTGGACCTCGCGACCAGCCTGCATGGCATAGGTACGCTCGACGCCCTCATGGGAGTTGGCAATCTCCTCGAGCTTCTCAAGACGCTTGATGTAGTTCTCGGCAGACTCGCGACGGGCACCGGGGCGAGAGGCGGAGACGGCATCGGCGGCCTGTACCAGGACATCGAGCACCGTGTTGGGGTCGACATCGGCATGGTGAGCCTCGATAGCGTGAACGATAACGGGCTTCTCGCCATAACGGCGGGCAAGCTCGGCGCCGATGACGGCATGCGGGCCCTCGACGTCGTGGTCGATTGCCTTGCCCAGGTCGTGCAGCAGGCCGGCGCGCTTGGCGGTAACAACGTCCAGGCCAAGCTCGGAAGCCATCACGCCGCACAGATCGGAAACCTCGAGGGAGTGCTGAAGCACATTCTGACCAAACGAGGTACGGTAGCGCAGGGCACCAAGGGTCTTGACGATCTCGGGGTGCAGGTCGTGGATACCGGTATCAAAGGCAGCCTGCTCGCCAGCCTCGCGCACGCGCTGCTGAACCAGGTCGGCAGCCTTGTGATACATCTCCTCAATGCGGGCGGGGTGAATGCGGCCGTCAGCAATGAGGTTCTCGAGGGCAACACGGGCGGTCTCACGACGGACCGGGTCGAAGCTCGAAAGAACGACGGTCTCAGGCGTGTCGTCGATCACGAGGTTGACGCCGGAAACCTGCTCGAAGGTCCGGATGTTGCGACCCTCGCGACCGATGATACGGCCCTTGAGGTCATCAGAGGGAATGTGCACGGAGGTAACGGTGACCTCGGCTGTGTGGTCGGCAGCGCAGCGCTGAATCGCCAGGGACAGAATCTCCTGGGCGGTCTTGTGGCACTCGGCGCGAACCTGCTGCTCGGACTCGCGAATGATCGTGGCAGCCTCGTGGGTGACCTCGCCGCGAACCTTATCGAGGAGCTCCTTGTGGGCGTCCTCACGGGTCAGGTCGGCGATACGCTCGAGCTCGGAGGTCTGCTTGGCGCAGAGCTCCTCAAGCTCGCGGGAGCGCTTCTCGACCTGACCGGCCTGGCTGGACAGCTGGTGCTCACGCTTGTCGAGAGCGTCGTTTCGGCGATCAAGGGACTCCTCGCGCTGCATCACACGGTTCTCGAGCGTACGAATCTCGCTCTTACGCTGCTTGTCCTCGGCCTCGGCGGCCTGCTTGTTCTTGATGATCTCCTCTTTAGCCTCGAGCAGAGCCTCTTTTTTGAGGGTCTCGGCCTGACGCTTAGCATCACCGATCAGGGACTCAGCCTGTGCGTGTGCCGACTGGATCTTTTCGTCGGCCTCGTGAAGACTACCCTGCTTGGCGGTGCGCATGTAGGCAATGGCGGCGATGGCACCCAAAACGATGCCAACGAGCGCTGCGATGATAGGCATGCTCACTCCTTTTTATGGATTCGTTACACAACAAAGCGAACCGTCCTTACGAACGGCTCGCGACATTTGAGTAATATGGGCGCAGCTTATGCGGGTCGGATACAGATAAACATATAAACAAACTCATCACAGATGAGCACATATCACAAAGCAAATGACAGTGTTTATCGTACGTTGAACCACAACAACTGTCAAATAAATGGCCCCGGCACGGCGGCTAAAACACGGTGAACGGCAGGGCCACAAAACACATACGCCTAAACCGCACATTCCTCGCGTTCGGCATCGAGACGTGCCTTAACGGCATCGGCGGCGACGTGATACGAGAAGCCCTTGCCCATCAAAAACCGAACCAGTTTTTCGAATTCGCGCGTCTCTGGAACACGCCGCTTGGCGAGCAGGGCTGACGCACGCGCCAAATCGTCTTCGACGGCAAAATAATCCTCGGGATAACCGGGAATGTCATCGAGCACGACATGACGGCGCTTGAGCTCGGTCTCGATTTTGCGCTGTCCCCAACCGCGCCGCTTGCGCTCCTCGATAAAGTACGAGCAAAAGCGGCTCTCGTCTAAAAAACGATACTCGGTGGCGCGCTCGACGGCGAAATCGATCGCAGGCTGGTGAAAGCCGTAGCGAGCCAGCTTGTCACGGACCTCACCCGTCGCATGGTCGCGGCGCGATAACATCTCGGTCACCATGGTAAGTGCACATTTACGCTCAATGAGCTGCACCGCCTCACGGAAGTTGTCCCAATCACAGGGAAGATCGGGGCGGTTTTTGACATACAGCCGCGCGACCCGCACGGGAATCCAAATGGACCGCTCAAAACCGCCCTCAAGCTCACAATCGATATGTGCGCAAGGCTTTTTGGACGCATACCCGCTCGAGAACGAGGAGGCCGCCTTCTTATCGGGAAAGACGACCGTGGCCTCGGTCACCGTATACGACATGAGCGTAACCGCTACTCGTCGTCATCATCGAGCATGGCGGAACCATCGATGGCGTAAAGCTCGTCAAACTCCTCAGGCGCAGGCTGATCGGTCAGCTCGACCTCGGACGGAGCATCGTCATCAAACTCTAGTCCACAGGCAAGGCGGACCTTATGCTCAATCTCGTCGGCACAATCGGGGTGTTCGCGCAGGAACGCCTTGGCGGCCTCGCGACCGTTGCCGAGCTTATCCTCGCCATAGGCAAACCAGGAGCCCATCTTCTTGCAAATGCCGCACTCGACAGCCATGTCCAGAATCGAGCCCTCCTTAGAGATGCCCGTACCGTACATGATGTCGAACTCAGCAGAACGGAACGGAGCTGCCACCTTGTTCTTAACGACCTTGGCGCGCACGCGGTTACCGATAACCTCGTCCTTAAGCTTAATGCTGTCGATGCGGCGAATGTCGATACGCACCGAAGAGAAGAACTTAAGGGCGCGGCCGCCCGTCGTGGTCTCGGGGTTGCCGAACATGACGCCGATCTTCTCACGCAGCTGGTTAATGAAGATGCACGTCGTGTTGGACTTGGACAGCGAGCCGGCGAGCTTGCGGAGCGCTTGGCTCATCAGGCGAGCTTGCAAGCCGACCGTAGTGTCGCCGATTTCTCCCTCGATCTCGGCACGCGGGGTCAGCGCGGCGACGGAGTCGACGACGATAGCATCGATGGCGCCGGAACGCACGAGCATGTCAACAATCTCGAGCGCCTGCTCACCCGTATCGGGCTGGGAAATCAGTACCTCGTCGATATCCACGCCAATGCGCGCGGCATACGTGGGATCAAGCGCGTGCTCGGCATCGATAAATGCCACAACGCCACCCATTGCCTGGGCCTCGGCCAGGATCTCGAGCGAAAGCGTCGTCTTACCGGAGGACTCAGGACCGTAAATCTCGACGATACGGCCGCGCGGCACGCCGCCGATACCCAGCGCGGCATCGAGGGCCAGGGCGCCCGTGGGAATGGCCTCGACCTCGAGCTCGGGGCCACCGTCGCCGTACCTCATGATGGAACCCTGGCCGAATTTCTTCTCGATCTCGGCCTTGGTGGTGGCGATCATCTCATCGCGCTCTTTACCCGTCGTGCGAGCATGAACGGTACGTACGGGACCTGAATTCTTGGCCATGAATAGCCCTCCTCTTAACAACCTGCATCGATAATAAACGAACGGCTGTTCGTGGTCAACCGTTCAGGCCAATCATATGCAGGCGGTCTTTCCAAAACCCAACCAAACGCCGACCAAACACTGACCAAATACTTGACCACAAAGGACCAAATATGAACAAGGCAGGCAAAAATACATCTACAACCAGCACAAACGCTAAATTTGTCAGAGGTCCCTATCTCCACAATTAAGGGGCCCTAAGGCCCCTTAAAACATGTCTATTCCATAGAGTTGAGCACAAGGGCAATGCGCCCCAATGCCTCCGCGACCGCATGGGCACGAACACACGAACGGTCGCCCTCATAGTGGCAGCGCACAGAGTCCACGACCGGCACGCCCCCATCGGCGGAACGATGCGCCCAGCCAATATAGAAAGTGCCCGCCGGATCGCCCTCAGTGCCACCGCCGGGGCCGGCATAACCCGTTGCGCTCACTGCAATATCGCTCTGGTACAGCTCCAGCGAACCCACCGCCATCTCGCGCGCGGTCTGATGCGACACCGCGGTATAGCGGTCGAGCGTCTCCTGCTCAACACCAAGAACACGATGCTTAATCTCATCGCAATAGGTCACCGCACCGCCACGCAGCACCGCCGAGGCGCCCGGGATATCCGCAATCGTCGAGGCGATCATACCCGCCGTCAGCGACTCAGCCGTCGAAACCGTCACGCCCCGAGCGCTCGCGCGCTCGACAATATCACGCGCCAGCTCCTCGTTATGTGCGGAAATCTGCTCAAAAGAGTCCGTCATACCCACCAGGACCTAGACCGAAAAGACGATCTTGCGGCAGTTCCAGAAGTACTGGGCGCCCGAGATAACGGTCAGGACAACGGCAACGGCGTACAGGAAGCGCGACACCGAGTAGATGCCGAGCGTCAGCGCCACCGGGCCGAGGTGCAAGCCGGCCATAGCAAAAACGCACAGGTAACCGCAGATGGAGACCATCGTGGTCGCCGTCTTGTACTTGCCGAGCTTATCGGCCGCAACGACCACACCGGCCGCACTTGCGACCATGCGAAGGGCGCTCACCAGAAGCTCACGGAACAGGATAATGAACACGGACCACACGGTCACCGCGCCAAAATCCAAGAACAGCAGCAGGGCCGAAAACACGAGCAGCTTATCGGCAATGGGGTCCAAGAATTTACCGAAGTCGGTGATCTCGTTGCGCGAACGCGCCAGATAACCGTCGACCTTATCGGTGCACGACAGGATCACATACAGAATGAAGGCAGCGGCGGCGAGCGGGCCGTCGAAGGTGCTCCAATCCGTACCGGCAACACTCGTGTGAGAAAGCGCCGACACGATCATGAACACCGGGATAAAAACGATGCGAACGCACGTCACGATGTTGGCGGGCGTCCAAACACTCGTCAGTTCCTTATTGCTCTCGTTTGCCACGATGCTCTCCTACTCCACAACATGGCCGATAAGCTCATAGCAGAAGCTATCGGTAAACTCGACAGTCAGAATATCGCCCACAGATGCCTCGCTGGCATCCAAGTGCACCGCGCCATCGGAATCGGGCGCCTGGAACCAGGCATGGCCGATCAGCTCGGCGCCGTCCTCGGTTTCTTCGATACCGTCGACGATCACCTGGGCGCGCTCGCCCACATGTGCGGCGGTGGCGGCAAAACCGAGCGACTCGGCCAGGTCCATGGCCTCCTGGGCGCGCTCGAGCTTGACCTCTTCGTCGACCTGACCCTCCATCTTAGCGGCCAGGCTGCCCTCCTCCTGCGAGTAGGCAAAGACGCTCGTGTAGTCAAAGCCGACGGTGTCCATAAAGTCGATAAGATCACGAAACTCGTCGTCGGTCTCGGTCGGGAAGCCGACCATGGCCGTGGAGCGAATCACGATACCGGGGATGCGCTCGCGAAGGTCGCGGAACAGGTCCTCGAGCTCCTGGCGCGAACCGGAGCGACGCATGGCCTTGAGGATGCGCGCGTCGCAGTGCTGCACGGGGATATCGATATAGGGCAGCACCTCGGGCGTATCGCGTATCGTCTCGATGAGTTCGTCAGTCATGCCCTCGGGCTGCAGGTAGAGCACGCGGACCCAGACGTTGTGCGGGCGCACGGCCTCAGCGACGGCACGCAGCAGCTGTGCCAGATTGCGCGGCGAGCCCTCGGCGACGTCCTCGTCGGCAAAGTCGGTGCCCCAAATACCCGTGTCCTGGCCGATCAGCACGATCTCGCGCACACCGCCGGCAACCAAGTCGCGCACCTCGGAGATAATGCTCTCAGCATTGCGCGAATGATAGCGACCGCGAATGTAGGGGATCATGCAGAAGCTGCAAAAACGATTGCAGCCATCGGAGATCTTGACGTAGGCGACAGCGCCCTCGACAGTGCGCTTGAACTGCGGAATATAGGCTGCGATCTCACGCTCGACACCCAGTACGCCATCGATGACCGCCACGATGCCGTCCTCCTCGTCGGCCTTCACAAAGGCAGCGACCTCGGGCAGCTCGTCAGGCAGGTCGTCGCCATAGCGCGACGGCACACAGCCGCACATGACGATGGGGCAAGAACGAACGCCGTCCTGAACCTCGTTGGCGAGCTCGAGCGTGGTCTCGATGCTCTCGGACGTTGCGGAGGCAAGGAACGAGCATGTATTGACGATGGCGATATCGGCATCCTGCGGGTCGAATGCTTCATCGTAGCCTGCAGCGGTCAAAAGAGAACGCATGCGGTCGGTGTCAACCTCGTTCTTAGCGCACCCGAGGGTGATGTAGAGCACGGAGCCCAACGGTGTATCCATGTTGGAGAGCGGTCCTTTCGAATGATATTAGCGGTAGTTGGTGAACTGCAGCGGCTGGCCGTAGTCCTGGTCGCGCAGAAACTGGATCACGGTCTGCAACGCGTCCTTCGAAGCAGAGGAAACACGCAGCTTGTCGGCCTCGATGGTCACCTTGACCTTGAGCTTTTGGTCCTTGATGTCCTTGTTGATCTTCTTGGCGGTCGCCTGGTCGATACCCTCGACGATATGGCCGAGCACGCGCACGGTGCCGCCCGATGCCGCCTGCGGAGCATCCCACGAGACAGCCTTGAGGTCGATGCCGCGCTTGATGAGCTTGGAGCTCAGCACGTCGATAATCTGCTTAGAGACAAAGTCAGCCGGGGCGCTGATCGTAAAGAGCTTGTCGCCCTTCGAAAGCTCGATCGTGGCGCCGGAATCCTTAAGGTCATAGCGCTGGGAAATCTCGCGCGTGGTCTGCTGGAAGGCGTTGTCGACCTCTTGCATGTTGACCTCGGACACGACGTCGAAGCTGGAATCTTTAGCCATGATGTTTCCTTTCGCGTACGAGCGGCTTAGTAGCTATCGTACGAATAGTCGGTAGAATCGGTGGGTGTCTGACCGTCAGTTGCGGTATCGGCGCCATCCGTGGACTGGGCATCGGTACCGTCGGAGGTGTCGGTACCATCGGTGGTATCGGCACCATCGGTGGTGTCGGTACCATCAGAACTTTCACCATTCTCGGAATCAGTCGTCTCCTTCTTGGGAACGGTGATCGTCACACGCGCCACGCCCGAGGTCTTGGTATCGTAACGGACCTTTTCACCGTTCTTGGTAACGGTGACATCGGAAGGCTTGGACGTGGTGATCTCGATCGAGGACTCGGGCGTGTACTCCTGCTCAAAGGGGCCAGTCGCTTGGGCGCCATAGACCGACTTGCCATCGACCTTGACCTCAATCCACGCGGTCTTTCCCTTGGCAACGGAGACTTTGACCTTCGTGACCTCGTTCTCTTCCTTCTTGGCCGTCGTCTTGGTAGCGTCCGAGTCAGTCGACTCATTCGTCGCCTCATCGGTGTCTTCGTCCTCGTCGACCGTTTCGGTCTTCTTAGAAGACTTCTTGGTCGTCGTCTTGGTAGCAGTGGGCGTCTCGGGCGTGGTCTCGGGCGCCGAAGATGCGCAGCCGCGCAGAAGCACCACGATGAGCACAATCAACAGCAGCGCAACGGCACCGATGCCGGCGTAGACGATACGCGGATCGAGCCCGTTGTTTTGAGGAGTACGTGATCCGCCGCGTCCACGATTGGAGCTGCTGCGGCCGCCTCCCTGAGGCATACAGCCACGATTGCTATCGGATCGGCCGCGATAGCCACCCTGGCCCTGAAGGCTGCGCTGACCCGAACGGGGCGCAAGTTCACCGCGGCCTTGATAGCCACGCTGGCCCGAACGCGGAGCCGAAGAGCGCTGGCCATACGGCTGCGACTGAGAACGAAGACGCGGCGTCACCTGCGTGGTATCGGCGTCCGCATAGCCGCCACGAGAGCGACCAGAAGAGACCCCACGGTAACCGCGATCGGAATAGCCGCCGTCGCCGTAGCCGGCACGAGGGTCACGCGCCACGCCTCGGGCAGCGGGAAGTGCACGGTCCTCGGGCATCGGCGTACTGCGGAACCGGTCACGCTGTGAGCGAATCTCCTCGCCCGAACCCGTCTCGGTAATATAACCGGCCTGCTGAGGACGCTGTCCATAGCGGGTCGAACGACCGCCCTGAACCATCAGGAAGCGCCCGTTATCGACCGAGGAACGCGAATTGACGTAGCCGGCGGCGTCCTGAAAACGACCGCCCTGCTGCGACGTCTCGCGTTCGTATGCCATCAGATCGTCAAAGTAGGCATTGACGACCTCGCGCGGATTGAGGCCCAAAAAGCGAGCATAGCTCGAAATCATGCCCTGCGCATAGCCGCGCGGCGGCATCGAAGCAAAGTTACCGGTCTCGAAAAACTCGATGATCTGCGGCCTGATTTTGATGGTGTTGGCGACTTGCTGAATGGAAAGGCCCATTCGGCGACGCTGCTCAAGCAGCATGTCACCAAAGCGTGCAGCCATCAGAATCCTCCAAACTCACGATCTTCACGTGCCATCTCGGCGTCGACAGACTCCAGCGCGGCAAGCCCCTCCTCGTCCAACAGGACCTCGCGCGGCTTGGAACCGTCGGGCGGACCGACGACACCCTTTTCTTCCAGCATATCCATAATACGCCCGGCACGCGCATAGCCAACCTTCAGACGACGTTGCAGGCCAGATGTGGAGCCAAGCTGCGATTCCACCACAATATGGGCGGCTTCCCAAATGAGCGGATCATCGTCTTGCGGCTCGGCGACTCCGGTACGGACAATGCCGCCGCCACCCGCCATGGACATGGAAGCGGGCGCCACGGCAGACAGGATCTCCTCGTGGTAGTCGGGCTCGCTCTGCGACTTGACGAACTCGACGATCTCGTTGATTTCATCATCCGAGACAAAGCAGCCCTGGATACGGCGGGGCTTGCCCCAGTCGACCTTAGAGAACAGCATGTCGCCCAAACCGGTGAGCTTTTCGGCACCCATCTGGTCGATGATGACGCGCGAGTCGATGCCCGTGGCGACGTTAAAGGCGATGCGGTTGGTGATGTTGGCCTTGATGAGGCCCGTCACCACGTTGGAGCTCGGGCGCTGCGTGGCCACGATAAGGTGGATACCTGCGGCACGGCCCAGCTGAGCAATACGCACGATCGAGGCCTCGACATCCTTACCGGCGACCATCATCAGGTCCGAGAGCTCGTCGATGATGATGACCAGGTAGGGCATCTTTTGCGGCGGGTTATCGTAATGCTCAAACTCGCCGGCGGCCTGCTTTTCGTTGTAGGTCGAGATCTTACGCACGTTGAGACGCTCGAAGACCTTCAGGCGACGCTCCATCTCGGACACGGCCCATTGCAGAGCGCTCGCGGCCTGCTTGGGCTCGGTCACTACAGGCACGTAAAGATGCGGCAGACCGTTATAGCCCGCAAGCTCGACGCGCTTGGGGTCGACCATGATCAGGCGAACGTCCTCGGGAAGGGCGCGCATGAGCAAGGTCGTGATGATGGAGTTGATCATGACCGACTTACCGGAACCCGTGGTACCGGCGATCAGCAGGTGGGGCATCTTGGCAAGGTCGGCGACGACCGGCGTACCCTCGGCATCTCGACCGATGGCGAGCTCGAGCGGACCGCCCTTCACATAGGGAAGCACGTCGCCCAGGTTGACGTTCTGGCGCTTGCGATTGGGAATCTCGATACCCACAAGCGAGGTGCCGGGGATCGGGGCAAAGATACGCACCGACTGGGCAGCAAGCGATAGCGCGATATCGTCCTCGAGGCTCGAAATCTTGCTCACGCGCTCGCCCTCGCCAGGTTGCAGCTTAAAGGTCGTCACCGTGGGGCCGGCGATCCAGCCGACCACGCGGGCACTACGACCAAACTCCAGCAAGGTGGACTGAAGCGACTCGGCAGTTTGCTCCAGCTCCTTGTCCGAAGACGCGGAGGAAGCCAACTGCGGGTTGGCATGCAGAATCTCAAGTGGCGGAAGTTTGAGGCCGTCCTCTTCTTCGCCCTCGTTATCTGCGGCGCCGCCGTCCGTTCCCCCATCGCTGGCCGCAGCCGATTCGACAGCACTCAAGGCAGGCGCATCGGCAACCTTGGGATGCTTCAAGAAGTCGGGGATCTGAGGTGCTGCCGAGACAGGATTCACGGCAAACGGCGGCTCGGACTCGTCGATCTTATCGGGGTCGTCTTCCATCGAAAGCTGACCGGTTACCTGGTCGCGCTTTGCATGGCGACGCGGCAGCAAAGTTGTCTTTGCGGTCTCAATCGGAGCCTCGTCGTCCTCGTCATCACCCTCGGTGAGCTCAATCTCGCTCTCGGACCAAGACGGGTCGGGCTCACTCGTATTGAGTTTGGGCGCAGCCTTGCCCTTCTTGGCATGGCGGCGCGGCAACAGCGTTGTCTTGGCCCGCTCGGCCTCCACGGCATCGGACACGTCGACAAACGGGTCCTCGTCCTCGTCGTCATCGTCCAAAACCGGGTCCACATCGTTGCCCATGACCGTGGTCACGGCAGCATCGGAGCCCTTTTGACGAAGATTGCTCAGGTGAGGACGGGCAACGCCGGGCACCGACAGGGCCTCATCGTCACCCCACGGACTCGCGTTAACATCGGCACGACGGCGCTCGGCAAAATCAGCCGCACGGTCGCGAGCAGAGCGCAAAACGCCGCCCACCGAAAAGCCGATGATGACCAGGCCCACGACGACAAGGCCCAACAGGACCACCATCGCGATAGGCTTACCCAGGGCATTCTGCAGCGCACTCGCAATAAACGCACCAATGTAGCCACCCGAGGCGGACAGATTTTGCGGCGTGAACATAAGGTCGCACGAGTCGCTCGTACCTGGCACCATCAACGAAAGAATGGAGACGACGGCGATAAAGACCACGGCGCCGCCCGCAACAGAGCGCGCGTTGAGCGGCGAGTCCTCGCCTAAAAAGAGCGTGGCGGCAAACAGCAAAATGACGATCGGCAGCACGTAGGCGCCCAGACCAAAGCCCAAGTGGTAGAAACCGGCAACCGCAGCCGTAACGGGCGCAGTCGCCGGCGAAATCACGGCAATAAAGGACGCAATCGCCAAGACGGCAATGACCACGCCGGCGATATCGCGGTTGGCCGAGGGCTCGACCAAGGGCTCAAAATCATCGAAGTCCGCCTCGTGGCCCTTATTGGCACGCAGATGGGAACCGGCACCCTTAGCAGATGCCGGTTGGTTGTTGGCCTTATTGCCTTTGGCGTTTTGTGCAGATCCGCGCGCCAAACTAAACCTCCATGACGACCGGGATGATCATCGGACGAGTGCGCGTACGGCTCCAGATAAAGTTGGAGAGCGAGTCGCGCACGGCCTTGCGAATGGCATCGGAACCGCTGCTCGTAAAGCTGAACTTGCCCTTCTCGATCGTCTTCATAATGGACGCGGAGGCATCCTCGGAGAACTGGTCGTCGATGGCAAACGAGACGCCGCGGCCCGAGAACTCGATGGCCTCGATCTTCTTGTGCTTGAGCGAGACGATGGCAACAGCGGTAACCATACCGTCGTTGGCGAGCTTCTGACGATCACGCAAGACGATGGGGTCGGTATCGCCGATGCGCAGGCCGTCGACGTAAACGACGCCGGACTCGACGGGCGTACCGCGCTTAACGATACCGCCGCGCATCTCGAGCGTGTCGCCGTTGTCGAGGATAAAGATATGATCGTCCTTGAGACCCATCTTGCGGGCCAGTTGGGCATGGGCGCGCAGATGCACGGCTTCACCGTGAACCGGCATAAAGTACGTGGGCTTGGCCATGGCCATCAGGAGCTTGAGCTCCTCCTGGCTACCGTGACCGGAAACGTGAACGAGAGCGCGGTTCTTATCCCACACGTCGCAGCCGAGCTTGGCCAGGCTGTTGACGACCTGCTGGACGGCTTTCTCATTGCCGGGAACAGGAGTTGCCGAGAGGATAACGGTATCGCCCTCGTGGATGGAGAGCGTCTTGTGCTCGCCATTGGCCATGCGGGACAGGGCCGACAGCGGCTCGCCCTGCGAACCGGTGCACATGACGACAATCTTGTCGTCAGGCAGGTTATCAATGTCAAAGGCATCGATGATATCGGCGTCGTCGATGTTGAGGTAGCCAAGCTCGCGCGCCACGCGGGTGTTAGTGAGCATGGAGCGACCGGTCACAACGACCTTACGGCCGCACTTGCGGGCGGCATCGCAGATCTGCTGCAAACGATGGATGTGGCTCGAGAACGACGCGACGAACACGCGACCCGGGGCGTTCTTGATGGCGTGCAGCAGGTTGGGACCAACCTCGGCCTCTGACTTGGTAAAGCCGGGAACCGTGGCATTGGTGGAGTCGGAAAGCAGTAGGTCGATGCCCTGCTTAGCAAAGCGGCTGATAGCGGCATAGTCGGGCGTGACGCCATCGATGGGCGTCTGGTCGAGCTTAAAGTCGCCGGTGTGCATAACGGTGCCCTGATTTGTGCGGATGAACACGCCCAGAGCGCCGGGGATGGAGTGCGTCATCGAGAAGAAGTCGAGCGAGATGCCGCCGAGGTTGACATGGCTGCCGCCCTTGACCTCGCGGAACTTGGGTGCGCGGATGCGGAACTCAGAAAGCTTGCCCTCGATAAAGCCAAGCGTCAGCTTGCTCGAGAAGATGGGCACCTTATTGTTGAGGTCCTGCAGCAGGTACGGAAGCGAACCGGTGTGGTCCTCGTGGCCGTGGGTGACGACGATACCGCGGAGCTTCTCCTCGTTCTCCAGAACATAGGTGTAGTCGGGAAGCACCAGATCGATACCAGGCTGGGAGTCATCCGGGAACATGAGACCGGCGTCGACGAGCACCATGTCGTCGCCGCACTCGAAGACCGTCATGTTCTTGCCGATGCCGTCAAGGCCGCCGAGCGGAATGATCTTCAAGGGAGATGATTTTTTAGCTGCCATAGGTTAGTGTGGTTTCCTTTCTTCGAAACGGGTCTGGAACAACCGACGGGGCGCTTCTGGCAAACCGACCGCCGGGAACGTACAAACATGCATCACAGAGTCGACGCAGTAACCACAGTATGATACCCATTTGCCCACCAACAGACCACCCATGCATCAAAGCCCCATCTGAACTGGTCCATCCCGCCGGTTTCCCGTGGGGCGGGCACTGATGAAGTTTCCTGCTCTACAGTCCTGCTCACGACGGAGGCCACATTAAGTGGCCTCCTGTTCGTGCGGAACTCGCGATAAACTTCATCAGTGCCCGCCCCACGGGAAACCTGCCAATAAGGGATAGGTTTGTTTTAGTAGGTTTTATCTGCGGGAATGCCGAGGCTATGATCCAATTGCCTCGTTGTAGGCATTCAGCTGGCCTTGCCAGAGCTTGCGATCGTTGTCGGTAATCTCTCGAATGATATGAGCTGGATTGCCGCCGATGATGACGTGGCTTGGAACGTCTTTAACAACAACTGAACCTGAGGCTATGACCACATCGTCTCCGATTGATACGCCCGGATTGATAATCACCCCGCCGCCCATCCAGACGTTGTTGCCGATTACGACAGGCTTAGCATACTCGAGGTCTAGATTGCGCACATCGGCGTCAATTGGATGCCCAGCAGTAAATATACTCACATGGGGTCCTAGAAAGACGTTGTCGCCAAAGGTCACGTAATTTTCGTCCAGAATCGTCAAACCGGTATTCGCATAGAAATGGTTACCAAACGAAACCCTGTCGCCGTGATCAAAATAAACGGGAGCCGTTAAGACCATATCGTCCGGAGCAACGCGAAAACACTTCTTTAGTTCCTCAAAGGCGCTCGAATCAGCCCAATACTCCGACTCATTAAACAACTTCTGAGCCGCATGCACCCTACAAAACGAATGGTCGTTAACCCGATAGGGGCTATAGAGCTCCCCGGCAATCATGCGGTCCCATTCAACCTTATTTGTCATGCCAACCCCCTAGGCTAAGCGTTAGATGCGAAAAAGTATATCAACTAAGAACAGAAGACCAGCAAGCTACCAACAGCGTTAACCAGCCCTTTTGCTTGCGCCCGGGAGGGACGCATATGAAGTTTATCGCGAGTTCCGCACGCAAAGGAAAGCACTTAATGTGCTTTCCGTCTTACGCAGGACTGTAGAGCAGGAAACTTCATATGCGGCCCTCCCGGGCGCGAGCAAAAGGGCGACCCCTGTCCGGAGTCGCCCTTGTTGAGCTGCTTATGTTTAGCTGTTACTCGGCGTCGTGGTGACGGCGGGGCTTTCGGCCTCCGTTGTCGCCGGGACGGCGCGGACGGTCGCTGCGCTCAGAGCGCTCGCGACGCGGACGCTCACGGCGCTGGAAGTGCTCGCCGTCGCCCTCGGAGGCACCCTCGGCACGAGCCGGGGCCTCGGGCTTATCAAGACGATCGAGCGAGATCTTGCCGCGATCGTCGACCTCGATGACGACGACCTTGACCTCGTCGCCCACGTTGAGGACGTCCTCGACCTTCCCCACGCGGCCCTTGGCGACGCGGGAGATGTGCAGCAGGCCGTCCTTACCGGGCAGCAGGTTGACGAAGGCGCCGAAGGGCTGGATGGAGACCACACGACCGGTGTACTCCTCGCCCGGCTCGGGAACCTTGATGATGAGCTTGATACGCTCGACGGCCTGGTCGACGGACTCGCCGGTGCCGCCAACAAAGACGGTGCCGTCCTCCTGGATGTCGACCGAGGCGCCGGTCTCGTCCTGGATACCGCGGATGACCTTACCGCCGGAACCGATGACGTCGCGGATTTTGTCGGTCGGAACCTGGATGGAAACGATGCGCGGAGCGGTGCTGCGCGTGGTGTGGCGCGGCTCGGGGATCACATCGAGCATCTTCTGCAGGATGAAGGCGCGACCCTCCTTGGCCTGCTGCAGAGCGCGGGCCAGGATGTCAAAGGTGAGGCCGGTGGCCTTGTTGTCCATCTGCAGAGCGGTGATGCCCTCGGTGGTGCCGGTGACCTTAAAGTCCATGTCGCCCAGGAAGTCCTCGAGACCCTGGATGTCGGACAGGACCACGGTCTTGCCCTCCTCCTGGATCAGGCCCATGGCGATACCGGAGACCGGGCGCTTAATGGGCACGCCGCCGTCCATAAGGGCGAGCGTAGAACCGCAGGTCGAAGCCATCGAAGAGGAGCCGTTGGACTCCATGACCTCGGAGACGACGCGGATGGCGTAGGGGAACTCGTTCTCGTCGGGGAGCACCGGAAGCAGAGCGCGCTCAGCAAGGTTGCCGTGGCCGATCTCGCGGCGCTTGGGGCTGCCCATGCGGCCAGTCTCGCCGGTGCAGAACGGCGGGAAGTTATAGTGGTGCATGTAGCGCTTGCCCTCGGTGGGCTCGATGGTATCCAGACGCTGACCCTCGTTGAGCATGCCGAGCGAAAGAACCGAGAGCACCTGGGTCTGGCCACGCTGGAACAAACCGGAGCCGTGAACGAGCGGCAGGTAGTTGTCCTTCACCATGATGGGACGGATCTCATCGGCGGCACGGCCGTCGACGCGCTCACCGGTCTCGACGACCATGGTGCGCATGGCCTTCTTCTCGAGCTTCTTGAGCGCCACGGGGATCTCGCGCTCCCAAGCGGCCTGCTCCTCCTCGGTGAACTCGGCGCGGATGGACTCCTTCAGAGCCTCGACCTTACCGATACGGGAGAGCTTGTCGGCGTCGCGAAGGGCGGCAGCCATCTCGTCGTAGTGGGCGAAGATGCGCTCCTGGACCTCCTCGACGGGCTGGTCGAGCGGGTACTCCTTCTTGACGATGGGGCCGTTGACCTGCTCCCACTCGGCGACGAACTCGTCCTGAGCCTGGCAGAAAGCAGCAAGGGCCTCCTGGCCAAACTTCATGGCGGCAAGCATGTCGTCCTCGGAGATCTCCTCGGCTCCGGCCTCGACCATCGAAATAAAGTCGGCAGAGCCGCCCAGCTCCAGGTCCAGATCGGAGTTCTCGCGCTCCTCGTAGGTGGGGTTGACGATAAACTCGCCTGTCTCCACGTTACGGCCGATGCGCACGCAGGCAAGCGGGCCCTCGAAGGGCACGCCGCCAAGCGTCATGGCCAGGGATGCACCCATGACGTTGATGACATCGAAGGGGTTGACCTGGTCGGCGACGAGCGAGGTGGCGACGATGTGCACCTCGTTGCGGAAGCCATCCGGGAAGCTCGGGCGAATCGGGCGATCGATCATGCGGGCCGTGAGCGTGGCCTTCTCGCTGGGACGGCCCTCACGCTTGAGGTAGCCACCCGGGATGCGGCCGGCTGCGTACATCTTCTCGTTGAAGTCGACGGTCAGCGGGAAGAAGTCGTAGTTCTTGCGCTCCTTGGAGACGACCACGGTGTCGAGCATCGTGGTGTCGCCCTGCTTGACCAGGCAGGCGCCGGTGGCCTGCTTGGCAAGCTCGCCCGACTCAAAGGTGTAGGTCTTGCCGTACAGCTCAAAGGTCTTGGATACGAGTGTCATTGTTCTCCTTAACCCCGCAGACCCCTTGTCTGCGGGCTTCTCATGTGACGCGGGCCCCCTGCCCCCGCCACGCTTCAGAGCGTGATTGTTCGCGCCCTTACACAAAAAGAGCGCCCCGCTGCGCAGGACGCTCTTAGCATGTACAAATCCTACTGGATGTTGTCGCGGATGCCCAGAGCCTTGATGAGCTCACGGTACTCGACGATGTCGTTCTTCTTGATGTAGGAGAGAAGACGACGACGACGGCCGACGAGCATGAGCAGGCCACGACGGGTGTGGAAGTCCTTCTGGTGGGACTTCATGTGCTCGGTCAGCTCCTTGATGCGCTCGGACAGGATGGCGACCTGAACCTTGGGGTTGCCGGTGTCGACCGGGGTGTTACCGAACTGGGCAGTCAGCTCCGCCTTGCGCTCTTTGGAAACAGTCATTGTTTCACCTTTCGTTTTACGTCGCCCGCGGGCGACTCGATTCGCCTCGGACTGGGAAGCCGCCGGTGGAGCGAACAACCAAGGTCGAGGTACCAACAGGTCGGTATGTTACCACAAGCAGCCCGCGCCTGCGCATCATCACCGACCCAACATGAATTCCATCGCACGGAGGCGCTGATCGGTGTGCGTCGCAGCCCAAACATGCGAAAGCCCGAGCAGGAATGCCGCCGTATGCGGGTCGATTCGCTCGGCCATGAGCGCATCGAAGGTCATGGACATGAGGGCGCGCAGCCATGCGGTCTCACCGGTCGATACCAACTCGGCACCCGGAACGCTCGACGCGCACGAGCCGCACATGAGCCCACCGGCCTGGGGCGAAAAATACGACAGCATGGGGTCTCCGCACAGTACGCAGGCCGAAAAATCGGGTCGATAGCCAACATGCGACAGCAGCTTAAAGACATATGCCGCCACGAGTAGATCCATATGCGCCGTGTCGAGCCCGCCGCCCACCAGGGCAAGCGCCCGCTGCGTAATAGCAAAGGTAAACGGGTCCTCGGCGTCCTCGAACGAGCATACGCGCGCGACCTCGGCGATCGCGCTTGCGGCGCAGGTCGTCTCGTAATCGGGCGCAGCGCTGAGCGGCGCCTCCATAAGTTCGGCCTGGGAAACCACGTCGAGCGACCGTCCATGCGCGAGCAGCATATCGACGGTACAGAACAGCTCGCAGCGCGCAGCCAGGCGCCCACCGGGTTTGCGGGCGCCCTTTGCCACGGCACGAACCTGCCGACCCCGCTCGTCAAGCATCGTCAGGATCAGGTCCGTCTCTTTAAGCTTCGTCTTGTCGAGGACGAGAACCTTCGTGCGATATGTCCGGGAGCCTGCCATGCGCGCCGCGCGCCCTTAGTCCTCGGCGGTGTAGCCAAAGCGGCGAATCTGGGCCTCGTCGTCACGCCAGCCGGCCTTGACCTTCACGTCCAGCTCCAAAAAGACCTGCGTGCCAAAGATGCGCTCAAGATCGCGACGGGCGTCGATACCGATATGCTTGATCATCTCGCCGCCCTTACCGATGATGATGCCCTTTTGGCCCTCGCGCTCGACGTAAATGGTGGCGTGCACGCGCAGCACCTTCTTGGTCTGCTCGAGCGCATCGCAGATCACGCCAACGGAGTGCGGAATCTCATCACGGGTGCGGCGCAAGACCTTCTCGCGCACAAACTCGGCAACGAGCGTCTCATCGGAAGCGTCGGTACCCATGTCCTCGGGGAACCAACGCGGACCCTCAGGCAAAAAGTGCGCAACGGTCTCGATAAATGCATCGACGTTGAAGTTCTTGACCGACGACGTCACGATCTCGTCGTCATATTCCATGAGTTCGTGGGCTGCCTTAAGCTGCTCCATGACCTGTGCGGGGTCGGCCTCATCGGCCTTGGTGAGCACCAGGACCTTCTTGGAACGAGCGTTCTTGACGCGCTCGGCAACCCAGGCGTCTCCCCTGCCGATCGGTTTGGTGGCATCAATCAAAAACGCGACGACATCAACATCGTTCAGCTCGAACAACGCGCTCTTGTTGAGCTCGGATCCCAAGCCGTCCTTGGGCTTATGAATACCGGGGGTATCGACAAAGACCAGCTGGTAGCCGGGGCGGTTGACGACGGCGCGCATGCGGCGGCGGGTCGTCTGGGCCACCGGCGAGGTGATGGCGACCTTTTTGCCATAGCAGGCATTAAGCAGCGTAGACTTGCCAGCGTTGGGACGACCGACCAGGGCCACAAAGCCGCTGCGGAAACCGGGCTCCAAGTCACCAAAGCCCGCGAGGTTGTCGTCCTCGTCGCACAGGGCGTCAAGCTCCTCGTCGCTCATGTCCTCAAACGGGTCGAACTCCTCGACATCCTCATAGGCCTCTAACGCTTCGGCATCCACCGCATCCAGGGACTCGTCGTCCAGAGTTTCATCGATAGGCTGCATATTGTCGGACATGAAAATCCCTTTCTAAATAAAGTCGAGCGCGTGGGCAAATACCAGCACGCCCACAATCGCGGCGGTGATGGAAAGAATGTATACAGAGGCGGCGGCGATGTCCTTCGCACGCTTGGCCAGCGGATGGAGCTCCTGGGTCGCTAGGTCGACGATAGCCTCCATAGCGGTGTTGCACAGCTCGCCGTGAATCACCAGGCCACAACAGATGATAATCGTGGCCCACTCGGCAATGTCGAGGCCCACGATACAGCCGGCAATGACGGTGCACACGCCCGCCACGAGCATGACCTTAATGTTGCGCTCGGTCTTGACGGCGGTGACGAAGCCCTCCATGGCGTAGGAAAACGACTTTAAGAAGGACGGATGGTCCTTGTTCGATCCGGGAATCATAGACGGCTCCTAGTCGTGGGCGTGGTTGGTGATGGGGCCGACGTGGACTAGCTTGGGGTCCTCGCCGCGCTCGAGCGCCAGATCGCGCAGGATGGCGTCCTCGCGGGCCTCCATGACCTCGGCCTCGTCGTCCTCGATATGGTCATAGCCCAGCAGGTGCAGCATTCCGTGTACGAGCATCAGACGGCACTCGTCAGCGGGGCTATTGCCAAAACCGGGGGCCTGACGGGCAATAACCTGCGGGGCCAAGATAATATCGCCGAGCTCAAGCGTCTCATCGGCGGGAATGTCATCGTCAAAGGCCGAATCGCACTCAAACGAGAGCACATCGGTGGTGCGGTCGATACCGCGCCACTCGTGGTTGAGCTCGTGCATCTCGTCCTCGTCGACATACGAAAGGGAAATCTCGACTCCACGTTCAACGCCCTCGGCGGCAAGCACAACCTCGCAGATGTGCTCCACCTCCTGCGCGTCGAGCAGCGTATCGAGCTCGGCATCGTTGCTGATCAATACACTCAACGGGACTCCTTTCGGTCGCGCGGGCGCTGCTCGCGCACGTCATCATAAGCTTCATATGCCTCGACGATACGACCCACCAGGGCATGGCGCACCACGTCGGCACGCTCGAGGTGAGAAAATGCGACATCGTCGACACAGCCCAAAATCTGCTCAACGTCAGCAAGACCGCCACGACGACCCACCAGGTCGCGCTGGCTCAGGTCGCCGGTAATCACGAACTTGGAGTTGAAGCCCAGGCGCGTCAGGAACATCTTCATCTGCTCGGGCGTGGTATTTTGCGCCTCGTCGAGTACCACGAAAGCATCGCTCAGCGTGCGGCCGCGCATGTAGGCAAGCGGGGCGATCTCGATCACGCCGCGCTCCATAAGCTCATCGGTGCGCTCGCGATCCATCATGTCAAAAAGGGCGTCGTAAAGCGGACGCATGTAGGGATCGATCTTTTCCTCAAGGGTGCCGGGCAAAAAGCCCAGATTCTCCCCCGCCTCGACAACCGGACGCGTCAAGATCAGACGGCCCACCTCGTGACGCTTGAGCGCGGCAACGGCGAGCGCCATAGCCAGATAGGTCTTACCGGTACCGGCAGGACCCAAGCCAAACGTGATGGTATGCGAGCGGATGGCATCCACATAGCGCTTTTGCCCGAGCGTCTTGGGGCGAATGACGCGGCCGCGATACGAAAGCAGCACGTCATCGCGAAGCGACGTAGCCTCGTGCTCACCGTCGCGCAAGACGGCCAGGCAGCAAGAGACATCGTCGGCAGACAGCGTGCGCCCGGCGGCCGCCTCGCGAAAAGCGTGCTCGAAAAAGCGCGCCACGAGTTCGACCTCGTCCGGGTCGCCGCTCACGGAGATGCTATCGCCACGGGCGACCACATGGGCGCGAACCAAGCTCTCAAGCGCACGAAGGACGCCGTCGCCGGCGCCCAAAACGCGCGAGGGACCAATTCCCTCGGGAACGGTAAGTCTAATCTTCGAGGCTTCCATGAACCTCCCTGCGTGCATGGACCAAGCCGGAATCATCGACTCCGATGATAGCAACATCGAGCAGGCACGGGGCTGTAAGTCCACAGGTATCGTCAAGACGGGCATGATGGAACGAGCCGAGCGTCAGGTTGTCACCATACTCGAGCACGGCACGCTCGACCGTGCCCACGCGACGACGAGCGTCGGCAATAGCGAGCTCCTGTGCGGCGGCCCGCATACGGCGGCTGCGCTCGGCCATAACCTCGGGTGGCACCTGGTCGGGCATGTCGGCAGCAAGGGTACCGGGACGCTTGCTGTAGCGGAACACGTGCATACGCGAGAAACCCACACGGCGGCACAGCGCCAGCGATTCCTCGAACTCCTCGTCCGTCTCACCAGGAAAACCGACGATGACATCGCACGAAAGGGACGCCTGGGGCAAGATGGCACGAATCATACGCACCGTGTCCTCAAAGGCCTCGGCGCTATAGGGACGGCCCATGCGATGCAGGGTCGCCGTGCAACCGGACTGCACGGGCAGGTGCAAAAACGGGGCGATACGCTGCGGATAGCGCGCCATAACCTTAAGCAGGCGCTCGGAGATATCCATGGGCTCGACCGAGGAAATGCGCACATGCGGAATAGACGTGCGCTCCATGATGGCCTCGAGCAGCTCATCGATTTCGACGTGCTCGTCGGTCGCGCTCTTGCCATCGTAGGCACCCAGGTTCACACCGGTCAGCACCACCTCGGGCACGCCGGCCTCCTGGGCCTCGCGAACTTGCTCGAGCACGGACTCGACGGGCACGGAGCGCTCGGGGCCGCGTGCCTTCCACACAATGCAATAGGTGCAGCGATGGTTGCAGCCGTCCTGAATCTTCACGCCCAGGCGAGAGCGACCGAGCGCATCGACCACCTCGCCATCGCTGCAGGCGGGAACGCTATCGGATTCGACACCCAGCACCTCGCAGACGCGCTCGGCGACGTCAATCTTGGACGGCTCGGCGATCACGCGATCGGAGAGCTCCAGCAACTCCTCGGGATGCAGGTTGACGACGCAGCCGGTTACGACCACGTAAGGCTCGCCCGGATAGGCCAGCGCATGACGGACGGCCTTACGGGTCTTGGCCTCGGCCTCGCCCGTAACGGCACAGGTGTTAATGACGATCAGATCGGCATCCTGCGGCTCCACAATAGCAAATCCCAGGCGCATAAGATCGGCAGTGATACGGTCGGACTCAACCCGGTTGACGCGGCAGCCGAGGTTGACGACAGAGATATGAGGTGCGAGCACGCGGGCTCCTTAATCGAGGATATCGTCGAGGGCACTCTTGATACGGTCGGTCACCGACTTCTTACCGGAAGCGACGTCATCGCCCATCTCATCGGCAAAAGCGCGGAGCAGCTCGCGTTGCTTATTGGAAAGATTGGTGGGAACGACCACGCGCAGTTGCACGATCAAGCGGCCACGCGAACCGCCACCGCCAATGCGCGGCATGCCGTAATTATTGACGCTCACGGTGTCACCGTACTGGGCGCCGGCGGGAACCGTCACCTTGACGACCTCGTCGGGCATAATGCCCTCGACCTCGATCTCGCAGCCAAGCGCAGCCTGCGCAATCGAGATATCGCTCAGGAGGTACAGGTCGTCACCGTTGCGCTTAAAACGCTCGTGGTCGGCAACACGAACGTTGACGATCAGGTCGCCCGAGGGCTCACCGCGAAGGCCTGCCTCGCCAAAGCCGCTCACGCGCAGCTGGCGACCGGTCGAAACGCCGGCGGGGATATCGATGTCGATCTTTTCGTGCGAAGGTGTGCGGCCCTGACCGTCGCAGGTCTCGCAGGGATGGTCGATGACCGTGCCCTCACCGTGGCAGTCGGGGCAAGGCGAAGAGGACTGAACCTGGCCCAGGAACGAGCGCTGGACCGTCGTGACATAGCCTGTGCCGTGGCAGCGGCTGCACTGCTTTTCCTGTGCGCCCTCGGCCCTACCAGTGCCGTTACAATCCTCGCAGGGGGCAAGGCGGTCATAGCTGATCGTCTTTTTGCAACCGAGCGCCGCCTCCTCAAGGGTCACCGAAAGGGAGATCGCCATATCGCGGCCGCGACGACGCTCACGGCGATTTCGGGCGCCACCGCCGGCACCGCCGCCAAAGAACGACGAGAAGAGGTCGTCCATGCCCATGCCGCCAAAGATATCGTTGATATCGACGTAGCCCGAACCACCAGGGCCGTCCGCGGTGCCGTAACGGTCGTAGTTAGCACGCTTCTGCTCGTCGGAAAGAACGGAATAAGCCTCGTTGAGCTCTTTGAACTTGGCCTCGGCCTCGGGGTCGTCCGAAACGTCCGGGTGTACGGTACGGGCCTTCTTTAGAAACGCGCGCTTAATCGTCCGCGCATCGGCATCCTTGTCGACGCCAAGTACCTCGTAGTAATCCCTATTTTCCGACACGACCGAATCCTTCCGACTTTCATTATTGTCACAGTGCGTCCTATACCCAAGCTGGGCCGGCCGCAAACAGAGGGCTAGATGTTATTGCATTGCGTAGGGCGAAAGCATGGCACGTTGCGAGCAGCTCGCAAACCAAACCGACACGAGCGCGAACATAAATCCGTTGGCAAAACCGTTGGCAAACTGCATCGCGCCGCGCTTCCACCACAGCAGGCTGCGGTGCAGCACGCCGTCCGAGACCACCATGAAAAGGCCCATGGCAAACGGAATAAAGCACATCACGGCAAAGGCCGAGAACACGCCCGATATGGCCGACAGCACCAAAAACGGCGCCACGATGCCCATCAGGTAAAAACCGGTACGGGCCTTGCCTTCCAGACGCTCGGCCTCAACATGGGCACGGCCGACAAGATCGCCGCCCGAGGCACCGTTGGTGCCGGCGTGACCCATGCCGCCAATGCGGACCTCGTCGCCATCGTGCGTGCCGGCAGGAAACTCAATTGTCTGCTCGGAGGTCACACGGGTTCGACCGCTGCCGCCGCAATCGGGACAGGGGTCGGCGACGACCTTACCGGAACCTCCGCACTCGGGGCAGACCGACTGGAACGTGCCGGCACCGAACAGGAAGGACAGGTCGACGTCGATGTGGCCGCGACCGCCGCAGCTCGGACAGGTATGTGCATGCTCGGACGAAACAGAACCCGAGCCTCCGCAGTGACCACAGGTATCGAAGCGCGTATAGCGAACGGTCTTGCGGGCACCGCCCTTGGCCTCCTTGGCGTCGAGCTTAATATCGACGACCACGTTGGCGCCGTTCTCGGGATTATAGGCAGCCTGCCCGCGACGCGGCTGGCCCCAGGCGCCCCCGAAGGGGAAACCGCCGTCAAAGGGATTGCCGTAACCGGCGCTGCCGGCATAGCCACCGCCATAGGGCGAAGCCGTCGGTGCACCGGCAAAGGGATTGCCCGAGCGCATGGCGTCGTAGCGCGCACGCTTCTGCTCGTCCGAAAGCACGGCGTAGGCCTCGGAAACCTCTTTAAACTTTTCCTCGGCATCAGGTTCTTTGTTGACGTCCGGATGGAGCTTGCGGGCCTTTTGCTGGAAGGCCTTCTGAATATCACGCGAGGTGGCGTCCTTGGAGACACCCAAAATCTCGTAGTAATCTTTTTCGTTCATCGTCGCCATGCGCGGCAACCTCCTGCTCACAGCAGCGTATATATTGCGGTAATTCTACCCGAGCGGCCTAGGCTAGACCCCAAAACAGCTCGAACAGCACATTTCCATCGAGCCAGCCCAAGTGGGTGGGCGCTAAACGAGCACGGACATGGCCCGCGAGGACGTCTGCCGAAGTGAAGGGTCCCTCATGGACTCCGAGCGTCTCGGGCACCCAAGTGGCAAGACCCAATTCGAGCGCGCGATCGCAGACAGCTGCCAGCTCGCCCGTTGGGATGACGCAAGCTGCACGAACCAACAGATCGGACGCAATACCGCGCGTCAAGCGACAAGCGAGCATCAGGTCTTCAGCCGCAGCCTCACGCTGCGACAGATATTCGGCCTCGAACGCCGTCGCGTCATCGTCACGTTGCACCAGACGCACGCGGTACGAATCGCCTCGAGAAGACACGCCGGGGAACAAACCTGCAAGACGATCGAAATCCTCGGCATCGAGCATGCCCGCGGCAGAGCGACCCAGGCCCAAATAGCCCTGGCCGGTCCAGTAGGCAATGTTATGGGCGCACTCATGTCCGTCGAGCGCATAGCTTGCCACCTCATACGGGTGATAGCCGGCCGCACCCAGACGCTCACGCGCCACATCCATGCACGAAGCTTGAAAATCCTCGTCGGGCTCTACCGACTCGTCGCGGCACGCCATGCGATAAAGGGGAGTCCCCTCCTCAAGCGTGAGCGGGTAGACCGACACATGATGCGGAGCCGCCGCCAGCACGCCATCGAGCGTGCGCCTCCAACTCGCTGCGGTCTGCCCGGGAAGTCCGCACATAAGGTCGCACGACACGTCAAGCCCAGCGTTCTTGACTGTCGCGATGGCGGCGAGCGCCCGATCGGCATCGTGAATACGGCCGATAGCGGTAAGTTCGATGTTATCGAGCGTTTGCACGCCCAGAGAGACGCGTGTGACACCAACCTTGGCAAGCGCAGCGGCAAGCTCGGCGGTCAGCGACTCGGGATTGGCCTCGCAGGTAAACTCAACGGGGGCGCACCACGCACGAATACGCCGCGCCAGCTCCACCAGGCGCTCCCCCGCCAGCGACGGCGTACCACCGCCAACATAGACGGTGCGGATCTGTTCAAGGGCCCTAGCCTTGCCAAAAGCATCGAGGCGCGCGAACAACTGCTCAAAATAGACATCGAGCGCAGCGCTCAGGTCGCACGGAGCAAAACTGCGCGAGTCAAAGTCGCAGTACCGGCACTTTTGGGCGCAAAACGGCACGTGCACGTACAGCGCGGTAACGGCCACCCTTAAGCCTCCAGCGGATGTGGAGGCACCGATTCGCCGGCGGCAAGGGCAGCCTCGCAGGCCACCACATCGCGCTCGATCTCATCGACCAGCGCCATAAACTCCTCGTAAGTGGAACAGCGCACCACATGGGCACGCCAAGCGGCGGCATGGGGCATGCCTTTTAAGTACCAGCTTGCGTACGTACGGGCACGCGACATGAGCGGCAGGAGCTCATGCGTCAGCGTTAGGTGCTCACGCAGGGCGTCTAGGCGCTCAACGGAGCTGCGCGCCGGCACCGGCATGCCATCGAGCGCAAGGGCGCGAGCATCACCGAACACCCACGGATTGCCGTAGATGCCGCGCGCGATAAACACCGCGCTGGCACCAGAACTGCGCAGATGCTCCGCGGCATCCTCGGCGCAGAACACATCACCCGAACCAATCACGGGAATCTCGACGGCGTCGGCAACCTCATCGACAACCGACCAATCGGCCTGGCCGGTGTAGAGCTGCGTGGCACAACGGCCGTGCACGGCAACTGCAGAGGCGCCCGCCCCTTCAAGCATCTGGGCAAACGTTGCGGCGTTGCGGTCCTCGGCATAAAAACCCTTGCGGATCTTCACGGTCACGGGAACATGCGCCGCGCCCACCGCTGCCTCGACAATCTTCTCGGCCAGGTCGGGCGTGCGCATAAGCGCCGAGCCTTCGCCCTTAGTAACGACCTTGCGAGCCGGACAGGCCATGTTGATATCAATCAATGACAGGCGATCGCCCACACGCTCCTCGACGGCGGCGACGGCACTCGCAAACTGCTCGGG
The DNA here is from genome assembly GCF_015670795.1 of Collinsella aerofaciens. Classification (GTDB taxonomy): domain Bacteria; phylum Actinomycetota; class Coriobacteriia; order Coriobacteriales; family Coriobacteriaceae; genus Collinsella; species Collinsella aerofaciens_Q. The sequence goes on along the minus strand of NZ_JADPCJ010000001.1, from coordinate 82,881 downwards.
CTTGGAGCCAAAGAGCTGCACGCAAATCTGCTGCTCCTTGTCGGCCGGTAGCACCAGGCGCCAGGTCTTGTTGCTGGCATAGGCAAGGCCCGCCACGCTCACCATCTCGCTATAGGCGAGATTGGCACCGCGGCGGCGGCACATGATGCGATAAGCGGGATCGGTTACGCCCGCCATGGGAGCCATAAGGAACGGCTGCTCGGCATAGGCGCCCAGCAGCCGCTTGCTGTATTCGGAAAGCGCCATAGACCTACTCGTCCACCTTGAGGATCGCCATAAAGGCCTCCTGCGGGACCTCGACCGAGCCGATGGCCTTCATGCGCTTCTTGCCCTCTTTCTGCTTCTCGAGCAGCTTGCGCTTACGCGAGATATCGCCGCCGTAGCACTTAGCAAGAACGTCCTTGCGACGCGCTTTGACGGTAGAACGGGCGATGATTTTGTTGCCGATAGCACCCTGGATGGGAACCTCGAACAGCTGACGCGGGATGATCTCCTTAAGTTTGTCGCACAGACCACGGGCCAGGCCATAGGCCTTGTCCTTATGGACGATAAACGACAGCGCGTCCACCTCGTCGCCCGAAAGCAAGATATCGAGCTTGACGAGCTCGGAGGGACGATACTCGTTGAACTCGTAGTCGAGCGAGGCATAGCCCTTGGTACGGCTCTTGAGCTGGTCAAAGAAGTCCAAGATGAGCTCGGCGAGCGGCATATCAAAGCGCATCTCGACCGACTTGCTCGTGAGATGAATCATGTCGGTAGTAATGCCGCGGTGCTCGATAGCGAGCTGCATGACGGCACCCGTATACTCGGGCGGGCAGATAATCTTGGCCTTGAGGTAGGGTTCCTCGATACGCTCGATGCGCGTAGCCTCGGGCAGATCCTGCGGGCTGCGGACATCAATCATCTCGCCGTCAGTCTTGTAGACGTGATAGTCCACCGAGGGGCTCGTGGCAATGAGGTCAAGATTGAACTCGCGCTCCAGGCGCTCCTTGACGACCTCCATATGCAGCAGGCCCAAGAAGCCCACGCGGAAGCCAAAGCCGAGCGCCACCGAGGTCTCGGGCTCCCACACCAACGACGGGTCGTTGACGTGCAGCTTATCGAGCGCGTCACGCAGGTTCTCGTAGTCCTTGTTATCGATCGGGAACAGGCCCGTATAGACCATGGGCTTGGCCTCGCGGTAGCCGGGAAGCGGCTCGGGGCAGGGATTCGACGCCCACGTGAGGGTATCGCCCACGCGAACGGCCTCGGGGTCCTTCAGGCCCGTGACCACGTATCCGACCTCGCCGACCGTGAGCGCGTCGACCGGGGTCTCGGCGGGACGCTTGACGCCCACGCCATCGACCAAAAAGTCGCCCTTTGCCTGCATCATGCGCAGGGTATCGCCCTTTTTGATGGAGCCGTCAAAGATGCGCACCGTGGCGACGACGCCACGATACTCGTCGAAGTACGAATCCAGAATGAGTGCCTTGAGCGGCGCGTTCGCATCGCCCTTGGGCGGAGAGATCAAAAAGACAATGGACTCCAGCAGATCGTGGATGCCCTCGCCGGTCTTGCCCGAGACGCACACGGCATCATCGGCAGGGATCGCCAGGTCATCCTCGATCTCGGTCTTAACCTCGTCGGGATGGGCCGAGGGCAGGTCGATCTTGTTGATGGCCGGCACAATGTCCAGATTGGCGTTCATGGCGAGCGTCGCGTTGGAGACGGTCTGCGCCTCGACGCCCTGCGTGGCGTCGACAACGAGCACCGCGCCCTCACAGGCTGCCAGCGAGCGCGAGACCTCATAGGTAAAGTCCACGTGGCCCGGCGTATCGATCAGATTGAACTGATACGTCTCGCCATCGTCGGCGTCATAGGACACGCGAACGGCATTGGACTTGATCGTGATGCCGCGCTCGCGCTCGATATCCATGGTGTCGAGCAGCTGCGACTCCATGTCGCGTTCGTCGACGGTATGGGTGAGCTCGAGGATGCGATCGCTGATCGTGGACTTGCCATGGTCGATGTGCGCAACGATTGAGAAGTTGCGGATGTGGGAAATGTCAATTGAAGTATTCATGCGGACTATCTTACCCGAGCGGTACAAAAAATGGAGCCTGTTCCATAAAACAGGCTCCATTTATGCGCGTAATCTGTGTGGTGTGAAATTTACAACTTAGGCGTTGATGCTGTTCACGAGCTTGGCAAGACCGGACTTGCGGTTGGAAGCCTGGTTCTTGTGGATAACATGCTTGGCGGCAGCCATGTCGAGACGCTTGGTGACGGTCTTGAGGGCAGCCTGGGCCTTCTCGGCGTCGCCCTCGGCAACGGCGGACTGGACGTGCTTGGTCAGCGTCTTGAGCTCGGACTTGACAGCCTTGTTACGCATGCGAGCTGCCTCATTGGTGCGGATACGCTTCTTCTGAGACTTGATGTTTGCCACTTCTGGAGTTCCTTTCGAGTTCCTTGCAAAAAATGTATGACACCTCTGAGACACGGTGAGGTCATGCAAGCGCCTACTATAGCACGCTCCCCCTCAAAGGGATAGAACGAATTTGTCAAATAAGCAGGTATCATCACGATTTTCTCAAGATGTACGTAATCCAGAGCAAAAGCGCGGTCTGAGAATCGGCCGAACCCTTCAGCGCGAGCTCCACATCGACCGCGCCCTCGAGCGCGGCAACGAGCTCTGCCATCGAAAAGCGACGTGCCCAGGTCAGGTGATTCTTGACCTGCCAGGACTGGAGCTTAAGCGTTGCGGCCAGCTCACGACCCTGTCCGCGCGCATCGAGCGCCTTGGCAACGATAAGCTCGCGGATGCGGCCGCACAGCAATGTGTAAGTCCACACGTAGCTCTTGGCGGGCAGTAGATTGAAGAGCTCGAGCGAGCGTCGCATGTCACGGGCCGAGACCGCATTGAGAAAGTCCCAGGGCTGGACTTCGGCCGTGCGCACAATCCAGCGCTCCACATCAGCAAGCTCAATCTGGGGCGCCTCGACCATCTGGGCAAGCTTAGCCAAATCGTTATCGAGCATGCGAGTGTTTTCACCCGAACGCGAGACGAGCTCCTCGGCGGCCGCCGTCGAGATCGACTTGCCGTGCTGCGTCGCCATCTGCTGCACGCGGCGCGGTAGCTCCCAGCGCTTGGTACCGGAGCAATCGATCACCGCCTTCTTGTCGATCTTGGCGATCGCCTTATACAGGCGCGTGTTCTTGGCAAGCGAGTCGGCGATGATGAGACAAACCGTCGTGGGGCTGGGACTCGCCAGATAGTCGACAAGCGGCTCGGAGATCGCTTTGGCGAGTTTTGAGCAGCCGTCAAGGATTACCAGGCGAAACTCGCTGCCCATGGGAAAGGTGTTGAGCGATCCGATAATCGACTCGATATCGGGGTCTTTGGTCATATCGCGCTCGTCGAGGTTGAACTCGACCATACCCGACTTTTCCAGACGCGCTTTCATACGCGAGACGGCGTGATCGCGCTTGACTCCGTCGGTACCGACGATCAGATATGCCGGCAGCAGACCGGTTTCGGACATTGCGCTCCCCTCCCGCAGACTCTCGAATTCGTACCGTGCCATTTTAGCCCAGGGGTTGGTCCCGCGCCAACGGCAGCATCACGGTCGCTGGCATCGCATGGCAAAACCTGTTACGGTCGGCGAGACGGTAATGTCTCCTTGTTCAATGGTACATGCGAACGCGCCGCCCGCATCGCGAACGGCATCGATGCAGGCATCGGATGGATGGCCGTAGCGGTTGCCCTCGCCCGCACTCGCCATAGAGAGCTCGGGCTTAAGCGTTTCCAGCAGGTCTTTGTCGACGGAAACTTTTGAGCCGTGATGCCCCAGCTTGAGCACATCGATATCACCCACCTCCTGTACAAACTCGCGCTCCTGATCGAGCTCGGCATCACCAGTGAGGAGCATACGCAGGCTCTTGCATTCCCGGGCATAGGAGAGCAGCAAGACAAGCGAGTCCTCATTGCCCTCGCCATCCACCGTGTCAAACGGCCACATCACACGAGCCCGAAATGCGCCGATATCGACCGTATCCCCGCGAGCCACCTGCCGATACGTTACGCCGGGGCGATTCAGGACCTCAGCAGGCGCACCGTCCAGCGCATCCGCTGCAACTGCAATGGTTCCAACCGAAAACCGATCGAGCACATCGGGAAGACCACCCCAATGATCTTCGTCCCAATGTGTCACGAAGACGGCGTCGATATGGTGGACATTGTTGCGAACCAACGCCGCTACCACGCGCTCGTCGAGCCCGCAGTCGACGAGCGCTACTGCGCCGCCCTCGCGGATAAGAATCGCATCGGCCTGGCCCACATCGAGTACCGTCACCGAAGGCGGAGCGAATCGATCCCAGTAGACGTACGGAATCGCAGCCAAGAGCACCAGGCATGCAAGCCCCACCGCCATAAGACGTGCACGGGGACGCGGCCACCAGACCAGCAGAACCGCCAGCAAACACGGCACTAGGTAAATCCACATGCTATCGGGCGGCACGCTCACGGATGCACCCGGCACGGCGGCAAACAGCTGCTCGAAGAACAGCGCGCAACGGGCGGCAATCATGGGCACAACGAGCGCCCAAGTCCGCAACGGCGCCACGAGCGAAAAGGGAACCAGCACGATCGACACAGCAAGCAGTACGCTCACCACCGGACCGATGACCGCATTTGCCAACGGAGCAATGAGCGAGAACGTACCAAAGGCAGGAATGGTGATGGGGAGCGTCGCCAACTGCGAGCACAGTGTGACGGAGAGCGTGCTGGCAATGCCCGACGGCACGCTCAGCTCACCCAAAGCGTAGGTAGCATACGGGCAAAAGCACAGGATGGCAAAGACGCTGGCACATGAAAGCTGAAAGCCCATCTCGAACAGCACCGTCGGCCTCAGTAGCACAAAGATGGACATGGTTACGAAGAGTGCCGATGCGCCGTGCCGACGACGACCCGCTCCGTTTACGACAAGCGTCGCGAACACCATGCAGCACGCGCGCACGGCCGAGGGAGACGCGCCCGTAAAGGCAGCGTAGCCCACAAGCGTTATCGCCAATATCACCCGCTGAAAACCACGTGAGCACCGAGTCTTTTGCAATACGCCCTCGATCACAAACCCCACGATAGCCAGATGGCTGCCCGAGACGGCGATAAGATGCGCCGTTCCCGTCACCGAAAACCAGTCGCCCGCCGGCTGGGCGCGCAGCTCGGCCGAACGACCACAGACGACACCAGCTATGAGCGCACGTGCCGGGTCGGTCGCAGGCGCGATGGACGCAAGCAGCCAATTTCGCAGCCGAAGCAGCGGCCCCGGAGAGCCCTCATCGACCGACACAATCCGAACGGCTTTAACCTTGCGCACCTCGCCTCGGAGCACGCGCAATCGTCCATACGCATCGTTCTCAAAACGTGAAACGCGACCGATAACACGCACGTGCGCCCCGACCTTGAGCTCGCGGTCGCACGATAGGCGAACCGTTGCCAAGTTCTTACCGTCCGCGCGTACCTCGCAGGTATAGGAATACACGTCGTCGTTTATGGATGGATCACCCTGCACGACAAACTCGAGGCTGCTTGCCGCTCGACCGTCGAGCGCCTTCGAGGCGTTGAGCGCGCCCGCAGCCCACCACGCCGAGACGACCGCTCCCGCCACGAGACCGACGGACGCGGCATACAGCCACCGCTTCCAAGGGGCAAGCCGCGCACAAGATTGAGCCAGCACAACGAATACCGTCGCCGCAACGGGAATGGCCCATAGCAGCCCGACCGCCGGCGCCTGCTCCCTCAGCAGCGCATCAGCGGCCACGTTGAGCACCAAGGCGCAGCTCATGCACATGCCGGCACACAGGGCCATCGTCCACGGCATCAGGGGCCGCGGAGGCATCACATGTTCGCGCTCGGTCGCACTCATACGCAGATGCAATCTTTGATTTTGGCAAGCTTCTTCTCGCCGATTCCCGACACACGCATCAGATCGTCAACCGAGGCAAAAGCACCGTTCTTTGTACGCTCATCGATAATCGACTGTGCCACGGAGGGACCGATGCCCGAGAGCGTCTGCAGCTCTGCCGCGCTTGCCGTATTGATGTTGACTAGGCCCGTTGCGCCACTCAGGCCCAATGATGCGGAAGCCCCACCATCAACACCGGCTTCCGCAATGGACGCCTGCTGCTCCCCCACCGTTGGAACGTGAATCTTCTGCCCATCGACGACCTTGGATGCCCGATTGAGCCCCGTAACGTCTGCCTCGGGCGCCAGCCCGCCGGCGGCATCTATCGCCTGAGCCACCCGCGCGCCGTCCTTGACGCGATATACACCGGGCGACACAACGGCACCATCAACATCGACATAAACCTCTGCCGCGGCAGACGCCTTAGACGAAGAGCCTTCGGATGTCTTTCCGCTCGAGGCATCGCCGGATCCCGGCTCCACTAACGAGCCCGAACCATCAGTGCGCTCAAACGACACGCCGCCAGTACCGCCGCCAAGGTTCGCCATCGCCAAGCCGCTCGCCATCGCAATGACGACCAGTATCGCCATCACCACTGCCTTGTGACCGAGCAGCTTGTCCGCCCAGCGGTCCATCTTTTTGACCCGTTCGTGTTGTTCGCGCTGCGCCATAGCAAAACCTCCCAACACCATCGTGTCAGGAAGGGAGCTCCGCAACAGCCACGCTCCAAAACCGGTTTTAGCGGTCAAACCAAAAACCGACCAAAACCTTGCACAAATCTGTCCATTTATTCAGCCACACGTCAGCAAATGGACACTTAGCCGCAAGATGCCCAGATAGAAAAAGACCGACGATGCAGGCGCATCGTCGGTCTATGCACAAAATTACTCGTGATCTTGGTAAATCTCACGCGGAGCAAGCTCCGAATGTTTGCGTTTTAAGGTCTTAGGGGCCTTATACGTGTTGCTCTCGAAGTCGATGTACTCGGTCTGCTTGAGCAGGCGCTCGATCATCTCCTCATGATCGAACAACTCCCAGGCCTCATGCACGGCATCGAGTTTAGCGTGCGTCTCGGGACGGCGCGGCATAAACAGCGTGCAGCAGTCGGGAGCGGCCTCAGTCGAGATATCGAACGTACCGATCTCCTCGGCACGCGCAATGATCTCCTGCTTGTCCGAACCGATGAGAGGACGGAACACGGGGATCTTCACGGCCTCGTTGACGGCCATGATATTCTCAAGCGTTTGGGAGGCAACCTGTCCAAGCGATTCGCCCGTCACGATGGCCTTGGCGCCCTCGATGTGTGCAATGCGCTCGGCAACCGAATACATAATGCGGCGATACATGATCACGCGCAGGTTGCTGGGACAGGTGACCGAAATCTCACGCTGGCAGTCGCCAAACGGCACCACGTACAGGCGGCCGATCTGGACACCCGGCTCAAGCGCACGGATGATGTCCTGCACCAGATACTCACTCGTATCGGGCGTCTGCGGACGACCAGAGAAATGTACCGGCACGCACACCGCGCCGCGACGCGCGAGCATCCAGGTCGCCACCGGAGAATCGATACCCGACGACAGCAGCGTCACGACCTTGCCGGCAGAACCCACCGGCAGACCGCCCACGCCGCGCTCGGAGCGCGCGTACACATAAACGCTACCCTGGACCACCAGTACGTGCACCATCGCATCGGGGTCGTGCATTTGAACCTTTTTATCGGGGAAGGCCTCACACAGCACCTCACCCACCTGACGATTGATGTCAATCGAGGTAAGCTCATAGTCAGTATTGGAGCGCTTGGCGTGCACCTTAAAAGAATCGAAGGAACCAAGCTCGCGCAGCGCCTTCACGGCGGCGGCGCAGTACTCCTGCGAGTCGCGGTTGGTGTGATACGCCAAAGACACACGTGCAACGCCGGGAACGGTGCGAATGACACGCGCCGCCTCATCGGCCTGATGCTCGTTAAAGGTCACGAGGATATAACCGGAAATTCGAGACACGGCATTCACGGAAAAGGCGGCCAAGGCCGCCTTGATGTTATCCATGAGGATATGCTCAAAATGTGCGCGGTTCTTACCCTTCAGTCCAACCTCGTGATAGTGGACCAGGCAGACGCGAGCCGCCATTTAGGCTTCAGCAACCTTGTGGCCGAGCGCCTTCTCGTAACGGGCCTCGTCGTAAGAGATGTCGCCGTCGACAATCTCGTCCATAGCCATCGAAATGGTATCGGCACCGGAAAGCCCGATGGTGATGTCATCGACATCCTGGACGGCAAGCACGCGGTTGTGCTGGCCACGCAGCATGCTGTTAATGTCGCAGGCGCGCTTGGAGGCAAGCGAAGCGAGCAGGAAGCGGTTGTGATCGGTCTTCTCCAGAAGATCGTCAATGCAAGGCTTTACAACGGACACGGACCTCAGATCCTTTCATGCATATCGAGAACGCGAACGAGCTCATCGGTCGCGCGGTCGAGATCGTCATTAACCACGACGTCGTCGTAGCGGTCGGCAAGGGCAAGCTCATCGGCGGCGTTTGCCATACGCAGCTCAATCGTCTCGGGCGTCTCGGTACCGCGACCGACCAGGCGCTCGCGGAGTACCTCAAGCGAAGGCGGCTTGATAAAGATCAACACGGCCTCGGGGAAACGCTCCTTCACCTGCAGGGCGCCCTGGACATCGATCTCCAAAATCAGAGATGCGCCAGAGGCGAGCTTGGATGTGACCTCGCTCACCAACGTGCCGTAGCAGTTACCGTGGACCTCGGCCCACTCAACAAACTCACCGTTTGCCACGCGGCGGTCGAACTCCTCGCGCGTCAGAAAAAAGTAGTTGACGCCGTCGACCTCACCTTTGCGTGGTGCTCGCGTGGTAGCCGAAACCGTCAGGCCCAGGTTCGAGCGGCGCTCGCGCACACGAGTGACGAGCGTACCCTTCCCTGCGCCTGACGGTCCAGAAATCACAAAGAGCTTGGAATCCTGAGCGCTCACTTATTTGGTCAGCTGCTCGAGGAGCTGCTCGCGCTGACGGACGCCGAGGCCCTGGACGCGACGGGTAGCGGAGATACCAAGCTCCTCCATGATCTTGGCGGCCTTGGCCTTGCCATAACCAGGAAGAGACTCGATGAGGGTGGAAACCTTCATGCGGGAAGCGATGGGGTCATCGGAGTTGAGCACGGACTCGAGGGGCTTCTCGCCCTTCTTGATCTGCTCGCGAAGCTCGGCGCGAGCGTGACGTGCGGCAGCAGCCTTCTCAAGAGCCTGCTTGCGCTGCTCATCGGTAAGCTGAGGGAGTGCCATTCGTACCTCCAAATAGTTGGGTTATATCTGATTCAATAATTGGCATTTTAGCACGTAGAACGTACAAAATACCCAATCGCGGCTCCATAGGTTAGACGATACCCGCAAAAAGTGCAATATACTGCGCCCAAAGTTAAGCCCCTGACCTGCGATTCCACACAAAGGATGGGAAAGTTTACGCAGGCACAGGGGCTATTTTGTGCTAATGAGACCCAAAAGTGGTGACTTAGGGGAATCTTTTACGCGATGTTTTCGACCAGCTCGGCGACAATGGCGTCAAAGGCGGCAACCGGATCGTCGGCGCCGGTGATGGGACGGCCCACCACAATGTGGCTTGCGCCACGCTCGATAGCCTGGGAAGGCGTCGCCACGCGGGACTGGTCGCCTAAGGCGGCACCCACCGGACGCACACCCGGAGTCACGATCAGGGCATCAGGACCCAGCAGCTCACGCATGTCGTGAGCCTCCATCGGCGAGCACACGATGCCATCGATGCCGTTGGCCTGAGCGAGCTTTGCCAGGCGGGCGGCCTCCTCGGCCACCGGCGACTCGACGCCAATCTCGCTCAAGGCATCCTGATTCATGCTCGTGAGCACGGTGATGGCGACGAGCTTGGCGCGGTCCTCGCGCGCCTCCTCGGCACCCTCGCGGCAGGCAGCGAGCATGGCGCCCGAACCCAAGCCGTGAACCGAGAGCAGGTCGGCACCGGCAAGCGAGGCCGAACGGGCGGCACCGCGAACCTGATGCGGAATATCATGGAACTTAAGGTCAAGGAAGACCTTAAAGCCCAGGTCCTTAAAGGTCTTGACGATCTCGGGGCCCTCAGCGTAATAGAGCGTCATACCAACCTTAAGCCAGGCGGCATGGCCCGAAAGCTCGTGGGCAAGCTCGAGCGCACGCTCGCGGTCGCAGTCGAGAGCGACGATTACGCGGTCGCGGGCATCGGTCTCTAGCATTCGAAAGCACCTACCAGTTCGTTGATGTCCTTCACGCCTTGGGACTCAGCCCAGGCCTCGAGCTCGTGCGCGATCTTGAGCGAAGCGCACGGATCGACGAAGTTGGCCATGCCGACCGACACGCAGGTGGCGCCGGCCAGGATAAACTCGGCCGCATCCTCGCCGGTCATGACACCGCCGACGCCGTTGATGGGGATATCGACGGCCTGGGCAACCTCCCAGACCATGCGCACGGCGATGTGGTGGCACAGCGGGCCCGAAAGGCCGCCCTTGGGCTTGGCCACGCGGGACTTGCGGGTATGGACGTCGATGGCCATGCCCTGAATGGAGTTGATGACCGAAAGGCCGTCGGCGCCGGCAGCCTCGAGGGCCTTGGCAATCTCGGCGACGTTGACCGGCGCCATCTTCACGAACAGCGGCTTATCGGTCACCTTGCGGCAGGCAGCCATAACGGATGAGGCGCCCTCGGGCGTAGAGCCCATGGCGGCACCGCCGGCGGCGATATTAGGGCAGCTCACGTTGATCTCGTAGCCGGCAGCCCAGGGGCACAGCTCGACATACATCTCGAGCGCGCGGACAAACTCGTCAACGGAGTGGCCGGCAACCTGACAGATGACCTGGCAGCCGTCCTTGGACAGCTGTTCGAGCCACGGACCGGACTCGCGGGCAAAGGCAGCCACGCCGGGGTTCTGAAGGCCCACGGAGTTGATCATACCGCCGGGAATCTCAGCCATGCGGGGCGCGGGATTGCCGGGCCAGGGCTCGGCAGCGCAACCCTTGGTGGTGATGGCGCCCAGCTGGGAAACATCAAAGAAGTTCTGGAACTGCCAACCGTAGCCAAAGGTACCGGCTGCGGTGTTGATGGGGTTCTGCATCTTGACGCCGCCGAAATCGACGGCCATGTTCACGGTACCCACTAGAAGACCACCACCTTGGAAGCATCGAACACGGGGCCGCACATGCAAGCACCCTTCATACCGTCGACCGTCTCGACATTGCAGGTGTTGCAGGCGCCAAAGCCACAGCTCATCATGCGCTCAAGCGACACCTCGCAGTACGCACCGGCCTCGGCGGCAGCGGCGGCGACTTTCTTCATCATGACAGCGGGGCCGCAGCTGGCCACATAGTCGTAGCCGCCCTCGCCGAGCAGCTCGGCTGCCGGGTCGGTGCAAAAACCGTGCGTGCCCAGCGTGCCATCATCGGTGCAAACGTTGACCGTGGCGCCCAGCGCGCGGAACTCATCGACACCCACGGCCTTGGACGCGGTGCCAAAGCCCAGGCACACGTCGACGGCCACACCCTGCTCGGAAAGCTTGTCGGCAAGGCACAGCACGGGCGGAACACCGATGCCACCGGCGACGAGCAGGGCCTTCCTGGTGCCCTCGGGTACCATCCAGCCACGGCCACCGGGGCCCAGCAGGTTAGAGGTGGAGCCAGAGCCCATCTGGGACAAACGACGGGTATCGTCGCCCACGACGGCGTACCACAGCTCGACGGTGCCGGCCTCGGCGTCGGCGCGGTAGTAGCTCAGGGGCACGCGAAGCAGCGAGGACGCATCGCCGGGTACGGCGATGTTCACAAACTGACCGGGCTTGAGCGCACTTGCAAGCTTGGGGGCCGAGATGACGAGCGAGAAGATGCTGTCGGCAATCTCCCGGTTCGAGACGACCTCGAAGTCGTGCATGCGTGCAGTGGAAGGTGTGGGCATAGACGCTCCAATCCCCCATGCGGTTGCATGGTCCAAACTAATAGAAAGCGCGGCACCGCAAGGGCGCCGCGCACAAAAGCGATAAGGCTATGCTAGCAGATGCAGCCGTCGGCAAGCGTCTGCTTACCGCCGACAAACACATCGGTGGCACGACCGGTGAGCGTGCGGCCGGCAAAACCGGAGTTCTCGGCGCGCGACTCGTAACCGTCCTCGCCAACCGTCCAGGTTGCGGAGGGGTCGAACACGGTCAGGTCGGCAACGGAGCCCGCCTTGACCTGAACCTGGTCGAGACCCAGGATCTCACGCGGCTTGATGGCCATGAGCTCGACCATGCGGCCCATGCTCATCTTGCCCGTGTTGACCAGCTCGGTGAGTACGAGCGACAGCGAGGTCTCGAGGCCGATCATACCAAAGGGCGCAAGCTCGAACTCACGGGCCTTCTCCCACGGGGTGTGAGGAGCGTGATCGGTGACGATAACGTCGACGGTGCCGTCGATGACGCCCTGACGGATGGCCTCGGCATCCTCCTCGGTACGCAGCGGCGGGTTGACCTTGAGCGAGGTGTTGTAGGTCTCGTCCAGGTCGTTCTCGGTCAGGAACATGTGGTGCGGGGTGGCCTCGCAGGTAACCTGAACGCCAGCGGCCTTACCGGCACGCACGAGCTCGAGACCGTGAGCGGTGGAGATGTGCTGGATGTGCAGCTTGGCACCGGTCAGCTTGGCGATCTCGATGTCGCGGGCGATCTGGAGCTCCTCGCCGGCAGCCGGCCAGCCCTCGAGAGCCAGACGGGTCGAGACCTTGCCCTCGTTGATCTGGCCGTGGCCGACCAGGTCCTCGTCCTGGCAATGGCTCATAAAGACCTTGCCGAACATCTTGCCGTAGTCCATGCAGCGACGGAGCATACCCGCGCCCTGCACGCCGCGACCGTCGTCGGTGAAGGCGACGGCGCCGTGGGCGACCATATCGCCCATCTCGGACATGGCCTCGCCCTTAAGACCGCGGGTCATGGCGCCCGACGGATAGACGCGGCAGTGACCGACCTCGGCAGCGCGGGACTTGACGAACTCCACGACGGTGCCGTTATCGGTGACGGGATCGGTGTTGGGCATGGCGCACACGCCGGTAAAGCCGCCCTTGGCAGCTGCGCGGGTGCCGCTCTCGATGTCCTCTTTGACCTCGTAGCCGGGCTCGCGAAGGTGAACGTGCATATCCACCAGGCCAGGGACGAGGTACTTGCCGGAAAGGTCGCGGACCTCGGCTCCCTCGACGGCGAGATTCTCGCCGACCTCGGCGATCTTGTCGCCGTCAATCAGGACGTCAACGACACCGTCAAGCTCGACGGACGGGTCGACGACGTGGGCATTCTTAAGAAGCAAGGCCATTATCGGCACCTCCAAGCAGCAGATACAGGATAGCCATACGCACGCAGATACCGGCGTAGACCTGCTCCAGGATGACGGAGCGTTGCGGGTGGTCGGCCATATAGGAGTCGAACTCGACGCCGCGGTTGATGGGGCCCGGGTGGCAGATGATCGCATCGGGCTTCATGAGCTTCTCGCGGTCCTTGGTCAGACCGAAGAGCTTGTGGTACTCACGAATGGTCGGGAACGGGGCACCCTCGAGGCGCTCCTGCTGCACGCGCAGCATGTAGACGACGTCCAGCTCGGGCAGGACGGAATCGAGGTCGCTCGTCACGTGGTCGCAGCCCAGGACCTCGGGCGCCGGCGGCAACAGCGTGCCGGGGGCGACGGCGTAGGTCTCGCAGCCCATGATCTTAAGGGCGGGAATCAGCGAGCCGCAGACACGGGAGTGCGCGATATCGCCGACGACAGCGACCTTCAGACCGTGGAAGTCACCCTTGTGCTCCCAGATGGTGTACAGGTCGAGCAGGGCCTGCGTGGGATGGTTGTGCTTGCCGTCGCCGGCGCAGATGACGCTCGCGGGCGAGTTCTGCGTGACGATGTAGGGAGCACCGGCGTGCTTATCGCGCACGACGATGCAGTCGATCTTATAGGCGTTGAGGGTCTCGACGGTGTCGACGAGGCTCTCGCCCTTGACCGTGGAGGTCGAGGAGCCGCCAAAGTTGAGGCTGTCGGCCGAAAGACGCTTCTCGGCGAGCTCGAAGGAGCTACGGGTGCGCGTCGAGGGCTCGTTGAACATGTTGACGATGGTCTTACCCTTGAGCGTGGGGACCTTCTTGATCGCACGCTCGTTGACCTCAGAGAACGCCTTGGCGGTCTCGAGGATGAGCTTGATGTCCTCTTCGGAGTACTCGGTAATGTCGATCAGGTGCTTATGGTTGAACGCCACGGTACTACTCACCTCCCAGCGGCGCGGAGCCCACGTGGGAACCCGGCGCGACGTCGTTAATCTCGACGGCGGTGTGGCCGTCGACTTCCTTCATATATAGGTGCACGTTCTCCTCATGCGACGAGGGAACGTTCTTGCCGACAAAGTCCGGCGAGATGGGGAGCTCGCGGTGACCGCGGTCAACGAGAACTGCCAGCTCAATACGGCTCGGACGGCCCAGGTCCATGACGGCGTCCAGAGCAGCGCGGATGGTACGACCCGTGTACAGGATGTCGTCCACCAGCACGACGCGCTTGCCGTCGACGCTAAAGGGAATGTTGGTGGCGTGGATCGCGGGAGCGAAATTGGTCGCATAGTCATCGCGGTAGAAGCTGATGTCCAGGCTGCCGAGCGGAACTTCGACGCCCTCGATCTCCTTGATCTCCTCGGCGAGCTTCTTTGCCAGAAGGTCGCCGCGCGTGACGATGCCGACCAGAGCGAGGTCTTCACAGCCCTCGTTGCGCTCGAGAATCTCGTGCGCGATGCGGGTCATCGCTCGATTGACGGCGGTCTCGTCCATGATGACCGCCTTGGGGGAAGTCGTGCCCATCGATCTCCTTCCTCACATGTCTTGACTGCTGACACAGTCAAAAAAATAGATGCCCGACCGCTTAAAGCGGACCAGACACCCACAGGAAAGGCTGCTCGCATGGCAGCTATGTAATTCCATGTGGGTATCTCGTACCCCTTTAATGGTCAAGGGATAGTGTAGCCAACCTCGAGCTTAATTGCGAGCATAAATACAGAGCAATCCGTAAACGGAGCCCAATGCTCCATAAACCTATATATATTTGTGGGACGAGCTTGAAAACGCACGCACGAGCTGGCATAATCCCCTCTGCTGCACGCAAATCGGATCTACGTCCAGGGCCGTGGCGTGGGCACTATCGCCAAAAGAGGAATATCTCTGTGTAGATTGCGCACAGGGAGCGACTTCTGTGCTATAGTTCAGGCTTGTTTGTTAACGCGACATGTTCGTTTGTCGCCCAAGGAGGGTCAGTTATGTCCAAAGTTTGCGAAGTTTGCGGTAAGCACCCCGTTGCCGGTCGCTCCATCAGCCACTCTCACCGCGTCACCAACCGTAAGTTCCGCCCCAACATCCAGCGCGTCTACGTTGTCGTCGATGGTCACCGTCGCAAGATGAACGTTTGCTCCACCTGCCTCAAGTCTGGCAAGGTTGCGCGCTCCTAAATAAGGTCTTACCAACAAGTACCTCGGACTCTCCGGGTCAAAGACCTCGCGTTCATATAGAACTTACCAAAGGCGTCCTCCCCTACGGAGGGCGCTTTTTTGTGCTCATTGGGCGCTCATTGGGGACAGACTTAGATGAGTGCTTTCACGCATTGGGGACAGACATGACGTACACATGCGGCGCCATGATCAGGTCCTGCCCAGCCTCACGCAGCCTCCTTCCAGCCTGCAGTGGCCTTGGTCACGCTTGTAGCGCCGATACCGGTGATACGGGCAATTTGCTTGACCGTGAGATGTGCCCGCCTGAGCCTCAGCAGACACGCATCACGCTCGAGTCGCGGCAGGGCCTTGAGCAGCGCAGGATCTATGCTCGGCAGGACTTCGTGCGCAACGGAAAGGGCCTCCTCATCGGGGATCCGCCGGCGTGGAAGAACCTCTACTGACCAGATGCGCCCGGCAACTTTCTCGAGATGCTCGCAATAGCAACGGGAGCCTCCGACAATATCGAGCATAGGAGCCGCATCACAGATGTCAAAGGGATCATAGCCCAGCTGATATGCCTTGTAGCTTGACCAGCGGTATGCTTCGAGTGAGTTAATTGCACCCTTCACAGGATTGAGATGGATATAATCGAGTAGCTGCACCGCCTGTGTGTCCGACTCGACCGCGACCCGCGAATAGCGATTGTCAAACAAATGCCCCGTTCTCCCCGTTTTCCCATTGAAATACTTAGCATATGCCGTCAATGCGCACTGCATCGCCTTTGAAAGATTGTCGAACGGATCATCAACCATCAAATGAAAGTGGTTGTCCATAAGGCACCAAGCCAAAACCGCCACTTCATGGCGCGCAAACCTGTCCGAGATGTCCGATAAGAAACGATATCGGTCAGAGTCATCTTCAAAAATAATCTGTTTGGAGTTGCCACGGTCAAAGACGTGGTAATAGCCGGTGAGCGAAACGGCGCGGGCGCATCGGGGCATAATCTCTCCTTTCAAAACTGAACAGGCAACACCTAAAAGGAGAGAAGGAACGCGAAATGCTGAGCCTGTGACCTATTTATATCCAATGAGCGGCAAAAACAGGTTCAGAACGGCAAAATGGCAAAACGATATCTGTCCCAAATGAGTGAAAGCACTCATGTAAGTCTGTCCCCAATGAGCGGGGCGATGCAGCAGGCAGATAGTTTTAGTTAAAGCGTTTCAGTTTATTGAAGCGTTTTAGTGTGCCTTTTACGGGAATCTTACCGTTCGCCGAATAATTTCTTGCTATCATGCAAGGCGTAGGGTAAATCTCCGATCGCAAGGAGACACAAATGGTGAAAAAGTCACCGGAAAACACTACTCCCGCAATTGTGGACAACGTAGAGGCGCTTGAGGCTAAGCTCGCTCAGATGCGAGAGGCCCAGGCGCTTTTTGCTACGTACACGCAGGAGCAGGTCGACAAGATCTTCTATGAGGCCGCCATGGCCGCCAACAAGGCTCGTATCCCGTTGGCGAAGATGGCCATCGAGGAGACCGGCCGCGGCGTTCTTGAGGACAAGGTCATCAAGAACCACTACGCCGCAGAGTACATCTACAACGCTTACAAGAACACCAAGACCTGTGGTGTCCTGGAGCGCGACGAGGCTTACGGCATCACCAAGATCGCCGAGCCCATCGGCATCGTGGGCGCCGTCATCCCGACGACCAACCCCACCTCCACCGCGATCTTCAAGACGCTGATCTGCCTGAAGACCCGCAACGCCATCATCATCTCCCCGCACCCGGCTGCCGCCAAGTGCACCATCGCCGCCGCCAAGCTCGTGCTTGACGCCGCCGTCAAGGCCGGCGCCCCCGAGGGCATCATCGGCTGGGTCGATGTCCCCTCCATCGAGCTGACCAACATGGTCATGCGCGACGTCGACATCATCCTCGCCACCGGTGGCCCGGGCATGGTCAAGGCCGCTTACTCCTCGGGCAAGCCCGCCCTGGGCGTTGGCGCCGGTAACACCCCGGTCGTCATCGACGACACCGCCGACGTGCTGCTCGCCGTCAACTCCATCATCCACTCCAAGACCTTCGACAACGGCATGATCTGCGCCTCCGAGCAGTCCGTGACCGTCATCGACACCATCTATGACCAGGTCAAGGCCGAGTTCCAGAAGCGCGGCTGCTACTTCGTCAAGCAGGGTGCCGAGATGGAGGCCCTGCGTGCCGCCATGTTCAAGAACGGCGCTCTCGATCACCGCATCCCCGGCATGGCCGCTGCCAAGATCGCCGAGCTCGCCGGCATCGAGGTTCCCGCCAAGACCAAGATCCTGATCGCCGAGGTCACCTCCACCGACCCCGCCAAGGAGGAGTTCTCCCACGAGAAGCTCTCCCCGGTCCTGGCCATGTACCACGCCAAGGACTTCCAGGAGGCCGTCGACAAGGCCGAGCACCTGGTGCTTGCCGGTGGCCCGGGCCACACCGCCTCTCTGTACGTGCACCCCGCCCAGGCCGAGAGGATCAGCCTGTTCGAGCACGTCATGAAGGCCTGCCGTATCGTCATCAACACCCCGTCCTCGCACGGCGGCATCGGTGACCTGTACAACTTTGGCATGAAGCCGTCTCTGACCCTGGGCTGCGGCTCCTGGGGCGGCAACTCCGTCTCCGAGAACGTTGGGGTGAAGCACTTGATCAACGTTAAGACTGTGGCCGAGCGCCGTGAGAATATGCTGTGGTTCCGCGCTCCCGAGAAGGTCTACTTCAAGAAGGGTTCCACGCCCGTCGCCCTCGACGAGCTGGGCAACGTCATGGGCAAGAAGCGCGCCTTCATCGTCACCGACCAGTTCCTCTTCAAGAATGGCAACACCCGCGCCATCGAGGCCAAGCTCGACGAGATGGGCATCGCCCACGACTGCTTCTACGACGTCGAGCCCGATCCGTCGCTGCAGTGCGCACGTCGCGGCGCCAAGCAGATGGCTCTCTTTGAGCCGGACGTCATCATCGCCGTCGGCGGTGGCTCCGCTATGGACGCCGGCAAGATCATGTGGATGATGTACGAGCACCCCGAGTGCAAGTTTGAGGACATGGCCATGGACTTCATGGACATCCGCAAGCGTATCTTCACCTTCCCCGAGATGGGCAAGAAGGCCTACTTCGTCGCCGTCCCGACCTCTTCGGGTACCGGCTCCGAGTGCACGCCGTTCGCCATCATCACCGACAAGGAGACCGGCATCAAGTGGCCGCTCGCCGACTACGCGCTGCTCCCCAACATGGCTATCGTCGACGCCGACAACTGCATGACCGCCCCGCGCGGCCTGACCGCTGCCTCCGGCATCGACGTCATGACCCACGCCATCGAGTCCTACGTCTCCATCATGGCTTCCGACTACACCAAGGGCCTCTCCGAGCGCGCTGCCAAGCTCGTCTTCGAGAACCTGCCCTCCAGCTTCACGAACGGCGCCAAGGATCCGCACGCCCGCGAGGAGATGCACAACGCCTCCTGCATGGCCGGTATGGCCTTCGCCAACGCCTTCCTGGGCCTCAACCACTCCATGGCCCACAAGCTCGGCGCTTTCCATCACCTGCCCCACGGCCTCGCAAACGCTGTCATCCTGACCCGCGTCATGCGCTACAACGCCGCCGAGGCACCCGTCAAGATGGGTACCTTCTCCCAGTATCCTTACCCCAACGCGCTGCACAACTACGCCGAGATGGCCAAGTACTGCGGCATCGAGGGCAAGGACGACAAGGAGGTCTTCGAGAACTTCATCACGAAGCTCGAGGAGCTCAAGGACTTCATCGGCGTCAAGAAGACCATCGCCGACTACGGTGTTGACGAGCAGTACTTCCTCGACACCCTCGACGAAATGACCGAGCAGGCATTCAACGACCAGTGCACCGGCGCCAACCCGCGCTACCCGCTCATGAGCGAGATCAAGGAGCTCTACCTGGACGCCTACTACGGCCGCGAGCCCCAGGATTACGCCGTCTGCTAGTTTTAGCACGGTTTTTAACGGCGGGGGTGCACGGGTGTTTCACACACCCCCGCCGTCGCTTCTATCGCATCGTTGAAAGGATGCAACCATGCTGCTACCCGATTCCAAGACCGAGCTCGTCCGCCGTGGCAACAAGGTCGTTTACGACCTGGGCGACAAGATTGTCAAGGTCTTTAACGAGACCAAGCCTGTCTCCGACGTGTTCAACGAGGCTTTGAATCTTGCCCGCATCAATGAGTGCGGCATCCGCAGCCCCAAGGCGCTCGAGGTTTCCCAGCTCGAGAACGCCAACGGCTGGGCGCTCGTGACCGAGAAGGTTCCGGGCACCACCCTTGCCGAGAAGATGACTGCCGAGCCCCAGCGCTTTGGTGAGTACCTCGAGATGTTCGTCGACCTCCAGATCGAGATCCACGGCTACACCTCCCCGCTGCTCAACCGTCAGCGCGACAAGTACGCCCGCATGATCGACAGCCTTGATCAGCTCAATGCCACCACGCGCTACAACCTTCAGGAGCGTCTGGACGGCATGACCAAGGAGTTCAAGGTCTGCCACGGCGACTTCAACCCCTCCAACGTCATCGTCGGCGACGACGGTCAGCTCTATGTGTGCGACTGGGCACACGCTACCCAGGGCTCCCCTGCTGCCGACGTTGCCACCACCTACCTGCTCTTTGCCCTCAACAGCAAGGATCAGGCCGAGGCCTACCTGGAGCTCTACTGCGACCGCGCCGACATGCCCATGCAGGTCGTGCGTCAGTGGACGAGCATCGTCGCCGCTTCCGAGCTCGCTCGCAAGCGCAACGTGAACGATGAGTTCCTGAAGAACTGGATCGACGTCGTCGATTATCAGTAATATCTGAGCGATTCATTTCGCATCGGAGGCACAAAGGAAAACCCCGCAGCTCGAATGGGCTGTGGGGTTTTCCTTTACCCGTCGAGCTAATTCACGCAACAAAAAGGACTGCTCCGCATCTCATCCTAAGAGAGATACGGAGCAGTCCTGCAATTACATCTAATAGCAGAAGCGTAGATTAGCGACGGGCAGCCTTCACAAGCTCGGCGACCTTGGCGACGACCTCGTCGATCGCCACATCCTCGCGCTCACCCGTGGCACGGTCCTTGAGCTCAACGGTGCCATTCTTAAGGCCACGCTTACCCAGAACGACCTGATACGGGAAGCCCATAAGGTCGTTGTCGGCAAACTTAAAGCCGGGACGCTCGTCGCGGTCGTCGACGACAACCTCGATACCCTCGGCGCACAGGCCATCAACGATCTGCTCGCAGACGGTAGCGCACTCCTCCTTCTTGGGATCGAGCGGAATCACCGCGACCTCGTACGGGGCAACGGAGACCGGCCAGACGATACCGTGCTCGTCGTTGTGCTGCTCCACGACGGCAGCGAGCGAGCGGGACACACCAACGCCGTAGCAGCCCATGATGAGCGGCTTCTCCTTGCCGTCCTCGTCCATAAAGGTGGCACCCATGGCCTCGGAATACTTGGTGCCCAGCTGGAAGACCTGGGAGACCTCGATGCCGCGAGCAGCGGAGAGCGGCTTGCCGCAGTGCGGGCAGGGATCGCCGGCCACAACGGTTACCAGGTCGGCCCACTCGTCGACGGTAAAGTCGCGCTCGGGGCAGGCACCGGTAAAGTGATAGTCGACCTCGTTGGCGCCGCAGGCCCACTGCTTAGACTCACGCAGGCTCTCGTCACACACCAGGCGGATGCCCTCGGGCAAGTTAACCGGTCCGATAAAGCCCTTATGCAGACTATAAGTCTGGAGCTCCTCATCAGTCATCATTCGATAGCCCTTGCCAAAGACATGCTCGGCCTTGCAATCATTGAGCTCGTGGTCGCCCGGAACAATGGCCACGACTGGCTTGCCCTCGGCGTCAATGAGAGCCAAGGACTTGCGTGTACCGTTCTCGGGGAAGCCGAAGAACTTTGCAACGGCCTCGATGGTGCCCATGCCCGGAGTCTCGACCTTGGTAAGCGTACCGTCGCCAGGACCCTCGGTCACGACGACCTTGGTGCTTGCCGCCTCGTCATCGGCAGCAAAGCCGCAATCGTCGCAGTAGACCAGCGAAGCCTCGCCAGCGTCGGCCAAAGCCATGTACTCAACGGAGGTATCGCCACCGATCTCACCAGAGTCGGCAACAACAGGCAGGGCCTTGATGTAGCAGCGCTCGCAGATGTTAGCGTAGGCCTGCTTCATCTTGTCATACTCCTCCTGCAGGCTCTCCTGCGTGGCGGAGAAGCTGTAGGCGTCCTTCATGATGAACTCGCGACCGCGCATCAGGCCAAAGCGGGGACGGAACTCGTCGCGGAACTTGTCCTGAATGTGGTAAAGGTTGACAGGCAGCTGCTTATAGGAGCGCAGCTCGTTGCGCACCAAGGCCGTGACGGTCTCCTCGTGCGTGGGGCCCAGGACGAACTCGCGACCATGACGGTCGTCAAAGCGCACAAGCTCCTTACCATAGGCGTCGATGCGGCCGGACTCGCGCCACAACTCGGCGTCGACCATGATAGGCATCATAAGCTCCTGGGCGCCGGCGGCGTCCATCTCGTCGCGCACGATGTTCTCGATCTTGCGAATCGAGCGCCAAGCAAGCGGCAGGTAGGAATATAGACCGGCGGCCTCCTTGCGGATCATGCCGGCACGGAGCAGCAGACGGTGGCTGGCGAGCTCAGCGTCCGCCGGATCCTCTTTAAGCGTCGGCGCATAAAGCTTAGACATATACATTGCTCGGGTCATTTATTTCTCCTCAATAAGCTTGTCGACCTCGGCCATAAGCGCGTCGACAATTTGGTCCTCAGCTACTTTACCAATGATCTGGCCATGCGAAAAGAGCAAGGCCTGACCACGTCCGCAAGCAACGCCCAGATCGGCATCAGAAGCCTCGCCGGGGCCATTAACGGCACATCCCATCACAGCGATCGAAAGCGGCGCGGAGTAGTTCTTAAGCCGCTCGGTAACCTCCTCGGCAATGGGAATAAGGTTAACCTGGCAGCGGGCGCATGTGGGGCACGAGACAATCTCGGGGCCACGGCGACGCAGGCCCAACGACTGCAGAATACCCCAGGCAACCGGCGGCTCCTCAACCGGATTGGCTGTGAGCGACACACGCATGGTGTCGCCAATGCCTTCGGAAAGCAAGATACCCAAGCCTACAGAGCTCTTGATGGTGCCCTGGAGCTTGGTCCCCGCCTCCGTCACGCCCAGGTGAAGCGGAACGTGGGGAATCTCACGCGACAGGGCTCGATAGGTATCGAGCGTCGTCTGTACGCTATGGGCCTTGGCGGAAAGCACTATGTTGGTAAACCCACGATCCTCAAAGTGCCGCACAAAGCGCTCGCTCGACATCACGAGCTTTTCGGGCTGCGTGAGGTCATCGCGCTCGGCGATATCCTGCTCAAGCGAACCGGCATTGACGCCGATACGAATCGCACAGCCCGCAGCACCCGCAGCATCAATCACCGCGTCGACCTTAGCCCAATCGCCGATATTGCCGGGATTGATGCGGAGCTTGGCGGCACCGGCCTCCACAGCGCCAATGGCCAGCTTGTGGTTAAAGTGGATATCGGCAACGATTGGCACCGGAGACTCGGTACAGATGGTGCGGAAACCCTCAAGCGCGGCCTCAGTGGGCACGCTCACACGCACGATATCGCAGCCAGCCTGCGCCAACGCGCACACTTGCGCAAGTGTTGCCTGGGCATCAGCGGTATCGGTGCAGGTCATGGATTGGACCACCACCGGTGCGCCGCCACCGATCTGAACGCCGCCCACATGCACGGGGCGCGTCAGCTCGCGCGGCAAAGGATGGGATAAAGACAATCCAAACACTCCCCTACAAAATAAATCGAAGGACGTCGGAACGAAGCATATAGACAAACAGCAGCGCAAAGAGCGCGATGCCCACATAGCTCACAATCGTCTGGACCTTGAACGGAAGCTCGCGGCCAGCAATCTTTTGAATGATCTCGATGACCAGCTTGCCGCCATCGAGTGGTGGGATGGGCAGCAGGTTCATAAAGCCAAGCGAGAACGAAATGAGGGCGGCAAACGAAAGGAACGTGGCAGGGCCGGCAGCAGCAGCCTGTGAAGACATAACGCTAATGCCCACAATCGAAGAAGACTGATCGAGAATCTCCATCGTATGCTGCGGCTGGAGCAGGCGCATCACGCCCTCCGCTGTCTGCACGACATAGGAGAACGAAAGGCGAGCCGACGTGATGGGGTCTAAACGGACCACCTGCGTAGAGGCATACACACCTAGGCGCTCGTCCTCTTTGAGCGCAACCGAGGTCGAATGCTGCTTGCCGTCGCGCTCATACTCAATGGCGATATCGTCCTTACCGGCGGCCTTGCCGATAGCATCGTAAACGTCCATCCAGGTAGAGCACGATACTCCGTCAACCGAAAGGATCGCGTCGCCGCCCTCGATACCCGCCTTGGCGGCAATAGACCCCTCGTCAACCTGACCAATCACGTTGGTATCCATCGGCACGGTGACACCCGCAATAGAGTAGATGCTCATAAGCAGCAAAAAGCCCGTCAGGATATTGACGAGAATGCCCGCGAGCAGCATAAAGGCGCGCTTGAGAAAACCCTGGCCCAGATAAGTGTGCGAGCGCTCTTGCGCCAAGAAATCAGCCTCGCCGCACGGCAGCTCCCACACATCGCCCTCGGTAGTCGCATGTTCTCGATCGAAACGGCGGCCGTCAAAGGTGGTGTAACCCGCCGCGTCTCGCGGCAGCGTCTGATACTTGGTGGGATAGTAGCTCGGCGAGGGCTTCTCCCCTTCCTCATACCAAGGCGCGATAGAGCCCCAACCCAAGAGCAAGGCGCATGCCTCGAGCACAACCTCCTCGGATAGCTCGAGCTCGACAGCAAGGTCGGCCACGGTCACGCGACCATGACGATAGATAGCCGCGAGCACGCGATCGGCGCAGGAGACGTCGGTCGGATCCATACCGCAGATGGCAGCGTAGCCACCCAGCAGCAGCGGGGTCACGCCAAACTTGGTTCCAATGCGACGCGACGTGTAATGGATGTCAAAGCGGCACGGCAGGCCCAAAAAGAACTCGGTCACACGGACGCCGCAGGCACGCGCCGCCAAAAAGTGGCCGCCCTCGTGCAAAAACACGAGGACGGAAAGCATCAGCAGGCCCCAAAAGACCGATGAGAGAACGCTCAGAACAGTATCCATAAAACGAAAAAGCAATCCTTATGGGTTAGGAACGGGTTGCGGCGAGCACCTGCGCAGCCTTTTCACGCGCCCACGCATCGATGTCGCGAAGCTGCTCAAACGAATCGACCGCCTGCATATCGTGGGCATCCATGCAGGATTCTACAATGCGATCGATATCGGTAAAGCTGCAGCCATCGTGCAGGAAGGCATCGACAGCGACCTCGTTGGCGGCATTGAGCACGCACGGCATGGTGCCACCCGTATTGCCGGCACGCTCGGCCAGTGCCAGACAGCGGAAGGTATCCATGTCGGCAGCATCAAACGTGAGCTGCCCCAGCTCGCGGAAATCGATACGAGGCGCCGGGGTATCCCAACGCTCGGGATACGAGAACGCGAACTGGATGGGAATACGCATGTCGGAAGCACCGAGATGCGCCATCACGGAGCCGTCGGCGAACTCGACCATAGAGTGAATCTTGGACTGACGCTGCACGACCACGTTAATGAAATCGAGGCCGCAGTTAAACAGATGCATGGCCTCAATGCGCTCCAGGCCCTTGTTCATGAGGGTAGCGGAGTCGATGGTGATCTTGGCGCCCATGGCCCACGTGGGATGTGCGAGGGCATCGGCACGCGTCACGCGATTGAGCTCGTCGCGCGTGCGGCCAAAGAACGGACCGCCCGAGCAGGTGAGCCAAATACAATGAGCCTCGCGCGGGTCCTCCCCCAGATAGCACTGGTAGATGGCGGAGTGCTCAGAGTCGACTGGAATAAGCTGGCCCGGTTGCGCCAACGGCATAAGCAAGTCGCCACCGACGACGAGGGACTCCTTGTTGGCAAGGGCAAGACGCTTATTCGAGGTCAAGGCCGCATGGCTCGCCTCGAGACCGGCGGCACCCACAATAGCGACAAGCACGCAGTCGACATCGTCGCGACGCGCGAGCTCGCAAACCGCCTGCGCGCCAACGCCGAGCTTCGTTCCCTCGGGCAACTCCTGCAGCACGGCGTCATCGCCATGAGCGACATCGGCCACGGCAACCGCCGGAACCGAGAACTCGCGGGCAGCGGCAACGAGCTCGGAGGTACTGGAGTTAACGGATAGCGCCGTCACCTGCAGGCGATCGGCATGCTGGCGGCACACATCGAGCGCCTGGGTGCCGATAGAGCCCGTACAACCCAGGATGGCAACACGGAGACGTCCATCGGGGCCATACGTCGTCTGGAAGGACATTACAGCACGCCTCCGATCATCAAAAGCAGCTGCGCGGTAATGCAGCCAAAGATAAGCGAATCGCTACGATCGAGCATGCCGCCGTGGCCCGGGATAAGGTTACCGGAATCCTTAACGCCCACACCGCGCTTGATGCGCGACTCGATGAGGTCTCCGATAACGCCCAGGACGGACACGACCACGCCGCACAGCAGCGCATAGGGCAGGCTGAGCTTGTAGAAGTGCGTCGCCCACAGGATGAGCCAAATCAAAACCGAGCCCAGGATGCCGCCGACAAACCCCTCCCAGCTCTTTTTGGGAGAGATCTTGGGAACCATCTTGTGCTTGCCGATACGGCTACCCACGATGTAGGCAAACGAATCGGAGACCCAAAGGGACGCGCAAACGCCCACCGAAAGCAGGGCGCCGGCAAAACCGGGCACGGCATCGCGCAGCAGCACGATAGCCGACAGCATAAAGCCAGTGTAGATGGGACCCATGAGCGTCACGGCCACATCAGAGATGCGGGTACGCGGCGACCAAACATACCAAATGCCCACAGCGAGCATCAGGGCAAAAAGCAGGGCATTCAGCAACATCGAATCGCCCAACGCCGACAGCGGAAAGAGTACGGCGGCAGCGATACCCATGCGCTCGTTAGCCATCTTGCCATCGAGCCTCGTCATACGGAAAAACTCATAGCAGCACAGACCGCTCATGACAGAAACAAAGATGGCCGTGGGCACAATACCCAAAACCAGGCACAGGATAAAGACAACGGCATAGACGATACCGGCGGCGGCACGGGTGATAAAGCCGGCAAGCCACGAACCGGTGCCATTCTTCGCTGCGGGCGCTCCCGCAGCGACAGCCTTGCGCTCAGATGTCTTGGGAGCAATTGCCTTGGGACGATCGGACACGATTAAGCCTCCTCGGTCTTGCTCAGACCACCAAACCTACGGTCACGGCCCTGATAGGCCAAAATGGCGTCGACAAGGCCCCAACGATCAAAGTCGGGCCAATAGGTATCGGTGACGTAGAATTCGGAATAAGCCACCTGCCACAGCAGATAGTTCGAAAGGCGCAGCTCACCAGAAGTGCGAATCACAAGCTCAGGATCGGGAAGGCCAGCGGTATAGAGGTGGGAAGCCACCATGTCGTCATCAATTGCGCCAGGATCGATCTTACCGGCGGCAGCGTCGAGTGCGATCTGACGGACAGCGCGGGTAATCTCGGCACGCGCGCCGTAGTTGACGGCAAGCGCCAGCGTCATGCCGGTGTGATTGGCGCACTCGGCAAGACCTCGCTCAAAGACATCGCGGGTCTTCTTAGGCAGTGCGGAAATATCGCCCAAAAAGACAACGCGAACGTTTTCGCGCTTAAGCAGCGGCAACTCATCGATAAACGTCTTGGCAAACAAATGCATCAAAACGTTGACCTCGTGCTGCGGACGATTCCAGTTTTCGGTGGAAAACGCATAGGCCGAAAGGACGTCGACACCCAAGCGCACGCATGCGGTAATGATCTCGCGCAGGGAGACGATACCCGCCTTGTGGCCCTCGGTGCGTGCAAGACCGCGCGACGTGGCCCAACGACCGTTACCGTCCATGATGCACGAGATATGGTGCGGAATGTTATTAAGGTCAAGGTCGGAAAAACCGACGCCCGCAGGGGCGTCGGCAAAGTACTCGACCAGTTTATGCTCGTCGTATTGCACCTTAGATCTCCATGACCTCGGCTTCTTTTTCCTTCAGAAGCTCCTCGACCTTGGCGACATACTCATCAGTGTGCTTCTGGACCTTGGCCTGCTCGCGACGGACATCGTCCTCGGTGAGCTCCTCATCGCGCTCGAGCTTGTTGTTGAAGTCGCGACGGATGTTACGGATAGACACCTTGGCCTGCTCGGCGTACTCGCGGCACTCCTTGACGAGCTCGCGACGGCGCTCCTCAGTGGGAGCCGGGAACGGAAGACGAACGACGGTGCCATCGGAGTTGGGGGTAATACCCAGATCGGAAGCGCCGATGGCCTTGACGATAGCATTGATGAGTGCCTTGTCCCACGGCTCGATGAGCAGCATGTGGGCCTCGGGGGTCTTGACGGCGGCAACCTGCGTGACCGGCGTGGGAACACCGTAATAATCGACGGTGATGTCGGACAGAATGTTGGCATTGGCACGGCCGGTACGGACCTTGGAGAAGTTATGCTTGAGGGACTCGAGCGACTTGTCCATATGGGCGGTGATGTTCTCTGCCATGCTTAATCCTCCTGATAGACGAGCGTGCCGACGGGCTCACCCGAAAGCGCGCGCTTGACGGTGTCCTCGCCATCGATGTTGAGGACCAAAATCGGCATACGGTTATCCTGGCACAGTGCCGTAGCCGTGGAATCCATAACCTGCAGACCGCGGACAAGAACCTCGTGGTAGGTAATCTTGTCAAAACGGACAGCATCGGCGCACTTGACGGGATCTTTGTCGTAGATGCCGTCAACCTTGGTGGCTTTAATCAGAATCTCGGCGCCGATCTCGCACGCACGAAGAGCCGCGGCGGTGTCGGTCGTAAAGTACGGATTGCCCGAACCGGCAGCAAAAATAACGACGTTGCCCTTGGAAAGGTGGTTGATGGCGCGACGACGAATATAGGGCTCGCAGATCTCGTTCATCTGGATAGCGCTCATCACGCGACAGGGAACATCGTTGTGCTCGAAGGCATCCTGCAGGGCGAGCGCGTTCATAACGGTCGCGAGCATGCCCATATAATCGGCCTGAGCACGCTCCATGCCACCGGCAGCGCCGGCCATGCCGCGGAAAATATTGCCGCCGCCGACAACGACGCCGACCTCATGGCCAACGGCTAGCAGCTCCTTGACCTGCTTGGCAAGATGGTCGGTAACCTTGGGGTCGATGCCATATTGGCCGTCGCCCATCAGTGCTTCGCCGGAAAGCTTAAGAAGCACGCGTTTATATCGGATGTCGGACAAAGCGATCCTCCTTTAATTAGACTCTCAATATGATATCAAAGGCTCTGATAAGAGCCATGAAAAAGCAGGCTGTGAGTAAAACCCACAGCCTGCTCATTACCAGCTACAAGAGCTTATTTACTCGCCACGGACCAGACGGTCAAAGGCAACGACGGTAATGGTGTCGCCGAGCTCCTTGGAGACCTGCTCAGCGTACTTCTTGATGGTGAGGGAGCTGTCCTTGATGAACTCCTGCTCGGTGAGCACGGACTGCTTGTAGAACTTCTCCAGACGGCCGACAGCCATCTTCTCCTGGATAGCCTGGGGCTTGCCGGACTCGGCAGCCTGGGCCATGTAGATCTGCTTCTCGTGCTCGACGGTCTCGGCCGGAACCTGATCGCGGGTAGCGCAGATCGGGGCGACGGCAGCAACCTGAAGGGCAACGTCGTGAGCGAAGGTCTTGAAGGACTCAGCCTGAGCGGTCTCGGCCTTCTCGAAGGCGAACTCGACGAGGACGCCGATCTTACCACCCATGTGGATGTAAGAAGCGAGCGCGCCGTTCTCGGCCTTGCGGGCAGCGAAGCGGGAGATCTTCATGTTCTCGCCCATGATGTGAATCATCTCGGTGAGCTCGGAGGAAACGGTCTCCTCGCCCATCGGCTTCTCGAGCAGAGCGTCGACGTCAGCAGGCTCGGTGGTAGCGACAACCTCAGCGACCTTGGAAGCAAAGCCGGTGAACTTGGCGTTGGAGCCAACGAAGTCGGTCTCGCAGGAGAGCTCGAGCAGAGCGCCGGTCTTGCCATCCTCGGAGACGAACGCGGCGACAGCGCCCTCGTTGGTCTCACGGCCAGCCTTCTTGGCAGCCTTGGCAAGGCCGTTCTTACGCAGAACGTCGACAGCGGCGTCCATGTCGCCGTCAGCCTCGACGAGAGCCTTCTTGCACTCCATCATCGGGGAGTCGGTCATCTCGCGGAGCTGCTTGACCATAGCGGCGGTAATCTGGGCCATTGTGGTTCCTTTCAAAGAGATGAAAAAGAATTAACTAAGACTGATTTACTCGGCCTTGGGCTCAGCGGCCATCTCGGCCTCGGAGACCTGCTCCTTGCCGGAGCCAGCGAGGCAGGCGTCAGCCATGAGCTCGCACATAAGGGTGACAGCGGAGATAGCGTCATCGTTGCAGGGGATGCCGTACTCGACCTCGTCGGGATCGGAGTTGGTGTCGATCAGGGCGACGACGGGGATGTTCAGGCGCTGAGCCTCCTTGATGGCGTTCTCCTCGCGCTTGGTGTCGATGACGAAGAGAGCCTGGGGCAGACCCTTCATGTCGCGGGCGCCACCGAGGTTGGTCTGGAGCTTGGTGAGCTCCTTGCCGAGAACAGCCTGCTCCTTCTTGGGCAGAACAGCCATGCGGCCGTCCTCGACCATGGCCTCGAGCTCCTCCATGCGGTTGATGCGGGAGCGGATGGTGACGAAGTTGGTCAGCATACCGCCGAGCCAACGCTGGTTGATGTAAGGCATGTTGGCGCGCTCAGCAGCGTTCTTGACGGCCTCCTGAGCCTGCTTCTTGGTGCCGACGAACAGCACGTTGCCGCCCTTAGCGACGTTCTTGACGAATGTATAGGCCTGGTCGGCGTCGAGGATGGTCTGCTTGAGGTCGAGGATGTAGATGCCGTTGCGCTCACCAAAGATGAACGGCTTCATCTTGGGGTTCCAGCGACGGGTCTGGTGACCGAAGTGGCAGCCGGCCTCGAGCAGGGTGCGGATATTAATCTTGGTAGCCATGTTAAACCTCCTGTGGTTTGCCTCCGCGCGGGGTCATCCTCCAAAACCAACCCGGACATGTGCTACCAAAGCCCGGGCACCACGGTATGAAGTAGCCGCGCGTGCGTGATAAAAACATGTTGCCGTGAAGCAACCCGATGAATGATAGCAGGAATGCTTCTTTCTGCCAACCCGCAATCAAAACCACACACCTGAGTGCGGCGCGGGACGTCCCAGCCACTATTCGCCGCGGGGATGGGCTTGAGCCACGGCACGCTTGAGCCGATCGGGCGTGAGATGCGTGTAGATTTGCGTCGTGGACAGGCTCGCATGACCCAGCAGCTCTTGAACCGAGCGCAGGTCCGCACCGCCCTCAAGCAAGTCGGTCGCAAAGGTATGGCGCATCGCATGCGGGGCGATGTCGGCCGGAATGCCGGCGAGCGTCGCCAGCGTATGGAACCGCCGCCGGAGCATGGCGGCGCTCATGCGATTGCCACGCGCCGATATAAGCAGCGGATGCGGCCCAGTAGCGAGGTCGCGGCGCTTTGCCTGAGCGAGCAACTCCGGCCTCCCCTCCTCAATATAGAGACGCGTCACATCGAGCGCACGACGATACAGAGGGACGATACGCTCCTTGCTCCCCTTGCCCCAAAGTCGCAGCGTTCGCTCGGACCAACCAATAGACTCCACGTTGAGCGCCGCGAGCTCCGAGATTCGCGCGCCGGAGGCATAGAGCAACTCAAGCATCGCCGCATCGCGCAGTCCCGCGGGCGTCGAGGTATCAGGCGTCTTGAGCAGCGCCTCAACCTGCTGGGTCGTAAGGACACCCGGCAGGTCACGCGGCAGCCTGGGCGATGCGATCGCCGAGACCGCATCGCCCTCGACAATCCCCTCGGCAGCCATCCAGCGATAGAGAGATCGAATAGCCGACAGGTGCGCCGCAAGCGTTCGGGGAGCCACCTGCTCACGCGAAAGCTCGGCAAGATAGCGACGAATGGTGCGCACGTCGGCAGCGAAAGCATCGATATCCTCGCGCTCGCACCAGGCAGCGAAGCGCTCCAGCCTCGAGCCATAGGCCGTCACCGTGTTGGGAGAAAGTCCCTCGACGCGTGCGATATAGGCGATAAACGAGTCGACGGTGTCGTACAGGTCAAAGGCTATGACCGGTCGCCTCCAAACAAGTCGGAACGCGTGGCCAAGTAGGCATCGAGGGCCTCGAGCGCACGGTCCGCATAGGCCTGGTAGCGGTCGCGCTTGCTGCGGCGCTTACCATCCTCGAGTGGCGGCACCAGGCCAAAGTTGACATGCATGGGCTGATAGCCCACGGTGGCAGGATCGGTCGCATAGCCCACGAGCGCACCTAGGGCGCCCACACGCGGCAACTCGACGCCCGCGGCACCGATAGCCTCGGCATAGGTGTTGAGCGCCGCGAGAAGACCGGTCGCCACGGCTTCCATGTACCCCTCGGTGCCGGTGATCTGACCGGCCAGGCGCACACCGGTACCGGGCACGGCAAAGGTGCCATCGAGCACATGCGGGGCGTCGACAAAGGTATTGCGGTGCATGACACCGTAGCGGAAGAACTCAGCGTTCTCCAGGCCCGGCACCATATGGAAGACGCGCTTCTGCTCGCCAAAGGTCAAGTTGGTCTGGAAGCCAACCAGGTTATAGGCGGTCTTCTCCTTGTTCTCGGCACGCAGCTGAATTGCCGCCCAGGGGCGACGTCCGGTACGCGGGTCGGTGAGGCCGACGGGCTTCATGGCGCCAAAGCGAATGGCGTCCTTGCCGGTGCGCGCAACTTCCTCGGCAGGCTGGCAGGCCTGGAACAGATCGCCGCCCTCAAAGTCTTTGAGCACCACGCGGTCGGCCGTGGTAAGCGCCTCGATAAAGGCCTCGTACTCTTCCTTATTGAGCGGAGCGTTGAGATAGTCGCCGCTCCCCTGCTCCTCGTAGCGCGACTGCGAGAACAGCACGTCCATATCGAGCGTGGAGGCATCGACGATCGGCGCCGCGGCATCGAAAAACGCAAGGGCGTCGCCGCCGACGAGCTTCATGACCTCTTCGCTCAGCGCCGGTGAACACAGCGGGCCCGCGGCAATGACCACCTGGCCCTCGGGAATCTGCGTGACCTCGCCGTGCACGACCTCGATATTGGGACGAGCGGCAACCTCGGCCTCGACAAGCTCGGAAAACTTGACGCGGTCGACCGCCAAGGCGCCACCGGCGGGAACAGCCGCGCGATGGGCGCAATCGAGCAGGACTGAACCCATGCGCTCAAGCTCGGCCTTCAGCAAACCAGCCGCGGAATCCGGACGGGTCGACTTAAACGAATTGGAGCAGACGAGCTCTGCCAGGTGATCGGTATGGTGGGCCGGGGAGCTCACCTGGGGGCGCATCTCGCACAGCTTTACGGCAAACCCGCGATCTGCCAGCTGGATCGCGCACTCCGAACCCGCCAGACCGCCACCGATAACTGTCACCTGATCGAACTGCATCTGCAAACACCTTTCTAATTGACACGTTTTCCATTGTGACCGAAGGGCGTCTGGGCGTGAAGGGCAAACTTGGAGGGCGCATACCTTCCATCCATCATGCGCTCGATAAGGCCCTCGAGTTCAAGCGAACCCAAGAGTTTGAGTACGCCAACTGCATCGAGCGAGACGAGCGCCGCGATGTCGTCGACCTTGAGCGGAGATGCGATGAGCGCATGCATCACGGTCTGCTGCGTTGGATCCAGGTCGGCAATGCCGGGAGCATCGGGGCGCGAGTAGCGCAGGGTTCCGTAGATGCGTGAGATAGCCATCTCGATAGATTCCTCGTCGATGATGCAGCAGGCACCGTTCGCAATGAGGTAATTCGTGCCACGCGACTCGGGCGATAGGATCGACCCCGGCACGGCAAGAAGTTCGCGCCCCAAATCCATAGCAGCCTCGGCTGTAGAAAACGTCCCAGAAGGCATACCCGCCTCGGATACAAAGAGGGCTTGCGACAGGGCCGCGATCACGCGATTGCGGCGCGGAAAGGCGAACTTGCGCGGAGCCATGCCCCACGGAGAGATCGACACGACCGCGCCACCCGTATCGAGCGTGCGAGTAATAAGCCCCGCGCTCGAACGCGGGTAGACCACGTCGGCGCCCGTCCCCAGCACCACGACGTGTTTGCCGCCGGCGTTGACCGCAGCCCAACCCGAGGCCTGGTCACAAC
Organism: Collinsella aerofaciens; assembly: GCF_015670795.1. Lineage (GTDB taxonomy): Bacteria > Actinomycetota > Coriobacteriia > Coriobacteriales > Coriobacteriaceae > Collinsella > Collinsella aerofaciens_Q. The sequence continues at coordinate 49,149 of NZ_JADPCJ010000001.1, read as the reverse complement.
CGACCGCGCCGCCCGAAACTACCGTCACTCCCGCCTCGACCGCCACCTTTGCCGCAAGCTCTGCCACGGCAAGACCATACGGCGAGGCCTTACGCGCGCCGATGATGGAGAGCGCGGGCGTCGAAAGCACCTCGGGGTTGCCACACACATAGAGCGTCTGGGGTACATCAGAAAGCTCCAAAACGGTCTCGGGATACAATGCATCACCTGGATGCAGCTCAAAGGTCCCCTCGGCCATCATTGGTCCCTCCTTCCCTGGTACATCGCCGCCTCGAGCACGTGGTCCTGCGTCACTTGCTCGCTCTCGGCGACGTCAGCGATTGTACGCGCGATACGCACCAGGCGTACGATGCCGCGGCCCGTGAGATGCGTGCGTTTGGATAGGCCGAGTACGCATTTCTCGGCAGCATCATCGAGCTCGAAGGTCGAAACGACGCCGTCAATGGACCGCGTCTCGTCATCCTCGGCCTCGGCATCCGCATCGTCCATACGGGACTCGCGCCAAGCGCGAAAAGCGCGACCGCGCACAACGTAGTCACGTAACTCGGCCGACGACATACCCTCTGCGCCCTCGATAATCACTTGAGGGTCGGGACGGGTCACATCGATCATCATGTCGATACGGTCGGCCAAAGGACCGCGCAGTTTAGACCGATAGCGCTCGACCATCGCCGCCGAGCAGCGACACGGTACCTCGCGATCGCCCAAAAAGCCGCAGGGGCAGGGATTGCTCGCAGCCAGCAGCTGAAAGCGCGACGGGAAGGTAAAAGCCCCATCGACGCGTACGATCCTCACGTAGCCGCGCTCGATAGGCTGTCTGAGCGTCTGCAGTACACCCGTGGGAAACTCGGCAAGCTCGTCCAAAAAGAGCACGCCGCCATGAGCAAGGCTGATCTCACCCGGGTGCACCGGGCGCCCGCCGCCGATAAGGCCTGCGGTCGAAATACTGTGGTGGGGACTGCGGAAGGGGCGGTGCCCCGCCAACAAGCCATCAATGTTCTCACCCAAAACCGAATGGATGCACAGTGCCTCCTGCTGATCCTCAACGGAAAGCTCGGGCAGGATGCCGGTCATACGGCGTGCGAGCATCGTCTTGCCCGATCCCGGAGACCCGATCATGAGCAAGCCGAGTTCTCCTGCCGCCGCAAGCGCCATGCCGCGTTTAGCGACTTCCTGCCCCAGCACGTCGGCATAGTCGAGCTCAGGCTCAAAGGTCGCTTCGACGCCCTCGGAATCCAAGTAGTGCCGCGCGGCATCGCCCATACCATGAGCAAGCTGAGACAAATGATCGATGAATCCGCAATCCACGCCCGCGAGTGGCACATGCTGGTCTGACCTGCCGGCGATAAAGGACAGCCCCAAATCACGCGCCAATAACTGAAACGCCACCTCGCCCTTGACAGGAAGCACCGTACCGTCCAAGCCAAGCTCACCAGCGATAAGACAACGATCGAGGTTGTCGCGGGGAATCTGCCCATCGGCCGCCAATACCGCGATGGCGATGGGCAGATCAAAGCCGCTACCGGTCTTGCGGATATCGCCGGGCGCCAGATTGACCGTAATGCCCGAGCGCGGGATCTCGAACCCGGCGGAGCGCATCGCGCAGCGAATACGACCGCGCGACTCCATCACCTCCATACTCGGTATGCCGAGCATCTGGATGCCCGGAACGCCGCCGGCAAGCGAGACCTCGACCGTGACGGGAATCGCCTCGACGCCGCGGATGCAGGCCGCGTGAACGGCAAACGTCTCGAACGCCATCACGACACCTGCCAATCGAACGCGTTGTACTGGTGCTCGATCTCGGCGATATGCCCGCCGCGAATGGTAACGCCCACGGCATCGAAGCGAATCGCCTTGAGCGGATAATGCTCCATGAGATAGCAACTTGCGATGCGGCGGTAGCGACGTTGCTTTTGGGCGTCCACGGCCTCCTCGGGAAAGACCCGCGTGCTGCAATCCAGCGCAACGCGTCTGGTCTTGACCTCGGCCATCACCACGACATCGTCGAGCTCATCGAGCAGCACCAGGTCGGCCTCGCCCTCGGTGCAACGATAACCCTGCTCCAGCAAGGTGTAGCCGCGCTCGTTAAAGTAGTCGATGGTGATCAGCTCGCCCAGCATGCCCAGCTCGCGAGGACTGAGTCCCTTGATAAACTCGGGCGTCATCGCCCCGCAGTCGAGCTTGCCGTTTTCCCAACACTCCTTGAGCTGCTGCGTCTTACTCTTTTTGCTTGCGGCACTCATGGGGTCTCCTTTCCCGCACACTGCATTGCCCCGATGATGAGAGCACCTTTCATGCGGGTAAGTACCGGAAGCAAACCAAAAGCTGACCAAATGCCGTCAAAAAACGGGCCGTACGCAGCAATGGTGTTGCATACGGCCCGCTACCAGCAGGTTTATAAAACCCCAGAGGTCCCTGTCTCCACAATTGACCTAGAAAAGGCGCTCAGTCTGCAGAAAGTTTCCGCAAAAGCTCACGCGGTGCAGCGGACAAAGTCCATGTTTGCGAATGGCCTCGATGTGCTCGGGGCTCGCATAGCCCTTCGACTCGGCCAGATGGTACTCGGGGTACTCGGCGTCGTACTCGACCATCATCTCGTCACGCGTGACCTTGGCCATGATGGACGCCGCGGCGATACAGGCGATCTTGGCATCGCCCTTCACCACGTCGCGCTCATTGGGAACGGCGCCCAAGGGGTTGCCATCCATGAGGACGCAGTCGGGTTCAAGTCCCGTATCGGCCACGGCGCCCGCGACGGCAACGCGGATGGCGCGGGCCATACCCATCTCATCGATATCCTTAGGCGCGATATGGCAAAAACCAATCGCCGTCGCCACCTCGGCAATCTTCACAGAGAGCAGCTCGCGGCGCGCCGGCGTGAGCTTTTTGGAATCGTTGATGCCCCAGACGCGCGGCTCCATGGGAAGGCACACGGCACACACGGTTAAGGGACCCGCTACCGAGCCACGGCCCACCTCGTCGACACCAACGACCACCCCATCGCCGCCAAGCTCATGCATAAGCTCGTACATGCCATTGACGCGCTCGCGCTCGGCAACCTCTTTGGAATGGCGTTTGAGGGCGCGTTCACAAGCCTTGATCACCTGCTGGCGCGGGTCCTCGCGATAATGCTCCACGAGGGCGGGGATCTCCTCAAACGTTGCGCTCGCCAGCTCTCCGGCAACCTGCGATGCCGAAACCGAGCTCGTCATATTGGCCATACCAGGCCCTCCTTGCATGCAAATCAGATAAAAAGAAGGGCCACCCGAAGGTGACCCTTACGTCCAAACGAGTGGACAGACGCTGCGATCTTCTTAGCGCTTCTCGGGGATGCGAGCAGCCTTGCCCACCTTGTCGCGGAGGTAGTACAGCTTGGCGCGACGGACGCGACCATGACGAACGACCTCGAGCTTGGCGATCTTGGGGCTGTGAAGCGGGAAGGTACGCTCAACACCGACACCGAAGGACATCTTGCGGACGGTGAAGGTCTCGCGGGCACCGGCGCCGGCCATGCGGATGACGTCGCCCTGGAAGACCTGGATGCGCTCGCGGTCGCCTTCCTTAATGCGGTAGTGAACCTTGACGTTGTCGGCGACGCGAACCTGAGGAATGTCCTCGCGGATCTGCTGACGCTCGATTGCGCGGATGTAATCCATGTGCAATTCCTTACTCTTCTAGAGGTGCCGTACCACTCTGGCCGGCACGTAGTTGAACAAACGTATTCGAGTATACACGCGCGGGTTTCTGCTGCAAGAACAATTTTTTACGCAGACAAAAAGACAAAACCCGCACATGATAACCGTCCGCCTCACGAATGAGACGGACGGCATGAAGGGGGGCTACGTTAGGCGTCTGAACCCAAAACGTTAGGCGGAGCGCTTCGCCTCGAGCTTGGCCTGGGCGGCAGCCAGGCGTGCGAGGGGCACGCGGTAGGGCGAGCAGGACACGTAGTCCACGTCGGCCACATTAAACAGACCCTTGATGGACTTGGGGTCGCCGCCGTGCTCGCCGCACACGCCAAAGTGCATGTCGGGGTTGGTGGCGCGGCCCTTCTCGACGGCCATGCGCACCAGCTCGAGCACCGCCGTGTCAATGGTCTCGAAGGGGTTGTCCTTCAAGATCTTCTTGTGCATGTACAGCGGGATGAACTTAGCCTCGGCATCGTCACGAGAGAAGCCGAAGGTGGTCTGGGTGAGGTCGTTGGTGCCAAAGCAGAAGAAGTCGGCATGACGCGCGATCTCGTCAGCGACCATGCAGGCGCGTGGCAGCTCGAGCATCGTGCCCACGGGAATATTGAGCTCGACGCCCTCCTCGGCAGAAACCTCGGCGATTACCCGCTCGATGACCTCGCGGGTCTGGACATGCTCCGCCGTGATGGAGACGAGCGGAACCATGATCTCGGGTCGCGGGTCGACGCCCTCCTTGATAAGGCGGGCAGCAGCCGTGGCGACGGCGCGAACCTGCATGAGTGGCAGATCGCTAAAGACGACGGACAGGCGAACGCCGCGCAGGCCGAGCATGGGGTTCGACTCGACCATGCCGTCGATACGACGCAGGCGGGCGCGCAGGGCTGCAAGCTCTTCCTCGCTGGCGCCGGCGGCTTCCTTCTTGGTGATGGCGACCTCGAGCTCGCGAGGATTATCCAGGAACTCATGAAGCGGCGGATCGAGCAGGCGGACGACCACATCGCGACCGGACATGGTCTTGAACATCGCCAGGAAGTCCTCGGTCTGAACCTTGAGCAGGTCGGCCAGGGCCTGCTGCTTCACGGCCTCATCGTCAGACAGGATAAAGCTCTGGATGATGTTCTTGCGGTCGCCCAGGAACATGTGCTCGGTGCGGCACAGGCCGATGGCCTCGGCGCCAAACTCGAGCGCAAGCTCGGCATCCTCGGGATTGTCGGCGTTGACGCGCACATGGTTGGCATGGCCACAGGTCTCGTCCAGGCGAATCTCGTCGGCCCAGGACAGGATGGTGTCCAGATCGCCGGTAAGCTCGGCGGAGACCAGGTCGACGGCGCCGTCGACGACGATGCCCTGGGTGCCGTCGATGGAGATGACATCGCCCTCGCGCAGCACGCGGTCGCTGCCCTCGATGCGCACGACCTTCTCGGCGGCGTCGATATGGAAGCGCTCAACGCCACAGACGCAGGGCGTACCCATGCCGCGGGCGATAACGGCGGCATGACTCGTCTTGCCACCGTGGCTGGTCAGGATGCCCTCGGCGGCGACCATGCCCTTCAGGTCGTCGGGGTTGGTCTCCCAACGAACCAGAATGACCTTGTGGCCCTCGGCGGAACGCGTGACGGCGTCGTCGCTCGAGAACACGACCTCGCCCACGGCGGCACCGGGGCTGGCGTTCAGACCGCTGGCCAGCGCCTCGTACTTCTTGGAGGCGTCAAACTGCGGGTGCAGGAGTTGGTCGAGCTGCGCGGGATCGATGCGGCTCACGGCCTCCTCGCGGGTGATCAGGCCCTCCTCGACCATTTCGATAGCGATGCGCAGGGCGGCGGTGGCGGTGCGCTTGCCCACGCGGGTCTGGAGCATCCAGAGCTTGCCCTGCTCGATGGTGAACTCGATATCGCACATATCGCGATAATGATCCTCGAGCGTCAGGAACACGCGCTCGAGCTCCTCACCTGCGGACTCGAGGCCCGGGGTGGTCTTGAGGTCGGCAATGGGCTCGGTGTTGCGGATGCCGGCGACGACGTCCTCGCCCTGGGCGTTAACCAGAAAATCGCCGTAGAACTCCTTGGTGCCGTCGGCCGGATTACGCGTAAAGGCGACGCCCGTCGCAGAGGTCTCGCCCTTGTTGCCAAAGGCCATGGCCTGCACGTTGACGGCGGTGCCGAGGTCGTCGGAAATGCCATGCTGCTTGCGGTAGATGCAGGCACGCTCGTTCATCCAGCTGCCAAAGACGGCCTGGATGGCAAGGCGTAGCTGAAGCTCCGGGTCGTGCGGGAAGACGGGCTTGCCGTCAGCGACCTCGAGCTCGGGATACAGGGAGGCATCGACGTTCTCGGAGAAGATGCCCTTAAAGGTCTCGACGAGTTCCTGCAGGTCCTCAGCCGAAAGCTCGGAATCGACGCGAACGCCGGCGACCAGACGGGCCTGGGTCAGGGCGTTCTCGAACAGGTCGGCGTCAACGCCCATAACGACGTTGGAGAACATCTGAATAAAGCGGCGGTAGCTATCCCAAGCAAAACGCGGATTTTGCGTCTGGGCGATGAGCCCCTGAACGGAGTCGTCGTTGAGGCCTAAGTTGAGGACCGTGTCCATCATGCCGGGCATGGAGAACGGAGCGCCCGAACGAACCGACACGAGCAGCGGATCGGAGGCGTCGCCGAGCTTCTTGCCGCAGCGGGCCTCGAGGTCCGCCTCGGCAGCAACGATCTCATCGAGTGCGCCCTCGGGCCACACGTTGCCGGCACCGGAGTACTCGACGCAAGTCTGGCAGGTAATGGTAAAGCCACCGGGAACCGGCAGGCCGATGCGGCTCATCTCGGCAAGGTTTGCGCCCTTGCCGCCAAGCACGAAGTTCATGGACTTGTCGCCCTCAGTGACACAGGTGCCCTGGGCGTCGGTTCCAAAACGGTAAACCCTCTTGCAATCGCTCACGATACTTCCCCTTTCATGCACTTACGCGCACGACCGTGGTAACGAATCGACCCGCCAAATGCGGGCCGTGAGGGAACTATACGGCGGGTTTTGAGCGGGCTTAAGCAGAGGATGCGCGGTTTGGTAAACGTGCTAAAACTGGCGGTAAACGGTAGGTAAAGGTGGTTACCTTATGAATATACCACTGTAAGAAAGTGCAGGTCAGATGCGATATTTTTGCTAAATCGCTTTATCAAAATGCTGCTACTATTAGGCTCGACGGGCGGCGCGGCGGGCACGGGCTTCTTGGATTTCCTCCAAGTGGCTAATGATCTCGGCTGCGCTTTCCTCGATGGCCTTGCCGTCGGTACGCACCACAAAGCAGCCTAGGCGCTTCATGAGCGCACGGGCTTCCTCGAGCTCGCTGTGCACGCTCTCAGGCTCGGCATAGGAGCCGGCAACGGCACGAGCGTAGTCATCGCCCAAGCGGCTATCGCGAATTTCGGAAATCACATCGACGGTCGAAATCAGGCCGAACAGGCGCCTCGGGTCGACCTCGTAAATCGACTTGGGCGGCTCCATGCCATGCGCCAGTGGGACATTGGCGACCTTGTAGCCCTGATAGGCCAAATACATCGACAGCGGCGTCTTGGACGTACGCGATACGCCCAGCAGCACGATATCGGCACCCGACAGATCGTCGCAGCCGCGCCCGTCATCGTGCTCAACGAAATACTCCATGGCCTCGATACGATGGAAATAGCGGTCATCGGTCTTGTGAATCACGCCCGCAACGCCCTTGGGCGGCACACCGATGAGCGACGACAGCACAGCGAGCGTCGGGCCGATCAGGTCGACCGAACGGATATGCAGCATGCCCAGGTAATCGAGCACACGGGCGCGAAGCGCCGGATCGACAATGGTGTGGAACACGGCAATATCGCGATGATCGGCATCGACGCGCGGACCCACAAACGACTTGACCTGCTCCACCGAGTTCACCTTGGGCAGGCGCAAGAGACGAAAAGCCCCTTCATCAAATTGCCCGGACGCCGCAAGCACCACCTCACAAGCGGTATCACCGAGCGAGTCGGAGATAACGATAACGGTGGGACGAGCGGTGACCGGGCAATCCATGCGGGGCTCCTTTTGCGCTTACACGCAGGCTGGCTTACTTTTTACGAGCAAGCTCACCGATGTTGGCGATGCCGGAGAAAACGGCCTCGAAGCGGTTGAGCAGCTTAAGGCGATTATCGCGGAGCTGCTCGTCCTTGTCCATGACCATGACCTCGTCGAAGAAACGGTCGATGGGCGCGCGCAGGGCGGCGAGGGCAGCAAATGCGGCCGGATAATCCTCGGCAGCAAGGGCGGCGTCGACAGCGGTCTGAGCAGCCTCGGAGGCATCGGCAAGCGCGAGCTCGACCTCGCCCATCAGGGCGCGGTCGTACTCCGCGCCCAGCTCGGGCTTGGAGATGTGCGCGGCGCGGGCATAGGCGGTCGCCAGGTTATCGAACGTCTCAGCGTCGTTCTTGCGGGCCTCGTCGAGGGCGGCGCAGCGGGCGAAGAAGACGGACGGGGCGATGATGTGCACCGCGGAGACGGCGGCAACGGTATCGGCCGGGATCTTTTCGTCGCGGGTCATGCTCACCAGACGGCCGTGGAAGAAGTCGCGAACCTGCTGAGCGACCTCGGCGGCGTCGAACTCGATACCCTGCTCGCTATAGAGCTCAAGGGCAAAGTCGATAAGCGACGTGGGATCGATCGGCAGACGGTCGCGCAGGATGTTGATGATGCCGATAGCGGCACGACGCAGCGCGTAGGGATCGGAGGAGCCGGTCGGGGGCTCGCCAATGGCAAAGATACCGGCGATGGTATCGAGCTTGTCGGCGCAGGCCACGATGCAGCCAGCGGTGCCCTCGGGCAGCTCGTCACCGGCAAAGCGGGGACGATAATGATCGCGAATGGCGTGGGCGACCTCATCGTTCTCCCCCATCGCGGTGGCGTAGTAACCGCCCATCACGCCCTGCTGGCTCGTGAACTCGACGACGGCGTTGGATACCAAGTCGGCCTTGCACAGGTGCGCGGCGCGAGCGGCATCGGCTGCCAGGTGAGCACCCAGGTGTGCCTCACGGGCAATAGCGAGCGCGAGCTGCTCGATGCGCTCGGACTTGGCGAGCACGCTACCGAGCTTCTCCTGGAAGGCGACCTTGGCCAGACGCTCGCGGAACTCGTCGAGGGAGATCTTCAGGTCCTCCTCGTAGAAGAACTTTGCATCGTCCAGACGGGCACGCACAACGCGCTCGTTGCCGTCGATCACGCGCTCGGCGTTCTCGGGCTTGCTGTTGGAGACGACCACGAACTCACGCGTGAGCTTGCCCTCGCCGTCATAGATCGGGAAGTAGCGCTGGTTGGTGAGCATGGACTCGCAGATGATCTCGTGCGGGACCTTGAGGAACTCCTCATCGAAGGTCCCGACGAGCACCGTCGGCCACTCGCAGAGGTTGATGACCTCCTCAAAGACCTTCTTGGGCGTATCGACATGGCAGCCGGGACGGGCAGCCTCGACCTCGGCGATACCGGCAAGGATGGCCTCGCGACGGCGCTCGGCAGAAAGCACGCCGGCGTCCTCGAGCACCTGCTCGTAGACGGCGGGGCTGGCGACCACATGGTCACCGGGGCCAAGCACGCGATGGCCACGCGTGGTGTTGCCACTCGTCACGTCGGCAAACGACACGGGCACAACGTCCTCGCCCAGAAGGCAGCAGATCCAGCGGACCGGACGAACAAAGGTCGCATGCTCGTGACCCCAGCGCTGAGAGCGGTAGTTGGGCCACTGCAGGCCAGCGATAGTCTTCTCGCACAGGGCCGTCAGGATCGGGGTGGCCGGGGCGGAAGGGATGTTCTTCTCGGCAAAGACATACTCGCGACCGTCGGTGTCCTCGCGACGAACCAGATCCTCGGCAGCCACACCGCACTTGCGGGCGAAGCCCTGGGCGGCCTTGGTGGCGTTACCATCGGCATCGAAGGCGATGTTGGCCGCGGGGCCGCGCTTGACCTCGTGAACCTCGTCGGTCGCGGTGGCGACGTCGGCAACGAGCGCAGCCAGGCGGCGCGGGCTCGAGATCACACGGACCTCGCCGTGGGCCAGACCGGCCTCGTCGAGACCCTTGGCGATCATGGTGCCAAGCTGCTTGACGGCATTGTTCAGCGGTGCGGAGGGCATTTCTTCCGTACCGATCTCAAACAGGAAATCCTTAGCGTCTGCCATGGCTTACGCCACCTCGCCTTCCTGATCGGCATTCTCGTTGACTCCGGCGACCTCGGCCATGTAGGCCTCGCAGCACGCCTTGGCGACGGCGCGGACGCGCAGGATGTAGTTGGCACGCTCGACCGCGGACAGGGCGCCGCGAGCATCGAGCAGGTTGAAAGCGTGGCTGCACTTCATGACGCAGTCATATGCCGGCAGCGGCAGCTTGCGCTCCAGGCAGGAATGGCACTCGGCCTCGTAGTCGTCAAACTTCTGACGCATCATCTCGACGTTTGCGACCTCAAAGTTATAGGCACTGAACTCGCGCTCGTTCTCGAGGAACACGTCGCCATAGGTCATGGGCGTGCCGTCGGGCAGGTAGCTCCACACCAAGTCGTAGACCGAGTTAACGCCCTGCGCATACATGGCAATGCGCTCTAGGCCATAGGTGATCTCGACGGGCACGGGGTCGACCTCGATGCCGCCTACCTGCTGGAAGTACGTAAACTGCGTGACCTCCATGCCGTTGAGCCAGACCTCCCAGCCAAGGCCCCAGGCGCCGAGCGTCGGGCTCTCCCAGTCGTCCTCGACAAAGCGGACGTCATGGTCGTTGGGGTCCAGACCGATAGCGGCAAGAGACCCCAGGTAAAGCTCCTGGGCGTTGACCGGTGAGGGCTTGATGAGCACCTGGAACTGATAGTAGTGCTGCATGCGGTTGGGGTTCTCGCCGTAGCGGCCGTCGGCGGGACGGCGGCAAGGCTGCGCATAGCAGGTGCGCCACTCGGCGGGACCGAGCGAGCGCAGCGTGGTCGCGGTATGGAAGGTACCGGCACCGACCTCGGAGTCATAGGGCTGCATGATGACGCAGCCCTGCTCGCCCCAGTACTGCTGGAGGCGCAGGATGATGTCTTGGAAGGAAAGCGATGAAGCGTTCATGCCTCTAATATCCCCTCGTCGAAACGATTACACGGTTAGGTACTGTACTATAGCGGTTTTTAGTCGATAGCGCCCAGACGGTTGAGCGGCCAGTAACGCACGAGCGCCACGGCGATCAATTCGGAGCGGTCGACCGGGCCAAAGTAGCGGGAGTCAGCAGAGTTCTCGCGGTTGTCGCCCATCACCCACACGCACCCGTCGGGAACGGTGTAGGGATAGCTTACCTGAGCGCCGGGCGCTTGGACCGAAAGTGGCCAGCTCATGCCCGTCGTATAGTCCTCGTCGAGCGCTTGGCCGTCAACGACCACCTTGCCATCCTGCAGGTCGACCGTCTGCCCGGCCGTGGCAATAACACGCTTGACAAGAACATCATGCTCGGAGGTGCCATCGGGGTTGTGAAACACCACGATATCGCCCTGCTTGACGGGCTGACCGAGCTCGAGGCTCACCTTTTGTGCCAGGATCTGGTCGCCAATCTCGATCGTGGACTCCATGGAACCGGTGGGTACCACAAAGGGTTCGACCACAAACGAGCGAATCAAGAAGGTAGCGACCAGTGCGATCGCGACGACCACGATCCACTCAAACGCACCCTTTAGCACGGAATGCTGCGATGGAACCATCCTCACTCCTCGCTCTGCGAATACGAAGCGTCCAGAATCTCCTGCGCGTAAGCGCGCTCCTCGGGCGTGAGCCGCGCCGTCTCAATCAGATCGGGACGCCAACGACAGGTGCGCTCGATGGCGTTCTTACGACGCCACGCATCGACCTTAGCATGATCGCCGCTCACAAGCACCGGAGGCACGCCCTCGCCGTTGAACTCGGCAGGACGGGTGTACTGCGCGTACTCGAGCAGGCCTCCATCCTCGGCGGTCGAGAACGACTCGTCCACGTTGCTCATCTCGTCGCCCAGGGCGCCGGGAATCAGGCGTACGACGGCATCGGCAACGACCATAGCGGGAAGCTCGCCGCCCGTAAGCACGTAGTCGCCGATCGACAGACGCTCATCGGCATACGCATACGCGCGCTCGTCGACGCCCTCGTAGCGACTGCACACAAACAGCAGGCGCTCACTTTTGAGCAGGCGCTCGGCCACATGCTGCGTAAAGGGCTCGCCACAGGGGGTGAAGAACACAACCGTGGGCTTGGGACCCTCTGCGCTAATGGCCTCGATGGCCTCTGCGATAGGCTCGACCTTCATGAGCATGCCCTGCCCGCCGCCGTACGGCTCGTCATCGACGGTACGATGGCGGTCGTGCGTCCAGTCGCGCAGGTTATACGCCTTAAAATCAAAAAGGCCGGCCTTGCGGGCGCGGCCCAAAATCGATGTGGACATGACGGGCTCAAACATCTCGGGAAAGACCGAAAGGGTCTCGATCAGCATGTTGTCCTCCCTACTTGTCCATATCGATCAGGCCGTCCATAACATGGACGGAAATTGTTCCTGTGTCGGGAAGATCGAGCACGACCTGCTCGATCACGGGAATCAGTACCTCGCCGTACCGATCGCCCTCGACAACCCAAACATCGTTAGCGGGCGTCGACATGATCTCGACGATCGTGCCGAGCGAACCGAAGCGCTCGTCGACCACCTCGCGACCCATCAGGTCGGTATAGGCAGCGTCGAGCGAATCGAGCTCAAAGTCGTCACGATTTGCCAGCACGTAGCATCCCGTGATGCCCTCGGCGGCCGTCAAGTCGTCAATGCCCTCAAACGAGACCAGATCGCCATCGCCCGTATCGGTGACGGACACGACCGTGCAAAAGCGGTCGCGCTTGAGCGCCGGCGGCGTCAGGGCGACGCGCATACCCGGCTCTAATACAGAAGGAAGCCCCCGCAGCGGCTGCGCGAGGACCTCCCCCTTCCTTCCGTGCGGCTTGACCACACGGGCGATGTTTTTGTACTGGGACCTCAAGGTCCTAGCCCAGAACCTCTACCTCGACAGCAGTGTCGAGGCGAGCAGCCAGTGCACGGGCGAGCGTGCGAATGGCCTTGATGGTACGGCCACGACGGCCGATGACCTTAGCGACGTCATCCTCGGCGACCGAAACCTCAATCGTAGAGGCGTCATCACCATCGATGACCTCAAGGCTCACGGAATCCGGGTCGTCGACGATCTGAACAACGAGATATTCGACGAGATCGGCGATGCGATCTGAGAGCATTGCCTCACCCTCGAGCTGTGCAGCGTCAACCTCAGGCACGATTTACTCCTCGGCGCCCTCAGCGGCCTCAGCGGCAGCCTTAGCGGCCTCGGCCTCTTTGGCGAGCTGCTTCTTGGACTTCTTGACGACGGTCTCGGTCTTCTCGCCCTCGTTGGCGGCCTTGACCAGAGCGGCGACGGCGTCGGTGAGCTGAGCGCCCTTGGACTGCCAGTCGGCGATCTTCTCGAGGTCAAGGTTGATGGTCTTGGGGGCGGTCATCGGGTTGTAGCGGCCAACCTCCTCGATGATACGACCGTCACGCGGGGCGCGGGAATCGGCGACGACGACACGGTAGTACGGACGCTTCTTAGCGCCGTGACGAGCAAGGCGAATCTTGACTGCCAAAGGAAACTCCTCCAACCAAGCAGCTTTAGGCTGCAACTACAAACAAACAGTTGAACATAATACGCCATCGACGCGGGCAGGTGAAGTCCGTGAGACCAACTTCTTCGGTGTAGTCGAGGGCAAATCCATATCTTAGACAAGAATTCGGGATTTGCAAGCACATACACGCACCCCACATGAGCTGCGCGGTATACTCATGACATGGAAAGACGCGAACATACATACGGTTATGAGGATGCCATGGGCGTCACGCCGCCTCCCTGGACGGGTCCGGCGGTGGGTCTGATGGACCTTGATGCGTTTTTTGCGAGCGTGGAGATGCTCGATCATCCCGAATGGCGCGGAAAGCCGCTCATCGTGGGCGGAGACGCCGATTCGCGTGGCGTCGTGTCCACGTGTTCGTATGAGGCACGTCGCTTTGGCGTGCACTCCGCCATGCCCTCAGCCGAGGCGCGGCGCTTGTGCCCGCAAGCCATTTGGACGCACGGGCACTTTGATCGCTACCGCGAGGTGAGCGCGCACGTTATGGCAATTCTCGCCGACGAGACCCCGCGCGTTGAGCGCGTATCCATCGACGAAGCCTTCATCGATATCACACCGGGTCGCTTTGCGCCCGAAGACCCGCTGCTGGTTGCGCGGCGTATAAGCGGTCGCGTGGCAGAGCTGGGAGTGACGTGCTCCATTGGCGTGGGCTGCAACAAGACGGTCGCAAAAATCGCAAGCGAGCGGGATAAGCCGTTTGGGCTGACCATCGTGCGCCCCGGAACCGAGCAGCGCTTTTTGGCCGCGCTGCCAGTATCTGCCATGAGCGGCATCGGGCGCTCGGCCGAGGAGCGACTGCGCCGCATGCGCATCTACACCCTCGGCGAGCTATCACGTGCACCGGAATCCACCTTGGCCTCTATTTTTGGCGTCAACGGCGAACGCATGCGCCAGCGTGCGCAAGGACTCGAAATCTCCGAAGTCACGAGTCTCGATGAAGAGCGCGAGGTCAAATCGGTCAGCAATGAACGCACCTTTGCGAAAGATTTGACTGAGCGTGGGGATATTGAGGCGGCGATTGCGCTGTTGGGAGAGTCAGTGGGACGCCGCCTGCGCCGTCAGGGGCTGACGGGTGCCACGGTAACGCTCAAGCTTAAGTATTCGTATGGCAGCGGGCGTACGGCACAGCGCCGGCTGCCTCATCCGACCGACGATGAGAACATCTTCGTGGCGGTTGCACTCGAACTGCTCGACAACATCTGGCAGGATGGCATGCATGTTCGCTTAGCGGGCATCGGCATGAGCGACTTCGACCACCAAGGCGGCATCCAGACTGACCTGTTCTGCGAGATCGATGACCGCGGAGCCCAATCCAGCGACCGCCGCGACCTCTCCGTCGCCATCGACGCCGTCCGAGACAAATTCGGCGACACCGCCCTTTCCTTCGGCCGCCAATCCCGCTTCAACGATTAACCGCCTTTGGGCAAAAAGAAAGCCGGGCAGGTGCGGAAACCGCACCTGCCCGGCGATATGCGTGAGGGTAGCTAAACCCCGTCTCAAATGAGCTACTAGAGGAGGTTGAGGGGGAGCTGGGGGGCGTCACCCCAGAGCTTTTCGAGACGGTAGAAGTCGCGCGCCTCGGGAGTGAAGACGTGGACGACAACCGAACCGTAGTCCATGAGCATCCAGGTCTTCTGCTCGCGGCCCTCGATGGAGAACGGATGCTCGCCGCAAGCCTCGGCGACCTTCTCCTCGATCTCGTCGACGATCGAATCGACCTGGCGGTTGTTGGTACCGGTGGCGAGCACAAAGTAGTCGCACACATCGGAAAGCTCGGTCAGGTCGAGCACCTGAACGTCCTCGCCCTTCTTGTCGTAGGCGGCCTGCGCGGCGGCGCGGGCGACATCCTCGGCGGCGACACCGCTCGCGGACAGCGAGGCGGCAGTGCGGTCAGACGTGGCGGCGAAGCTCTTGTGCTCCACACCTTCAAGAATCTGCTCGTCGGTCATGGTCTCGTCGGCCATGGAATACCTCTTTCTAGTCAGCCCGAGCTAGCGCAGCTGGGCGTAATGGTTGTAAATCGAAATAGCCGTGGGATAAAGATAGCGCCCGGACTGGATCACATAGACCAGACCCTGCGCAAAACAGGAGAAGAACAACTCGTCGAGTGAGGACTTCCCCACCATCTTGCGCAGCGCATGGGCATAATCGCCGTGGCGGTTGGGTTCGATGGCATCGGCCACAAAGACCACCATATCGAGCGGCGTCATGTCGCAGTCACCCACGGTGTGACGGTCGACAGCCTGGAAAACGGCCGGCGACAGTTCGGGAAAAAGCTGCGGAAGTTCATAGGCGGCAACAGGGCCATGCAAAAGCGGCGTCGCGGCGGAAGGAGAGCCGGCAATCTTAATGCCGTAATGCAGAGCGCGCGTGACCAGCTCGTCGTCGGAGAGCACTTTGTCCCAGTCATGGATCAGGCCGGCGGCAGCGGCATCAAAGCGGTCAACGCCGTAGACCTCGGCCAGATGAAGTGCGGTCTCGGCAACACCCAGCGAATGCACATAGCGCTTGCGCTTATCCTTCATGCGAACATCGAGCAGCTCTTGAATGCGCTTGAGCAGCGCGCGCTCATCGCCCTCAAACTGATCCTCTACCGACAACGTAGACCCCCATCACTCAAAATCTTCTTGGCCCAAATCGGCATATAGCCTGCGTTTGCGAATGTAGCCGAGCACGGACTCGCTCGTAAGATAGCGCACGCTCATACCGCGGGCAACACGCTTGCGAATGTTCGTCGAGCTGATCGCCAGCGCCGGAATCTGAATATAGCGCACGTCGAACGGCAGCCCCGACTCTTTGATTCGGGCACGCGCCGTATCGATATCAAAGCCCGGTCGCGTCGCCGCAATAAAGGTAGCAAGCTCAGCGATTCGTTCGGCATCATGCCAAGTCACAATATCGATAATCGCGTCGGCGCCCGTAATAAAGTAGAGCTTTACCTGCGACGGGTAAAAGTCGCGAAGGGCATGAAGCGTATCGGCCGTATAGGTTACACCCGGACGGTCGATCTCGAACCGGCTCGCCAAAAAGGCCGGGTTCGCGGCGGTGGCGAGGACCGTCATGGCATAACGGTCCTCGGCAGGCGTCACCGGCTTGTCAAGCTTAAAGGCAGGAGAGCCCGCCGGCATAAAGAGCACAGCGTCCAAGTCGAGCGACTCGCGCGCCTGCTCGGCGGTCACCAGGTGCCCGTAATGGATGGGATCAAAGGTGCCACCCATAATGCCGAGCCTAAACTCCTGCCCGTCCTCTAGAGGAAGCTCGGGCAGACCGATTCCACCGCGCAGCGACATGGCTTACTCGCCCTCCGAGGTCTCGGCATCGCCCGCGGCATCCGCCGCATCGACAACCTCGACTCCCTCATCCGCAGCATCGGCCACGTCAATGGCTTCAACGGCAACGTCCTCGCCAGCATCCTCGAGCTCCTCGTACTCCGAGAAGTCCTCGGCGCCCTCAAAGTCAAAGGCGCGCTGGCAAATGCGGACCTCGTCGCCCGCACGGCAACCGGCCTTCTCGAGCGCGTCGTCAACACCCATACGCGCAAACTTATGCTGCAGGTAAATGACGGCTTCCTCGTTTTCCCAGTCGGTCTGGATGACCATGCGCTCGATGGCACGACCGACCACGCGGAAGGCACCGGGCTCTTCCTGAACAATGCGGAAACGCTTCTCACGCTGCAGGCGACGGCGCTCCCACTCATCGTCGCGCAGAACGACCGGCTCATCCGAGACAGCCAACTCGGCGCGCAGCTTAGCCACCTGCTCGCCCACGGCAAGCATCAGCGTGTTGAGGCCGGCGCCCGTCACGGCAGACACGGCAAAGAACATATGTCCATCGTCGAGCGCTGCGCGCTTGAGGTCGGCAATCTTGTCGGCCGTGCCCGGCGCATCGCACTTGTTGGCAACGACGATCTGCGGACGCTCCGAAAGCTCGGCGCCATACTGCTCGAGCTCGCGGTTGATGATGTGGTAATCCTCGACCGGATCGCGATCCTCAAAACCACCCGTCATGTCGACGACGTGCATGATCAGGGCCGTACGCTCAATGTGGCGCAGGAACTGGTGACCCAGGCCCTTACCCTCGCTCGCGCCTTCGATAAGACCGGGGACGTCGGCAACGACGTAAGAATATTCACCGGCACGCACCATGCCGAGGTTCGGCACGAGCGTGGTAAACGGGTAGTCGGCAATCTTGGGACGGGCGGCACTCATGCGCGCGATGAGCGATGACTTACCCACGGAGGGAAAGCCCACGAGCGCGGCATCGGCCATAAGCTTCATCTCGAGCTCGATCCAGTGCTCCTCGGCCGGTTCGCCCAACTGGGCAAAGGCCGGAGCGCGACGCACCGACGTCACAAAGTGCGTGTTGCCCAGACCGCCGGCACCGCCGGGCGCCACGACGACGCGCTCGCCGTCGTGCACCAGGTCGGCAATCTCAAACATCGGGGTCTGCGTCTCGGGATCGAGCTCGCGCACCACGGTACCCATAGGGACCTTGAGAATCAGGTCCTCGCCGCTCTTGCCGTTACGACGGGCACCCTGCCCGTGCGTGCCGCGCTCGGCGCGAAAGTGATGCTTAAAGCGGTAATCGATCAGCGAAGACAGCTGAGCATCGGCCTGGATGACGACATTGCCGCCACGACCGCCGTCGCCGCCATCGGGGCCGCCCTTGGGGACAAATGCCTCGCGCCTAAACGACATGCATCCGGCTCCGCCGTCGCCGCCGCACACGTTAATGCGGCTGATATCGGTGAACTGTGACAACAGAATCGCCTCCTACAAAAAAGAGGGAGACCCTTGAATCCTAAAACTCAAGTGCCTCCCACATATGTGCTCTATGAAGGGTGAATTACGCGTTCGCGAGCGGGCGTACGCTGACCCTGTGCTTGATACCCTTGTGGAACTCAACGGTACCGTCGACCAGCGCGAACAGCGTGTCGTCCTTACCACGGCCAACGTTCTCACCCGGGTGGATGTGCGTGCCGTGCTGACGGACGAGAATCGTGCCCGTGGTTACCGTCTGGCCGGCATAGCGCTTCGTGCCAAGGCGCTGACCGCGGGAGTCACGGCCATTACGGGAGGAACCGAGTCCTTTTTTGTGTGCCATTGTGTATACCTACTCTTTCGTTACGAGTGTAATCTACTCGGCGACGGGAGCCTCGGCAACAGCCTCAGCCTCTGCCTTGACAGCCTTCTTGGCGCGGGAGGTAGCCTGAACCTTCACGATCTTCAGCTTGGTGAGCTGCTGACGGTGACCCTTCAGACGACGATAGCGCTTGCGCTTGTGGAACTTGAAGACCAGCTGCTTCTCGCCCTTGAACTGCTCAACGATCTGAGCGGTAACCTTGGCCTTGGCCAGCTTGTCGGGATCGGTGACGATCTTCTTACCATCGTTGAGGAAGATAACCGGCAGGGTGACCTTGTCGCCCTCATTGCCCTCGATCTTCTCGACGGTGATGACATCGTCGGTGGCGACCTTGTACTGCTTGCCGCCCGTGTTAACGATTGCGTACATGTTTACTTGCCCTTCATGCATCAGTTAGTGCAACAGCCGAATATAGTAGCAGGCGAAAATACCCCCGTCAACGAGTATGTGGAGCAAATCCACAAGTTCGCACAGGTATGGGGCTGACGAGTCGGCCCTCGTCGTCCTCGCATGCTTGATTCTGACGCTCGACATCGTAGGAGCAGATGGTCACGAGGTCTTGCATACCGGTGGAAACAATAGGTGCATCCACGCCCGGGGTCAAGCCCTGCAACAAAACATCAGCAGCAGAAAGCAAAATTTCCGGACGCATGGAGCCCTCGTTGTCGGCATGGGTGTCGAGCATGAGCACCAAATGGTCCGGGCGCTCCCCCGCCGTGAGCTCATAGCCCACGAGCGTGTGATCCAAATCCAAGCGCTTGCTCTTTTTGCCGCGCGCGTAGTCGATGCCGTGGCCCGCGCGCAGCGTGTCGATCGCACGACGCACCTCGTCGGCGCTTACGGGCGCCTCGGGATCCAAGTGCAGGTCGATGCGATACGACAGGCGCGTGAGCTGCGCCGTCAACGCCGGCGTGCGCACGTCGATGTACGCCGCCTCGATGGGCGCCAGATCGGCCGGAGACGCCGCAGCCAGGCGCCCAAATGCCTCGTCGTGCGCCACGAACTCGGTCATAAACAGGTCATACCACTCGCAGGTCGACGACGTACCCACCGGCAGCGCCGAAGAGAAGCCCACGCGCATGTGCGGAGAGAAGCCCTGCGTGACGGCATAGGGAAGTCCCGCACGGCGCACGATGCGCTCAATGGTATGGATTACTTCGAGATGGCCCAGGTACTTAAGGCGATCGCGCTTGCCATAGCGAACACGAAGCCTAAAGAGCGAGGGGTTGTCGGTCAGGCGCTCACTCATGCGCGATCACCCATCAATACATTCTTGGCGTGGAGCGTGGGGCAGATCCCGCAGCCGGTGCACGACGTGCGGGTACAGTCGGGAGTCGTGACGCCCTCGAGCGAGCGACGGTACTCGCGCTCGAGGAAGCCGCGCGTGCAGCCGGGGCTCACGTGCTCCCACGGCAGGCGCCAGTCCAACTCGTAGGGCAGGTGCACGAGCTCATTGAGGTCGATGCCGTTTTTGGCAGCAGCTTCCTTCCAGTTATCGAGCGAGAAATGCTCTACCCAGGCGTCAAAGCGAGAGCCCGAGCGCCAAGCATCGATGATGACGGGCGTCATGTCACGACCGGCGCGGGAAAGCGCGGCCTCGATGAGCGAGGTCTCGGCATCGTGGTAATGCACGCGGACGGCACGGTTGCGAACGCTCGTGATAAGCAACTTCTGGCGACGCTTGACGTCGTCGTAGTCGAGCTGCGGGCACCACTGGAACGGCGTGGCAGCCTTGGGGATAAAGACCGAAACCGAGATGGACACCGAGATCGAGCCGCGACGAGCCTTGGGCACCACGGAACGACCGAGCTCCAGCACGTGATCGGCCAGATTGGCGATGGCCACGATGTCCTCATCGCGCTCGCCGGGAAGGCCCATCATAAAGTAGAGCTTCATGCGGTTCCAGCCGGCCTCGAAGGCCGCCTTGGCCGCACGGTCCAGGTCCTCCTCGGTCACGTTCTTGTTAATGATGTCGCGCATGCGCTGGCTGCCGGCCTCGGGCGCGAACGTCAGGCCGCCCTTCTTTTCGCCGGCGACCGACTCGGCCATATCCACGCCAAACGAATCCAGGCGCTGCGACGGAATAGACACGCGTATACCCGTATCCTCCAGGCGACGGTTGAGCCTGCCGAGCACGTCGCGAATGCAGGAGTGGTCGGTCGTGGAAAGCGAGGTCAGCGACACCTCGTCATAGCCGGTCTTTTCCAGACCCTGAATCACCGACGAGACGATCTGGTCGGCCGAGCGCTCGCGCACCGGGCGATACGTCATGCCGGCCTGGCAAAAACGACAGCCGCGGGCGCAGCCGCGCAGGATCTCGATAGACAGGCGGTCGTGAACCAGCTGTGCATAGGGCACGCACGACTGCGACAGCGGATTCGTGGCGCCGAAATCCTCGACGACGCGCTTGTAGACCACGGTCGGCGCATCCTTGCCCTCACGCGGCACGGTGTAGCCATGCGGCGAGCAGGGCTCGTCGTGACGAACCTCATAGAGCGACGGCACGTAGTTGCCGGCAATGGATGCAAGCTGCTCGACAATCTGCGCGCGCGGGACCCCTTCGTCACGCAGGCGGCGATGCAGCTGGCAGGTCTCGAGCAGCGATTCCTCGCCCTCACCGATGAGGATGGCATCGAAGAAGGCCGCGTACGGCTCGGGGTTGTACACCGAGGGACCGCCGGCGATGATGATTGGGTCGTCTTCACCTCGGTCGGCCGCTAACAGCGGAATGCCAGCGAGGTCCAAAGCCTCGAGGAAGTTCGTCACCGCCATCTCGTGCGGCACATGCAGACCGACGATATCAAACGAAGCGACCGGCGCTGCACCCTCGAGCGATAGCAGCGGAATACCCGCCTCGCGCATGGCGTCGCCCATATCGGGCCACGGCACATAGCCGCGCTCGCAGGAGATGCCCTCGGCCTGGTTAAGGATGTTGTAGAGGATGGCGATACCCTGGTTGGGCAGACCGACCTCGTATACGTCCGGATAGATCAGACAACAACGGTAATCGGCATCGGCCTTGAAAAGCGTGCCCCACTCGTGATCGATATAGCGACTCGGCTTCTCGACCTTGGCGAGCAACGGCTCAATTAAATGAAAACAGTCTTGGTATGCAACGCGCAACGGAAAACCCCTAAGCAGCGAGATCTGATGCGTCCTGATAGGACGCCATAGGACGGGTAGCGCCCACGACCGTGGTCACCAGATCGCGAACGCGGGAGAACGTGGCAGTGACCACCTCGTTGGCACGGCTGTAGTCGACATCGCGCTCGTAGAGCGAAACGAGCGCACGGCCCATGCCATAGGTGCCCGCGGCAGCAGTGAGCGCCTTGACGGCAAACCCAATATGCGGCGTCTGCTTGACGAGCGCGCGGGTGACCGCGCGGATCACAAGACCGCCGGCAAGCACGCCCGCGACCTCGTAGCCGCGCTCGGGCTTAATGCCGCGTCCAAAGACGGCAGCGAGCTCAAAGAGCATGCCCACCTGCGCCAGCGCCATAACGGGATAATCGGCGCCCGGCAAAAACACCAGCGCACCGGTCGCCATATTGGTGAGCGCGCACGAGGTGATGATACGGTTGGCCGCCGCGATGCGCATGAAGGCAAAGTTCGCCGCAAAAGCCGTTTCCTTGTCGGTGCGATCGAGAATCCAGCGGGCAAGCGTCTCGAGCAGATACGTCTTATCGATTGCCGCTACCACGCCGAGCATGGGCGTGGACTCCTCGATAAACGGCACCTCCACAGCAGACTCGGCAAGCACGCACACGGGCGCGCCGGCGATCACGAGCTCCTGCACGGCACTCTCCAAGCGGTCGGAACCACACGAGAGCACCAGCACCACATCGGTATCGGTCTTTGGAGCAATTCGCTCCTCCCGCAGACGCTCGACGCGCACAATGCCCGAGGTCGTCTGCGGCACAAAGGCGTCACGCACCGTCTCGGCCAGAAAGCGCGAGGCGGACGAATCCAGATAGACCGAGACGCGCACCGGCGTATCGGAATCCTTCTTAACGGACGCGCCCATCTTAAAAGCGCGGGTCAGCTTATCTACGGGAATTTTCATAGCAAACCCCTCCAGCGGTTACGCGGCGCCCGAACGATGCCGCCATATGGATTGTACGATACCCACCGTCAGCAGCTGAATCATCATCGAAGACGAACCGAAGCTAATAAACGGTAGCGGAATACCGGTAATCGGCATCATGCCGATGCACATGCCGATGTTTTCGAAAGTCTGGAACGCCCACATGCCAACGATGCCCACACACGAAAGACGCAAAAACAGCGACTCGCACTTAAAGGCGACGCGAATCGTCGAAAAGATCAGCAGCACGTAGAGGCACAGG
Source organism: Collinsella aerofaciens (assembly GCF_015670795.1). Classification (GTDB taxonomy): domain Bacteria; phylum Actinomycetota; class Coriobacteriia; order Coriobacteriales; family Coriobacteriaceae; genus Collinsella; species Collinsella aerofaciens_Q. Next base: position 26,287 of record NZ_JADPCJ010000001.1, on the reverse strand, counting down.
AGCAAAAAGGAACCGCAAAAGCCAAAGGTCTCGGACAGGAAGGCGAAGACGAAGTCGGTGTGGAACTCAGGCAGAAAGCCGCCGGCCGACTGCGTCGCATGCCCCAGGCCCTTACCAAAGAAGCCGCCCGAGCCAACGGCGATAAGCGACTGCTGCAGGTTGTAGGCATCGTCCAAATCGGCATTATCGGGGTCGATAAAGACCGTCAGACGGTTCATCTGATACTGCTTGATGAGCACATCGTGGCCGAGCAACGAATCAAAGACCGAATCAAGCGCCAGGACGAGGGCCACCAGGCCCACGAGCAGGGCCAGGGTCGACAGCACCCATTCGCGGCGTGCACCGCTCATGCAGATGACGATGGCGCCCGAAACCAGCACGACCAGGCCCGAGCCCAGGTCACCCATGGCAACGACGGCCAAAAACGGAATGGACAGCATGCCGCAGAGCTTGACGTAGTCGCGAACGGTATCGATGCGACCGTTATACTGCGAGCCAAGCGTAGCAATAAAGAAGATGGTGATGAGCTTGGCAAGCTCAACCGGCTGGAATGTCAAGCCGATACCGGGAATCTTGATCCAACCCGTCATGCCCAGACCGCCCGTATAGGACAGACCCGGAATCTTGGGCGAGAAGATCACGATCAGGTCGATGACGAGCAACGCCGTCGAGAAATTGGAAATACCGCGCAGGTCGGTTCGCCAGACGAGCACCGCCAGCACCGCTCCGATACCAATTCCCAGCAGATGGCGTGAGAACGAAGCATCGGCCTTAAACTGCGAAGCCGACCAGATAATGATGGCACCGTAGGCGACGAGCGCCACAGTAGCCACGAGCACACCGATATGCACCTTTTGGCGAAACGTGCCGCGCGAGGCCGAAAGTTGCTTGTTGACGCGGTCCAGGCTGCTGCGAGAGCCGGTCTTGGTTGAACGGAACAGATCCGCCGGAGAAAAATCCATCGCAACCTCCTATCGAACCGAAGAATCGCCCGAGGCCGAAGAGGTATCGGGCTCGTCATAAATCACACCGAGCACGTCGCGCACGACATGCATCGCGGTATCTGAGCCGCCGCCGCCCTGCTCCAGGACAGTAGCGATGACATACTTGGGATCATCGGCCGGTGCATAGGCGCAGAACCACGCGTATTCGTCCTCGCCGCTTTTCTCGCCCGTGCCCGACTTGCCGTATACCTGGGGCGTCAGGGTGCCAAAGTGAGCCGCCAGGGACGTCGATGCCGTGTAAATCACGTCGTGCATGCCGTTGCGAACAAGAGCCAAATCCGAATCGCTGTTGATCTTGGCCTCCAGGCGCTTCTTCTTGCCCTTGCCGTTGTACTTATAGGCATCGCCGTCGCCATCGCGCGACACGGCAGACAAAAACACGTGAGGCACGTACTGTTTGCCGCCGTTGGCAAGACCCATATAGGCGCACGCCATCTGCAGGGGCGTCACCAGGATGTCGCCCTGGCCGATGGCAATATTGGTCATATCGCCGGCATTCCACTTGCGGTCCTCGGCAGAGGCGTCGGTGAAGTACGACTCTTTCCACTCGGCATCGGGAATACGGCCCGCGCCCTCACTCGGCAGATCGATACCGCAGGTCTTGCCTAGACCCCAGCGACGAAAGACCTCCTGCAGGCCCTCGGGATGTTGCTCGTCATAAAAGAACGCCTTGCCCATGTCGTAGAAGACGGGGTCGCACGAGTTGGCGATACCCGACTGCAGCGTCATGGTGCCGTGGCCAGACGTCAACCAGCAGCGCTTGCCCCAAGCCTTGCCCAGGCCCGTCCAATAGCCCGTGCAGTTGGTTGTCTGCGTTGAAGTGTAGGTTCCAAACTCAAGACCGGCCAGCGCCGAGAGCGGCTTGATGGTCGAGGCCGACATGTACTGTCCGCTAATGGCGCGGTTGAGCAGCGGGTGCGAACCCTTGTCATCATTGAGCTCGGTCCACACGTCATTTGAGACGCCGCCGATAAAGACAGACGGATCGAACTTGGGCTCGCTCGCCATGCCCAGGATCTCCCCATTGTTGGGATCGAGACACACCACAGCGCCGTTACCGGCATTGCTGTAGCCAGTGGTCTTGGCAAGCTCGATAGCGCTCGCCAGTGCCGTCTCGCAGGCCTGTTGGATCTTAAGGTCGAGCGTGAGCTTAATGTCGGAGCCGGCCTTCGCGGGCACGGCGCCGGCCTGACCGGTCACATTGCCTGAGGCATCGACCTTGACGGTCTGCTCGCCACGAATACCCTGCAGCAGATTTTCGTAGTAGCTCTCAACGCCCGCCTGGCCCACGATATCGCCCGACTGGTACGTAATCTTGCCAGCAGAAGCATCATCATCGCCAGAGGTTTTCTTATTCTGAGCCTCGAGCTGCTCGGAGGTGATGGTGCCGGTATAGCCCAAGATATGGCATGCCGTCTCGCCATATGGATACTGGCGCTCGGTACGCTCGGCAATCTTGACGCCCGGGAACTCGCCGGCGTGTTCCTTGATATAGGCAACCGTGGAGCGACGGACGTCCGTCGCGATGGTATGCAGGCTCTGGGCGCCCTCTGTATTGTCCTGAATATTGCGAAGGACCGCCACGTAAGGCATTCCAAGCACGTTGGCAAGATGGCGAACCAGAAGCTCATCCTCGGCAAGGTCGCGGTAGGCCACGACAGCAAGTGAGGGACGGTTCTGGACAAGCGCCACGCCATTGCGGTCGAGGATGCGGCCGCGCACAGCGGGAGTGGTAACGGTGCGAGTCTGATTGCTATTAGCCTGCTTCTCGTAATAGTCCGACGAGACCATCTGCATGCCCCACAGCTTGACGGCGAGCGCCGCAAACATCGCGCCCACACCCGCGGTGAGGATGGAAAAGCGGCCCTTAAAGGCGGTCGCCGCTGTATTGCCCTCGCCCTCGGTGGCGCGCGGGGCCGTTCCATGCTGCGTATCGTAGGTAAAACGGGAATCGCCGCGACGCATGATGACCAGCGCGACCACGATGGCCACAACCAGCACGATACCGGCGATAATAACCGTCAACTGGGAAGACATCTACGGGCCTCCCCTATTTGAGCTTGCGGGTCTTGGGCTTAAAGCGCATGCCCGTCTGGCGTCCGCCACGTGCGGAGAATCCATAGCCGGACTGCGGCACGACGCCGGACATCAAAAACGGAATGGCAACCAGACCCGACAGGATCGAGGACGGTAGCGCATGGCCGAAGATCGCCACGACAAAGCTCGTCTCCAAACCCATAAACAGCAAGATGATGCTGTAGATCACATTAATGACGAGCGCGAAGGCGCCCACAGTGACGCCGCGCGCACTCGGGGTACCGCCCGTCTGACCGACGGCGCTGTGCACCAGGGCAAAAGAACCCACGGTCAGCAGGAGCGACATAACGCCCACCGGCACGGCAGCGGACAGGTCATAGAACAAGCCGCTGCAAAAACCGCACACGACGGCACGGGTCGGGTCGCCCGAGAACACGCTTAGGCACACCAGGATAATCATGAAGTTGACGCGACCGCCCGCAATGGAGATCTGCGGTGCCAGGCCTGCCTGCAGCAGCACGCACACGATGGCGGCGATTACAAACGTACGGGAGCTCATCCCCTGCTCGTGTAGATCCATGGACATGCCCCCTATTCGCTCGAGCCGGAATCGGTCGTCTCGGACGCGTCGGAACTGTCATCCGAACTCTCGTCCTTCGTCTTGGTCGCAGCGTCGCGCGACGTTCCCTGCGGCGTGCTATTTGCGGTGCTCACGTCCTCATCCGAAGCCGACTGTTCGTCGGTCAGCGAGGTAATGACCAGCACTTCCTCGTTGTTCTCGGCCGTGGTCTGAGCGCGCACCACAATGGTGTAGTACACGTCGTTTGCCGACTTCTCAACCGACGAGACGGTGCCGAGCGGTAGACCCTTGGGGAATACACCGCCAATGCCCGAGGTCACGATGATGTCGCCAACCTTAACATCGGAGTCGACGCTCACGTACTCAAGACGCAGCGTGCCGTCAGCCTGACCCTGCAGCATGCCCTGGGCGCGCGTGTCCTGTACCATGGCGGACACACCCGAGTTCTCGTCGCCAATAAGGCGCACGGTAGAGGTCTTGGCCGATACCTCGATAATCTGACCGATAACACCGGCAGAACTCGTCACGGGCATGTTGATGGTAAGGCCGTCGGCAGAGCCCTTGTCGATGGTTACGGTCGAGGTCCAGGCATCGCCCGAGGCACCAACGATACGAGCAGCGGTCGATTTGAGGTTGTAGGTCGACTGCAGGCCGACCAGCCCCTCCAGACGCTCGGCGGTCTTTTGAGCCTCGGAGAGCTCAGCAACCTTAGAGGTCAGCTCCTCGTTTTGCTTCTTAAGCTCGTCAAGCGTGTCCTGCGACGCCGTAAGGTTAGAGAACACGTTGCCGATCGCATTGAAGGGGGCCGCCACAGCCGAGCCCACAAAGCGCACCGGCGAGGTAATCGTCGTCACGCCCGAACGCACGGCATGAATCGGTCCTGCCTCGCCCTCGCGGATGTAAAACGTGAGCAGCAACACCGAAATCAGGCTGAAAACAATCAACGGGCGCATACCCGTTGATTGTCGCTTGGTATTCAGATTTGTGGAGAAACCCGAAGATCGTGCCAAATGGAATCCACCTTTTGGAAATTAAGCATTGGTCTGGACGAAGCCGCCATCAAACGCATTGGCCTCGAGCACGCGGGCACAGCCGTTAACGACGTTATCGAGCGCCGTGGGGCTGACGTTGACCGAAACACCGGTCTCATCGCGCAGGCGCACGTCGAGACCGCGCAGCAGCGCGCCGCCACCAGTCAGCAAAATGCCGTAGTACATAAGGTCCGAGGCAAGATCGGGAGGCGTAGCGTCGAGTGCGTCCTTGACGGCCTTGGCCATCTCGTCGAGCGGCTTGTTGAGCGCGCGACGAATCTCCTCGCTCTCGATGCGCACGGTCTTGGGCAGACCGGTGATCACGTCGCGGCCGTTGACCTCGACGTCGAGCTCGTCCTTGAGCGGCACGGCGGAGCCGACCTTGATCTTGATGTCCTCTGCCGTACGCTCGCCGATGGCCAAGTTGTAGGCATCACGAACGTGCGTGAGGATGGCCTGATCGAACTCGTCGCCGGCAATACGGATGGACTGCGAGACGACGATGCCACCCATAGCGATAACGGCAACCTCGGTGGTACCGCCACCGATGTCGATGACCATGGAGCCGGTGGGTTCCTCGACGGGCAGATCGGCGCCGATAGCGGCAGCCATGGGCTCCTCGATCAGGTAGGCCTGGCGAGCGCCAGCCTGGATCGTGGCCTCAAAGACAGCACGCTTCTCGACCGACGTGACGCCGGAGGGAACGCAGACGACAACGCGCGGACGCGGGGTCCACGGATAGCGCTTCTCGGACGCCTTGTCGATAAAATAGCGAAGCATAGCCTCGGTAACATCGAAGTCGGCGATGACGCCGTCCTTCAGGGGACGAACGGCCACGATGTTGCCGGGCGTACGGCCGAGCATGCGCTTTGCCTCGATACCGACCGCCAGGATGCGCTCGTCGTTCTTGTCGATGGCGACTACAGAGGGCTCGCGAATGACGATGCCCTTGCCGCGCACGGAGACAAGCGTATTTGCGGTGCCGAGGTCGATGGCAAGATCGCCCGCATAGCTACCGAAGAACATATCCATCAAAGAAAACAACGCAACTCCTGATGTGTTGGATGATTGCTGGAAAACTACTAGCTCATGATACTAGCGCAAGCCCGGCACCTCACTTGCGGTGAAGCGCCGGGCAAAGCTAAATCCCATAAGGTCACTACTGGTTGTCAGCAGCCGAGAAATCCATATCGAGCGAGGAAACGGCCCAGCCGATATGATTGTCGGAGCGCACGAATTTGACGGTGTACTCCTGCTCGCCGCCCTTGGACAGCGATGCCTTCACCTTAGCGGTCGTCTCGGTCATGGACTGATCCATGCCCTCGACGGACACGGTGGCACCCTGCGGAATCGAGGAGATGATCATCGACTTGGCGTCCTCGGACAGGCTCGAGGCCAGGCAAGACTCGGCCTTTGCGGTGTCACCGTCGCCGGCAGCCTGGAACAGATCGGTAACGACAAACTCCTGGGACGGGAAGCCAAAGCCGCGCGTGTAGGCAAAGCCCAGACCGCCCGCGGCGATCAAAATGAGCAGAAGCAGCACGATGAAGACTTTGAGACCCGTGTGGCGATGGCGGCGACGAACCTTGGCCTGCTTACGATCCTGACGGTCCTGCTGGACCATCTCGGACTCGGACAGCGTAAAGAAGCCGGTGTCCGAGGGATCGGGCATAAACTGACCGGTCGCGCCCGTAGGATCGAGCGGATCGACGGCAGGAGCGTCCATCGCGGGCGCCGGAGCCGTGGCCATAGCCGTCTGGGCAGACAGCGCGGCAAGCGAATCGTGCACGCGGGCAAGCTCATCGGCCTGCTCGGAGGTGAGCTGGTAGATGCCATCGGCAGTAGCGGCGTTAAAGGCGTCGAGTGCGTCGGAGGGGCGGCCGGCGGCAGAAAGTGCCTGACCCATGCCGGCGTTGAGCGCACGCGTGTCGTCGCGGGGGCCGGCAAAGTCGATAGCCGTGCGGTAGGTCTCCACGGCATCCGCCGGACGGCCGAGCTTAATGAAGCAACGACCAAGCTCGCCGAGTGCGGCGGCAGGAGCCGGATTGGCGCCGTCGATGGCAGCCTGACGGAAGGCAGTACCCGCGTTGGCATAGTCGCCCGACTGGAACAGCGCGTTACCCAGGCCCAGATAGGCCTTGAACGGCGTGGCATAGGAAGCATCCTGCGTAGCAGCAGAGAACGCCTGAGCGGCCGTCGTGTAGTCGCCCACGGCGGCGAGTGCCTTGCCGCGGTTGGTGAGCAGCGCGCCGCGCTTGCCGTAGGTGCCGTCATTGAGGGCAGCGGCGTAGGCCTCGGCGGCCTCGGCATACATGCCCAGGTGCATCAAGGCGTTGCCACGAAGGTGATCGGCCTCGCCCATAATCTCATCGGGAGTTTTTGCCGCCCCAAGCATCTGGGCTGCAGCGGAAAAATCACCCGCGCGGTAAGCGGCGCGGCCCTGTTGGATCAGCTGGCTATTCAAGGAAGTCCCCTTTACTCGTGAACGATCTCGACATGGACGATCTCGTCGCCGGCACGCAGCTGCGAAATCACATCGAGACCCTCGACCGTGGTACCAAAGACGGTGTAACCGGAATCGAGGTTATGCTGGGCACCCAGGCAGAAGTAGAACTGCGAACCCGCGGAATCGGGGTCCATGGAGCGTGCCATGGCAAGGGCACCATCGACATGGCTGTTGCGCGGATTGGTGGCAAACTCGCCCTTGATGCAGTAGCCGGGGCCACCGGTACCGGGCATGCCGTCGGGGCCCTCAAGACCGGCAGCGACGTCGGCGCCGGACATATCGCGGGTATTGGGGTCGCCGCCCTGAATGACAAAGCCGGGCACATAGCGATGGAACTTAAGGCCATCATAGAAACCCATCGTGGAAAGCTCGCAGAAGTTCGCGACATGAATGGGAGCGCCCTCGCCGTCAAACTTGACCTTGATGGTACCCTTCGACGTCTCGATAACGGCGCACTCGTCGCCGGCAAGCTGATACTCGGGCGTGTAGAGCTCTTTCTTAAAACCAAACATGTGGTTCCTTCCTCGTGCGTTTAAAGCATATTTGTACGAATTGTAGCAATAAGCATGCGCTTACATCAATTGCGCACGTAGGTTATGCCGACTATGGCGAACTAATTTTAGGAACGCTGCTGCGGCTTCCAGGAACCCACATTGGCGTCGTACTGGTTCAGCGCGCTGTTGCCGCCCTGCGCGATGGGCGCCAGGATCTCGCTTTGGTGGGAACTCATCGACTCACCATCAGGAATGGCCAGCGAGATATCCCAGCTCTGACAGATCACGTCGACACGCTCGAACATCCACTCGGCAAGCTGCTTTAAGTGGGCGATGTCGTCCGCATAGACCGTATCGTCCTGATACTTAAGGTTGTTAAGCTCATCTTGCGTCTTTTTGATCTGGTCGCGCAGGGCGTAGGCACTCTGCGACAGCTCCTGGCGGGTGGACAGCGGCGTTCGGAGATAGCCGTTGTTAAAGGAATCGATGACCTCGCCGATCTGGTCCTCATCACCGTAGGACACGATGGTCTGATACAGACCGTCGAGTCTGGTATAGAGCTGATCATCGGTGAGCACGGTTTCTTCCTGGACCACCTCGGCAGAATCGTCCTGCTTGGTATCGTCCTCAGTCGCCTCGCCCTTTTGGCGCGTGGGGAAGGTCGTCTGCGCGGCCTGGCCAAACTGGTCATAGAAGCCAGGCATGACACCCATGGGATCGGCCGTCACAAACCAATAGGCACCGCCGCAAACGACGGCAAGGACCGCGATGACGATGAGCGGCTTGGGGATATGACGCTTGTGCTTGTGATAGGCGTCCTCGTCGGGATGCACCTTGCGCTTGGGTTTTTGAGCATCGTCATGCAGGGAAACGGGCGTGGGAATATCGACCTTGGGGATACCGAAATCCTTATCGAAAGCCGGCAGCACGCAGGTCTCGTTAGGATCGGCGGCGTCCGAAAGAACCGCGGCAGCCGAGGCGGGCGCATGCGGCACCTCGGTATCGATCTGCTCTTGCGTTAGGCGCGGAAAGCCCGCCGTGCGGCCCGCTGCCAGGTCGGATGCGGCCGCGTCCTCGGAGAGGATGCCCGGAGCGGGGCGTCCGCATTTGGGGCACGTACGATCATGCGGAGAAAGACGGGCACCGCAGCCCTCGCAGAACACGAACTCGGTGTGCTCGGGACCATCGCCCGGACCCACATAGGCGTTGCAGTAGGGGCAGAACGAGGCGCCGTCCTCGATAGTCTTAAGGCAATGCGGGCAGATCACGGCATCCTCTTTTCGAAGCAATTCAAACAATCGAGGTTAGAGCATAACATCGCCACGGCCCCACAGGAGCAAGGCACCAATTCAACATCGCCAGGGCGCGTAGTTACTTCTTCTTCTTGCTTGGCATCGAGACTTTGATGCCTTGGGCGGACTTGGTTACGCGGGAGCGCTTGACGCCCGTGGACTTCTTTTTCTTGGGCTGGGCCTGGGCCACGCCCTCGAGTGCGCGGGCCTCGGCCTCGCGAGCAGTGCGATCTTCACGGCGCTGCGCCATGTCGGCGGCGAAGCGCTTGGCAAAACGCTCGGCCGTCGAACCCGTCGAGCTCACCTTGCCGCCACCGCGACCCAGGTGGACGCGCACACCGCGGCCAAAACCAGTTGCAGCATGACGACGACGCGGCTTGAGCGAATCCATCATCGTGGCGAGCTTAAAGAACACCGAGCAGGTAAAGACCACGATGATAGCCAAGATAACCATCTGGCCCATCGACAGGTTGGCAATAGACAGCAGCTCCGGGAATCCGATAACGCCCACCAAGATGCCGGCGACCACAAACACAAAGAGCACCACACGTAGGGGCGTGAGTGGCTGCGAGATGCGCCAGATCAGGCTGACGCTCGCCGCGCACGACGTAAGCAGGCACATCGTAGACAGCGTGAGCTGGCTAAAGCCAAACACGCGCGCCACAAAGATATCGAGCGCCGCAGCCAAAATGACCGCAATCGACGCCGGCAGTGCCCGCTTGAGCACGTTCGTCAGGAACGACCCCTTCACGCGAGCATTGTTGGGCTCCAGGCCCAACACAAAGCCCGGCGCGCCGATGCAGAAGAAGTTAATGAGCGTCATCTGAATTGGCTCGAAGGGGTACGGCGGCAGCGCGATGCACAGCGCCGCCAGACCCATCGAGAACAGCGTCTTGGTCAGGAACAGCGAGGCCGAACGCTGCAGGTTGTTGATGGAGCGACGACCCTCGGCCACCACGGCGGGCATCGAGGCAAAGTCGTTGTCGACGAGTACGATCTCGGCCACGTTGCGCGCGGCATCGGAGCCGGCCGCCATGGCAACGGAGCAGTCGGCCTCCTTGAGAGCCAGCACGTCGTTGACGCCGTCGCCCGTCATGGCCACGGTGTGCTCGCGGCGCTTGAGCGCCTGCACGAGTTCGCGCTTCTGCTGCGGGGTCACACGACCAAAGACATGGTAGCGGTCCACTGCGGCATCGAGCTTGGCCGGCGTATCGAGCGTCGTGGCGTCCACATAAGCGTCCGCCCCCGGCACGCCCACCACGCGCGCGATCGACGACACCGTACGCGGGTCGTCGCCACTGATCACGTTGAGGGTCACGCCCTGCTCGTTAAAGAAGCCGATGGTCTCGGCCGCCGAAGTACGGATCTCGTCGCGGATGGTCACAAAGCCCACGGGCTCGGCCTCTCCCACCATATCGCCATCGGGCGTAAAGCCGTCCACGCGCGCCACCACGAGCACGCGGCAGGTATCGGCAAGCTCGGCGACACGGTTCTCGAACTGCGAAAACACACGCTCCGAAAGCACAAACTGCGCGGCGCCCATCACATAGGAGCCCTGCGCAAACGAAGCGCCACTCCATTTTTTAGACGACGAGAACGGAATGACCGACAGCGGCTCAGACACCTCGACCGGGCGATCGGCGTAATAGTTGAGCAGCGCCTGGCAGGTCTCGTTGGCATCGGCCGAAGTCGCACGTGCCACGTTAGCCAGCGCAAAATCGAGCACCGTGGTATCGACGGGAACAGCCGCCTCGTCCGGGCCGGCGCCTAGGCTCACGCCCTCAACCGGCAGCGGATACGTGCCCTCGACCTCCATGCGGCCCGACGTGATGGTGCCCGTCTTGTCCAGGCACAGCACGTCGACGCGAGCGAGCGTCTCGATGCAGTAGAGCTGCTGTGCCAGCACCTTGCGGCGGGCCAGACGCACCGTGGCGATGGCGAGCACCGAAGAGGTCAGCAGTACCAGGCCTTGGGGGATCATGCCCAGCAGGGCGCCCACCGTGAACAGCAGCGCCGACGAAGGCACATGACCAGCCAACAACTCGGAGAAGCACCACGAAAGCGCGCTATCACCCGGGGTTCCCGCGGCATCCCACAGCTCGCTCACACTCGAGGCAAACAACGCCAAACCGAGCGGGATCATGATGATGCTCGCAAAGCGCACGATGGCGTTAAGCGCGTTCATGATCTCGGAATTGACCTTTTTGACGTACTTGGCCTCGTTATTAATTTTGGCCACGTAGTTGTCGGCGCCGACATGGATCACGCGGGCGCGCAGCAGGCCCGAGTCGATAAAGCTGCCGCTCATGAGCTCGGAACCGGGCTGTTTCTTAATAAGGTCGCTCTCGCCCGTCAGCAGGCTCTCGTTCACGAGCGCCTCGCCCGATACCACCACGGCGTCGGCCGGAATCTGGTCGCCGCGCCCCAGGCGGATGATGTCGTCGAGCACGATCTGGTCCAGGTCGAGCTCCACCTCGGCGCCGTCGCGCACCGCGATGGCCTTCTTGGAGGTCAGCAGTGTGAGCTTATCGACCATCTTCTTGGAACGCATGGACTGGATGACGCCAATAGCGGTATTAAGGAACACCACGAACAGGAACGTCAGATTCTTAAACGAACCGGTCAAAATGACCAGGAACGCCAAGATCACGTTGATCAAATTGAACAACGTGCAGAGGTTCTCGATGATGAGCTCTTTGACCGACTTGGTCTTGCGCTCCATGTTGCGGTTGATCTTACCGGCGGCGATGCGCTCCTCGACCTCGGCGGTCGAGAGTCCGCGCTCGATATCCGTTGCTGCCATACCACGTCCCATCACGTCGCGTCGGTATAAGAAAAACCGCCCGGACCATGCGAGGTTCGGACGGTCTTACGTTCGATGGTGCCCCATGTTGGATTCGAACCAACGGCCTTCTGCTCCGGAGGCAGACGCTCTAATCCCCTGAGCTAATAGGGCGAACGACTGGCATTATACCCAAGTGCGCCACGGGCTATCAAAATAAAAGAAAAAGCTTTGCAATTCCGAGGAAGACGCGGCGCAACGGCCCACTTTAGAAGGCAAAAGCGAGTCAGATAGTATAAACTCTCATGCACCATATATACACGGCTCGCGATGCGGGCCGTTTTTGCAAAAGTTATCCATCGAGGTGAGAGGCACACCATGATTGCAATTTTAAAGCAGAGCGCCAGCGACGAGGCCGTCGGCCATATCGTCAGCTGGATTGAGAAAAAGGGCCTGAAGACCGATGTCTCGCGCGGCGAGAACGAGACGATCATCGGCCTGGTGGGCGATACGACCAAGATCGACCCGTTCCTGCTCGAGTCCATGGATGTCGTCGAGCGCGTGCAGCGCGTCTCCGAGCCGTTCAAGCGCGCAAACCGCAAGTTCCACCCCGGGGACTCCGTCATCGACTGCGGCCACGGCGTCAAGATCGGCGGCGACCAGTTCCAGGTCATCGCCGGCCCGTGCTCCGTCGAGGGCGAGAACCTCATCCGCATCGCCCGCCGCGTGAAGGCCGCCGGTGCCACGATGCTGCGCGGCGGTGCCTACAAGCCCCGCACCTCCCCCTACGCCTACCAGGGCATGGGCCCCGCCGGCCTCGACCTGCTGTGCGAGGCGTCTGCCGAGCTCGACATGCCGATCGTCACCGAGATCATGGATCCACGCGACGTGCAGGTCTTCTTGGACAAGAAGATTGACGTCATGCAGATCGGCGCCCGCAACGCCCAGAACTTCCCCCTGCTCAAGGAGGTCGGCAAGACCCAGACCCCGATTCTGCTCAAGCGCGGTATGTCCGGCACGATCGACGAGCTGCTTATGGCAGCCGAGTACATCATGAGCGAGGGCAACGACAACGTCATCCTGTGCGAGCGCGGCATCCGCACCTTCGAGACCCGCACCCGTAACACCTTCGACCTCAACGCCGTGCCGGTGCTGCACCACCTGTCGCACCTGCCCGTCGTTGCCGACCCCAGCCACGCCACCGGCTACACCCGCTACGTCGAACCCATGGCGCTCGCCGCGACCGCCTGCGGTGCCAACGGCCTAGAGATCGAGGTCCACGACGAGCCGAGCCGCGCCTGGTCCGACGGCGCCCAGGCCCTCACCCCCGATCAGTTCGACGACACCATGCGCCGCATCCGAGCCATCCGCGAGGTTGTCTGCCAAGAGACCATGGAGTAGCCCATGGGTACGGTGAGAAACGCGCGCGTTAACCAGGGCAGCCCCAAGTGCGCCGGCATCGTCGGCCTTGGCCTCATCGGCGGTAGCTTTGCCCGCGGCTATGCACAGGCGGGCGTCCGCGTGCTGGCCTGGGACCCCGATGACGATGTCATGACGGCCGCCAGCATGGGCACTGTCGCCGGAGAGCTCAACGACAAGACACTCGGCGAATGCGACATCATCGTCCTGGCTTGCTACCCCGAGGCCTGCATCGAGTGGCTCGAGGCGCATGCCCAGGCCCTCGCCGACGCCACCGACACCGAGGCCATCATGGGTCCCGTAGTGATCGACACCGTGGGCGTCAAGGGCATCGTGTGCGAACGTGCCTTTGAGCTTGCCCGTAAGCACGGCTTTTACTTTGTGGGCGCACACCCCATGGCGGGCACGCAGTACTCGGGCTACGCACACTCCCGCGCCGACCTGTTCCAGGGCGCGCCACTCGTGCTCGTGCCGCCCGCGGTGGACGATGCGCTCAAACTGGAGCTTTTGGGCCAGGTGCGCGAGATGGTGCGCCCCTTGGGCTTTGGCAAGTTCACCGTGACCAGCGCCGCCGAGCACGACCGCGTCATCGCCTTCACGAGCCAGCTTGCGCACGTGGTGTCCAACGCCTACGTAAAGAGCCCGACCGCCCAGGTCCACCACGGCTTTTCAGCCGGTAGCTACCGCGATCTCACCCGCGTGGCGCACCTCAACCCGCAAATGTGGTCCGAGCTCATGATCGACGACGCCGACGCGCTTGCCTTCGAGATCGACCACCTGATCGAGTCGCTCGGCGCCTACAGCCGTGCGCTCAAGGACCGCGACCAGCGCTATCTGGAGATTCTCCTTGCCGAGGGCGACCGCATCAAGCGCGCACTCGACGACGAGGCCTCCCACTAGACCACCCATCACGCCAGGTCGAAAGGACCGAAGCTTATGGCGATTACCATCGATATCGACACTGCACGCCCATACCAGGTGCATGTTGGCACGTTTTTGCTGGAGCAGGCGGGACCGCTCGTGCGCGCCACTGCCGGCGGCACCAAGGCCGTCATCGTGACGGACACCAACGTGGGCCCGCTCTACCAAATGCCTGTCAAACAGAGCCTGGAAGCGTCAGGCTACGAGGTAAGCATCTACACCTTCGAGGCCGGCGAAGCACACAAGCGCGCCGAGACCTACATCAACATCTTGGAATTTGTGGCCGAGCACGAGCTTTCGCGCTCCGACGTGATCGTGGCGCTCGGCGGCGGCGTCGTGGGCGATGTGGTCGGCTTTGTTGCCGCCACCTACATGCGCGGCTGCAAGTTTGTACAGATTCCCACGAGCCTGCTCGCCATGGTGGACTCGTCGGTGGGCGGCAAGACGGCCATCGACCTGGCCGCAGGCAAAAATCTCGCCGGTGCCTTTTGGCAGCCGAGCGTGGTTATCGCCGACGTGGGATGCCTTGCCACCCTCACGCCCGAACAGTTCGCCGACGGCTGCGGCGAGGTCATCAAGCACGCCGTCATTGCCGATCCGGAGCTTTTCGCCGAACTGGAGAAAACCCCGCTCACGCTGGAGCTGCTTAACCAGGACGTGGCCCGCGTGGCGCTCATTATCGTCCGCAATATCGACATCAAGCGCGCCGTGGTCGTTGCCGACGAGCGCGAAACCAACCAGCGAAAGCTGCTCAACTTTGGGCACAGCGCCGGACACGCCGTCGAGGCCTGCGAGCACTTTGAGCTGGGACACGGCAACTGCGTGTCGATCGGCATGGGCATTATCACGCGCGCCGCGGCCCTGCACGGCATTTGCGACGCCGAGCTGCCCGGCCGCATCGAAGAGCTCTGCGCCCGTCATGGCCTCAAGACTCGCTGCGAGCTTTCGGCCGACGCCGTCTTTGCCGAGGCGCTGCACGACAAAAAACGCGCCGGTGACACGATCGACTTGGTGATTCCACACGGCATTGGCCGCTGCAGCATCGACCGCACGCCGCTTTCCACCTTCCATGATTTAATTGCCGAGGGCCTCGGCCAGAAGGGAGACGCATCCGCATGCTAGCCCGCATAACCCCCTCCCCGCTCAAGGGCACCGTTCCCGCCATCGCGTCCAAGTCGATGGCGCATCGCCTGATCATCTGCGCTGCGCTTGCCAACGGCGAGACACACGTCACCTGCAACACCACCTGCGCCGACATCGAGGCTACGGTGCGTTGCCTTACGGCCCTGGGTGCTCGCATCGAGACCGTCGAGGACGGCTTCCAGGTCCACCCCACCATGAAGAGTATTGAGTTTGGCCTGCTCAAGGCCCTTGCCGGCGGCACGCTTGACTGCGGCGAAAGCGGCTCCACGCTCCGCTTTATGTTGCCCGTCGCCTGCGCGCTGGGCGCAGAGGCCACCTTTGTGGGCCAGGGTCGTCTGGGCGCCCGCCCGCTGTCCCCGCTCTCGGACGAGATCATCGCCGCCGGCTGCGACCTACAGGGTCTGGGCGGTTTTCCGCTCAAGACGAGCGGACGCATGCGCCCGGGCACCTTTGTGCTGCCGGGAAACGTGAGCTCACAGTACATCTCGGGCCTACTGCTGGCAGCACCGCTGCTGGCCCAGCCCTCCTGCGTACAGGTGACCGGCCTGATCGAGAGCCGCCCGTACATTAACCTGACGATCCAGGCAATGAAGGCCTTTGGCGTCGAGGTCAACGTCGAGCGTATTCCGGCCAAGGACGGCCAGCCCGAGGTCACGAACTTCCGCGTAAGCAGCGGCTCGTACCGCACGCCCGGCAGCGTAGCCGTCGAGGGCGACTGGTCCAACGCCGCCTTTTGGCTGTGCGCCGGCGCCATCGGCTCCGACCCCATCACCGTGGAGGGTGTGTCGCTGAGCTCCGCACAGGGCGACCGCAACGTGCTTGCTGCGCTTTCGCGCTTTGGCGCCCGCATCGTGCGCTCCACCAACGCCGCCACCGTGCAGTCCGACAAGCTCGCCGGCTTTGAGATGAGTGCCCACGACATTCCCGACCTGGTACCCGTTATCTCGGCCGTGGCCTCGCTGGCACAGGGCCGCACCTTTATCCGCGATTGCGCCCGTCTGCGTATCAAAGAATCCGACCGCCTGGTCACCACCACCCGCGAGCTCACCGCGCTGGGCGCGCAGGTGCGCATTGCCGGCGATGACCTCATCATCAAGGGTGTCGATGCCTTTACCGGCGGCGAGGTCGATTCGCACAACGACCATCGCATCGCCATGATGGCCGCCATCGCCGCAAGCCGTGCCACCGGCGAGGTCGTGATCCACGGCGCCGAGGCCGTCAACAAGTCCTATCCCGATTTCTTCGACCACTACCGCCTGCTGGGCGGCAAGGTCACACTCGAGGAGGAATAGCATGTCCTCGACCTTTGGCAACGTCTTGCACTTAAGCATCTTCGGCCAGTCGCACTCCCCCGCTATCGGCTGCTCGCTCGATGGCATTCCGGCGGGCATCGCCGTGGACCAGGAGAAGCTGCAGGCCTTCCTCGACCGTCGCGCTCCCGGTCGCGACGAGACCGCGACCAAACGCCGCGAGGCCGACGCCGCCCACATCATCGCCGGTGTTGTCGATGGACATACCACCGGCGCGCCCATCGCCGCGATTATCGAGAACACCAACACGCGCTCCAAGGATTACTCCGAGCTGCGCCGCAGGCCCCGCCCTGGGCACGCAGACTTTCCGGCGCGTGTGAAGTACCACAACATGCACGACGTCGCCGGCGGCGGGCACTTCTCCGGCCGTCTGACGGCCCCTCTATGCATCGCCGGCGGGATCGCGCTGCAGGCGCTCGAGGCCCGCGGCATTCAGGTCATGGCGCACGTCGCGCAGATCGGCGGCATCTCCGACCTGCCGATGGACGATATGGTCTATCGTGAGGCCGACCGCAAGGCGATCCTTACGAACGATCTGCCGTGCATTGACGCCGCCGCAGCCGGCCGCATGCGCGAGGAGATCCTGGCCGCGCGCGACGAACTCGACAGCATCGGCGGCATCGTGGAGTGCGGCATTTACGGGCTTCCCGCGGGCATCGGTGACCCCATGTTCGACGGCATCGAGAACCGCATCGCGCAAATCGCGTTTGGCATTCCCGCCGTAAAGGGCGTGGAGTTTGGCATGGGCTTTGCCGTGGCCGCCATGCGCGGCAGCGAGAACAACGACCCGTATCGCATCGACGCCGAGACCGGCGGGATTGCGGTCGAGTCCAACAATGCCGGCGGCATCCTGGGCGGCATCTCCACCGGCGCGCCCGTCATGTGGCGCATGGCCGTAAAGCCGACGCCCTCCATTGGCCGCGAGCAGCAGACGGTGGACATGGACGCTATGGAAAATGCCGAGCTCTCGGTGCACGGCCGTCACGACCCCTGCATCGTCCCGCGCGCCGTCCCCGTTGCCGAAGCAGCCGCTGCCCTCGCGATTTGGGACGCCCTCCTAGAGGACGCCGCCCAGCTCTAAAAATCTCTGGGGGCCAACTCCGGCCCCCACGCCCACCCAGTGATTTTTCTGGGACGGGGATTAAAAAATCATTAGTTACACAATGATTTTTTAATCCCCGTCCCAGAAAAATCACCGACACGTGAAAGGGGTCCCTATGGACCTTGCTGACATCCGCCAGGCCATCGATGGCATCGACACCACGCTCCTCAACAGCTTTGTCGAGCGTATGGACATTGCCACCGAGGTCGCCAAATCAAAGATCGAGATGGGCAAGGCCGTCTTTGACCCCGCCCGCGAGCGCTCAAAACTCAACAACCTCGCCAGCCGCGCGCCCGAGCGCTACGAGGCGCAGACCATCACCCTGTTCCGTCTCCTCATGAGCATGAGCAAAGCCGAGCAGCAGCGCTACATCAACGAGCTCAAGGGCATCACCGTCTCGCAAAAGGCCCACGCCACGGCTGCAGCCTCCGACACGCCCTTCCCTCAAACGGCCACCGTTGCCTGCCAGGGCGTAGAAGGTGCCTATAGCCAGATAGCCGCGTGCAAGCTCTTCGACGTGCCCGACATCGCGTTTTTCGAGACCTTCGAAGGCGTTATGCGCGCTGTGCGCGACGGCTTCTGCGAGTTTGGCGTGTTGCCCATCGAAAACTCAACTGCCGGATCGGTCAACGCCGTCTACGACCTGCTCGCCCAGTTCGATTTCCACATCGTGCGCTCGCTGCGCCTCAAGATCGACCACAATCTGCTCGTCAAGCCCGGCACCAAGCTCGCCGACGTGCGCGAGGTTTACAGCCACGGCCAAGCCATTGCCCAGTGTGCGGGCTTTATCGAGTCCCACGACCTGCACGCCACCAAGTACCCCAACACCGCCATGTCGGCCGAGATGGTCGCCAATTCCGACCGCACCGATGTTGCCGCCATCGCATCGCGCAGCTGCGCGGCACTCTATGGCCTGGAGGTGCTGGAGTCCGACATCCAGGACTCGGACAACAACTACACGCGCTTTGTCGTCATCAGCCGCGAGCCACGCGTCTATCCCGGTGCCAACCGTACCTCGCTCATGATCACCACGGCCAACGAGCCGGGCGCCCTCTATCGCGTGCTCGAGCGCTTCTACGCACTCAACATCAACCTCATCAAGCTCGAGAGCCGCCCCATCCCCGGTCGCGACTTTGAGTTTATGTTCTACTTTGACCTGGACTGTCCCTTTGGCAGCAAGGCCCTCGACGACCTGCTCGATTCGATCGACGACGTATGCGAGAGCTTCACCTACTTTGGCAGCTACACGGAGGTGCTCTAGATGACCGATACCGCCGCAACCCGCCCCTACGGCGTGCTGGGCCGCGTGCTGGGCCACAGCTACACCCCGACCATCTACAAGGAGCTGGCGGGGCTTGAGTACGTGCGTTTTGAGCGCGAGCCCGAGGATCTTGAGGCTTTTATGACGGGCGACGAATGGGAGGGCACCAACGTGACCATCCCCTACAAGCGCGCCGTCATGGAATACCTGGACGAGCTGAGCCCGCTCGCCGAGCGCATGGGCAACGTCAACACCATCACGCGCCTGCCCGACGGCCGCCTGCACGGCGATAATACTGACTACTTCGGTTTCCAGTGCCTGGTCGAGGAGTTGGGCGTTGAGGTTGCCGGCAAGAAGGCCCTCGTGCTCGGTGCCACCGGCGGCGCCGGCACCACGGCAAGTATGGTGCTGGGAGACATGGGCGCCATCGTCGTACCCGTGGGTCGCACGAGCGAGGTCAACTACGACAATATCGCGCAGCAGTCCGACGCCTCCCTACTCGTCAACTGCACGCCCGCCGGCATGTTCCCCCATTGCCCCGACGCGCCTTGCACGCTCGAAGGCCTCGATGCGCTCGAGGGCGTCATCGACATTGTCTACAACCCCGCCCGCACGGGCCTGATGCTCGAGGCCGAGCGCCGCGGCATCCCCTGCATCGGCGGCCTGCTTATGCTTGTTGCCCAGGCGGCACAAGCTGTCGAGCGCTATACCGGCAAAGCCACCCCGCGCGAGAGGATCCTGGACGTAACGGAGCGCCTGTCACGCCGTGAACAGAACATCGCGCTGATCGGCATGCCGGGCTCGGGCAAGACCCGCGTGGGCGAGCAGATCGCCCAGCTCACGGGCCGCGAGCACATCGATCTCGATCGCGCCCTCGAGGAGCGCCTGGGCATGCCCTGCGCCGACTTTATCATCAAGTGCGGCGAGGCGGCCTTCCGCGAGCAGGAGACGGCAGCGCTGGCCGACATCTCCAAGCGCAGCGGCTTGGTGCTCTCCACCGGCGGCGGCGTGGTTACGCGCGACGAGAACTACCCTCTGCTGCACCAAAACAGCCAAATCGTGATGCTCAACCGCAAGCTCGACGAGCTCGCCCACAAGGGCCGCCCCATCACCGCGCGCGACGGCATCGACAAGCTGGCCGAGCAGCGTATGCCGCGCTACCGCGCCTGGGCCGACTACATCATCGACTCACGCGACTGCGCCGCCAACACCGCCCATGCCCTCCTCGACACCCTCCCACCCGCTCTCTAACCAAAACCACCACAAAGGGGGCAGGCACCTTTGTGGTGGTTTTTCAACTGCAAAGGAAGCAACCATGAAAGCACTCGTCATTAACGGCCCCAACCTCAACATGCTCGGCATTCGCGAGCCAGGCATCTACGGCAGCGACAACTACGATCGCTTAGTGCAGATCTGCCAGGAAGCGGGTGCCGCACAGGGCTTCGACGAGGTCGAGGTCTTCCAGTCTAACCACGAGGGCAGCATCGTCGACAAGATCCAGGAGGCTTACGGAAAGGTCGACGGCATCGTCATCAACCCGGCCGCCTACACGCATACGAGCGTGGCGATCCTCGACGCCCTCAAGGCCGTTGCCATCCCTGCCGTCGAGGTGCACATCAGCGCCGTAGAGACGCGCGAAGACTTCCGCCAGGTGAGCTACGCCCGCCTAGCCTGCTTCGCCACCATCACCGGCGAGGGCCTGCAAGGCTACGCCCACGCGCTGGAGCTGCTGAGGGAACGCCTCGAAAAGTAGCCTCGCGAGCAAATCCATCAACGCGATTCACACGCTAATAATGCCAGTGCCGCCAGCAGCAACCTCGCTACTGGCGGCACTTTATTACTGGCATATAATCATTGCAGTCACACAACGTCTGGAGACGCGCATGTTAAGCATCCATCTGGGGGATTACCCCGGTTCCATCTACGATACCGAAACCTATTTTAGGAACTCATACTTGGACTCATGGTTCGAAGACCCTATGGCCGCACAGATTATTAAAAGCGTGGACGGATCAGAGCTCATCGGTCCCCACAACATCGTAAGCAAACAGCTGGGCTCGATCACCCCACTCGAACTGTCCGGCGGCGTTAAGACGCTGCTGCTGGTGCGCAATCTCCCAAACATGGTGTTCAATGCATCCACTTGCGGAGATAACTGCGCCCGCTGGCTGCTCAAAATTGGCAAAGAGCAGGATGTGCTGGTAACCCTTTACCACATCATGAAATTTCCCTGGAAGCGTTTTGAGATTCGCATCAATAACGACGGCCGCATCGTCAGGAACATGCAGGAGTTCGTCGGTGCCACCAATGATTTTCTGGATGTTGATGAGTAATGAAAGGATCACACACCGTTGTCGTGGAGCGCGCAAAAGTCAAATACACGCTCACCTTTAAACGCAATATTTCCTTCATCCGCGGCAACAGCGGCACGGGCAAAACGACGCTCATCTCGATGATTCGCGACTACAACGACCGAGGACCGGAAAGCGGCGTTGCACTCAGCTGCGACGTGCCTTGTGAAACGCTTTCCGGCAGACGCTGGGAGCGCGAGCTTTCGATCATCGAAGATTCAATCGTCTTTCTAGATGAGGGCAACGAGTTTATCTACTCAAAGGACTTCGCCAAAACCGTAAACGGCTCGTCCAACTATTTTGTTCTGATATCTCGTCGCGATGCCAACGAGCTCCTCTACAGCGTTGATGAGATCCTGAAGTTAGTCAACACGACGAGTAAAACAATCAATGGCCGCAAGAGCGACAGGCGCTTCTACTCGGTGACCAAGCCGCTATATGACCACACGGCAAGCATGCTGTATCAGGATCTAAATGTTGGATTCGAGGTACCCGACGCCGTAGTTGTCGAGGATAGCAAATCTGGCTATCAATTCTACGACGCTCTTTGCAACCGGCTCGGAATCCCCTGCTATACCGCCACCGGCGTAGCAAATCTAAAGCGGACAATTCACGAATGCCCCGAGCAAAACGTTCTTGCCATTGGAGACGGCGCAGCGTTTGGTCCCTACATCGAAAAGGTGCTCGGACAGCGCGTTTACAAGAACGTTCGCTTGTTCCTCCCGGAATCATTCGAGTGGACACTTCTGCAATCTGGCCTCATTCCCAGTAACGACATTCCAAAAATCCTCAAGGATCCTTCGAGCTATATCGAAAGCCGCGACTACCTAAGCTGGGAACGATTCTTCACCGACGTATTGATCAAGTACTCGGCAGACACTCGCTACGCCTACAGAAAGGCAAAGCTCAATGAGCAGTACCTGAGGCCGCAGGCGATGAATGCAGTTGCAAACGTCTTGCCCGAGTGCCTGAAGGCAGACTAGACAGACTAGATATAGTGGGGAGGGCCAAGTTGGTCCTCCCCGTTTTTGTTACGCCTTCTTGATCACGTACACCAACCCTATGTCGCACCCGCAGCGCACAATCGACGCAAAGAGCCATGGTACTGGCAGCGTTAAAAGCAACGGCATCGTCTGCCAAGGGATAAACCAGTCAACCGCATGAAAGGCAAAGACGGCAAGGCTTGCCTGTCCGCAGAACGCTCGCACCACCGCTTCGGCCTAAACGTATACCCGGCAAGAATAAAGAACACCGGCATGTGAAAAAGCCCAGACCACCAAGCGGTCTGGGCTTAATAAACGATGGTGCTCCATGGCGGATTCGAACCGTCGACCTTGGGATTAGAAGTCCCCTGCTCTATCCAACTGAGCTAATGGAGCAAATAACCGCACGCCCAAGCAAGCGCAAGCCTGTTAGGCACAAGTAATTATAACCTAGTTGAACTGCTCGCGATACGCCTTACAGACCTCATCGACTGGGCCGTCCATGCGAAGGTCACCCTTCTCAATCCAAACGGCACGCTGGCAGATGCGCTCAACCTGCTCCATGGAGTGCGAAACGAACAGAACCGTCACGTCGCCGCTCTGGATAAAGTGCTGGATGCGGTCCTCGCACTTCTGCTGGAAGAACACGTCACCGACGGACAGCGTCTCGTCAACGATCAGAATATCGGGCTCGGTAATCGTCGCGATTGCAAAGGCGATACGCGCCACCATGCCCGAGGAGAAGTTCTTGAGCGGCATATCGACAAAGTTCTGAAGCTCAGCGAACTCAATAATGCCGTCAAAGTTGGCATCGATGAACTCCTTGGTGTAGCCGAGCAGGGCGCCGTTCAGATAGATGTTCTCGCGGGCGGTCAGCTCGGGGTCAAAGCCGGCGCCAAGCTCAATCAGCGGCGCGATGTTACCGTGCACCTTAACGCTGCCCTCGCTAGGCTCAAGAACGCCAGCGATAATCTTGAGCATCGTAGACTTGCCGGAGCCATTGGTGCCGACCAGACCCACAACCTCGCCGCGATGAATATCAAACGAGATGTGCTTAAGCGCCCTAAACTCCTCAAAGAACAGCTCGTGCTTGGCAAGCTTAATGAAGTACTCCTTGAGGTTGGTCAGCGACTCGGACGCCATGTTAAAGATCATGGTGACGTCGTCGACCTCGACAGCCAGAGGCTGCTCGCTGTAATCAACAACAGATTCAGTCATCACAGCACTCCTTAGATGTAGAGGATGAACTTGCGCTCGGACTTATGGAACACGGTATAGCCAATAATAAGCGCAAGAACCGCCCAGGCAACGCACATACCAAACGTCATAAGCGAGGGCGTAGTCTGGAACAGGAAGATATCGCGCATAAACTGCAGGTAGTTGAACATGGGGTTCGCATACATCAAGATACGCACGAGATGCGGCATTTGCGCAATATAGTCAGTCGTCCAGAAGATGGGCGTAATGTAAGTCCACGCCGTAATGACGACGCTCCACAGATGCATAACGTCGCGGAAGAAGACCGTAAGGGCAGAGAGCATCATGCCCAGGCCCATGCAGAAGCACATAAGCAGCAGCAGGCAAACCGGCAGCAGAATAAGGTGCCAAGAAGGCATAACGCGGAACCACAGCATGACGATGGCGACGGCGACCAGCGAGAAGGCAAAGTTGACCAGCGAGAAGAGCACCTTCTGCACCGGGAAAACCCAGCGGTGCACCTTAACCTTCTTGAGCAGAGGGGCAGCGCCCACGATCGACGTCAGGGCCTGGTTAGTAGACTCAGACATGACGGCAAAGGTAATGTTACCCACGATCAAGTACAGCGGGTACATCTCGGGCGTCATTGAGCCATTGCGGCCCTGGCCAAAAATCGTCGAGAACACGATGGCCATGACGATCATCATCAGCAGCGGGTTGAGCACCGACCATGCGACGCCCAGAACGCTACGGCGATACTTGATTTTAAAATCCTTGGTAACCAGCTGACGAAGGATAAACGCGTCCTTCTCAAATTCGTTCTTAGCAAACGTCGCAGGCAGACTGCGAGTTTCTTGTTGCTTTGTCTGATCCGACACGGATGCAACTCCTTTACTCGTAATCGTTGACAAACGAACAGTATAGACCCGACGGCCATGCAAACGATTCGCGCAACAAAACTGGAGAACTAACCCACATCTTAGGATGCCAGGCCCAAACGGCTATACTTTCTAGGATTGAATGTATAAGGAGCATTAAGTGAATTCTGAATCCATCGCCGTCATCATCCCTTGCTACAACGAAGCGCTCACGATCGGCAAAGTCATCGATGACTTTCACCGCGAGCTTCCGCAGGCGACGGTCTATGTCTATGACAACAACTCGTCGGACGATACCTCACGCATTGCCACCGAGCACGGCGCCACAGTCCGCTTTGAGCCCCGTCAGGGAAAGGGCAACGTGTGCCGCCAGATGTTTCGCGATATCGACGCCGATTGCTACCTGATGGTCGACGGAGACGACACCTACCCCGCCGAGGCGGCCAAGGCCCTCTGCGAGCCCATCCTTAACGGCACGGCCGACATGACCGTAGGCGATCGCCTTTCCAACGGCACCTACGCCGAGGAGAACAAGCGTGCCTTCCACGGCTTTGGCAACAATCTGGTCCGTGCCATGATCAAGTGGATCTATGGCTACAGCTTCGATGATGTCATGACCGGCTACCGTGCCATGAGCCGCCCGTTCGTTAAAACCTTCCCTGTGCTTTCCGAGGGCTTCCAGATCGAAACCGAGCTCTCGATCCACGCCGTCGACCACCGCTGGCGCATCAAGGATGTGCCCATCGAGTACCGCGACCGTCCGGAAGGTTCCGAGTCCAAGCTCAATACCGTAAGCGACGGCATTAAAGTCGTTGCGATGATTGGCACGCTGTTCAAGGACTACCGCCCTCTGAAGTTCTTCAGCCTCGTCGCACTTCTGTTTGCGGTGATCGGCCTCGCCTTGGGCACGCCCATCGTTGTCGAGTATTTCCAGACCGGCCTCCTTCCGCGCTTCCCCACCGCCATGCTCGCCGCGTCGTTTATGTTCCTGTGCGGTCTGAGCCTTGCGACCGGCTTCATCCTCGATTCCGTGGCAAAGGTCGAAAAAAAGCAGTGGGAGGTCAACGTGTACAGCAAATACGCCTACGATGACCAGCCCGGCAGGTCCGCCACCACGCCAAGCGAGTGAAAGATCTTCCGCAAAATACTATTGGCACCACTGCGCAGATAGCCATCAACAAGAAAAGCCGCCGTTAAAGAACGGCGGCTTTTACTCTCGAAAAGTTGATAGCGGCTAGAGCGTCTTGAGGTACTCCCCAAGCTCTTCCTCCCAGTCGGGCATGTGGAACCCGACCGACTCGAGCCTGGAAAGGTCGAGCGCGGAGTGGACCGGGCGCGGGGCCACGGGGCCCTCGGCGCCGGCGTAGTAGTCGGCGGTCGATACCGGCACGACCCTGTCGCCGTTGCCGTTGGCGGCCTCGAAGACGGCGCGGGCGATGTCGGCCCAGGACTTGACGGCGCCGGAACCGGTGCAGTCGTAGGTGCCGTAGGGGGCGCGGCTCCCCAGCACGTGGAAGATTGCCTGCGCCATGTCGCGCGTGAAGGTCAGGCGTCCCAGCTGGTCGTCCACGACGGTGACCTGCTCCAACTTGTCCTCCGGGTCGGCGACGCGGTCGGAGAGCGCCCTCATGGTCTTGACGAAGTTGTGCCCCTCGCCGATGACCCAGGAGCTGCGCATGATGTAGTGGCGCGGGCACCCGGCCACGGCGATGTCGCCGGCGGCCTTGGTCTGGCCGTAGACTGACAGCGGGCTGAGGGGCTCCTCCTCGTCGTGCACCTCGGCGGTGCCGTCGAAGACGTAGTCGGAGGACACGTGGACGAGCGTGATCCCGTGCTCGGCGCAGGTGCGGGCGAGCAGGGCGGGGCCGGTCGCGTTGGCCTTCCAGGCGGCCGCGCGGCCCTCGGGGGTCTCGGCTTTATCCACGGCGGTGTAGGCGCCGCAGTTGATCACGGTGCCGTAGAGCGACCAGTCGTACTTGGAGTAGGCCGCCGGGTC